>CAZLJE010000033.1:0-55615 GCA_964559835.1 uncultured Terriglobales bacterium
GTTTCGGCGATACGCAGCGCCGACTCGATCGTCTCCAGGTCGCGCATTTCGCCGATCAGCACCACGTCCGGATCTTCACGAAGCGCGGCGCGCAAGGCGCTGGTGAACGATTTCGTATCCGAGTGCACCTCGCGCTGTTTCACCAGACAGTTCTTGTTTTGGTGGACGAACTCGATCGGGTCTTCGATGGTGATGATGTGATCGTGACGGTCGACATTGATCTTGTCGATCATCGCCGCCAGCGTCGTCGATTTGCCCGACCCCGTCGGCCCCGTCACCAGGATCAATCCGCGCGGTTTTTCGCACAGTTTCGCAACGATGGGCGGCAGGTTCAGCTGGTTGAACGACTTGATCTCGAACGGAATGACGCGGAACACGGCCGCCGCCGCCCCCCGCTGGTTGAAGATGTTCGCGCGGAAACGGGCCAGGCCCTTCATGCCGAAGCTGAAGTCGGACTCCAGGTCTTCCTCGAACCGGTGCTTCTGCGCGTCCGTCATGACGCTGTACGCCAGCGCCTTCGTCTCCGCCGCGGTCAGAGGCGGCATGTCCAGCGGTTGCAGATGCCCGTGCACGCGGATCTGCGGCGGCGAATTCAACGTGATATGCAGGTCGCTGCCCCCCAATTCAAGCAGCTTCTTCAACAGGTCGCTTAATGTTGCTGGCATAAGACCCCGTTCGTAATGAATAACCCAAAATTGCGGCCCTAAGCCCTACGCCCGGGGCCCTAAGCCGGTTTAGTGGACTGTTTCTCTCGCCACTTCTTCCAGCGTCGTCTGCCCCGTCATGGCTTTGATCAACCCGCTGCGGCGTAGCGTGATCATTCCCAGCTCGATCGCCTTCTTCTTCAGCTCCAGGGCCGAGGCGCCCACCAGGATCAGCTCGCGCAACTCGTCGCTGACTTCCATCACCTCGTACAGGCCGCAGCGTCCCTTGTAGCCGCTGTTATTACAAATTCCGCAGCCCTTGCCCTTGTAGACCTTCACCGTCTTCGCTTCCTCGGGCGTGAATCCCGCCTCGATGAGTGCCTGTACCGGCAGGTCCACCGGTTCTTTGCACTCGACGCACACTCTCCGCACCAGGCGCTGCGCCACGATCATGTGCACCGACGTCGCCACCAGGAACGGCTCGATGCCCATGTTCATCAGCCGGCTGATGGTTTCCGGCGCGCCGTTCGTGTGCAGCGTGGACAGCACAAGGTGACCGGTCAGTGCGGCCTTGATCGCGATTTCCGCCGTCTCGAAGTCTCGTATCTCGCCCACCAGGATGATGTTCGGGTCTTGCCGCAGGAACGCCCGGAGCGCCGCCGCGAAGTTCAGCCCGATCGATTCCTTCATCTGCACCTGGTTGACGCCCGCGAGCTGGAACTCGACCGGGTCCTCGGCGGTCATGATGTTCGTATCCGGCTGGTTCAGCCGCGAGATCGCCGAGTACAACGTGTTCGTCTTGCCCGAACCCGTCGGTCCCGTGACCAGCACCATCCCGTACGGCTTCAGGATCGCGCGCTCGAACTTCACCAGCGACTCCTGTTCGAACCCCAGCTTCGTCATGTCGAGGCGCAGGTTTTCCTTGTCCAGCAGCCGCATGACGATCTTCTCGCCCCACAACGTCGGCAGCGTGCTGACGCGGTAATCGAGCTGCTTCTTTCTCCCGCCCAGGTTGACCTTCAGCATGATGCGTCCGTCTTGCGGCAGGCGCTTCTCGCTGATGTCCAGCTTCGCCATGATCTTGATGCGCGACGTGATCGCGTCCTTCAGCTTGGTCGGCGGCGACATGATCGTCTGCAGCATGCCGTCAATGCGGAAGCGGACGCGGTATTCTTTCTCGTACGGCTCGACGTGAATGTCGCTGGCGCCGCGCTTGACGGCGTCGGTCAGCACCAGGTTCACCAACTTCACGATCGGCGCTTCGTCCGCGGCCTTCTCCAGCTCGGAAAGGCCCATCTCCTCCGCTTCGGCTTGCAGCTCGATGTCGGCATCCGCGCCTTCGCCCATCGCCGCCATCACCGACTCCAGGTCTTCCCCCTGGTCGACCTGCCCGTACGCTTTCTCGATCCCGTCCAGGATCGAGCTTTCACTCGCCACCACCGGCTCGATGTTGAAGCCGGTCATGAACTTGATATCGTCCATCGCGAACACGTTCGTCGGGTCCACCATGGCGATGGTCAGCGACGAACCCACGCGGCTCAGCGGCAGGATCTGGTAGCGCTTCGCCGTCTCGTACGGGATCAGCTTGACCACCGTGCCGTCGATCTCAAAAAACGTCAGGTTAATGGCGGGCACGCCATACTGGCGTGATAAGAAATTAGTTACGTCCTCGTCGGAGAGAAATCCCAGCTTCACCAGGATCGAGCCCAGCCGCGTGCCGGACTCCTTCTGCACTTTCAATGCCTGATCCAACTGATCGGGCGTGATCACCTTCTCCTTCACCAGAAGGTCGCCCAGTCGCTGAGACATACTCCGGTCTCCCTCTTACTTTCCTTGGTGCTCGGTGCCCCGCATCTGCCCGCGTTTGGCAGATGTGGGACTGTTTATCGCCGCTGATTTCGGAACTGCGTTAACCGTCCCTGAAACGAGTGCGTTGCTGCAATTTTCGGGGGAAAACTTTGTTCTACTTGGGTAGCGCGAATCGTATGTTTGTTGACAGAAATTGTCAATCAGGAATGTTGCCGGAATGGTAACGAATTCGGGGACTTTCCCGTAGAAATCCCTAAGAAACCCCCTCAATCCCAGACTCTCCCGAACATCTGCCCTATTCGTCCTTCCGTAACCGCCGCGAATTCCGTTGTCCCACAAATTCTCCGAGTCCGGAGGACGGTAGTTCAGAGCCCGGGACGTGAAGTCCCGGGGTAAGCTTCGTCCTCATCTCTTCCGAGCCCCGAAGGGGCGCCACCAGTTCATAGCCCGGCGACGTGAGTCCCGGGGGCAGCTTCGTCCTAATCTTCCGAGCCCGCAGGGGCGGCACATGGCAGATATCAAGCAGTCGCAAAATATCTATTAGATATAGATGCTACAACAAGTTTATTCTATTAGAAATAGATTTCTTGACGCCGTTCGCTCTCCGCGCGACCATTGCCTTACAACGCTCAGGCGTGCAGGGTACTTTGCCTCTCATTGCCCTGTTTAGTTCTTTGACAACTTCGCCCATTCAAACGGTGGTCGCTTCTCCCAACGTTCTGGCCCTTGGGAGGCCCTTGGGATACCCCACGCCATTTGTGGGATTCTTGGGATAAAGGGGGAGGCGGCCTTGGCACTCTAAGGTTTACCAGCTAGTAAACTTTCGGCCGAGTTATTCCAAACTCCCCAGCCAATTTCCCAGTGCCCTTTGCACCGGACCGGGTTGGTGGATGTGCAGTGAGTGCCCGACGTTCTCCAGCAGGATGTGGACTGTCTGCGGAACCGCCTCCTTGCATTCGCGGACGTCGCGCTCGCTGACCAGCCCGCCCCACTTCGGGTCCGCCTGGATGATCAGCGTCGGACACGCGATCTTGCGGAAGTACTCGGAATTCCAACTCGCGCCCAGGCGCCCGTCGATCGCCATCTCCAGCGCTTCGGGGTCCATCATAGTCAGCGACCGCGCCCACCACGCCAGGAACACCTCGTCGTTGAACGGCAAATCTTTGAACAGGAGCGTCCCGTACGCCGGATGCGAGATGGTTATGGTTTGCAGCGCGCGCACAAGGTCCATCCGGTCGAGCTTCCGGACCAGCAATTCGTGCACCTTCTGGAACATTTCCGGATAAACGCTATGAGTCACGTTGTCGAAGAAGAACGGCGAGTCGGCGATGCCGGCCGCTCGCACCAGCTCCGGTCGATGCGATGCGATGTATGTTGTGACCAGCCCACCCAGCGAGTGTCCGTAGAGCACCACGGGTTCGCCGATCTTCTGCTCGAGAAATCGGATCACGTCGCCTGCGATCTGTTCCCCGACGTAGCCGCCCTTCACGTGACCCGATTTTCCGTGCCCGCGCAGGTCGAGCGCAAACACGCGCCAGCGCTGCGTCAGATACGGCATCATGTTCAGGAAGACTTCCCAGCGATTGGTGATTCCATGCAGCAGCACGAGCGGCGGACCGCTCTCCGCCGAGGCAACGTAATTGATCGCGACGGGTCCGGAATCAAAAGTCTGTTCGACGAGCATCAGCAGTTAGTTTCTTTCACCATGGTTTGGTACTGTGTACTTGGTACTCGGTACTACTCCCGACTCCACACCACGCGCCCGCCCACGATCGTCGTGTCCACGTTCACGTCCCGGATGTTCTTGGGATCGATGGCGAACAGGTCGTCGCTGACGATCACAATGTCGGCCAGTTTGCCCGGCGTGAGCGAGCCCTTGACGCTGTCCTGGAACTCGGCGAACGCTGACCCCATCGTGTACGCCTCGATCGCCTCGTCCAGCTTCAGCTTCTGTTCTGGCAACCAGCCATTCGGATTCTTGCCGTCCAACGTCGCGCGTGTGACCGCCGCATAGAGCGTCAGCATCGGGTTCAGCGGCGCGACCGTCCAGTCGGTACCGAACGCCAGCCGGACGCCGTTGTCGAGAAAAGTGCGAAACGCGTAAGTTGTCTTGATCCGCACCGGCCCGATGCGGCGCTCGGCCCAGCGGCCGTCGTCGATCGCGTGGTACGGCTGCACCGAAGCGATCACGTGCAGTTTTGCGTATCGTGCAAAATCCTTGGGCGCGACGTGCTGCGAGTGCTCGATGCGCCAGCGCCGGTCTGCCGCACCGTGCGCCTTCTCGATATCGCTATAGAAGTCGAGTATCTGCGAGATGGCAGCATCCCCGATCGCATGGGTGAACAGTTGCAGGCCCGCGGCGTCGCCCTTCATCATGCGGTTGCGCATCTTCGACAGCGGGATCATGCCTTCGTTGAGCAGGCCGCGCGTTTTCGGCGCGTCCGTATAGGGCTCGAAGAAGTAAGCGGTGGTCGAGCCGAGTGATCCGTCAGCGAACGCCTTCAGCGCGCCTAGCCGCAGATACGGGCTTCCCCACGCATGACGAATGCCGATCTTGACCTGGTCATCGACGCTCGCGATCGGCGGCGCAGCGTAGATTCGTGACGTCAGCTCGCCGCGCTCCGCCAACTCCGAGTACACCGCGACGTCTTCGGGATCAGGACCCATGTCCTGCAGGCTCGTGACACCCAGCCGCGCCGCATACGCCAGCGCGCGTTTCGCCGCACGCAGCCGGCGATCGTGCGACAGCGGCGGCATCACCTTCCACACGTAGTTCTGCGCCGAATCCTTCAGCACTCCCGTTGGATTTCCCTGCGCGTCGCGAACGATCGTCCCGCCGGGCGGATCGGGTGTCTTCGCCGTGACGCCCGCGAGCTTCAGCACGTACGAATTCGCCAGCGACTCGTGCCCGTCGTATCGCGTGACGAACACCGGAGTATCGGGCGTCACCGGATCGATGAGTTCCTTGGTCGGCAGTTGCGGCGGTTTCCACTTCTCCTCGTCCCAATCGCCGCCGGTGATCCACTCACCTTTCGGGACACGCTTGACGAAGTTGCCGATGCGTTGCGCGAACTCCTGCGGGCTCTCCGCATCGTTCAATTGCACGCTGTCCAGTTGCAACCCGCCGGTGATGAAGTGCACGTGCGCGTCGTTAAACCCAGGCAGCACAAGGCGGCTGTGCGCGTCGATCACCCTCGTATTCGGCCCGCGCCACGCGTCGATCTCGGCAGACGTTCCCACGGCCACGATCCGCGGCCCGAGCACCGCCACCGCTTCCGCGCGCGGATGTGCCTTATCGACGGTGTATACCTTGGCGTTAGTGATGATGAGGTCCGCCGCGGGCTTCTCCTCCGCCGCCAACGCGCACCCGAACAGTACGAATGCAACAAGGATCGTATGTGCTCTCATAGGAGGAACTGGCACCTGGCAACCAGTAACTGCTTTAACGAATCCCCCACTTCAACTTGGTCCGCAGCACGTCGAAGAACGTCTTGCGCATGCGCATGAGTGTGCATGTGTATGGCGACTTAGTGCACACGACGTGATCGTTGTCCTCCAGCGGCACGCCGACCTGGCCGTCGATGGACAGGAATGCTTCTTCGCCCGAGCTCTGCACGTCGATCAGGATCTCGACGCTGTCGCGCACCACCAGCGGGCGGTGCGTCAGCGAATGCGGGCACACCGGATTGATCACGAACGCGTCCACCGACGGCATCAGGATCGGGCCACCCGCGGCCAGCGAATACGCAGTGGATCCCGTGGGCGTCGAGACGATCACGCCATCCGCTTTGTAATTCGACACGAATACCGTGTCGAGGTACAGATCGAAGCTGACCAGGCGCGCGATCGCGCTCTTGTTGATGACCGCGTCGTTCAGCGCGTGAAATTCGGCGACCATCTGGTCGCGGCGCACCAGGCGGCAATGCACCAGGCTGCGCGTTTCCACCGCGCACTGCCCGTTATCGATCGCGTCCAGCGTTTCATACAGCTCCGATAACGGCACCTCGGTCAGGAATCCGAGCGAACCGAGGTTCACGCCCAGGATCGGCACCCTCGCGGCGGCCACAGCTCGCGCGGCGGAAAGCAGTGTGCCATCGCCGCCGAGCACGAGCACGAATTTCGGACCGTGCTCTCCGATCGTGGTGCGCTCGACCGAGGGCCTCCCCGGCGCGTACGTCGCCGTCTCGTCATCGAGGATGACCCGGTAGTCGTGCTGCTCGAACCACTTCAGCACTTCCGGTACCAGTTCCAGCAGCTCCGGCTTGTCCGGCTTACTGATGATGCCGACCGTTTTCATGGAAGTGGATGATTGTACCAGCGCTGCCTCGGACCGTTGCGGTCATCGCCTCGCATAGAGCAGGAATTCCCGGTTTCCTTCCGCCCCCAGGATCGGTGATTCGGTGACCTCCTGGCGCTTCCAACCGAGCTCCGCAAGCGCAGCCTTCACCTTGTTTACCGCGTCGAGCTGCGCCTGCTCGTCTCGGACGATACCGCCCTTCCCGACCGCCTCCCGCCCCACCTCGAACTGCGGCTTCACGAGTACGACAATCTCCTGCTCAGGCGCAGGTTCCGCGAACGCCGACGCAATCACCGCCGGCAGCACCAGCGTCGCGGATATGAACGACACATCCATGGCCACGAAAGTCACGGCTTCACCGATCTCTTCCGGCTTGAGATAACGAGCGTTGGTGCGCTCCAGCAGACGCACGCGCGAGTTCTGCCGCAGCTTCATATCGATCTGGCCGTAGCCGGTATCGACGGCGATCACCCGAGCCGCTCCCGCTTGCAGCAGACAATCGGTGAACCCGCCGGTCGACGCGCCCACATCCATGCAGACCCGGCCTTTCACGTCGATGTTCCAGTTGTTCAACGCGTGCTCGAGTTTCAATGCCCCGCGGCTGACATAGCGCAAGTCCTCGCCCAGCAGACGGATTGGCGAGTTTTCTTCAACGTTCGCTCCAGCTTTGTCGATCTTCTGCTCATTCACCAGTACCTTGCCGGCGAGGATCAGCGCTTGGGCGCGCTCGCGCGACTTGGCAAGCCCACGGTCCACGAGCAATTTGTCGAGCCGGAGTTTCACCCGCACAGACTAGCAAACCGTTTCGCTTTGTCGATGCACAATCAGTTCCAAACTGCGCATCGAGATCGGTGCAATCTGTACAATCGCGCGCCACTCCTCGCTTTGCGAGAGAAGCACCGCCTTTTTTCACAAAGCTATCCACAATCATGTTGAAAAACTTCTGCGGTTGCCCACCCTCCCGCCCGGTCTTGGCGGAGGGTGGGATGTTCAGCGTCCCTCAGCTTAGAATGTTGAGTTTCCAAGGAGCGCTTCATGGTTCGCAGTAAGGCCGACATAAAGACTGAAGCCGGGAGGAACGGCGGCAGTCCAGCACCAAAATCCGATCAGCCGATGAAGGGGACGGTCGATGAAGACGTCCTGAAAAAGCTCTACGCGCAAATGTTAAAGGCAAGGATGAGGTCTGATGCATCGGCGCAATGCAATGAAGCGTTGATCGGCGCCATCGTCGACCTGGTGCCCGGCGATGCAGTGTCTCTGCTAGCCGGTAACGCCGCGGTCCGAACGGCGCTGGAACCCTCGCCTCAGATCCACCAGGTCCCGCCGCATCTCGGCCTCGCTGCAGGCGTCGCCCTCGCCTGTAAGTTGCAAGACGCCACCAATGTCGTAGTAGCGCTTGCAAAAAGGTCGACGCTCGACACCGGCTCAGCGCACGAGGCGCTTACGATTGCGTCCGCACAGAAGCTGCCATTGATCGTCGTCCTCGATTGCGCTCACTCGGCGGAAGCGGACGCGCTCGAAACCAAAGCGGCAGCGTACGGCATTCCCCCAATCGAGGTCGACGGCCACGACGCTGTGGCGGTGTACCGCGTTGCGCGCGAGGCCGTCGATCGCGCACGCACTGGCCGCGGCCCGACACTGATACAGTGCCTGACCATCGAGCCAGTGGCCGATCCTATCCCCCGCATCGAGCACTACCTCGAAAAACATGGCTGGTGGACGCCAGCGTGGAAACGCGAACTCACATCGCGATCCAAGTAGGAGTACAGGAGCGCCCGTGCACGATGTCCTCGTCTATTCGCGCAAAGAATGTCACCTGTGCGATGTGGTCAAGGAGAAGCTCGCTCGACTGGACTCACAGGCCTCGTTCCGCTGGCGCGAGATCGATATCGACACCGACCCCGAACTCCAGCGCCTCTACAACGAAGAGGTACCGGTCGTTTTCATCGACGGCCGCAAGGCCTTCAAGTACACGCTGGATGAGCTGGAGTTTCTGAAAAAGCTGGCGGCGCGTTCCTAAGCGCTCACTAAGTACTTGCCGCCGGCTCCACCGCGTGGAACCGGTTCATATCGATCGTCAGCACCGGGCCTTCTCCCAGGAAGAGATTGGCGAAGCGCATTCCCCAGATCAATTCCTCCGCCGTGTAGGACGACCGGCTTTGCACGGTGGTTGAGAATGTGTCGTCCGTAGCGGTGATAAGCACGAGAAATTCCGCGTGGGCGCCGATCAATTCCTTCTCTGTGGATCCGTACAGCGGGCTGGAGTTATCGATCGGATGGACGATCGTCCACGCTACTGGAAGGAACGACACACGATCGCGTTCGAGCGTTAACGGGTAGTATCTGCGCAACGTCGCGCCGCCGCTGTCTTCAAACCGCGTATACACGACGCGTGCCTCCAGGTCGATCAACTCGTTGTGGCCGCCGTTGATGACGCGGAACATGAACGCCGTCATCCCCCGGTAGGGTGCGATGACCGCATTCCTGGAATAAATCATATTTGCAATCGGGCGCGCGAATTTCGCGAACACCAGGCCGGTAGCGATGGCGAAGGTCAGAAGCCCGAACAACGCCTCGATCGTGACGATGACGTTCGCGGCGACCCCCATCGGCGCCAGGTTCCCGTACCCGATCGTCGCGAAGGTGTCGACGCTGAAAAAGAAGCAGCGCAGAAACTGGTTCTCGACCCCGACGTCGCCCTGCACTTGCTGCGCTCCGGCCAAGTAGTACGCGGTTGCGAACAGGGCATTGGTGACGACAAAAGCTGTAAAAATCACCGCGAAGAAACGCGGCCAGCTCATGTTCAACAGGAAATGGTAGGTGAATATCCGCCGCCACCACTTCGGTTTCTGGCGATAGACGTTGAACGTGCCGTTCCGGTTGAGCAACCGGAGTTGGCGCCGGCTGGACAGGACGCTGCCGAATCCCAGGTCCCGGTTCTGCTTCTCAATGCTGGCCTGGTCGGGCCCCAGCGGCTGCCCCGAAGACGACGCCATCCGCACCCCTTGGTTAAAACATCAGAACGTGTAGCCTTCCGTACCGATGCCGCAAACGAACTGCGCGGCGCGAAAAAGATTCTCCGTCAGCGCCGCCACCGTCACCGGTCCCACCCCGCCCGGCACAGGTGTGATCCGCGACGCGATCGGCGCCACGCTCTCCGTATCCGCGTCGCCCTTCAGCTTCTTGCCTTCGACCCGCGTCGCGATGTCGAAGATCACCACCCCGGGCTTGACCATCTCGCGCGTGATCTTGAAATGCGAGCTGCCGACCGAGCTGACAATGATATCGGCCTCCCGCATCAGTTCGTCCTGCACTTCTTTCGGCACGTATTTGTGCGACCAGATCGCCGCCGCGTTGCACATGCGCCCGCCGAGCATGTGCAGGATCGGTTTCGCGGTGATGTCGTTCCGCCCGATGACGACTGCGCGCTTCCCTTCCGTCTCGACCTGGTAAAAGGCCATCATGCGCCGCACCGCCAGCGCCGTCGCGGCGAGAAATTTCATGTGCGACTGTCTCGCGCGATAAAGGTCCGTGGCCGCGTCGCGCCCGACTCCGTCCACGTCCTTCTCGGCGGGGATGACGTCGAAGATGTCGAACTTGTTAGTGCTGGTCTCTGGTTTTTCGATGTGGTCCGGCAGCGGCAACTGCACCAGGACCCCGTGGTACTTCGACGAACGGCCGAGGCGGTCCACCTCTTCCTTCAGCCCGTCAGCGGAAATGCTTGCGTCGAATCCAAGGTGCTCGGCCGCCATGCCCAGCTTGGTGCAGGCTTCGATCTTCTTCGCAATGTACCGGTCCGACGCCGGGTTCCGGCCCACTTGCACGATCGCGAGGTTCGGCACTACCTTTTGCTGCTCGACAAACCGCGGCACCTCGACAGCCAGTCGCGCAGTGATCTGCTCCGCCACCGGCTTGCCGTACATCATGATCGTAGACATCGTTATCAGTGTAACAAGCAGGCTTTAGGCGCAAGGCTCAAGGCACAAGGAACAGGAACAAAACGCAATGAAAAGGGCCCAAGGTTTATAGCCTTGAGCCTTGAGCCTTGGGCCTTGGGCCTAGTTCTGATCCGGGCTGTTTGGACGCCGCTTCAGCACCGGCCGGTCAGAACTGTTGTTGCTCGACGACGAATAATCCGTGTAGTTCTTGTCGTTGTCCTGTGGCGGAGGCGGCGGCGTGTACGAGCTGTCGTCCAAACGCCGGCGCGTCGATGCCGGAGCCGCCGTCATCGTCAGCGAGTTCTGCAACTGGAAGCTGAGCTGCGCCTCGGTCCCGATGTGGACCTCTTCCGCCTTGCGCGTTGCCTGGACGCCGCCACCCAAGCCCCCGCCGGCGGCCGCGCCGATGGCCGCGCCCTTGCCGCCGCCCGCGATTGCGCCGATGATGCCGCCGATCGCCGCACCCGTGCCGACGGTCTTCGCCGTGCTCGCGCCGCGCGATTTCCCGGCCTGGTGGTACTGATCGGTCTTGATCGTGTACTTGTTGCCGTTGACCGAAATGTTCGTCAACTCCAGCGCCAGTTCAGGCTTGCCCGCGAAATGGCCGGCGTCCTTTACTTCCACCACGCGCCCGATTACATCGGCGCCTTCGGGAATCACTACCGTTTCTCCGACCATCACCGGCGAATCCAGCGTCGCGTGGAACATGTCACCCGCGTGGTTGCGCCCCGAGTTGATCGAATCGACCATGCGGATCGAAAGCGTCGTGCCCGGGTCGATCGTGTACTGCTTCGGCGGCGCCGGTGGAGGCGCGGGCGTATTGTTCGCGACCGGAGTCGTGGTCGTGGTTGCCGGAGCTACGTACGGAGTATTCGTGTACGTCGGTCCCGACGCCATCACCGGCGGCACATACCCGCCGCTGCTCGCAGTCATAGATTTGCTCTTCGCCGGCTGATGCTCGCGATATGCCGCGGGCTTGCGTGCGTGTGCTGGTGCGGGCGCCGGTTCAGGTGCCGGATCAGGCTGCTGCGTCTCTTGTGCGGTCGTGTCCGGCTGCGCAACGGTTGCAGGCGCGCCGGCGACCAGGAGGTTGTTCACCACCGTCTTCACGCCCTCGACCTGCGACGCGTCATTTGCGACGGCGACGCGCTCGGTTTCGTTCGCTGCGGCGCCGGTGAGCGTCACCACTCCGTTACTCGACATCACCGAGACCTGCTTATTCGAAACCTGCGGGTCCGCCTGGATCTTCGTGACTACTTCGCCGATGATCTGCGCATCGCTCTTGGCACGGCTGCACGCGATCACGCCCGCCGACAGCAGCACCACGAAGGTGGCAGCGACCAGTACGCGCTTTGCTTTCATGACCACAATCCTCCATTCGTCCGGGACATCCGGCCGGTTCACCCGGCTCGCTCAGCTGCTCTCCGCACGAATCTTCGCTGCCAAGGATAAACCCTGGCAGGGCTGGAAAGTTCCGCATATGAACCCGGGGTAAACACTCTGTAAACCCGCGTAAAATCTTGTTAAATAAGCGATTTCCACTCGCGCGCCCACCTTATTTCGGGTAATCCTTTAGCAGCAGCTGCTTACCTCCGGCGCCTGATTTCGTCGGAGACATCGGCCGCTCCACCCAATCATGTTCGACTCACGCAAACTCGTTTTGGACTCACTAAAACTCGTTCTCCTCGGCGCGCTTCTGTGCGCCGTCGCTTCCATCGCACAAGACGCGCCCGCCACGCGTGCCGTCGGCGCAGTGAAAACGATCCAGGGCAATGTCATCTCGCTCAAGACCGACGCCGGCGCGGACCTTACCGTGAATGTCGCCGATGGTGCGCGCATCTTGCGGACTGCGCCCGGCCAGACGGATCTCAAGACGGCAACGCCGATCCAAATCTCCGACGTGCAGGGCGGTGACCGCATTCTCGCGCGCGGCAAAGCTTCCGACGACGGCAAGACTCTCGCCGCCAACCTGATCGTCGTCATGAAGCAATCCGACGTCGCCGCAAAGCAGAAGAAGGAAGAGGAAGACTGGCAGCGCAACGGGGTCTTCGGCCCGGTGAAGTCAGTCGACGCCGCGACCGGCACGATCTCGCTCGCGGCCACAGCTCCGGGTGCTCCGAACGTCAGCGTTCAAACCACCAAAGACACTGTAGTCCGGCAGTATGCGCCCGATTCGCCGCACTTCGATGACGCGAAGATCAGTTCGCTTGACGCAGTCAAGCCCGGCGACCAGTTGCGCGCCCGCGGTACTCGTGCCGCCGACGGAACTTCCCTCGCGGCCAAAGAGATCGTCTTCGGCACCTTCCGCAATGTTGCGGGTACGATCTCGTCCATCGACGCGGCGAACCAGACGGTCACCATCAACGATCTGGCCACGAAAAAACCCGTCATCGTGAAGATCACCCCCGATTCGCAGATGCGCAAGCTGCCGCAACAACTGGCCCAGTTCATCGCCCTCCGTTTGCGTGACGGCGCGGGCGCTCAGGGCGGCCAGCGTCCGCAAGGCGGAGCCAATGGTGGAGCACAAGGCGGCCCCGGCGGTCCGCGCCAGGGCGGCCCGGGCAGCGGTATGCGAATCGCAGGCGACCCGATGCAGATGCTGTCGCGTCTGCCGCAGATCCCGCTCACCGAGCTTCAGAAAGGTGACGCGCTGATGATCGTCACGACGCAGGGAAATGGCGCCAGCGTTTCGGCGCTCACGCTGCTCGCGGGTGTCGAGCCCATCCTGACCGCGCCCAACGCGCAGTCGATCCTTTCGCCCTGGAACCTCGGCGCAGGGGGCGCCGGCGAGTCGCAGTAGTTTTCGTTGTGTACTAGCCAGGCTTGCCTGGCGACACAACTTAGCTGTGCGAACAATCGGGTCTCAGGCGGCTTCAGCCGCTGGTCGCAAAGTTCAGGAGATTTATGAAATCCGCAAGTCGCGTAATTGCTGTCCTGATGTTCCTGCTCCTGGCGAGCTCTTTGCTGCTCGCCCAATCGACCGGCGCCATCAAAGGCCAGGTCACGGACCCGACCGGTGCTGTTGTCGTCGACGCAACCGTCACCGCGAAAGCTGCTAACGGGCAGACCGCAACGGCCGTCACCAACAAGCAGGGCAACTACGAGATCAAGGGTCTCGCGCCGGGTAGTTATGAGATCGGCGTCGCCGCCAAGGGCTTCTCGAAATACAACACCTCCGATCTCGCTGTCGCCGCGGGCAAGACCCAGGACCTCGACATCTCGCTGGAAATCGCCGTGCAGGCGGAAAAGGTCGACGTTCAGGACACCAATACCTCGGTCAATGTTGACCCCTCCACCAACGCGACCGCCATTGTCCTGAAAGGTAAGGACCTCGACGCGCTCTCCGACGACCCGGACGACCTGGCCAACGACCTCCAGGCGCTCGCCGGACCTTCCGCCGGCCCCAATGGCGGCCAGATCTACATCGACGGCTTCACCAACGGCCAGCTTCCACCGAAGTCCGCCATCCGCGAAGTGCGCATCAACACCAACCCGTTCTCGGCCGAGTACGACCGCATCGGCTACGGCCGCATCGAGATCTTCACCAAGCCCGGCACCGACAAGTTCCACGGCCAGGCGATGTTCAATTTCAATAACGAGATCTTCAACGCCCGCAACCCGTTCAACCATGGCGATCAGCCCGGGTACCAGACCGAGATGTATAACGCCAACGTGGGCGGCCCGCTGAGCAAGAAGGCGTCGTTCTTCTTCAACGTGCAGCGTCGCAAGCAGGACGAAACGTCGATCATTAACGCCGTCGTTCTCGACAACAACTTCAACCAGGTGCCATTCAGCACCGGCGTCCCCAATCCTGTGACGCGCCTCGAGATCGGCCCGCGCCTCGATTACCAGCTCAGTAAGAACAACACGCTCACCGCGCGCTACGAGTACAACAGCAACAACAACGAGAATGGCGGCATCGGCACCTTCGATCTTCCCACCCTGGCCAGGAACAGCGATAGCAGCAATCACCAGCTCCAGATCAGCGACAGCCAGATCATCAGCCCGACCGTCCTCGATGACACGCGCTTCCAGTACTCGCGCAATCGCAACTCGAGCTCAGCGCTGAGTTCCGCGCCTTACATTGGAGTGCTCGGTGCGTTCAACAGCGGCGGCAGTACGAGCGGCATCTCGCAGGACCACACAGACCGCTACGAACTCCAGAACAACCTCCGCATGACGCACGGCAAGCACCTGATCTCGATCGGCGGCCGCTTCCGCGCCGTCCGCGACGCTAACGACTCCACCTCCGGCTACAACGGCTCGTACACCTTCAATTCGCTTACGGCATACCAGATCACCCAGCAGGGCTTGGCCCTGGGATGGACGCCGGCGCAGATCCGCGCTGCCGGCGGCGGCGCCAGCCAGTTTCGCCTCACCGCCGGAACGCCGTTGGTAAGCATCAGCCAGGAAGACGCCGGCATCTTCGCCGAAGACACGTGGACGATCCGTCCCAACATGACGTTGACCACCGGCCTTCGCTTCGAAACGCAGAACAACATCAGCAATAACTTCAATTTCGGACCGCGCATCGGTTTCGCCTGGGGCCTTGGTCGCGTCAAGAACGGTCCGGCCAAGACGGTCCTTCGCCTCGGCAGCGGCATCTTTTACGATCGTTTCAGCGAAGGCCTCGTCATGACGGCGCAGCGCCTGAACGGCGTCACGCAGCAGAACTACGTCGTGACCAATCCTGATTTCTACCCGGCCGTTCCCGCGCCGAGTACTCTGACCGGCGGCCTGAGTTCGCCGACGACGTATCGCATCGCGCCCAACTTGCACGCGCCTTACGTGATCCAGTCCGCGGCAACCCTCGAACATCAACTGACGAAGACAGCGACCGTTGCCGTTACCTATCTGCACTCGGAAGGCCGCCATCAGCTGCTGACGCACAACATCAACGCCCCGCTTCCGGGGACCTATACCGGCCCGGGCACCGGCGTCCGTCCGCTCGGCGGCACCGCCAACGTTTATGAATTCGCCTCCGAGGGCGTCTTCGACCAGAACCAGTTCATCACTAACGCGAACGTTCGCATTGGCGCGAAGGTCAGCCTCAACAGCTTCTACGTGCTGAACTACGCCAGCGGCAACACCTCCGGCGCCAACAGCTTCCCCGTCAACCAGTACAGCCTCGCCAACGAATACGGCCGCACCGGATATGACGTTCGGCACCGCTTCTTCGTCGGCGGCAACGTCTCGGCGCCTTGGGGTGTGCGTTTCAACCCCTTCATCGTCGTCAGCTCCGGCAACCCGTTCAACGTCACGCTCGGCCGCGACCTGAACGGCGACTCACAATTCAACGACCGTCCGGTTTTCGGCACCGGCCCTTGCGACGGCAAAGTTGTCGTTTGTACTCCTTGGGGTATCTTCAACACGCAAGCGACGACCGGCAATGTCATCCCGGTCAACTACGGCACCGGCCCCGGGCAGTTCAGCATCAACCTGCGCGTCAGCAAGACCATCGGCTTCGGTCCTTCACTTAACCGGGAGGCGAATCGCGGTGGTGGTGGTGGCGGTGGAGACCGCGGCCCCGGCGGTGGCGGCGACCATGGTGGCGGCCGTGGCATGCCCGGTGGCGGCATGATTCGCATGGGTGGAGGCGGAGGTCCGTTCGGCGGCCCCGGCGGCACCAACAAGCGCTATAACCTGACGTTGAGCCTCAACGCCAACAACCTTTTCAACCACGTGAACGCTGCCGTACCCGTCGGCAACCTGAGTTCGCCGCTCTTCGGAATATCGAACTCTTTAGCGGGCGGCTTCGGCGGCGGCGGACAGGCTGCCAACCGCCGCGTCATGCTCATGGCCCAGTTCTCGTTCTAACAATGGACGGGGTTCTTTCGGAAGGGCGCGGCTTTAGCCGCGCCGTTTCATTTGCGCGAGGTGTGCGGCTTTAGCCGCTGAGGTGGGGCCCACGCCTTCGTGAGTACTTCGTATCCTTCGTGTGAACCGTTTTGCCCTAAGCCCTACGCCCTGAGCCCTACAGTCTGTTGATCATCGACGCCACGTACGCCGCCCCAAATCCATTGTCGATGTTGACGACCGTCACGTTCGGCGCGCATGAGTTCATCATCGCCAGCAGCGCCGTGACTCCCTGGAACGACACTCCATATCCAACGCTCGTCGGTACCGCGATCACCGGCGCGCCCACCAATCCCGCCACCACGCTCGGCAGCGCGCCTTCCATCCCAGCGCACACGATGAACACTCGCGCCGACGTCAGCACGTCCTGGTGAGCCAGCAAGCGATGCAGCCCCGCGACTCCAACATCCGACACCAGCTCGAACCGGTTCCCCATCACCCGCGCCGTCTCTGCCGCTTCTTCCGCAACCGGCAGATCGCTCGTCCCCGCGCACAACACCGCTATCACTCCCTTGCCGCGCTCCGTCGCGTCCTGCACCAGTGATATCGTCCGCGCCCGCTCCCGATACTCTGCCTCCCGCACGCGCGCCTGCACCGCCGCGGCGTGTTCCGCGGTCACGCGCGTGGCCAGCACGTTTCCGCCGTGTGCCGCCATTCGCGCGAAGATCTCCGCCGTATCCGCCGGCGTCTTCCCCGCCGCGTAGATCACCTCGGGCAATCCCAGCCGCAACGTGCGATGGTGGTCGATCTTCGCGATCCCCGCGTCCTCGAACGGCATGATCTTCAGGCGCTCCATCGCCGCTTCCGGCGACACCCGCTCCCTCCGCACCTCTTCCAGCAATTCCAATACCGCCTGACGATCCATATCGATTCGTGACCCGAGAATTAAGAAAAGAACCTCTGTGTTCCCTGCGTCCTCTGCGTCTACGCCCCGGTGGTGTCGCTAACCTTCCTGTTAATCAATCTCATCGCTTCCTGCATCACCTGCTTCAGCGGAATCCCACGCTCCTGCGCGATGCGCCGGCAGTCTTCGTACTCGGGCGCGCGGTTCGCGACCTCGCCATCTAGATATCCGATCTTCACGCGCACATCTCCCCACCGTGTCGCGACGGTTTCGAAATTCCGCTGCATGATTCGCCGCCGCTCCTGCCGCATGCGCACGCCCAGCGCGCTTGTTTCGCGCAGCAGCAGCCCGCTGATCCGTTCCGCGTGCTCGGGACGGCACAGCGCCGTTATCAGGTTTCCCGGCCGGTTCTTCTTCATCTGCACCGGCGTGACCATCACGTCCAGCGCGCCCGCCGCGAACGCCTGCTCGATCGTGTACCCGATGATCTCCGGCGTCAGGTCGTCCACGGCCGTCTCCATCACCGTCACGACGTCGGCTTCTTCTGATTTCGCGACCGCCTCGCCGACCGTGATCCGCACAACGTTGGCGATCTCTTTCGGGTCCCTGCTTCCGGCGCCGTAACCGATGCGTTCGACCGTCAGCTCGGGGATACCGGCAAACTCGACCCCAAGCGCGCGCAGGATCGCCGCGCCCGTCGGCGTCACCAACTCCGCGTTGATTCCGGAGCTGTATACCCGCGCTCCCTTCAGCAATTCCGCTGTCGCCGGCGCCGGCACCGGAAATACACCGTGCGCGCACTTTACGGTACCGCCGCCAACATTCACCGGCGAGCACATCCATCGTTCGACACCCAGGTAAACGCATCCCGCAGCCGCGCACACGATGTCCACGATCGCATCCACCGCGCCCACTTCATGAAAATGGATCTTCTCCAGCGGAATGTTGTGGATTTTCGCCTCGGCCTCTCCAAGCAGCCGAAACGCCCGCAACGCCAACTCGCGCACCTCCGGCTCGATCCGCGCCGCCCCGATCAGGTGCTCGATTTCGTGCAGGGATCGCCCGTGCTCATGACGATGTTCATGCTCGTGCGCTTCATGTGCGTGATCGTGGTCATGATGATGGTGGTCGTGATCATGATGATGTTCATGCTCCGGGTGCCCCACCCTGACTGGGGTTGGAAGGGTGGGCTCGGCGTGCTCCAGAACGAGGTGCTTGTCGTCGTCGCGCCCTTCCGGCGTGATCACATCCACCTTGGTCGCGCTGATCCCGCTGCGATTCACCGCGCGCACTTCGATCCGCGCCTCCACCCCAAGCGCTTCGATCGTCCTCCGGAACAGCTCCGCATCGACACCCGCGTGCACCAGCGCCCCCAGCATCATGTCGCCCGAGATCCCCGAGAAGCAGTCGAGATACGCGACTTTCATTCCTTCCCTCCCGCGGAGATCAATTGACTCACCGGCAGCACAGCATTCATCGAACCCGAGCGGTAACCCTCCATGTCCACCGTCACAAACTTGAATCCCAGTTCCTTCAATTCCTGGTTCACGCGCTCGAGCACGCCGGGCTCAAACAGCGCCTTCATCTCCTCGCGTGCGACCTCGATCCGCGCGATCTCGCCATGGTGGCGGACTCGGAATACTCGGAACCCCAGTTCGTGCAACAGGTCCTCCGCCTGCTCAACCTGGCCCAGCGCCTCGCGCGTCACCGGCCGTCCGTACTCGATCCGCGACGACAGGCAAGCCGAGGCCGGCTTGTCCCACACCCGCAGTCCCGCCTCTCTCGCCAGTTCGCGGATCTCCGCCTTACTCAATCCCGCATCCAGCAGCGGTGCCACGACGCCATGCTCCTTCGCCGCGCGCTGCCCCGGTCGAAAATCTCCCTGGTCATCCTTGTTCATGCCGTACGCCACGGCCGCAAACCCTTCAGACTCGCGCAGTTGCTCCATCACCGTGAATAGCTCGTCTTTGCAGTGAAAGCACCGGTCCGCCGCATTCCGCGCGTAATCCGGATTGTCCAGCTCCGCGGTCTCGAGGATCCGCAGCGGGATTCCGTGCTCCTGCGCGAATACCAGCGCGTCCGCGTACTGGCTGCGCGCCAGCGACGCCGAATCCGCCATCACCGCAAGCATCTCCTGCCCCATCACGCGATGCGCGACGTAAGCCAGGTACGCCGAGTCCGTCCCGCCCGAATACGCGACCAGCAGACGCCCGCACTCCCGCAGCTTCGCCTCTAACGCCCGCTGCTTTCCCTGGATTTCTTCTCTCATTCGTTTAGAACTTTATCAGGTATGCCGCTGTAACGTTTCGTATCTCGGCGCTTTCCGGTCTGCTGGTTTTCCCCGAACCCGTGGCAAACGCGCAGCTTGCAGCCTCATCTCACATCATTGGCTTGGTGACGATCGCCACGCCGGTACACCCATGCTCCATTCCTCGGCCACTCACCTTCGCCTTGTCGTTCTGTTGACCGGCTTACTTCTAACCTCCTTGTTATTCGCGCAGACCGGGGCGACCGCATCTCCGCAGCAGGCGCCGCGCACCGCGCCCCAGGTCCTGGAGACGCTGCCCTCCTACGAAGGACAACACGTCACCACCGTGGAACTTGCCGGCCAGCCGGGACTCAATCCGGCCGACTACCAGGACCTGTTATTTCAAAAACCCGGAACCCCCTTCTCCCGCGCGAACGTGGATCGGGCCATCGAAGCGCTCCAGCACACCGGACGCTTTCAGGCCGTTGAACTCGAGATCCGGCCCGAACCCGCCGGCATCCGCGTCATATTCGTTCTCCAGCCTGCGATGTACTTTGGCGTTTACGAATTCCCCGGCGCCCTCAACAATTTCTCGTACTCGCGCCTGCTTCAGATCTCCGACTATCCACCTCGCGGCGCCTACACGCCGGTCGACGTCGATAACGCCCGCAACGCGCTCCAGAAGTTCTTCCAGCGCTCCGGGTTCTTCAAGGCGAAGGTCACCACGCAGACTCAGATCGACCAGGTACACGGCCTGGTGAACGTCTCCTTCGCCACCGACCTGGGCCGCCGCGCCAAATTCGGCACCTTACAGATCGTCGGCTCCACTCCTGAGGAAAACAAACTGCTCGCCGGCAAGGTCACCAGCATCATCGCGCGCCTGAAGAGCGCCGACGTCATCCGCGGCAAGCCGTACAGGCTGAAGCACCTCCAGAATGCCACCACATACCTGGAAGACAGCCTGCTGAAGCAGCACCACCTCGCGGCTTCGGTCCGCCTGGTCGGCGCCAATTACGATCCGGAGACCAACCGCGCCGACATCACCTTCAGCGTCCAGACCGGCCCTGTCGTCAACGTTAAGGTGCAGGGGGCCCACCTGTGGAGCTGGACCCGCAACAAGCTTTTGCCCGTTTACCAGGAGGCGGGACTCGGCCCCGAGTTGATCCAGGAGGGCCGCCAGAACCTCATCTCGTATTTCCAGCAGAAGGGCTACTTCGACACGAAGGTCACCGTCCAGGAGCAGAAGGACCCGGACGGCGAGACCATCGTCTATGCCATCGACAAGGGGCCCCGTCACAAGGTCAGCGACGTGGACATTGTCGGCAACGGGCACATCGGCGAGAAGGATCTCATGGGCCACGTCAAAGTCTCCCAGGCTCATTTCTTCTCGCACGGCGATTACAGCGAGAAACTCGTCCGCACCAGCGTCAACAACCTGAAGAAGGTGTACCAGTCGAACGGCTACAGCGACGTCAAAGTCACGCCCCAGGTGAAGACCGCCGCCAACGGAAACATCGATGTGACGTTCCGTGTCGACGAAGGCCAGCAGGACATCGTCGAAGCCCTGCATATCTCCGGCAACAACACCCTGCCCGAGAACCAGCTTGCGCCCGGAGGCCTGAAGCTCGGTCCCGGCCAGCCCTACTCCCAGAAGCTCGTCGACGACGACCGCAACCGCATCGTGCAGACCTACCTGCTCAAGGGGTACCTGAACGCCAGCTTCCGCGCCACCGCCAAACCGATCGGCAAGGACAAGCACCACCTCGACGTCACCTACGAGATCACCGAAGGCCCGCGCGTGCAGACCGCGAAGATCGTCATGCTCGGCCGCAAGGACACGCTGCCCGCGCTCATCGATCGCGTCACGCAGCTCACCCCCGGCGCTCCCATGCGTGAAGACCAACTTCTAGCCTCGGAGAACAATCTCTACAACCTCGGCGTTTTCGATTGGGCCGAGATCGACCCGCGCCGCACCATCACTACCCAGACGCAGGAAGACGCCGTCATCAAGGTTCATGAGGCGAAAAAGAACAGCATCACCTACGGCTTTGGTTTCGAAGTCATCAACCGCGGCGGCAGCATCCCGAGCGGCACCATCGCGGTCCCCGGAATACCTCCTATCGGTTTGCCGTCGAACTTCAGGACGAGCCAGAAAACATTCTTCGGACCGCGAGGCACTTTCCTGTACACGCGCAAGAACATCCGCGGCAAAGCCGAGACCATCACCCTCGCCGGCCTTGCCGGACGCCTCGACCAGCGGCTTAACATCGCCTACATCGACCCTCATTGGCGCTTCACCAACTGGTCCTCGACCTTCAACATCTCCGGTGAGCACGACAGCACCAACCCGATCTACAGCGCGCGCCTTGCCTCGGCCGGCTGGCAGCTACAGCGCGCGCTCAATAAGGACAAGACCAACAATTTCTTCCTCCGCTACAACTTCAGCGAGACCGGTCTGACCCGCCTCCTCTTCCCCGACCTCGTTCCTGCCCAGGACCGTCATACTCGCTTATCCACAGTTTCCACGACCTTCGTCCGCGATACCCGCGACAACCCGCTCGACGCAACCAAGGGCATCTACCACACCGCCGAGATCGGCATCAATCCCAGTGCTATCGGTTCTAACGTTGATTTCGCGCGCTTCCTCGGCCAAAGCGCGTATTACAAGAAGATCTTCCACGGCATCATCTGGGCGAACAGCTTCCGGCTCGGGCTCGAGCAGCCTTTCAACGGCAGCCGCGTTCCTCTGAGCCAGAAATTCTTCTCCGGCGG
This sequence comes from uncultured Terriglobales bacterium, assembly GCA_964559835.1. GTDB lineage: Bacteria > Acidobacteriota > Terriglobia > Terriglobales > Acidobacteriaceae > DAISJI01. The sequence goes on from CAZLJE010000033.1 coordinate 22,409, forward strand.
CGGCAGTACGCTCCGCGGATTCCCGCTCAACGGAGCTGGCCCCCAACATCCCGTGTGCCTCAACACGGGCTGCACCTCTCAGATCAACGCCCCGCTCGGCGGCAACCAGCTCGTCATCCTCAACTCCGAGTTCCGCATTCCGATAAATTACGACCTGCCGCTCGTCCACAAGAACCTGGGCATCGTCACCTTTTATGACGGCGGCAACGTCTACGCGCTCGTCGGCTTCCACAACTTCTGGGCCAATTACACCAACACCATCGGTCTCGGCCTGCGCTATAAGACCCCGGTCGGGCCCGTTCGCATCGACGTCGGCCACAACCTCAACCCCATCCCCGGAATCAAATCCACTCAGTTCTTCGTGACATTGGGACAGGCATTTTGAGCGCCGCACGCAATCTTCCGCCGCTTTACGACTACCAGCCGCCCGAGGAGCCGGAGCACCCTCGCAAGCGGCGCTGGACCCGCGTCGTCGCCTGGATTTTCGGCGGCATCGCTATCCTCATTCTCCTGATCGCTGTCGCCATCATCGTGCTTCTGCACAGCGACCGCTTCCACCGCTACATCTTGGCGACGGCGCAGGCACGCGTCAGTGCCGCGCTCGGCTCCCAGGTGCGCGCGCGTGACTTTCACCTGAGTTGGTCCGGCATCAGCCCGACCGTCGACCTCTACGACATCGTCGTCAATGGTGCTGCGCCCTATCCCACCCCCGCGCTTCTCACCGCCGATCGTATTCACGTCGCCGTTAAGGTCACCTCGTTGATGCGCAAGACCTGGTACCTCGACGACATCACGGTCGACCGCCCCATCGTGCACGTCTACGTCGACAAATCGGGCGCCGACAATCTGCCGCAGACCAAGACGACGAACAAAGAGCAGCAGAACAACACGAGCGTGTTCGACCTCGGTATCCGGCACGCGCTGCTGAATAACGGCGAGATCTCCTACAACAACCTCAAGAGCGCGCTCCAGGCCGACCTCCGCGATTTGCACCTGCAGTCCGGCTTCGACGTTGCCAAGTCCGAGTACGCCGGCGACCTGGGCTATAGCAACGGCGTCATCAAGATGGAGAACTTCAATCCCCTGCCACACTCGCTTGAGGCCCACTTCAAAGCGAATCGGGAGAAGTTCATCCTGACCAACGCCGCCGTTAACGCCGGACCATCTAACTTTTCGCTCAACGCAACGCTGGAGAACTACGCCCAGCCGAAGTTGACCGTCAACTACGACGCTCACCTCGATTCGGGCCAGTTCGCCCGGATCATTAGAAATCCGTCGCTGCCGGCGGGCGTCATTCAAGCTAATGGCCACTTGGATTACGCGGCTGTGCCCAACCGTCCGTTCCTCGCCGGCCTCGTGCTTCATGGTCAGGTCAGCAGCCCGCAGTTGCTGGTGAATACGCCGCAGTTCCGCGGCCCGATCCGGAATCTTGACGCAAGTTACAGCGTCGCCAACGGCAATCTGCTGGTGAACAACCTCCACGCGAACCTACTCGGCGGCACCCTGACGGGCACGCTCCAGACCCGTGACCTGACTGGCAACTCGCACTCGACGCTCGATGCTCGGATCAACGGCCTCTCTCTTGCCCAGGCAAAGAACGAGGTCAAGACTTCTTCTCCAGCGCTGGCAAAGACTGCCGTGAACGGCACTGCCGGCGGTCGCATCCACGCTACCTGGGGCAAGACGACGAACGACCTCGTCGCCCAGAGCGATCTCTCGTTGCAAGGCAGCATGACGCCGCAACCCGGCGCCGCTCCCGTTCCCCTACAAGCCGCTATCCACGCCAATTACAATGCCGCCACCCGGCAGATTGCGCTCAACAACAGCTATCTCAAGGCCGGGCAGATGACGCTCAACCTGAACGGCGCCATCAGCAATCGCTCAGCGCTTTCGGTGAACCTGCAGAACGTCGATCTGCAGCAGATTCAGACCATGGCAGCTTCGTTCGGCGTGGCCGTCCCGCAGGACCTCGGCTTGTCGGGAACTGCATCTTTCGCCGGCACTGTGAGCGGCTCGACCACAAACCCGCACCTGGTCGGCGATCTCACTGTTTCGGACCTGCGCGCCAAAGGCACAGCGTGGCGGTTCCTGCGCACACACGTCGACGCCAGTCCCTCGCAAGCCGCGTTGCAGAACGGACAACTTCAGGCGCTCGATCGGGGCGCCATCACCTTCAATCTCGCGACCGCTCTTCAGCGCTGGAAGTTCACCAACACTTCGCAGTTCCAGGCGGGCCTCAACGCTTCGCAGATCAATATCGGGACGCTCGCGAAGGCCGCTGCACCGTCCACGCCGGTTGCAGGTATTTTGAACGCGAACCTTTCGCTTCACGGCACCGAACTCAGTCCCGTCGGGCGCGGCTCGCTCTCGCTCACCAATGGAAAGGTGAGCGGCGAAACCATCCAGAACCTGAACGCCAATCTTCAGGCCAATGGGAACGTTCTCACTGCCGCCTTGAACGCGAAGATTCCCGCCGGCACGGCCAACGGCAATTTGAACTACGACACCAAGGCGCAGACCTTCACTGCCGACCTGCGCGTGCCCGGCGTGCAACTCGCGCAGCTTGAGACCGTGAAAGCGCGCGGCATGGACGTCACCGGCGTGCTCAGCCTCGTCGCCAACGCGCGCGGCAGCATCCATGATCCCGAGCTCACCGCGAACGCACAGATTCCGCAACTCAACTTGCACGGTCAGCGGATCAGCGGCCTGGCTCTCCAGGCCGCCGTCGCCAATCACGTCGCCAATTTCGACTTGAATTCAAGCGTGGTGAATACCGCCATCCGCGCTCACGGCACGGTGCAGCTTGTCGGCGACTACTACGGCAACGTCACTCTCGATTCGCAGGTGATCCCATTCGCGCCGCTCCTTGCCATCTATGCGCCCACGCAGGCTGGAAACATCACCGGCCAGACCGAACTCCACGCCATCGTCCGCGGCCCGCTCAAGCGCAAAGATCTGGTCGAGGCGCACCTCGTCATCCCGCAGCTCTCGGTCAATTACAAGAACACCGTCCAGCTCGCGGCCGCGAACCCTATCAAAGCCGACTACACGAACGGCGTGCTCGAAGTCCAGCGCTCGACCCTGCGCGGCACGGGCACGAACCTGGAATTCCAAGGCTCCGTTCCCGTATCCAGCAACGCTCCGGCTCGCCTGATGCTCCTCGGGAATGTTGACCTCCGGATTGCCTCTATGATCGATCCCGACATCGCCAGCTCCGGCCAGCTTCAGTTCGACATCAATGGCATGGGTAATACGTCGAATCCCGACGTTCAGGGCCAGGTGCGCATCGTCAACGCGACCTTCGCCACCGGCGACTTGCCGATCGGCTTGTCCAACGGCAACGGTGTCATGACTCTTACCCGCGATCACCTCAACATCACTTCGTTCACCGGAACTGTCGGCGACGGCACCGTCACCGCGACCGGCGGCGTCGCTTATCGCCCCAATATCTTTTTCGACCTCGCGCTACACGGCAACAACATGCGCATGCTCATTCCCGGCGGCATTCGCACCGCGATCAACACCAACCTCGCGCTCAACGGAACGCCAACCACTTCGATCCTCCGCGGCCAGGTGAACATTGAACAGCTTCAGTTCACTCCCGACTTCGACCTCATGAATTTCATGGGCTCACTTGGCGGCGGCGAAGCCACTCCACCCCCGACCACGGGTTTCGCCAACGGCCTTAAGCTCGACGTCGCGCTCCGCTCCACCAGCGGCGTCAACCTGACCAGCCGCACCTTGAGTGTTCAGGGCGCGGCTAATCTGCGCATCACCGGCACCGCCGCGCAACCGGTCGTGCTCGGACGCGTGAACCTGAACGGCGGCGACCTCATCCTCATGGGCAACCGCTACGTCCTTCAGGGCGGGACGGTCGATTTCATTAACCCGTCGGTTACCGAGCCCGTGTTGAACGTGTCGGTGAATACGACGATCGACCAGTACAACATCCAGATGCGCCTCTGGGGCCCGGCCGACCACTTGCACACGAACTATGCGTCGGACCCTGCGCTTCCGCCCGCCGACATCATTAACCTCATCGCTTTTGGCAAGACTTCCGAAGCGCAGGCAAACAATCCGTCCACGCCGGGCGCGCTCGGCGCCGAATCGCTCGTCGCTTCGCAGGTCAGCAGCCAGGTGACCAGCCGCGTCGAAAAGATCGCCGGCATCTCGCAGCTCTCTATCGATCCTGTGCTCGGGGGCGCTGGCCAGAGTGCCGGCGCCAATATCGCCATCCAGCAGCGTGTCACCAGCAAGATCTACGTCGATTTCGCTACCGACATCAGCCAGACGCAGTACGAAACCATCCGCCTCGAATACCACGCCTCGCCCCGCCTTTCCTTCAGCGGCACCCGCGACCAGAACGGCGGTTTCGGCTTCGACACCCAGATCAAGAAGACCTGGTAACGCAGGCGTCTCGCGTTGTTTTCTCGTAGCGCGGGCGTCTCGCCTGCCACGCTGGTTCTTGTTGCGGAAGGGCACGGCTTTAGCCGCGCCGCTGAGAACTTCTCGTCATAGCTCCCTACTTCGGCTCCGGCACCTGCGGCACCGTGTACACCTTTTCCAGCGCCTGTGTGTACTCCCCGAACAACGCCTTGATGCCATCAAACTCCCGCTTCACCGCCGCCCGATAATCCGCGTGCGTGGCAAAGTCGTATAGCAGCGCCGTCATCCCCTCCGCGTCCACCATGAATCCCTTGTGCCCGACTTCCGTCAACGCGTCCGCCTCCATCTGGTACGTGTGGTTTGTCGCCGTCGACGACGCCGCCGTGAACCCCATCCCCGGTATCGCCATCGACACGCTTCCCGTCTCTTCATATCCCGACGGCTTGCCTGGCTCGGCCTCCACGTTGTTCGCGCCGTATTTCTTCATGTACGCGAATCCCACCTCGTCCAGCGTCGCCACCGAGATCCCGTCCCGGTCCTGCGCGTAGTTGTCGATCTTCACCTTCGTCCCCGTCGACAGCGCCGCCCCCCTCGCCGCGTCATCCACGAACTCGCGCACCTGCTTCAGGTATACCGCGTCCGGATATCGAATATAGAAATCCGCCGACGTGTGGTCCGGAACCACGTTCGGCGCCGCGCCGCCCTCCATGATCACGCCCTGGATCCGCGCCTCCGGGCGGATATTGCTCCGAACGCTATCGATGTTGTTAAACAGGTGGATCACCGCCTCGAGCGCGTTCCGTCCATTCCATGACGTGAGCTGGTGCGCCGGCGCGCCCTCGAACGTGTAGCGCACCCCGTCGATATTCATGCAGCAGATGCCGAACCCCGGCGCCGATCGCGTCGTCGAAATCAACGAGTGGCTCCGGACCAGGATGTCGACCCCCTTGAACACCCCCGCCTTGAACATCTGTTCTTTCGCGTTCGGCGGCATTCGTTCCTCGCCCGGCGTGCCGAACACCATCACGGTTCCCGGCGTATGCGTCCTGCCTAGCCACTCCGCCATCGCGATCGCCGCCGCCATTCCCACCGGTCCCTGCGCGCTGTGCTGGTCTCCGTGGAACGGTCCTTTCGTTCCGCGCAGTGCGTCGTACTCCAGGATCACGCCCAGCACGGGCCCGCCGTTGCTTCCCTTCCAGCGCCCAACGAACGCCGTCGGCAAGCCCGCCGCGCCGACCGTCACGTCGAAGTCGTGCGCCTTCAGGTACGTCACCAGCTTCTCCACCGACCGCGTCTCTGCGAATCCGATCTCCGGGTGGCGCGTGATGTCGTCCGACATCGCCAACAGCTCCGTCTCCATCAACTGCTTCGCCCGCGCGACGACCTGGTCCCGCTGCGCATCCGGCGCCGTCAGCTTCGCCACCCACGACGGCGCATCCAGCGACTTCTCCAACTGGTCGATCTTACGCACTACATCGCGCGCCGCCTCACGCTCCGTCGGCGTCTCCTGCGCAACTGCGACGATGCAACTCACCATTACCAACGCTGCGACGACAACAGCTCTCCGCATGATTCCCTCCAGAGTTCCTGATGATAAATTTATGGCGGGTCACAATATGCGACCCGCCTGCAAACAGTCAACCAGTGCCGAACTCTGAGCGGTCTTTTCTTCGTGCCCTTCGTGTGTACTTGGTGTCCTTCGTGTGAACGCTTTCTCTGTGTTCCTCTGTGTCCTCTGTGGTGAGTTCTTACAGCTTCTCCAGCACCGCCCTCAGATACTTCCAGAACTCCGCCACTGACCCGATCTCCACTCTCTCATTCGGACTGTGCGGACTCTCGATCTGCGGCCCGAACGAAATGAGCTGCATCCCCGGATACTTCTCTCCGATGACGCCGCACTCCAGCCCCGCGTGCATCGCCACCAGCCGCGTCTCCAACCCGAACACTTCCTGGAACGCCTCTTTGCACTTCTGCACGATCTCGCTGCCCGGCTCCGGCTTCCATCCCGGATAACTTCCCGCGTGCTCGACCTCGAATCCCGCCAGCCTGCACGCCGTCGCCACCTGGCGCGCCGCCGCCATCTTGCTCGCCTCGATCGCGCTCCGCTGGCTGCTGCCGATCTCCACCTCGTCGCCCTTCACCGACACCGTCGCCAGGTTAGTCGAGTTCTGCACCAGCCCCGGCACGTCCGGACTCATCGCCAGCACTCCGTGCGGGATCGACACCAGCAGGTCCACGACCTCCGCCGCGTCTTTCGCTTCCATCACCCGCGCCGGCTTCTCTGTCGGCTCGACCGTGATCTGCACGCCCGGATCGAAGCTCCCGAGATCGGTCTTCGTCTCCGCCTCGAATAGCGTGACCAGTTGCTTGAGTTCCGCCTCGCGCGCGCTGTCCATCACTACCACCGCCGACGCCTCGCGCGGGATAACATTCCTCGCGCTTCCGCCTTTGAGGTCCGCGACTTCGGCGCCCAGCTTCTCGACGATCCTCTGCACCATCCCGCCGAGCACGCGGATCGCGTTCCCGCGCCCGAGGTGGATGTCCACGCCCGAGTGCCCGCCCTTCAGCCCGGATACTTTGATCTTGTATGCATTTCCGGACCCCGGACTCCGGAGCCCGACTTTCCTCTTCGCGGTGGTATTCACTCCGCCCGAGCACCCGATGCACAGCGTGCCCTTCTCTTCGCCGTCGAGGTTCAGGAAGTACCTGGCTTTGAGCACGCCGCCTTGGAACTCCGACGCTCCCGTCAGCCCGCGTTCTTCGTCGATGGTGAACACGAACTCCAGCGGGCCGTGCTTGATGTCGTCGCTTTCCATGACCGCGAGCGCGGCCGCGACACCCACGCCGTTGTCCGCGCCCAGCGTCGTCCCATCCGCGTACAGCCACTCGCCCTTGCGGACGACCCGGATCGCGTCTTTATCGAAATCGTGCTGCACGCTCTCGTTCTTCTCGCAGACCATGTCCAGATGGCCTTGCAGCACGACCGTCGGCGCCGCCTCGCGTCCCTTGTGCGCCGGCTTGCGGATGACGATGTTCCCGACCTTGTCCTCGTGGACCTCAAGCCCTTTCTTGTTCGCCTTGGCCAGTACCCACTCGCGCGCTTTCTGTTCCTTCGCGCTCGGCCGCGGGATCTTCGTGATCTCGTCGAAATGCTTCCAGACTGCCTTCGGCTCTAACTCCTGCAATACGCTCATGATTGCGCTCCTGAGAAACTCAACATTCTACGCGAGCGCAGACCCTAGCGCCTTGTCATCCTGAGCGAGAAAGCCGCATGCAGAGCATGCGGCTTTCGAGTCGAAGGACCTTGTGTTTCTCCTTCGTGTCCCTTCGTGTCCTTTGTGGTGAACGCCTTTCAATCGGCAATCATCAATCGACAATCGGCAATGGTGTTGTTTTCAGCTCCTCTTCGCCAGCTCATACAGATACTCCACATGCGCCTTCACCGCTCCGTCCATGCCAAGCACCTTCGGATTGGACGACTCAATCACGTAGTACTCGTTCGGCGCGTGCGCTCCGCTTCCGTGTCCCATGCCGAAATGCCCAGCCGGTAAGCGAAGCGGATCGCCGGTAAACACGTATCCCGGCCAGCTACCGGCATTCCGCGGCAGCATGATCGGATCGACGCCCAGCCGCTTGTACACCGCGATCTCGCTCTTGATGATGCTCGCGTCCTGCGGCGTCATCGTCGGGTCGTATCCGCCCGACATGTTCACGTCGATGTCGCCGAAGCCGTGCTTCGCCAGGTGCGCTTTCACCTGCTCCAGCGACTCCTTCGCCGTCATGTCCGGCACCAGCCGCAGGTCCAGCTTCGCCTTCGCCATGTGCGGCAGGACCGTCTTACCTCCCGGTCCGGTGTATCCGCCGACCAGTCCCTCGATGTTGCACGTCGGGTCGGCGACCAGCATCTCCAGCGCGCGCTCGAACGGGACGTCGTTGATCCAGCGATCGGTGCTCAGTGACTTCTTTACCGTGGCTTCGTTCATGCGCTTCGCTGCGTCGGCGCACATAGCCTTCTCCGCCGCCGAGATCGGACGCGCGCTCTTCGCATATCCGTCGATGGTGATCGTGTTGCCGTCCTTCGCCACCATCGTCGCCAGCGCCTGTACCAGGTGCCACGCCGGAGCGTCCAGCCGCGCTTTGTTACTGCTGTGGACGTCGGCGCGCGGGCCGCGTCCCCACTTCTCACCGCTCGACGTCAGCTCCAGCTCGACCACGCCCTTCGCGCCGAACGTCAGCGTTACGTTGCCGTCGGGGTCCTGCGCGGCGTTGGGCATGAAGACGCCGTCGCACTTCTTGAACTTCGCCAGGATGTCCGGACGCCGCACGATCTGGTGGAAATGCGGCGACCCGATCTCTTCCTCTCCCTCGGCGGCGAACACGAAGTTCACCGGCGGCTTCCGTCCCGCGCCCTTGATGGCCATCAGCGCCGCCAGGAACGTCGCTTCCGGGCCTTTCTGGTTGACGGCGCCGCGCCCGACCACGCACTTGCCGAAGCCGGGCTTGTCCACCAGCCGCGCCTCGAACGGCGGCGACGACCACTCGCTCGGGTCCACCTGCTTCACGTCGTACATGTAGTAGATCCCGATCGTGCGCGGCGCGCCATTGTCCATCACGGCGTGGACGCCGGGCTGGCCATCGGTCGAGACCTTCTCGATGCCGGTGAAGCCCGCCTCGCGGAGCATGTCCATCATGAGCTGGCAGCCTTCGTTCATGCCGCGGTTCTCGGCCGCGATCGACGGCTGCTTGATCCACGTCTGCAAGCGCGTTAAGGCCTCGTCGTGACGCTTGTCGGCTTCGGCAAAGATGGGCTTCAGGTCAGGGTTATCTTGCGCCTGCATCCACTTGGGAACCGCAGCAGACGCGGCAGTCAGGGCAGTGGCTACTACAAACTCGCGTCGGTCCATGGCGCGGGAGGATAACACAGCGGCGGACGCTCCGTTGCCAGTCGCGGCTTATTTCAATTCAGCCGCGCCAGTGACCGGACCCAGGATTTTGGCGTAGCACCGAACGTCTTTCGGAACACGGCTACGAAAGCCGACTGCTGGCGATATCCGACCGCATAGGACGCTCCTTTAACGGAGAAGCCGGCGATCAGCAATTCCGTCGCCTTCATGAGTCGCACTTGTCGACGCCAGGACTCAAAATCCATGCCCACCTCGCGCCGAAAGGTACGTTGCAGAGTCCTTACGCTCACACCAGCTGCGCTGCACAGAGAGACTAGGCGTCGACGATATTTTCCATCGCGGAGAACGGAAGTTGCGACAGCAAGAGCGCGCGGGTCTTGAGGCAGCCAAATGCCCGTCGGAACAGCAGACGCCCTTAGCAATAGAGCTATTAGAACGTCGCGAAAGGCACATTCGACTCGACTGCGAGTCCTGACCTTGCCGAGACGGACGATCTCGGAAATGACCTCGCGGAGCAGTGAACTGATATGGAGAACGGCGCAATCGGTTGACACCTTGGCCAAGCCCGGGCGCAGGTAAAGCCTCCGCATCGAAACTGCTTCCGGCATCCTGATCTGATGCCGGGTCCGGGCCGGGATCCACAGGCCGAAATGCGGCGGGATCATCCAGACACTTTTCCCGGATGAAACCTCCATCACCCCTTGCGTCGCATATACCAACTGATCGGAAAAGTGAGCGTGTTCGCTTACCTGCGAGCCGCGTGGGTAATCGAGCGCCCAGCTTGCGACGGATACGCCGGGCCCGGGGTCATGTTCACGAATAAGAGATGTTTGTCGCATATTCGATATTTTATGCCGTACCAGCATTATTGCGCCACAGCCGATTCGCGCGCACAGTAGCTGTATGCGTGGGATGGCAGCGATGGGGGCGATTTCTTTACTGCTCTACGTGTCGGCCGGGATTACCGCTACAGCGCCCTATGGCAGCGTTCACCGAAGGCGGCACGAGAGGATCATCCAGATCGAAGCCAAGCGCTTCGAATTCAACCCGAACACGATCGTCGTAAAGAGGGGCGAACGGGTAAGGCTGCGCCTGATCGGCGCCGACGACGCAAAGCACGGGCTCCGCATCCCGGATCTGGGTGTGGACACGGAAATCGCGGCCGGCCAGTCCGCGGACGTTGTCATAGAGCCCGCCAAGACTGGCACGTTTGCCGGAACGTGCAGCGTGTATTGCGGAGCCGGTCACAAAAGCATGGCAATCACGGTGGAGGTGCATCGGTGAATCGGCTACTGGAATCGACACAGCAGTATCTGCACAACGTCCGCCTTGCCTGCCGGCACGTGTTCGCCAAACGCGGCTTCGCCGCTATCGCAATCGTTACGCTGGCGCTGGGCATTGGCGCGAATACCGCCGTATTCAGCGTCATCGACGCCGTCTTGCTGCATGCGCTTCCCTTCCCTGCGCCAGACCGGCTGGTTGTCCTGGATGAGGTCCGGCGGCAGCACGGTAGCCGCACGGTATCGTGGCTTGACTTTCAGGACTGGCTACAACAGTGCCGCTCCTTTGACGCCATGGCCGCATATCGGACCGGCACCGCAACTCTTACCGGCACAGACCAACCGGTTCTCTTGCACACGGCCGATGTCTCGGCGTCATTCTTCCCCATCCTGAAGCTCGCTCCCAGCAAAGGCCGGGTCTTTGGCGCCGAGGACGACAAGCCGGGCGCGCCAAGGACTGTGGTCGTGAGCGATGGGTTCTGGCGCACGCAGCTGGGCGGCAAGCCGGATATTGTCGGCATGGCCTTAGTGATCGATGGGTCGTCTTACGAGGTTGTTGGTGTCCTGCCACCAAGCTTTCATTTCTTCACCGGAACGGTCGACGTGTACTTGCCAGTCGGCCTTCGTGGAGCTGAACCGGAGTGGAACCGTCGCGGAATGCACCCGGATCTTCTCGTGCTCGCGCGGCTGAAGGCGGGAACCGAGCTGAACTCAGCACGGGCTGACATGACTGCGATCATGGACCGGCTCGAAGTGACTTACCCACAATCGAACGCGGGACTGACGGCAACCGTCACGACTTTGTACCAGCACTATTTCGGGAGAATGCAAACGATCCTGTTTACCATCTTCGCTTCCGTGGGATGCGTACTTCTGATGGCCTGCGCCAATGTTGCAAACCTGCTCCTGGAGCGAGGAACGGCTCGGCGAAAAGAAATGGCGATCCGGGCAGCGCTCGGGGCGGACCGGCGGCGCTTGCTTACGCAACTCGTGACGGAGAGCATGGTCCTATCGTTGTCAGGCGGAACGCTGGGGGTTGGCGTAGCTGCCCTCAGCCTTTTCGGATTCGCCATCGCCGCGCCGTCCACGTATGCGCAGTTTGCCTCTGCGCACATCAATGGGACTGTCCTATTGTTCACGCTCGCGATTTCCATCGTTATTGCCGCGGTCTTTGGCGCGCTACCAGCTATTCAGGCGTGCCGCGTCGATTTGAACGAAGCTTTCAACCATGGCAGCCAGCGAGCGGGAGAAGGCAGGCAGGCTCGCCGTATTCGGTCCGGCCTGCTTGCGATCGAGATCGGCCTTGCCCTGGTCGTGGCAACGGCGGCCGGCCTGATGGCCAGGAGTTTATGGAGGGCGCTCGCCGTCGATCTTGGATTTGCTCCTGAGCATCTCGTGGCCATGGACATTACGATCCCGACAACGCGGTATTCCACGGCGGCAGACAAGACATTGCTCGTGACGCAGGCGGTTGAGCGGCTGCGGGGACTGGCGGGCGTTCAAGCCGCTGGCGCCGTCTTATGCGCACCTATCGCTCGCGTGTGCGGGAACAATGGCTTTATGTTGGCGGACCACCCGATCGCATCGGTGGTGGACCTTCCGACCGCCGTCCTCAATTTCGTTGCACCAGGATATTTCGAAACGGCGCGGATACCGCTGGCGTCCGGAAGGTATTTCACGGCATCGGATGACCTGCAATCACGGAACGTCGCGATTGTAAGCAACGCCTTTGCGCGCCAGAACTGGCCGATGACAAGCGCGATCGGGAAGATGATCCGCGAAGGAGGCCCCAACGGAAATCAGCCGTACCGTGAGATTGTCGGCGTCGTTGCCGACGTCAGGCAGAGTGGCGTTGAGAGCGAAGGGGTGCCGGAAGTCTTCCTTCCCGTGACTCAGTTTCCTTTTGCGCCATGGGATTCTCTGGATTCCATGACCTTCCTGGTGCGAGCCAATGATCCCGCGATCGCGGAACGAGCGACGGAAGCGGTCCGGGCGAAAGATAAGGACCTTTTGGTCACCGCCGTCCGTGCCGTGTCGCAGGACGTGGACGGCTCTTTGGCCCGTCGTCGGTTCGTAACATGGCTATTCGGTTCATTCTCAATGCTCGCACTGGCGCTCGGCGGCATTGGTACCTACGGTGTGATGTCGTATGGAGTAAGCCAGCGAGAACGGGAGATCGGCACACGGATGGCGCTCGGCGCGACCCGCAGCGCAATCTGGAAAATGGTGTTACGCGAGACGTTGACACTCGCTGCCACCGGCGTCGTGTTGGGGCTACTTGTCACGCAAGCGGCCTCGCGCTGGATCGGAAGCCTTCTCTTCGGCGTTGGAGCCAATGATCTGCTGACCTTCTCGGCGGCAGCGGCTATTCTCGTGTTCGTCGCAATCATAGCGACCTGGGTGCCGATAAGACGCGCGACAAGGGTGAATCCCGCGGTAGCGCTACGGAGTGAATGAACGGCTGGATGGCCTGGTGCCCCACATCTGCCCGCCTTTGGCAGATGTGGGAATACCGAAATCCGCGTCCACCTCCTGATCACCCTGACCTCTGATACTGACCACTTCTTCCTCCACAACTCCACCACTACCGCAACTCTTTTCACCCGGGTGCAATCCGCGGGTGCCCTAGCCGGTTTTGACTAGAGCCTGCCCTGAGCGAAGTCGAAGGGGTGGATTCACAATCCACAAATTTCGTTGTCAAGCCCCCTCAATGTCACAAATCTGCGCAACCCACTGACTCGCCTCACGATATAGTTTGTGTAAACGTGAGGGATTCACCCCCTCCAACCTGCTACACTGGAAGTAGCAGTAAAGATAAGAAGGCTCGCCCTTCCCGGCGGACCTTTTCTATTTCCAGGTCGCCCAACTTCTTTCTGGGTGGCACAGGTTTCTGGTGGCGCAAGGCTTTAGCCCTGCGAACTTGAATACCAAGGTCCGGCGGGCTTTAGCCGCCGAGGTACATGCCCTCAGGGGCTAAAGCCCATTCTCTGTTTCGCCGCGCATCAGCAGGACTAAAGCCCTGCTCCACCCCATTACTTGCCCCTCTGCGCCGAGGGGTTTTGTTTTTCTGATCCGCGTTCATCCGTGTAAATCCGTGGTTAATGTTCTTAGGAGTCTTATGTCTGACAAGATCCTCAAAGCCCTCATCGACGAAGTCCTCGGCCCTGGCGCCGACAACCTCAATGATTCAGGGATTTTGCAAACACCCTCTTCTAACTCCAATGATTCCGGCGATCTGGCGACCGCCCCTCCCAAATCCCCGCCGATAGGGAACTTACAGATCGCACCCCCACCCCCTACCCTCGAAGACCGCCTCGACCGCGCCAACCAGTCCGCCCGCTGCGAGCACGTCAAACCCAACGGAATCCGCTGCGGTTCGCCCGCTCTCCGCAACGAGCACTACTGCTACTTCCACCGCGTCTGGCGCCCGCAAGCCGACCTCCAGCCCTTCCGCCCCGACCCCAACGGACACGTCTGGGCGCTCCCCATCCTCGAAAATGCCGACGGGATCCAGATGGCCCTCCAACTCGTGCTCGATTCCGTCCTCTGCAACAAGATGGACCTCAAACGCGCCAGCATCCTCCTCTACGGCCTCCAGACCGCCGCCTCCAACGTCCGCCGCACCCAGTTCGATGTCTTCCACTCCAGCATCTCCACCGAACTCAAATGAGATCTCCAGATTTTTCAGATCTCCAGATCTCCAGATTCCAGATGTCCCGATTACTTCCGCTTCTCCCTTACCGTCCTGAACGTCACCGAATACCGCAGCTTCTCGACGGCCGGTATGGAGTGCTGCGGTGCTAGGGCTGCAGGTTGATCTGGCGGAGGACCGCGAGGTAGCGCGGGTCATTGCGCACGCTGTCGAATGCGGGGAGACGCATCACGTTGCCGACCTGCTCATCCTGCTCGACGATGCACCGCTCCAGCAACTTCAGAGTGTTTTCGCGGTCGCCCTTGATGGCGTAGGCGAAGGCGGAGAACGACGGCGGAACGTAACCGGCGATCCGAATCTTCTCGGCAAAGCCCGCCAACATGAGGTCGGCGTAGCCGCGAGCATCCGGCGTCCACTTTCCCGGCACGTCCGAATACTGGCGAATCGCGTCGATGGCTTCGGGGTACTTTCCCATCATGGCGTACAGCATCGAGACCTTCAACATCGCCGGCTTGAACTTGGGATCAATGTCGAAGGTCTTGCGGAATTGCGCCAGCGATTCGTCGAAGCGATTGGCCACCATCAGTGCGGCAGCGTAATTGGTGTTGAGGATACTGGACAGCGGATCGAGGGCAAGGGCTTTCTGATATTCGGCCAAGCCCTGGTCGAAGCGCTTCTGAGGAAACAGAACAGAGAACGCGTAGAAGTAGTGCGCGTTCGAGTAGTTGGGATTCATTTCGATGGCGCGTCGGAGTTCGCGCTCGGCATCCTCCCAACGAAAGGCGAAAGCAGACGAGACCCCGATGGCGGTGTGCGCCTCGGGCAATGACGGGTCGAGTTCCAGCGCCTTCTGCGCAGCGGCGATGGCAAGCGGATGTGCCTGGCTGGAACTGATGCCCATGGCGTAGCTGGGGGCCACGTTGTAGGCGTCGGACAAACCGGCGTAGGCGAGCGCGAAGTTCGGATCAGCCTGGATGGCGCGCTGGAACAGGTCGATGCTCTGCTTGAGACTGTCGGTCGTGCGGACGTTCCAGTTGTAACGGCCCTTGAGATAAAGTTGGTAGGCCTCGGAGTTGTGGGTGGCGACCTTCATCATCGCCTGGTGTTGTTCGCCGGAGACTTTCGACCGGAGTTTGCCTGCAATGTCACCGGCGATCTCGCCGCGCAGGGACATCAAGTTCGGCATGGAACGCGAGTACTGCGAGCCCCACATTTCGGTGCCGTCGGCAGTGTCGATCAGGTCCGTCTGGATGCTGAGTTCGCCGTTGCGCTCCGTGACGCGGCCGGTCAGAACGGCGTCGACCTTCAGTTCCTGTCCGACCTTCGCCGGATCGACGTCCTTCCCCTTGAACCGAAACGCCGTACTGCGCGCCAGCACCTTCACGTTCGGCAACTGCGAAAGCGAGTTGATCAGGTCCTCGGTGATGCCATCGCTCAAATACTCGTCGTCCGGATGGCTGGTCGCGTTGACGAACGGCAACACGGCGATCGAGCGGACTGTGGGCCCGCCCTGCGCGCGGAAAAACCACGCCGCTGCAGCAACGGCGATGATGACGACGGCGACGACAGGCCATAACCAGCGCGGTAATGAGCGACGTGTGCGCTCAGGCGCGGCGGCGACGGCGGTTGTCGTGCGGCCCGATTCTGTGTCGCGCTTGAGGCGCTTGAGGTCGGCGCGCACTTCGGCGGCGCTCTGGCAGCGGATGTCGCGGTCTTTCTCCAGCGCCTTGGTAATGATGCGCTCGAGCTCGGGCGGCACGTCTGGGTTCAGTCGCGCCGGCGGCTGCGGCGGCCGGTTGAGGATCTGGTCGAACAGCACCGCCGAGGTATTCCCCTTGAACGGCATGCTGCCGGTGGCCATCTGGTAAAGCACGGCGCCGAAGGAGAACAAGTCCGTGCGGGCGTCGAGCTCCTCGCCACGCGCCTGCTCCGGCGACATGTAGGCGACAGTGCCGACGGCTGTTCCGGGGCTGGTGGCCAGCATAGCTGCGGCGCCGGCGGCGGTAATGGCGTCCGCTGATGGACTGCGGTCGTAGGTGGTCTTCGCCAGGCCGAAGTCGAGGACCTTGATCTGGCCGCGCGTCGTGACAAACAGGTTGGCGGGCTTGATGTCGCGGTGGACGATGCCGCGGGCGTGGGCGGCATCTAGGGCATCGGCGATCTGGACGCCGTAATCGAGGACGCGCTCCAGCGGCAGCGGCCGGGTCGAGAGCGCACGGTCGAGCGTCTGGCCCTCGAGCAGCTCCATGACGATGAAGTTGCGGCCGTCGGCTTCTCCGACCTCGTGGATGGTACAGATGTTGGGGTGGTTAAGCGCCGAGGCCGAGCGCGCCTCACGACGGAAGCGGTCCAGTGCCGCCGGGTCGGAGGCGAGTTCGTCGGGCAGGAACTTGATGGCGACGTGGCGTCCGAGGTTGAGGTCTTCGCCCTCGTAGACGACGCCCATGCCGCCCGCGCCGAGCTTGGACAGGATGCGGTAATGCGAGATTGTGGTTCCGATCACCCCGGGATCACCTTTACGGTGAGTGTATTGCTGGACGCAGTTTGCGACAAAGGGAAATCGGGGGGCAGCTTGGGGCTTTCGGGTACCGGGTGTCAGGAGTCAGGAGCAGCGGCCGAGGGCGGCCGCTGCTGTACATCAAATTCGCAGCGTTTCTTCTTACTGTTCCGGGGTCGGCATGTTGATGCGGGCAGCGCCACCGCCGGGGACGGACTGGATGGCGGCGGTTTCGGGATTCAGCAGGCCGGCATGGTCGGGACCGAGGCCGAGCTTGATGAGGGCGCGGGAGTCAGGTACCACCTTGGACTGCCAGCCCTGGTCGGCCTGGAACTTCTGCATCGCCGCTTTGGACCGGGAATCCCAAACACCGTTCGGCTCCCCGTCCATGTACTTCTGCTGGATGAGGGCGGACTGAATCTCGCGGACGCGCTCCGGGTTCATCGCCTGCTGGCCGCGAGGCTTCTTGGTCTTGCTGGCCTTGGCGGTGTGCCTGGAGCTATGGCTGGCCTTGGACTTACCCGGTTTGTGAGTCTTGGCCACCGCGAGCGCCGGCACGAGCAGTGCAACCGTCAGGAGGACCGCGGTCAAGCGAAGTCGCTGGTTCAAAACAAACACCTCACAATATCCGGCCGAGGCCAGAGATTTTATTCAGTGAAGCAGCGCGAGACAAGCTCAAAAAGGTGGAAGCAGGTGGGGCGTACCGTTTTCCACTCTCTTTGATTGCTGCAGCGCGAGTTCATGCTGCCTCATGTAAGTAGCTGAATCAAAATCTCTTCGGGGCAGCGACGTCCGTAACGCGCAACTGCAAGTTATTGACTCTACTAGGGTTTTTCGAGCAGAAGGGGTCGGGGGATGACCTTAGTGTGCTTTCGGCTTTCGGTACCAAAGCTTTGGGCGTTAGCAAATCGACGATTCGAATCGTGATTCCCTAACGCCCAAAGCCTAGCGCCTAACGCCTGCTGTTACGGCAACGTTCCGCCGAGGAACGCAGTACCCGCATTCCTGCCGCGGCCGCTACGGACGAGGAAGACCACATCCTGGCCGCCCTTGAGAGCGGAAGTCAGGCGGCGGAAGTCCTCTTCGTTGTTTACCGGCTGGCGGTTCATTTCGGTAATGACGTCGCCACGGTTGATGCCCCAGTCTTCGGCCGGCGAACCGTCCTTCACATCGGTCACGATGACGCCCTTGGCGGGAATGCCCAATCGTTGCGCCATCTCGTTCGAGACGTTCTGGACCGTCAACCCGAGTTTGCTGGGCTGAGGCGTGTTGTCGTCGTTGCCCTCTTCGCCTTCAAGGCCCAGCTGGCTGCCCCAAAGCTTGTTCCGGTTCCCGATGGTGACGGAAGCAGTCTCCTGCTTGCCGCCGCGGAGATAACCGATGCTCGCCTTGGAACCCGGTTTGCGGCTGGCGATGTCGGCGACGAGCGCGTCACCGTTCTTCACCGGCTTTCCATCCACGCTGACGATGGAGTCGCCGACTTTCAGACCAGCCTGGTCGGCCGGACCGCCAGGGAGGATCGTCCCGACGACGACGCCCTGGCCGTTGCCGTACATGCGCTGGACCGCCGGGTTCGGGACCGCCTGGAACTGGACACCGATCGAACCGCGGACCACCTTGTGGTCGGGGCTGATGAGCGCGTTATAGACCTGCGCGACGGTGTTCGACGGCAGCGCGAAGCCGACGCCCTCGTATCCCTGGCCGCCGGTCATGATGGCCGTATTGATGCCGACCACCTGGCCGTCCATGTTGACCAACGGTCCACCCGAGTTACCGGGATTGATGGCGGCGTCGGTCTGGACGAAGGACTGGAACTGCGGCGCGCCGGGAATATTGCGTCCGATGTAGGACACGATGCCGGCTGTCACGGTGGCATTCAGCCCGAAGGGGCTGCCGACAGCCAGTACCCAGTCGCCCACGACGAGTCCGTCGGAGTTGCCGAGCTTGGCGGTCGGAAGCGGCTTGGAGGAATCGATCTTGATCACGGCCAGGTCGGTTTCCTGGTCGGTGCCGATGACCTTCGCGTCGTGGCCAACAGATCCCTCGGGATCGTCGGGCAGCTTAACGCGGATCCGGTCGGCGCCTTCCACGACGTGACGGTTGGTCAGGATATAGCCCTTGGAATCGACGATCACGCCGGAGCCGAGCGAGCGGGTGCGGATCGGACCCTGCGGAGCGCCGCCCTGTCCACCGAAGAAGCGGTCAAAGAAATCCTGGAACGGGCTGTTGTCGTCCGGACTGTTCTCGTCGTCGGGATTGTTCGGATTCCCCGGGCGCGGACGTCCGCGCACCGCCGGATGCTTCACCGTGCCCTCGGTATTGATATTCACGACTGCCGGTTCGATCTGCTTGGCAATGCGTGAGAACTCGTTGGAGAGCTGTTTGGGAGCGGGGATGGTGAGCGGCGTGGCGTCGGACGAGTTGACCTTGTCCTGACCGCGCACACCGTAGGAGATGACCGTACCGATAAGGATGCCAACTGCAAGCGTTAGTAAGACACCCAGCGTCGAGGCCCAGCGTTGCGCTCTGAGTTTTTCCCAGGCGCGATCGCGTGCGTTCATACTTTGTTGTTTCCTCCGGCTATACGCGCTAATCGAGGATTGTACATGTCACATGGCGGGTGACTTCGTAACTCTCCACTGTACGAATGTTTAGACGCACTCTTAATTAATTCGTTGCTAAGAAATTTCGACTTTCCGTTCCGAATCGGGAAGGCTGCCAACCTCCTCCGCCAGCTCGGCGGAGGTTCCCTTGACTTCGGAGACGACGATTCCGGCCAGGATCAGCAGCGCGCCGATACCGGCGCGGAAGCCGAGACGCTCGTGCAGGACGACGTACGACGTGATCCAGGCAAAGACGGGCTCCAACAGGAAAATGAGCGCGGTGTAGGTTGGGGCGGTGAATTGTTGCGCCCAGGCCTGGATGCTGAAGGCCGCCGCGGTCCCGAGCAGGCCCGTCACGAGGATGGCCCAGATCACGCGCGACGACCAGACGACGTGCGCGTGTTCGAGCACGGGGATGGTAAGCGCCATCAGCGTCGCGGCGACGATGGTTTGGAGGGTCGCGATCTGCTCAAATCTGTACTTCTGCATGGCGCGTCCCATGTTGATGATGTGGAGCGCGAAAAATATGGCGCAACCGATGGTCAGCAGGTCGCCGCGATTGATCGATTGCAGGTTCAGGCCGCCCCCCTCCCCTGCGGGCACCGTCATGAGGTAGAGGCCGGCTAGCGCGGTGATCACACCCGTTACGACCCAGCGATTGACGTGCCGCCGCCAGCCGAGCGCGAGAAACACGGGCACGAGGATGACGGAAAAGCCTGTCAGGAAGGCGGACTTGGATGCCGTTGTCAGGCGAAGGCCGGTGGTCTGAAATTCGTAACCGGCCCAGAGGAATGCGCCGACGAGACAGCCCATCAGGAAGGCGTCGCGCGTGAGCGAACGCAGGTGCCGGCGGAAGACGATGACCAGCGTCGCGCCGGCGAGCGTCATGCGGACGGCGTTGAAGAGGAGCGGCGAGATGTCGGTGAGTGCGTCCTTGATCTGGACGAACGTCGCTCCCCAAACCAGGGTCACCAGGATCAGCAGGATGTGCGATTTGAGGGAGCGGGACACGGGACTAAGTTAGCAGCTTGGGTTCCGAAACAAGAAGTCAGAAGGAAGAAGTCAGAATGCAAGAATGGCAACGGACGGTCTCACTCGATATCATTCTTCATACTTACTTCTTCATTCTTCATTTTGCGGCTTCGTACACCGTCTTGCCGCCAACCACCGTTCGCAGCACGCGCGTGTTCAGCACGTCGGCGGGAGCGACTTTGGTGATGTCGCGGTCGAGGACGACGAAGTCGGCGAGAAATCCGGGCGCGAGCCTTCCCTTGTCGCGTTCGGCGAATTCCGCGAACGCGGGGCCGGTCGTGTAGGCGGCGATGGCCTGGTCGATACTGATCTTTTGCTCGGGGTAATACTCCTTCGTGCCCGCTTCATTTTTACGCGTGATCGCGGCATAAAGGCCGCGGAACGGCGTGATCGGCTCGACCGGGTAATCGGTGCCGAACGCCAGCACGACGCTGTTGTCGAGGAACTGTTTCCACGCGTAGGACGTCTTTGCGCGCTCCGGTCCGATGCGCGTTACCGCCCAGTTCATGTCGGTGAGCAGATGGCATGGCTGCATGGATGCGATGACGCCGAGTTCGTGAAAGCGCTTGATCTGCTCGGCGGTCGTAACCTGCGCGTGCTCGACGCGATTGCGGAAGTCGTTGGCCTTGACCTGCGGATTCTCGGCCGCGTGCTGCTGGGCGTAGGTCTGCGCCGCGGCGAAAGCGTTCAGCGCCATCTCCACGGCGCCGTCTCCGATGGCGTGGTAGCCCATCTGGAACCCGGCAGCCGCGCGCTGGTCGGCCATTTCGTTCAGCTTGGATTGTTCGTACTGCGGCAGACCTTTATTACTCGGCTCGTCAGCGTACGGCTGAAGCAGAGCGGCGGTGTGCGAACCGAGCGAGCCGTCCATGTAGGCTTTCAGCATGGTCGTGTGCAGCATCGGATCGACCGCCGGATGGTACGCGCGATGTTGCTGGAGCGTGTCGAGCGGCGTATTGAACATGAGCCACTCGCTGATGCGCGCCGTCAGCTTGCCCTGCTGTTCCAGGTCGATATAGGTGAGGTAGTCCTCCCACGAGGAATTGTCCTGCATGGAAGTCACGCCGTATTTGGCGGCGTCCTGCAACGCGAGTTCGATGGCATGACGCCGCTGCTCGGTGGTCGGCTCCGGTATTTTGCTGCCGACGAGTCCGGCCGCGCCTTCGCGCAGGATGCCCGTGGCCTCGCCGCTCGCGTCGCGGTCGATCTGGCCGCCGGACGGATTGGGTGTGCTCTTGGTGATACCGGCGATCTTCAACGCCGCCGTGTTCGCGACCGACATGTGCCCGTCGGCGCGCGAGAAGAGTGCCGGGTGTCCTTGCGTCGCCTCGTCAAGGTCCTGGCGCGTGGGCAACTTCTGCACCGCCCACTTGGATTCGTCCCATCCGCGCCCGAGGATCCACTCATCCGCAGCGGCGGCCTTGGCGCGCGCGGCCACGCGCTGCTGCATCTCCTGGAGCGATTTCGTGCCGGCCAGTTCGACGTTCAGGTGCTCGAATCCGCCCGACGCGAGGTGCAGGTGCGCGTCGTTGAACCCGGGCGTGACGAATCGGCCGCCCAGATCGACGACACGGGTGTTCGCACCCGCCATCGCCTGGATATCCGCCGTGCTGCCCACGGCGACAATGCGGTCACCGCGCACCGCGATCGCCTGCGCGCGCGGGTACAGTTTCGCCGGGGCGCCACCGAAACCAAGTTCGGCGCCGGTATAAATGTCTGCATTGATAAAAATCGTGTCGGGACCTTCGGTTTGCATACGACCAACACCTTCGCGCGATGGCCGCGAAGGACGGGATGGGGTTGTCTGGGCGGTCATTACCAATGACGATAAAACAACAAAGAGCAGAATTACTTTCATTCGTGAGCTCCGGCGAGCGCCAAGGTCGACAGCAGGATGCGTCGCAATCCGAGTTCGCGCCCGGTTGGGTCGTACCACTCTTGCAGGGTGTGGGCGCCGCCGCCCGTCCCGCCCGCGCCGATCGCCACCGCTTCGCGCCCTTGTGACAGCGGGATATTCGCATCGGTGGAGGCGCGCTGCAGGCGCGCAACGTTTTGAAGATGGCTATCGGCGGCCTGCACGACGGCCAACATGCGGCTATTCGGGTTCAGGCGCGCGGCGGGGCGGTCACCGATGACATCTAGGTCAAGCGAGATCCCGCTGTGCGCGCGTCCGCCGTACGCGTGCCGCGGCTCGGCGACAATGGCGCGCTCCAGGGATTCGTGCAAGACGCGCTCGAGCCGGTCGATCTGCTCGGCGGCAGCGGAGCGGATGTCGACTTTCATCGAGGCGGACTGCGGAATGGAATTCACCGACGTTCCGCCTTCAATGTGACCGACGTTGAAGGTGGTCTTCGGCGAAGCCGGAACGGCCGTGCGCGTGAACATCTCGATGGCGCGCGCCAGCACCACGACAGGATTCACCACGCCGAAGTCGCTCCAGGAATGTCCGCCCGGCCCGCGCACGGTCACCTGGAAGCGGCGACTGCCCAGCGCTTCGGTGACGATCGTGTCGGTGCCGGCGCCGTCAATGACCAGCGTGTATTCGATGGCGTCACGCCAATGCGGATCGGCGAACAGGTGTCGCATGCCGCGAACGTCGCCCTCGCCCTCCTCGCCGACATTCCCGATGAAAACGACCGGCAGGATGGTCTGGATCCCACTCGCCTGCAAAGCGGAGGCGAGTCCCAGCAGCGCGGTGATCCCAGCGCCGTTGTCAGACACTCCGGGTCCAAACAGCTTCGATCCTTCGCGCCGGACACTGACCTGCGTGCCCGCCGGGAAAACCGTATCTAAATGCGCGGTGACGGCAAGATAACGCCGCTCCGGTCCGCTGCCCGGCCGAATGGCGAGCACGTTGCCGATGCCGTCGAGGTGCACGTCGCCGAGGCCGATCTCGTTGAAGCGCGACGCCAGCCACTCGCCCCGGGCGCGCTCACCGAATGGAGGTGCGGGAATGCCGGTGACCTCCACCTGGCGCTCGATCAGGTGTTGGGCGTGCGTCTCGAACCACCCAATCGCGCGCGCCACCGAGGGCAGGCCTGCCAGGCGCGAGATCTCCTGCGCCGCCCACAAGTCGGACGGCGGAAGCTTCTCATCCGTGTTCGCGGTGGATGGAGGATTCACGGGAGAATGAGTCTAACAAGAATCGGAGCAGTCGGCTCAAGACTTCCGGCGGAAGGCTCTTAGGCGTTTTGCCAATGTGCCCTGAGCCATGCGCCTATCTGGAAACACCGATTACCGATTACCAATTACCAATTACCGGTTCCTCAGTGCGACGTCGACGCGGAGGACTGGCAGCACTCGCGGATCTCGCTCTCGGTCAGCACCCGGTCCATCGATTTGGCGCGCTGGTAGATGCGATCGACCACGTCTTCCTCGGGGGCGATGCCGCGACGCTCCAGCCAGTACACCACGTTCGACTTCCCGCTCATCGGGCCGATCTCGATAACCTGCTCCAGGCCGAAGAAGTGCGCCGGCACGCCGGAATAAACGTTGTCAGCGAGCTCGACGTCGCCTTTACGGAGGGCCTTGATCACCGCCGCAGCATGGACCCCGGTGCCGGTGCGGTACGCGTCTTCGCCGACGACCGGATAATTCTTCGGGATGGGGATGCCCGTCGCACGCGAGATGGCCTCGCAATAATCCTTCAGCTTCGACAAGTCCTGTTTATCCCACGGCGGCACGCCCATGAGCTTCAGGTTGACGAGCAGCTGGTCCATCTGCGCGTTGCCGACGCGCTCGCCGATTCCAAGCCCGCAGGCATGCACACAGTGCGCGCCGCCCATCAGGGCCGCGAAGCTGTTCGCCAGCGCCATGCCGCGGTCGCAGTGTCCGTGCCAGTCAACGCGGATCGTCATGCCTGACGGTTCGACCACTTCCTTCATCACGAAGCGCACCAGGTTCATCGCGCCCATAGGCGTCGCGTGGCCGCAGGTGTCGCAGATAACGATCGCGCGCGCGCCGGCATTGATGGCGGCCGTGTACAGGCGCTTCACCGTCTCGGGGTCGCAGCGGGTGGTGTCCTCGGTCACGTACATGACCGGCAGGCCCAGCCTCACGGCGAAGCTGACCGCCTTTTCCGTCGTCTTGAGGAGAAAATCGTCGGTCCACCCTTCGGTGAAGCGGCGGATCGGACTGGAGCCGATGAAGGTCGCGGCTTCGATTTCAAGACCGGTCTTCTGCGTGATCTCGGCGATAGGGCGAATGTCGTTCTCGTGGGTGCGCGCGGCGCAGTTGGCCTTGATCTTGAGGTTGTTGTTGACGATTTCGCGCGCCAGCGCCAGGCACTGCTCCACCGCGCGCGGTCCGGCGCCGGGCAGGCCGATGTCGAGCGAGTTGATGCCGAGCGCCTCCATCAGGTGGAGGATCTCGATCTTTTCCTTGACCGAAGGATCACGCACCGAGGGCGATTGCAGGCCATCGCGCAGGGACTCGTCGTTGAGCAGCACCGGTCCCGAGGGCAGCGCGTCGGGGCCCGGGATATTGTTCCAGTCGTAGATGAGTTCCGAGTTCACGCTGTCTCTTTAGATGCTGATTTGAAGAGAAACTGGAAAAAATGCTACGGTAATCGGTAATCGGAAATCAGTAATCGGTTAAACGCTACAGGATGTTCGGGCCGGTCTTACCGATTACGGATTACCGATTTCCAATTACCGATTTCCGACGTTACACGGCTCAGACGACACCGATGCCAGAACCTACTTCGGTTCTTTCGGCGGCAGGGTGAGTCCGAAATCTGAGATCTGGCCGCGACCGGCGACGTTGATGCCGCGCGGGTCTTCCGGATTCGGCAGGTAGAGCGTCTTGCAATGCTCGCAGCGATAGACCTCGGCGTTCTTTCCCCACGCCTGCTCGACGTCGCCGCAGGCCTGCTCGAGGACGTCGGCGGCGTAGAACCAGCGCTTCAGGTGTCCCCCGCAGAGCTTGCCCTTCTCGTTCTTCTCGTTGCAGGAGCGCTGCAGTGCCTTCTTCAATTTCACTTTGTGCTTCGGAAGCTGCTGGACCTGCGGTTCGGACACGGGATTCGGAGAGGCCTCGGTAGACGCCAAGATAGATTACCTCGCTGAAATCGGAAGAACGGAAGATTCTAGCCCGGAATTCGCAAGCTGGGAACAGCAGCCGGTATTCCCCTACGCACCGGCCGTCGATGTCCGCTCAGCCAGCTGCTTTGGCGGAGCGAGCGCGAGCACCGCCATGCAGATGACGACAATCACGCCCAGCGGCAACGCGTCGTCGCGAACAGTTCCATGCTGAAACGCTTGCACCCACATCACAGCAGCATGCGCTAGCGTCGACCAGGCGAAGCAGAGGATCAGGCTGCGGTTTGCGGCGGGGTTACGGACGGCCAACAAAAGGAAGACCCCTATCGGAAAATAGATCCCGAGGATCATCTGGTCGCCGAGAGAGATATCGGTGGTCTTCGGATGAGATAGGGCCCCGACCAGCGGGTAGATACATGCGATCAGGGCCAGTCCCACCAGCACTAATAACAGCTTCAGAGCCCGTTCCTTCATGGCACACACCCCAAGATCCGGTTACAGCTTCTTCCTCAGGATCGCCCCGCCTGACTGCAGAGCGCCCTTGACGCGACTGGATACACCTTTGGCGAAGAGCCAATCCGCGAAGCCCGACATCTGCGCTTCGAAAGCAGGCCCATAGCCGTACCACCATGGACGCCGCACACGGCCGAGCGCATCGATATCCACGAACTTCGGCCGGACCATCTCCAGCAGTCCGGCGATGCCGTGCGTGCGTCCGAGGCCGCTGTCCTTGACGCCACCGTGGGGCGCCTCGCTGATGCCGAAGCAGGTGACGGCGTCGTTGATCATTACGGTTCCCGCCTGCAATTGCGCCGCGATTCGTTCGCCGCGCGCCGGGTTGCGCGTCCACACGCTCGCCGCCAGGCCGAAATCGGAGTCGTTGGCGAGACGCACGGCCTCCATTTCGTCGGCAACCGGCATGATCGGCAGCACGGGGCCAAACGTTTCCTCGCGCATGATGCGCATCGAGTGGTCCACATCGGCGAGCACGGTGGGCGCATAGAAGTTCCCGCCGATCTCCGGCAGGCGCTTTCCTCCCGCCAGCAGCCGCGCGCCGTGAGCGATCGCGTCATTTACCTGCTCGTCGACGATCTGCAACTGCCGGGCGTGGATGAGCGGACCAACGTCGGTGTCGGAATTCAGCCCGTTGCCGACGCGCAGCCTGGCCGCCTTCTCCGCACAGAGCGCGATGAACCGGTCGTAGTGCCGGCGGACGACATAGCAGCGCTCGACCGATAAGCAGGTTTGCCCGGCATTCACGAACGCGCCCCAGACCGCCGCGCTCGAAGCGACGTCCACGTCGACGTCTTCCAGCACGAGCATCGGATCTTTGCCGCCCAATTCGAGCACCACCGGCAACAGGCGCGCCGCAGCCGCCTGCGCCACGCGCTTCCCAGTCGCGACGCTGCCGGTGAAGATGAGCTTGTCGATGTCGGACGCAAGCAGCGACGCACCCGCCGGGCCTTCGCCGACCACGATTTCCAGCACGCCTTTCGGCAATCCGGCCTGCGAGAACAGGTCCGCGAGTTCCAGCGCGCAGAGCGGGGTAAACTCCGACGGCTTGATTACCACGGCGTTGCCCATCATGAGGGCCGCGATCGCTTCGCTCGCGGGAATGCTGAACGGGTAATTCCACGGCGAGATGATGCCGATTACGCCCCACGGTTCCTGTTGGATGCGGCCGCTCTTCGCCTTCAGGATCGGATTGTTGTAGCTGAGCCGTTCCGGTCGCAGCAGGGCGGGAGCGTTCTCGATGCAGAAACGCGCCGCATCGAGCGCGACGACGACTTCCGTCACCAGCGCTTCCCCGACCGGCTTGCCCGCTTCGCGCGTGATCAGGCGAGCCACGTCGGTCTTGCGTTTATGCAGGACCTCCTGGAACCGGCGCAAGACGTCGGCACGACCGGACACGCCAAGCGCGTTCCACGGCGGCTGTGCGGCGCGCGCGCGGGCGACGGCGGAGTGGACTTCGGGCTCGCCGGCACATTCGACTTCGCGCAGAACTTCGCCCGTCGCCGGGTTCACCGACTGGATGGTGCTGACCGCGAATTTCGGCTCTGTCGCCATCTGTGCTGCTGATTATAGGAGCCGGTTCACACGAAGGACACGATGCTTTCACGCAGGGATTTGGTCACGCGCCTTCGTGAAACCATCGTGCCCCCTAGTGTGCAAGCTTTTTTCTTAATACTCGACCGACACTAGATAAAGCCCGCTGGCCGGAGCCGTCGCTCCCGCATTCGCCGAACGGTTGCGCGCTTCGAGAATCACTGGAACGTCACCAGGCTTCACCGTTCCCTTCCCGACCAGCAAAAATGTTCCCATGAGGTTCCGCACCATATGGTGGAGGAAGCCGCTGCCGCGTACCAGGTAAACGAGTTGCTCCCCTTCGCGCCGGAATTCCGAAGAGAAGATGGTCCGTACGTTGGACGTCTCCTCCTTCCCTCTCTCCGGATCGACGGCCGCAAACGACGTGAAGTCGTGCTCGCCTACGACCTCGGTCGCGGCGGAACTCATCGCCTGTTCATCCAGCGGATAAGGATGGTGGTAGCTATAGCGCGCCAGGAACGGCGGACAGATGCCGGCGCGGTAGACCAGGTAGCGATACGTTTTCGCCCTGGCGCACCGGCGGGCGTGAAAACCGGCCGCGGCTTCTTCGATGGCGGTCACCCGGATCGACTTCGGCAGAAGGTCGTTGAGCGCAACCACCAGATTGCCCGCCGGTATGGGCGATCGCAGTTCGCAGGACGCCACCTGCGCCAGGGCATGGACTCCGGCATCGGTTCGTCCGGAGCCCTGCGGCAGCACGCGCTCACCCGTGATCCGCTCCAGCGCGTCGGAGAGCGTCCCTTGGATGGTCGGGCGGTCCGGCTGCACCTGCCAGCCGGAAAATTCCGAGCCGTCGTAGGCGAGCGTAATTTTCAGGTTGCGCATGGCGTCATCCCAGCGACGACCCGGAAAATCGATTGCGGACAGCGTGCGATATCGAACACCCGAGTCGCGAATCCGGACGAACTAACTGCCGCATAGGAACGGGTAAAATTATGTAAAACATCAGGTTAGATAAAAGACGCTAGGCGGCGTCGGCTATACTTTACCTGTTTTCAGCAGACATTCTAGCCGGGCACACGGTTCGGTAGATTTCGGAAACCTGCGGCCCGCCAATTGCGTATCAGTTGGTGACAATCGTGCAGCACGGCAGTCTATCAGGCATTTGCCCTCAGTACTGGAGAACACGGATGGTAGCCAGGCACTATTTTGCTTTCGGCAGCAAACTGCTCATATCAGCGGCTTTGCTGGCTTCATTGGCCTCCGCGCAGCAACAGCAACAACAGCAGCAACAACAGTCACAGCAACAGCGTCAGGCGCTGTCGCGCCTCGATTATTCGAAGCCCAAGTCACACTTGTTTAATTTCCTCGCGCCCTACGAGCCGCGCAATGTGCCGGCAGCCAGCTTTGCCAACAGCCAGCGTATCGACCAGCTCGTAAAGGACGGCAAACTGTTGTTGTCGCTCGACGACGCGATCGTCCTGGCGCTGGAGAACAACCTCGACCTGGCCATCGCGCGCTATAACCTGTCGATCGCAGACACCGATGTGCTGCGCACGAAGGCAGGCGCCGGCATCCGCGGCGTGAATACCGGCGTCGTTTCCGGCACGCCGGGCGGCGTTTCCGCGACTACGACCGGCGCGTCCGGCGGCGGCGCGGGCGGTACGAGCACCGGCGCGGGCGGCGCGGGCGCAGGCTCCGGCGGTCTCGTCTCGTCGACGCTCGGCGGCGGCCCAGCGACGCCGCAGTTCGATCCGTCAGTCACCGTGAGCACGCAGATCGAGCATGCCACCGCCAGGATCGCGAACCCGGTCCTGACCGGCAACCTGCCGTTCTCGCAAAACAACACCGGGCTCGCGAACTTCGCGTACTCTCAGGGATTCGCAACTGGCGCAAGTCTAGCCGTCGGGTTCAACAACAACCGCCAGACGACGAACAGCAGGTTCTCCTTCTTCAACCCGCAATTGAATACGAACTATCGCGTCACCCTTTCGCAGCCGCTGCTGCAAGGCCGCGGTATCCAGCTCAACCGGCGCAACATCGTCATCGCCGGCAATAACCGCGAGATCGCCGATATCTCGTTCCGCCAGCAGATCATCTCCACCGTGTCGCAGATCGAAGACATCTACTGGGACCTGGTCAACGCCTACGAGGACCTGCGGGTGAAGGAACGCTCGCTCGCTCTGGCGCAACAGCTCCTTTCCGACACCCAGAAGCAGGTACAGATCGGGACCCTGGCGCCGATCGAGATCGTCCGCTCGCAAAGCGCGGTCGCGACCGCGAACCAGGACCTCATAGTCAGCCAGACGAACCTGCAACTGCAGCAGTTGTTCATGAAGAACGCCGTCACCAAGAACCTGAACGACCAATCGCTGGCGTCGGCAGAAGTCATCCCGACCGACACCATGACCATGCCGTCGCAGGAACCGGTCCGGCCGATCCAGGACCTGCTCAATGACGCTCTCCAGCATCGTCCCGAACTGGCCTCGTCCCGCATCGACCTCATAAACCGCGACATTAACAAGAAAGCTTTCAGGAACGCCTTGCTGCCGCAGCTCAACCTGTTCGGGTTTTACGGCGCTTCCGATCTGGCGGGCGCACCGAATCCGAACCTCGCCACAGCGGTCACCACGTCTTCGACAACCGGATTCACGGACGCGTTCGGCGGGATGTTCGGCAACAGCTTCCCGGACTACGCTGTCGGGCTACAGGTGATGATTCCCATCCGCAACCGCGCGGCGCAGGCGGACCAGGTGCGGTCGGAGCTGGAATACGTCCAGGCGCAGACCCGCTTGCAACAGTTGCAGAACCAGATCCGCATCCAGGTGCGCAACGCGGCATTCACGGTGCAGCAGAACCGCTCGCGCGTGGACGCGGCCCAGGCTGCGGTAAAGCTGTCGGAACAGAGCCTGGACGCGGAGCAGAAGAAATACCTCCTCGGTGCTTCCACCAACTACAACGTCCTCCAGGCACAGCGCGACCTGGCGCAAGCGGAATCGAACTTGGTGGCGGCGCGCGCGGCGTACGAAAAATCGCGCGTGGACCTGGACACTGCGACGGGCTCGACGCTGACGAACCTCGGTATCAACATCGCCGATGCCGAAACCGGGAACGTCACCACGATGCCCAAAGTGCCGGGAATCGTTCCGCGCAGCGAAAATCCGCCGACAGCGACTCCAACGACTCCGCCGGCATCAAACCCGCCGCAGGCGTTTAAAGCTCCGCAGCCGGTGGACCCGCAGGCGCATTTGAAAGAGTAAAGCGGTTGTAAGTTGTACGTTGTAAGTTGGAAGTTAGCAAGGCCGGGAGCAATCCCGGCCTTTCTTCTTGCTCGGACCCGGAACTCAGAACTCGGAACTGGTGTTGGCAATCGTCAATCGGCAATCGGCAATCTACAATGCCGTTGCAATGCTCCTCTCCATCGTCATCATCACCTTCAACGAGGAGGAGAACCTCCCGCGCACGCTGAAGAGCGTGGAAGGACTGGTGCGCGATCTCGGTGGCGAGATCATCGTGGTCGACTCCGGCTCAACGGATCGCACGGTCGAGATCGCCAAAAGCTTCGGCGCGAAGGTGTTCGTCGAAGAGTGGAAAGGCTTCGCCGCGCAGAAGAACTCGGCGATCGACAAGGCGAGCGGCGATTGGGTGCTGAGTCTTGATGCGGACGAAGAGGTAACGCGCGAACTCGCAAGTGAGGTTGTCAGTGTCCTGTCGGTCAAAACGGATTCAAACCTGCACAAAGTCGGCCCCGGAGCATACGATGCGTGGATAAATAGAAGCACAAACGAAGTCGTAGTGACGTATGAAGATCAGCGCGAAGGGCCACTCGCTGGCGCAATGATTCCGCGGAAGAATATGTTCCTAGGTAGATGGATACGCCGCGGCGGGTTCTACCCGGACCGAAAGCTCAGGTTTTTCAGACGCAACTTAGCACATTTCGAAAACCGAAAAGTACACGAAGACGCACACACGGATGGCTTTACTGTCTATTTTGAGAATGCGCTCATCCACCACGCATATCCGACGCTCTCCTCCTATATCGAGCACATGAACCGCTACTCGTCACTCGGCGCGGAAATGGCCGGGCCGCGCGGGTTCAGCCTCATCAACATCTACATCCGCCCGCAGCTCACGTTCGTTTACAACTATTTCCTGCGCCTCGGATTCCTCGACGGACGCGAAGGCCTGCTCCTGCACCTGTATCACGCGGTTTATGTGAGCTGGAAGTATGCGAAGGCGTGGGAACTCAGCCGCAAGTTTAAGACAGTGTCATCCTGAGGAGGACGTTAGTCCGACGAAGGATCTATGCTTTTTTCGAATTCGGCTTCGCTCAGCGTCAGGATGGCAGCGCAAGCGTTAAGTCTGGTGTTGTAAGCGCGCCGGAGACGTGGTCGGTTGCGGCTGCGGCGGTTTCGAAGCCGGCTCCAGGATGTGCGAGTCGGTGATATAGACGCTGACGCGCGGCTCTTTCTTGACGTCGAGCTTCGCCTTGTTCGACTCGCCGCTGAGCGCCGCGATGAGACCGGCCTGGGCCTCAATCGCCCGTTGCTGCTGCGCCGCGACCAGCGCCATCATCAGGCAGGTCAAAAGCGCCAGCAGACGAGGCCACCGTGATTTCAGCCCAGCCAGTTCGTCTTGCAGGAAGCTCAGCATGTCTGCTGAATACCCTACCTGCAACTCGCGGAAATAGCTGCATCCCGACAGTAACCACCAGCAAACTTTTCGGTAATCATCTGCGGCCACCCGGAAGTACAGCGTCGCACCCCGCCCTGTGGTCTCACGAACTGCTGAAGGCCGTGCAGGCGACACGCAATAATCGCGCCTTGCTGGGAATTTGCGGCATCACTTATCATGAGGGGTTTGCCTCAACCCATATGGCCGAAAACAATCCCAAGCCGCCGGTAGCCGAAAGCCCGATCCATGACGTGTTCACCGATCGCCACCCGTCCGAATCGGAAAAGCAGTGGGCCGAGACCACATTGGCCAAGACGCTGGAAAAGAATCCCGAGCGTCCCATCGGCGCGCCCACGGGCATTAACGTCGACGAGAACGGCCACGCCCGCTTCAGCACCATTTCCAATTACCCGGTCCGGCGGCTCTACACGCAGGCCGACCTGCCCGAGGATTGGTCGTACGACAAGTACCTCAACTATCCGGGACAGCCGCCGTACACGCGCGGCATCCACGCCAGCGGGTATCGCGGCAAGCTCTTCACCATGCGCCAGTTCTCCGGCTTCGCCTCACCGGAGGAGACCAACGAGCGCTACAAATACCTGCTGAGCCACGGTGGTACGGGACTGTCGGTCGCGTTCGACCTGCCGACGCTGATGGGCTACGACTCCGACCACATGATGAGCGAGGGCGAGGTCGGTAAATGCGGCGTAGCCATCGATTCGCTCGAGGACATGGAGATCCTGTTCAACGGCATCGACCTGGAGAACGTCACCACGTCGATGACCATCAACTCGCCCGCGTCGGTGCTGTGGGCGATGTACCTGGTCGTAGCCGAAAAGCAGGGCGCCGACTGGAAGAAGATCTCCGGCACCATCCAAAACGACATCCTCAAGGAATACATCGCGCAGAAGGAATACATCTATCCGCCGGCGCCCAGCATGCGCCTGGTGGTGGACACCTTCGAGTATGGTTCGAAGTTCACGCCGAAGTTCAACACGATCTCCATCAGCGGGTACCACATCCGCGAAGCCGGTTCGACCGCTCTGCAGGAACTGGCGTTCACGATCTATGACGGCGTCGAGTACGTCGAGTGG
>CAZLJE010000034.1:0-54901 GCA_964559835.1 uncultured Terriglobales bacterium
GCAGTCGTCGAACGACACCTTTCCGACGGCCATGCACATCGCCGCTGCCGAGCGCGTGAAGAACGCGCTGATCCCGGCGCTTAAGAACGTGAGCGCGACGCTGAAAGCGAAGGCCAAGGAATTCGATTCAGTCGTGAAGATCGGGCGCACGCACTTGCAGGACGCGGTGCCTCTGACGGTCGGCCAGGAATTCGGTGGCTGGGCCTCGCTGCTCGACCGCGACGTCAAACGTCTCGAACAGGTGCTCGACGGCTTGTACGATCTCGCAATCGGCGGAACCGCGGTGGGAACCGGCCTTAACACGCATCCAGAATTTGCCGAGCGCGCGGCTAAGAAGATTGCGGAACTGACGGGCCTCCCTTTCCGCTCGCATCCGAACAAGTTCGCTGCGCTATCCGCACATGACGAACTCGTCTTCGCGCAGGGCGCACTGGAAGCCACGGCTGCCTCGCTGATGAAGATCGCGAACGACATCCGCTGGCTGGCTTCCGGCCCGCGCTGCGGCCTGGGCGAACTGGTGATTCCCGAGAACGAGCCCGGCTCGTCGATCATGCCCGGCAAAGTGAACCCGACTCAATCCGAAGCGATGACCATGGTCTGCGCGCAGGTGCACGGCGCGACGGCGGCCGTCGGTTTCGCCGCAACGCAGGGCAACTTCGAATTGAACGTCTTCAAGCCGGTCATCATCTACAACTTCCTGCACTCGGTGACGCTGCTTTCCGACGCCTGCCGCGGTTTCGTCGAATTCATGGTCAACGGTATCGAGCTGAACCGCGAGAAGATCGACTGGTACGTGAAGAACTCGCTGATGCTGGTAACGGCGCTGGCCCCAAAGATCGGCTACGACAAGGCGGCGAAGGTCGCGCACATGGCCCACGTCGAGCACAGTAGCCTGCGCGAAGCCGCGTTGAAGCTGGGCTATCTCACTGGCGACGAGTTCGATGCGCTGGTGAAGCCGGAGACCATGACGCATCCATAAAGCAGTTGTAAGTTGTACGTTGTAAGTTGCAAGTTTGAAACAAGGAGGCGCTCCATTCAGCGCCTTTGTTTTAACTTGCAACTTACAACCCTCAACTTACAACCGCCTTTAGTACGCCCACCGCAACAGCGTCGCACCCGTCGTAAATCCCGCTCCGACCGACGCCAGCATCACCAGCATGCCCTTCTTCAGCTTGCCTTCTTCGATGGCCGTCTGCATCGCCAGAGGAATCGTTCCTGCTGTCGTGTTGCCGTACCGATCAATGTTGATGACCGTTGCGTCCGGGCGAAGTCCGAGCCGGTCACCGGTGGCGGTGATGATGCGCTTGTTGGCCTGGTGCGGGATGAAGCAATCGATGTCGCTGCCCTTCAAGTCGTTTCGGCTGAGGACGCGCTCGCACGCCACCGCCATATTGCGCACGGCGTACTTGAACACCGCCTGGCCGTCCTGGTGGACGTAATGCATCTTCTTGTCCACCGTCTCATGCGTCGACGGGTTCAGGCTCCCGCCGCCGGGCATGTACAGCGAACATCCGCCTGAGCCGTCCACGTAGTGCTCGAAGTCGATCAGCCCCGCATCTTCGCCGTGCGCGACCGGTTCCAGCAGCACCGCCCCGGCGCCATCACCAAAGATCACGCAGGTGGCGCGGTCCGTGTAGTCAATGATCGACGACATCGTGTCCGCCCCGATCACCAGTACTTTCTTGTGCGCGCCGCTGGCGATGAACTGCGCCCCGACCTGCAACGAATAGACGAACGCCGAGCACGCGGCCGACAGGTCGAAGCCCCACGCGTTCGTCGCTCCCAGCTTGTTCTGCACCAGGCAGGCGGTCGCGGGAAAAAACATGTCGGGCGTGACCGTGCCGAGAATGATCGCCTGCACCTCTTCCGGACCGATACCTCTCTTCAACAGCGCGCAACGGGCCGCCTCGGTCGCGAGGTCGCTCGTCGCCACTCCCTTGTCCACGATGTGGCGCTCGCGGATGCCCGTCCGGTCCATGATCCACTGATCGCTGGTCTCGACCAATTTTTCCAAGTCAGCGTTGGTCAGCAGGCGCGGCGGAACGTATGTACCCAGGGAGGTGATCTTTGCCCGAATCCCAGTACTCAATGTGCCATCCTCAAGTGCGAGTAGAAACGACTATTGTGAGGGATGCTAAGCGCAATTGACAATCAACAATTAGGTGCCGGCGCGCGCAGCGCGAACCAGCGCTCTGTTAAAATGCAAGGTCGGACATCGGTCCCGCGCGACGTCTTCCCGCCAACCCCGCCAGGTCCGGAAGGAAGCAACGGTAACGGGCTCTTGCGTGCGCAGCGGGTTCGCCGGTGTCCGGCTTTTTCTTTGTCCCTGAGATAGTTACGCCGTTTACTTGAAGTGCTCAGTGCAGAGTGCTCATTCGTCGCAGGACTTGTTGTCGTTGACGTGTATACCTGCGACTATCGACGTCCCCATTGTTGACAGATATCCTGAGCCCTGAGCCCTGAGCCCTATCTTGTGAGTACACTCTCGCCCATCTCGCGACCAACGGTGTCGTTCAAGATTGCCATCGACCGCTTCTTCGACATCTCCCTCTACCTGCTCATCGCCACCGGCTTCGGCACCCTAACCTCGACCGGCCGTCTCGATCCGCCATCTGTGCTCGTCGGTTGGATCGCGATTGGGGTTCGCGGATATCTCCTGCTACGCAACCGCAACGTGGTGATTCCCGAGCGCTGGACGTCGTACCTGACGATCTTCTACGCGCTCTTCTACGCGGCCGACTACCTCCTGCTCTCCGGCAGCTTTGTGACGGCGACTGTCCACCTTGTGCTGTTCATCATGGTGGTCAAGATCTTCAGCGTGCAGCGCGAGCGCGACCACGTTTACCTGGCCGTCCTGAGCTTCCTGGAAGTACTGGCAGCCGCGATCCTGACCGTCGACACGATGTTCCTGGGCGCATTCTGTTTGTTCACGGTCCTTGCTGTCGCGACTTTCATCAGCATGGAGATGCGGCGCTCGGCGGCTGCCGCCGAACCGCTGCCTGCGCCTCCGGTCCCGCGACCCGAACGAAAGTTCGCGCGATCGCTGTCGGTAACCGCCGTCACGTTGATGTTCGCCATCGTGGCCGGCGCGGCGGGAATTTTCTTCATCCTGCCCCGGCTTTCGGCAGGCTATCTGCGGAATTTTTCGGCACGGAATGATTTTGTCACCGGCTTCAGCGACACCGTCCAGTTGGGCGCGATCGGGCGTATCAAGCAGACCGACCAGGTCGTCATGCACGTACAGATCGAGAACGACCGCGGCGGCTTCGCCGGCCTCAAATGGCGCGGCGTGGCCCTGTCGAAGTTCGACGGCCGCACCTGGCGCAATCCCGCCGAGAGCCTGCAGCCGCTGCCCCCCTGGGGACGGCCGGGCGCCAACCGGTTTGAATTGCTCCGCACCGAGATGGACGCGCGGAATCTGGTGGGATCGGAGGATGTCTTCCGCACCTCGCGCCGGCTGCGCTACACCATCACCATGGAACCGCTCGGGACCAACGTGCTCTTCCTCGCCTCGGTGCCGGTGACCGTCTTTGGCAAAATGCGTGACCTCGCGGCCGACGACATGGGATCTGTCTACAACTTCGACGCCTCGCGCATGCTTGACGGTTACAGCGCGCTGTCGTTGCTGCCGAATCCGGACCGAGCGCGTAGCGCGGCATCCGCTGTGCCGCCGGACCTCCGTCAATTCACCGGCCTGCCTGCAATGGATCCGCGCATTGCCGCGCTGGCACAGGAAATAACAAAGCAATATTCCACCCAGTTCGACAAAGCCAGTGCCATCGAGATCTACCTGCGCACGCGCTTCGGATACACGCTCGAGATGCCCGCTACGCCGCCGAAAGACCCGCTCGCGTATTTCCTGTTCGTCCGCAAGCAGGGCCATTGCGAGTATTTCGCTTCGGCGATGGCGGTCATGCTGCGCACGCTCGGCATCCCCGCACGCGTGGTCAACGGGTTCCGCAACGGCGAGTACAACGACGTGACCGGCGAATACATTGTTCGCGGACGCGACGCGCACTCCTGGGTCGAGGCCTACATCCCCGGCGCCGGATGGACCGAGTTCGACCCAACGCCTCCCGACCCCAAGCCCGACATCGGTAGCCTGCATCGCCTGGCTCTCTATCTGGATGCCGCGCGCGAGTTCTGGCGCGAGTGGGTCATCAACTACGATTTCCTGCACCAGCAGAACCTGACAATATCGGCCATGCTGAAGGGCCGCACCTTCGGTGACAACGCCCGGTTCTGGTTTCATCGCAAGTACGTCCGGCTGCTCCAGGGCGCGCGGCATACGTACGAGCGTGGCCGTAATCCTTCCAGCCGCGACGTCGGAACGGTGGTCCTAATCCTTGCATTCATCTTCGTCGGACTGCGCGCCCGACCTCTGCTTCGGCACTGGCGCGAGCGCCGGTTGGCACGGAACCCCGAACGTGCTCCGGAGCTGGCGGCCAGCATCTGGTACTCGCGGCTGGTGAAGCGCCTTTCTCACCGCGGATGGCATAAGCGTCCGGCGCAGACCCCGAGCGAATTCGCCGCCTCGATCGACGATGCGGTTTTGCGGGCGTCGGTCGAACGCTTCACCGCGCGTTATGAGAGCGCCCGCTTCGGCCGCTCCGCACAGGACGCGCAATGCCTGCCGGAGCTGTTCGAAGAGATCACCCGACGGTAAGTCCTCTGTGCCCTCGGTGGTGAGGGCATTTGTCGGGTACAATAAGAGAAGTTCATGGCCGACCGCAGTCCTGTCGCAACCCTCGAAAAACCTGGGCTTGCCCGCGACCCCAAAGCGCCGCGCAAGGTGGGATTCGTGTCTCTCGGCTGCCCTAAGAACCTGGTGGACAGCGAGGTCATGATGGGCATGCTCGCGCAGGAGGGCGCGGAGATCACGCCCCGCGCCGAAGATGCGGACGTCATCGTTGTTAACACATGCTCCTTCATCGACACGGCACAGCAGGAATCGGTGAACGCCATCCTCGAGATGGCCAGGCACAAGACAGAAGGCCGCGCGCAGAAGCTTGTTGTCGCCGGCTGCCTGGTCGAACGCTTCCGCAACGATATCCAGAAGGACATTCCGGAAGTAGACGCAGTCGTTGGCACGGGCGAGTTGCAGAAGATCCTGGAAGCGTCGGGGATGAATGTAGCGCGGACGCCCTCGTCCGCGAATTCGCTGGTGGTCATCAACTCGCGTCCCGAAGGCGATCTCCGCGAGCAAGCAGGCCGTTTCTCGCGCGACGAATGGCAAGGCGCGGTCGCCGACCTGCCCAACTATCTTTACGACGAGAACACCCCGCGGCTCCTGGCGACCGGGAAAGCATCGGCCTACATCAAGATCGCCGAGGGTTGCGATCATCCCTGCGCCTTCTGCATCATCCCGCAATTGCGTGGCAAGTTCCGCTCGCGAAGGTTCGAATCGGTCGTGCTAGAAGCCGAACGCCTCGCCGCTCAAGGTGTCCGCGAGATCACCCTCATTGGCCAAGACACGACCTGCTACGGCGAGGACCTCGGCATCAAGGACGGCCTTGCGCTGCTGCTCGAGCGACTGGCGAAGATCGAGGACCTGAAGTGGGTACGTTTCCTTTATGCGTATCCGAACAAGATCACCGCCCGGCTGCTGGAGACGATCGCCGCGAACGACAAGATCCCGAACTACATTGACGTCCCGCTCCAGCACGCGTCGGTGAACGTCCTCAAGCGCATGAAGCGCGGCGGCTCCGGCGATATCTTCCTGAAGCAGATCGAGCGCATGCGCCGGCTCATGCCCGACATCACGCTGCGCACGTCGTTCATCGTCGGCTACCCTGGCGAGACCGAGAGCGACTTCGAAGAGCTGTGCGATTTCGTCCGCGCGGCCCAACTCGACTGGCTGGGCGTTTTCGGCTACTCCGACCAGGAAGGCGCGGGCGCATTCTCGCTCAACGAGAAGGTTGATCCGCGCGAGATCGAGCGCCGGCGCAAGAAGCTGATGCAGATCCAGAAACCGATCAGCCGTCGGAAAAAGAAGGCGCTGGTCGGACGCGAATTCGACCTGCTGGTGGAAGGCGAATCCGAGGATTCCGAACTGCTCTGGGAAGGCCGCACCGGAATGCACGCGCCCGAGATCGACGGCAAGGTCTACATCGCCGATTTCGCCGACGAACGCGAACTCCAGCCCGGCACCTTCCACCGCTGCGAGATCACCGAAGCCCACGACTACGACCTCGTCGCAAAGCTCCTCTAACCTGTCATCCTGAGCGGGGACGTAAGTCCGAGTCGAAGGACCTTTTGTTTCTGGCCCATAACGGGAACCCGCGGTGTCTGTATTGTTACTACCGTTATGCCGCGGGCGAGTCTACCGAGGCGCACAATAACGGCAGCAACCTATGCGGCCTTACATCCAGATGGTTCAGAAGCGACTGCCGGCGCCACCGCTCAAGTGGCGCATCGACATGGTTGTTTTTTCATTCACCATCGTCGTGGTTCTGTACGTATTCATGATCATCCCGCAGCCATACAACGGCGGACCAGACCTGCCTCGGGTTAGGAACCCGATTGGACTGCCGGATGCTAACCGCGATGACGCACTGATGATTATTCTCACAAGGGATGGGAAGATTTTCTTTCAAATGGACCAGGTCACGGCACAGGACTTGCCGCGCCTGATCCGCGACAGCATCAATCGCGGATCGAAACCAGAGATTTTCTTCAAGGTTGACGCTCGTGCGAGGGCTGGACATTTCATGGAAGCGTTCGACGCGATTCGCCCGACGGGCGTTCAGAGCATCTCCATCCTCGCCGACCAGCGACGTACCGCGCTGCCGGAATGACTCCCGACCAACTCACGCCCTCAGCCTCTCTGCCCCTCCGCGCTCTCTGCGCTGCTCTTTTCCTTCGTGCTCCTTTGTGTCCTTTGTGGTGGATGTTTTCCAATCGGCAATCAGTAATCGGAAATGGTTTTGCATTCGTTAAAATAGTGTGGTGGCAAAGAAGAAGGTCCGCAGTCTCCGTTGTCCCACCTGCCGCAAGATCGTCCTGCGCGACGAACCGGAGTACCCTTTCTGTTCCGAGCGCTGCCGGCTGATCGATCTGGGCAAATGGGCCAGCGGCGGGTACGTGATCTCCACCCCGATCACCGACCCGGAGCAACTCGAATCCAGCCAACACGATGACGAACACGACAAGCACTGATGTCGCCGCTCGGGCGAAGGCGCCGCTGTGGGCATCGCTCACCGCGACATTCTTCAACATCGGCTATGGCAAGCCCGGGCCGGGCACGTGGGCGTCGGTCGCGACCGTGTTGCTCTGGCGTGGCTTGGCCCCGTTCGCCGCGCCCAACGACCGCCTGATCGCAGCCATTGCAACGGCTGGCATGGTCACGATCGTCGGTATTCCAGCCGCCACTCGCGTTGCACGCGCTCTCGGACAAGGTGACCCGTCCATCGTCGTGATCGACGAAGTCGCCGGCCAGATGATTGCGCTGATTGGCGCGGCGCTCGATTGGAAGTCGATGCTGGCCGCACTTATACTGTTTCGCGTGTTCGATATGACGAAGCCGTTTCCGTTGCGCCGCCTCGAACACTTGCCGGAAGGCACGGGAATCATGCTCGACGATGTCGGCGCCGGACTCTATTCCCTGGCCCTGATGCAACTGGCGCGTCATTTTCATTGGCTCGCGTAACCTGGGGTGCCCCACCCTGGCCGGTTTTGCTAGGGTGGGTTCAGCAGCAGGTGCATCTAAATAGAAAATCATGGGAATCTCGGACCGCTTGCTCGGCAGGAAGAACGTGAATGGGCACCCGCACATCGAGGCGGTCGAGCCCTCGGCTGCCCTGCCCGGCGGCGAAGTACGAATCCTGGGTTCAGGCCTGCGCCCCAAGGAGTTCCGCCGTCCACAGGTCCGCTTCACCGGCGACGTCGAA
Source organism: uncultured Terriglobales bacterium (assembly GCA_964559835.1). GTDB lineage: Bacteria > Acidobacteriota > Terriglobia > Terriglobales > Acidobacteriaceae > DAISJI01. The sequence goes on from CAZLJE010000034.1 coordinate 7,890, forward strand.
GGGGCCGTCGTCGTTAGCGCCGACCAGTTCCTCATCGCGCGCGTCCCCGAGGGCGCCCACTCCGGGCCCATGATCGTCTCGTCCGGAGATCATGCCAGCAACCCCGCTGAAGTTCGCGTCGGCGTTCCCATCGCCGACAACCTGCACCCCATCACCAATCCGGCGCTCGACATCGAAGGCAACATCTACGTCACGTTCTCTGGCGCGCGCGGGCAAAAGGTCCCCGTCGCCATTTACAAGATCGACACCAATTACAACGTGAAGCCGTACCTGACGGAGATGATGAACGCCAGCGCCATCGCGTTCGACCGCGAGGGCCAGATGTACGTCTCCTCGCGTTACGACGGCACGGTGTACCGCGTCGCGCCGAACGGCACCATGTCGGCCTACGCCGAAGGAATGGGCGTCGCTACCGGTTTGGCGTTCGATCGCGAACAGAACCTGTATGTCGGCGACCGCAGCGGGACCATCTGGCGTATTGCGCGCGACCGGCAGATCTACGTCTTTGCCACGCTCGAGCCGAGCGTCTCCGCGTATCACCTGGCCTTCGCTCCGACCGGATCGCTGTTCGTCACCGGCCCGACCATCTCCAGCTTCGATGCCGTGTACGAGATCGATACGCACGGCGCAGTCTCCGTGTTCTATCGCGGGCTCGGCCGCCCGCAGGGACTCGCGTTCGATGTCGACGGAAATCTCTATGTCGCCGCGTCGCTGAAGGGGAAACGCGGCGTGGTCCGGATCACGCCCGACAAGCAGGCACGGCTCGCCGTTGCGGCACAGAACCTCGTCGGATTGGCGTTCGCGCCCGGCCGCTCGGTCGTGCTCGCGACTAAAGATAATCAGGCTCCTGCCCGGTCCGGCGTCCACCATCTGAGTTGGGACATCCAGGGGTATCCACTTATTCCGGTCGAAGAACTTCGCTCCTAGTACATTCTAGTTTCTTGATCCGTGTGCATCCGTGCTGATCCGTGGCGGATTTTGTCTTATCCGTGTTTATCCGCGAAAATCCGTGGGTAATCTTTTAAACTCTGTACGTGCTCGCCGAGATCATCGCCATTGGCTCGGAATTACTCACGCCATTCTTCCAGGACACGAATTCCCTCTATCTCACGCGCAAGCTGAATGAGATCGGCATCGAAGTCGGTTTTAAGACCGTCGTCGGCGACAATCCCGACCACCTCACGGCCGCCGCGGGCAATGCGTTGACCCGCGCCGACATCATCATCTTCATGGGCGGACTCGGTCCCACCGAGGACGACCTCACGCGTGAGTGCGTCGCCGCTGCGCTCGGCCGCGAACTTCACCGCGACCCGCAGATCATTACCGAGCTGTATACGCGTTTCGCCGCGTGGCGTCGCAAGATGCCACCCAACAACGAAAAGCAGGCGGACGTGATCGAGGGCGGCGTCGTGCTGCCCAACCCGCTCGGCAGCGCGCCAGGACAGTGGGTCGAGGCGGAACACGGTGGGGCGCCTCGCTACATAATGCTGCTGCCCGGGCCGCCCTTCGAGATCAAGCCGATGTTCGACCAGCAGTGCCTGCCGAGGCTGAAAGAGAAGCTGCCGCCGCAATTCATTGCGACCAAGCTTCTGCGCATCGCGATGCTCGGCGAATCGGCCTGCGACCAGCGCATCGCGCCCATCTACAAGAAGTACGAAGACGTGCAGTCCACGATCTTGGCCGGCGCGGGCGATATCCAAGTCCACTTCCGCTGCCGCAAAGACACGCTCGCGGAAGCCCAGGCACGCGTGGAAGCCGTGTCGAGCGAGGTCGAGGACGAACTCGGCGATTACGTTTATTCGAGCAACGGCGACACGCTGGAAGAGATCGTCGGCCTGTTCTTACAACTACGCGGGGCGACGCTGGCCGTGGCGGAGTCGTGTACTGGCGGAATGCTAGGGGCGCGTATATCGAGCGTCAGCGGCAGCTCGCGGCACTTTCTCGGAGGCGCCATCGTTTATGCCAACGATATGAAAACCCTGTTTGCCAACGTTCCGCCGATGCTGATCGAAGCGCATGGCGCCGTCAGTCGCGAAGTCGCCGAGGCCATGGCGGAAGGTATTCGCGAGGAATGCCGCGCGTCGATAGGGGTGGGCATTACCGGGATTGCCGGTCCGACGGGCGGCACCGAGCAGAAGCCGGTCGGACTCGTTTACGTTGCGGTAAGCGATGGCAAGAAGACCGAAGTCGTCGAGCGCCAGTTCCCCGGCGACCGCGAACGCATCCGGGTGTACGCAACGCAGCAGGCGCTGGATCTGGTCAGACGCTTCTTGATGTGACGATGCACTAAACGAATGAAGAATGAAGAAGTCAGAATGAAGAATGTCTTGGCTTCGGCGTGTTTCTATTCTTCATTCTTAAATCTTAATTCTTCATTCGTATGAGAGTCTTTATCGGCTTGGACATTCCGGAAGACATCCGCGCCGCCATTGCGCGCTACATGGACGGCCTGCGCAACTTCGCTCCCGACGTGCGCTGGGTCCGCCCCGAGTCGTTCCACGTAACGCTCAAATTCATCGGCGAACAAAAGCCGGAGCAGGTGGAGCGAATCAAACGCGAGCTCGCAACCCTCAAATCGGCGCCCTTCGACATTTCGTTTCGTGAGACGGGTTTCTTCCCGAACGCAAAACGGCCCCGTGTATTCTGGGTCGGAATTCACGCTTCCGACGCCCTTCCGACGCTCGCAGGAGCCGTGGACGAAGCTGTATCGCGCACGGGCGTCCCAGTTGAGACGAACCCTTACAAGCCTCACCTGACGCTTTCACGTGCGGGCTCCGGCCGTCCGCATCCGAAACCGGGAGATCAGCCCGACAACAAACTGGCACGGCTCGCGGGTAAGTTGCAGTCGTTGCCGCAACCCGACTTCGGTACAATGACCGCTCGCGAATTTTATTTGTACGAAAGCAAGCTCAGTCCCAGCGGCGCGCGCTACTCGAAGCTGCAAGCGTTCCCGCTGGTATAAGTCGCTAGTCTCTGGTCGCTAGCGATTCCGGTTTTGCTGACGACCAGCGACTAACGACTAGCGACCGCATGGCCATATACTTCATCGTCGCCGCCATCGCCTACCTCCTGGGCTCAATCCCGTTCGGCTACATTCTGCTGCGCGTCTTTCGCGGCGAAGACGTCCGCCAGCACGGCAGCGGCAACATCGGCGCAACGAATGTCGCCCGCAAAGCCCCGGGATTGGGGATTGCGACGCTGGTACTGGACGCTCTCAAGGGATACGCGGCCGTAATGATCGCTTTCGCAATAGCGCGTTCCGATTACAACTTCATCGTCAGACCCGAAGCACACTACGGTGCGCCCGAGTTGTTGCTGGCTGCCGTTGCCGCATTCGCGGCCGTTCTCGGCCACGTCTTCCCTGTCTGGCTCAAATTCAAGGGCGGCAAAGGAGTCGCAACCGGCGTGGGAACATTCCTTGCCATTGCTCCCAAAGCGGTGTTGGTGGTTTTGGTGATTTTCGCGGTTCTCGTAGCTGCGTTTCGCTACATCAGTCTCGGGTCAATTGTCGCCACGGCAGCGTTCCCAATCTTCGCGTGGTTGCTTTACCGCAACGAGTCATCACCAGCGGTATTTGCAGCGACCGTTGCCGCCGCCGCTCTCATCATCCTCAAGCACCACCAGAACATCCGTCGCCTATTGGCCGGGACCGAACACAGGTTCGAACTGAAGCACCGTTGACCGGGTGGCGCAGGGCTTCAGCCCTGCGAACCGGGCCACACCTCATCCGGCTTTAGCCGCTGAGGTACTTGAAACTGAAACTCGAAACTGAAACTGATGAACATAGCAGTCATCGGCGCAGGGGCATGGGGGACGGCAATTGCGATCGTGCTCGGACGCAAGGGCACGCACAAGGTGCGGCTGTGGGCGCTGGAGAACGAAGTGGTCGAATCCATAATCGACCATCGCGCTAACGACCTATTCCTGCCGACGGCGACCATCCCCGAAAAAGTATTCCCGACCAATTCCCTCGCCGAAGCGCTCGAAGGTGTTGACATCGTTGTCAGCGTGACGCCATCGCACCACACCCGGCGCGTGTACCAGCAGATGGCGCCGCACCTTCGGCCCGACATGTTCTTCGTTAGCGCAACCAAGGGCGTCGAGAACGATTCCCTGCTCCGCATGACCGAGGTGATTGCCGAAGTGCTCGCCAACGCGGGCATCAGCAATCCGCGCGTCAGCGCCCTCAGCGGTCCGTCGTTCGCGAAGGAAGTTGCGCGCGGCGACCCGACGGCCATCACCGTGGCATCGAAAGACCGCGACCTCGCCGCCACTGTCCAGCGCGAATTCAGCGAGCCGTGCTTCCGCGTTTACACGAATGATGACATGGTAGGGGTCGAGCTAGGTGGGTCGCTGAAGAACGTCATCGCGATCGCCGCCGGGGTTTGCGACGGTCTCGGCCTCGGCCACAATACCGCGGCCGCGCTCATTACTCGCGGCCTGGCCGAGATCACCCGCCTAACCACCGCCTGTGGCGGTCGCTCCGAAACCATGGCGGGATTGGCCGGCCTCGGCGACCTCGTGCTCACCTGCACCGGCGGCCTCTCCCGCAATCGCACTGTGGGAGTGGAATTAGGCAAAGGCCGCAAACTCGACGACATCATTACCGGCATGCACGGCATGGTCGCCGAAGGTGTTCTGACCACCAACGCCGCTGTTGGCCTCGCTCACAAGTACAAAGTGGAGATGCCGATTACAGAGCAGATGTACGCCATCCTCACCCAGGGCAAGGCGCCGCGCGACGCCATCCACGAATTGATGACGCGTAGAGGGACCAGCGAAACTCAAGCGCTCGGTTCGTAAGTGGTCAGTGCTCAGTGATCAGTGATCAGGATTTCAAACCGCGAATGCCGAGATTGACCTGCTGAACACTGATTACTGACCACTTGTTTTAGTACGGCTGAATGATTCCGCCCATTGCCCGCGCTTTCGGCTCCTGCTTTTTGTTCTTTTCTTGCCACGCGGCGATCACGTCGATGTACTTCAGCCCCGAGCCGGTGTTGAAGAGCACGACTTTATCGCTCTCCTTGAAGAACCCCGACTTGCGCAGCTTCTGATACGCGACCAGCGACGCTGCTCCCTCGGGCGCTGCAAACACGCCTTCTTCGCGCGCCCACTGTTCGAACGCCACCATGATCTCGTCGTCGGTGGCTTCGACCGCAGTGCCGCCGCTCTGCTTCAGGATGTCGAGGATGATGTAATCTCCGTACGCCTTCGGTACGCGCAGCCCGGCCGCTATCGTCGACGCATTCTTCCACGCCTCCGATACCGGCTTGTGCTCTTCCCAGGCTTTCGGGATGGGCGCGCAACCGCTGGCCTGCACCACGATCATCTTCGGACGCTTGCCGGGCGCGATCCAGCCCAGCTGTTCCATTTCCTCAAACGCTTTCCACATCCCGATCAGTCCCACCCCGCCGCCGGTCGGATAGATGATGCCGTCAGGCAGCTTCCATCCCAACTGTTCGGCGACCTCGTACCCCATCGTCTTTTTGCCCTCGATGCGGAACGGTTCCTTGAGCGTCGAGATATCGAACCAATCCTCCTGCTGCTTCCGTTCGCCGATGATGCGCGCGCAATCGGAGATCAGCCCGTCCACCAGCGTGACGTTCGCGCCGTAACTGACGCATTCGATGTAGTTCGCCTGCGGCACGTCCTTCGGCATGAAGATGTGCGCTTCGATTCCCGCTGCGGCGGCGTACGCACTGAGCGCGCTCGCCGCATTTCCCGCCGAGGGGATCGCGACTTTCTTCAGCCCGTAGTGCTTCACCATGGTCACTGCCGCCGACAGTCCGCGCGCCTTGAACGATCCGGTCGGATTGATGCCCTCATCCTTGATATACACATTCGGCGTGTGGCGGCTCTGGATCATCGGCGTGAAGCCTTCGCCGAGCGTTACCGGCTCGACGTCCGGAAGCACAGGCGCATACCGCCACATGCTGGCGGGCTTACCAGCCAGCGAATCGCGCGAAATGCTTTTCCTGAGCGCCGCGATGTCGTAACGGACGTACAGCGATCCGGCACAATTGGGGCAAACGGTTTGCGGTGTATCGGCGCTGACGTGCTCGCCGCACTTGGAACATTCCAGGTAAGTGATCTTGGCCATAAGAAAGGTGTCAGGTATCAGGATGAAAGAACCGAGTATTGTACCCGACCGTTCGCGACGTTCCTTCGTGAAACCTTCGTGTCCTTCGTGTGAACCGCCCTGTGTGAGCCACTAATCTAGATTTTCGCGCGCAGCAGGCTGATGACGTCGTCGGCGGTGATCACGCCGGTGAGCTTTCCGTATTCGTCGACCACCGGAAGGGTGATCAGGTTGTACTTGTCGAACATTTCGGCAACGTGTTTTTCGTCTGCGCCCGGGTGGGTGGAGATGAGCGGTTCGACCGTGAGTTCTGCCAGCGGAGTATCGTGCGAGGCCAGCACCAGCTTCGACAGCGGCACCGCGCCGACCAGCTTCTCATCCGGCTCGATGAGATAAATGGTGCTGACGCTCTCGATCCCGCCTTCGAAGTTCCGCAGCATCTCGATGGCGTCGCTGACTTTGGATTTCTTGTCGATGGCCATGTACTCGGTCGTCATACGGCCGGCGGCGGTGTTGTCTTCAAACTCCAGCAGCTCGCTGACTTCCTCGCGCTGCTCCGGCTCCATTTCCTCCAGGATCTCTTCGGACTTCTCCTCCGACAGATCGCCCAGCAGGTCGGCGGCAGCGTCGGGGTCCATCTCCTCGACGATGTCGGCCGCGCGGTCCGAATCCAGCGACTCTACGATCGACCGTTGCAGCTTCGGCGTGATCTCTTCCAACGCCTCGGCCGCCACCTCCTCGTCCAGCGTTTCGAACACCGCCTCGCGTTCGGCGGGCGCGAGTTCTTCGACGATGTCCGCGATGTCAGCCGGGTGCAGGTTCGCCAGCTTGTCGTGGCTGATCTTCAGCTTCACGCGGCGCGCCGGATCGGTCTCGATCAGGTCCACGAATTCCCACGGGATCAGGCGCGGCGGGATCTTGGCCAGCAGCGCTCGCAGTGCGGAAGCCGGCACCAGTCCATGGAGCAGACGCCGGACGGCGCCGCGGGCCCCGACATCGACCGATGACATCCGCAGCGCGATATGGTCATCGACCGGCTCTTCATTCAGGTCGACGTCGTTGACTCGCACCACCTTGCGGCCGTGTACGTCGATGATCTGCTGGTCGAGCAGGTCGCGCGAGAGCAGCATCATTCCTTCGGAACCGACGAACGGCGGCCACTCCGACGGGCTTGTACGCGCCTTGACGCCGCCATTGATGGAGACGACGTGCCCCAATCCGAGCAGCCGGTCGCCCTCGCGCGTGCGCACGATCAGCGCCGAGACACGGGTCGCGTCATCTTGCGGGCAGAAGCCCACCTCGCGCACTCGTCCGGCGATATTGCCGGCCGGGTCGTGCACGGCGACCTTTAACAGCTCTGTGAGGGCGTAGTTCACAGTATCTTCCCTGCTCGGTTGACGTTCGTAATTGCGAGCATACCCATGCTTGCGTTGGAATCCAACCCCCGTGGGCGAAGAAGTGCGACATTTTTTCAATGGCCTCGTTCCCGCCGCAGACGCGATTTTTCGGCGCAGAGACCCACGTTTGCATTGCTTCATTGACACAAGCGCTGTGCAAAGGGCAAACTACCCGTTCTCGAAGCAAAGTACCCGCCGCACCTGGAAATGCGGCGGTCGGCCCCTAGCGACGAGCAAATGACGGACATGACCGCGATGCGGGTTTCTCACAGCCTGGAATCGACCCTCGACAGCGTCAACAGGGCCGAGGAAGTTGCCTCGGAGTTCGCAACGAAGCTGGGCTTTGACGAGGAAACAGTGAACCGGATCTCGATGGCCGTCCGCGAAGCTGCCGTCAACGCCGTCCTGCACGGCAATCATTACGATCCCAACAAGAAGATGACTGTCGGATTTGAGAACACCGGCAAGTCCCTGGTCATCACCGTAGCCGACGAAGGCAAGGGCCTCGATCCCGAGAAGATCCCCAACCCGCTGGCGCCGGAAAATCTGCTGAAGCAGTCAGGCCGCGGTATATTTCTTATCCGCGCTTTTATGGACGATGTCCGCATACGCGACCTGGAGCCGGGTACCGAAATCACCATGATCAAGAACGTCCAAGGCGATGCCGCCGAGGGCAAGGAGGAGACCAAGTGACAATGAAATCAAGCACCCGCCAGGTGGACGGCATCACCATCGTTGACCTGAGCGGCCGCATCACCCTGGGCGAGGGCAGCGTCGTTTTGCGCGACCTGGTTCGAGACCTGCTCGGTAAGGGCAGCAAACAGATCCTGCTCAACCTGGGAGACGTCACCTATATCGACAGCTCCGGGATCGGCGAGTTGGTCAGCGCTTACACCACCGTCCGCAACGGCGGCGGCGAACTCAAGCTGCTGAATCTCACCAAGAAGGTCCACGACCTCCTCCAGATCACGAAGCTGTACACCGTGTTCGACATCAAGGACGACGAGGCGGCAGCCGTCGCTTCTTTCGGGAAGTAAGCCGTCCGCTTTTCTCCTCGCCCGAGAGCATTCGTGTCGGAAACCCGGGGTGGCATCGCCCTCCCGGGTTCTTCTTTCACCCAAAACGGGACTGACACTCGTTGATTCTGACCTCGTCCACCGCTGCGCCGTCCAACGCCGGCATTAGACTGGTGCGTTTGTCGACGGCTTTCGGCTTTCCGATTACCGACTACCGATTACCAATTACCAACAATTGCCATGAAAACGATAGTCGCAATCATTCTCTTCTCCGCATTCGCGTTCGCCGATTGCATTCCCTTCACCGAAGCGCCTGACCATATCGGCGAAACCCGCTGCGTCCAAGGCAAGGTCGTGAACATCGGCGAAAGCCGCGGCGGCACCCTCTATCTGAACTTCTGCGAGGACTACAAGAAGTGCGCCTTCGCTGTCGTGGTCTTTCCCAGCGCACTGAAGGACGTCGGGGATGTCCGCCAATTGAAAGACCAGGACATCGAGATCCACGGCAAGATCACGCACTGGCGCGGCCGGACTGAGATGGTCCTGAAAGAGCTGCGGCAACTCAAGGGCGAAGCCGCAAAGATTCCACCGGTCCCGAAAGATTACGACGTGCAGAAGAAGGGCAAGTTCAGCGCCGGAGAGTTCAAGAAGAAATGAAGAATGAAGAAGTCAGAATGAAGAATAGTGTGGACCAGGTTTTTATTCTTCATTCTTAATTCTTAATTCTTCATTCCTCATACCCACCCTCTCCTCAACTCCTCGAGCGAGTACCGCGTCCCCCTCCACACCACCCCTTTATTCACGAACGCGTGCACCATCGACCGCATGAGAGTGAACGCGATCATCAACGTGCCGGTCGGGTAAAAGAAGAATGTCCACCCCGGCGCCTGTGTCCTCCGACCCATGCCCCAATGGATAGCTGCGATGGACGCGAGAGCTACGACGTAGGGCGCCTTCGCCCATCGCGGGGCCCAGATCGCACCGGCGAGCGGAATGAAATTCAGCGCCAGCAAAAGCAAAAGTGCTCCGATCGATTTCCCCCACCGGAATTGCAGCAGCGAGAACATGTTCTTCGTCAGGTTGCGGCTAATGCCCATTGCGCCCTTGCCCCATCGCCACGGCAACAGCCCCGGGCCCCAGACGCACCGCTGCGACAGCCGGTGTTTCTTCACCAGCTTGCCGAGCTTCATGTCTTCGATGACTTCCATCTTCAGCGCCGCCCATGTGCCGATCTGTTCGTAGGCGGTGCGACGAATGAGGTTGAAGGGCCCGAGTCCCATGAAATCGTCGGAATCGGGATCATCGACCTTCCACGCGCGGTGTCCGAGCGTGAACAGGATCTGGAAACCTGCCATGAAGATCTTCTCCCCTATGCCCTCCAGGGTGTGCGACGGGAACAGCACGAGGTGATCGGTACGCACTGCCTCCGCATAGGCAATCGCCCGCTGCAACGCGTCCGGACGGAATTCCACGTCGGCGTCGGTGAATAATAGCCACTCACCGCTGGACTGCTGCGTTGCGACCCACATGGCGTGCTGTTTGCCCATCCAACCGGCAGGCAGCTCGCGCACGTGCAATACCGACAATGTGTACGAGCCAGGCTTGCTTGGCGGCACGCCGTGTCCCGTCGCGAACCGGTCCATCAGTTCGCCGGTATTGTCCGTGGACCGGTCGTCGACGGCGATGACTTCGTAGTCCGGATAATCGAGGTTTCGTAACGATCCCAACCCGCGCAGCACTCCGGCGCCTTCGTTCCTTGCCGGGACGATGATGCTGAGTCGCGGCGCAGGTGTGGGAGTGCGATCCCATTCGGGAGTAGCGATGTTGGCAACTGTCGGCATTCCGCGCCAGCCGTCGCGCAGACGTGATCCCCAGAACCACGCCATCAGCACTCCGAAGAACCACCAGACCGCGATCACGGCGCTGCCACTCGTACCGGCGGCGCGAATTTCGCTCCGTAGAACAGGACCGCCGCGCCAACCAGTGTCGCCACCACTGCTGCAAGGAAACCGGTCTGTAGCGAACTATGCGTCGAGATCAGCCCAATGATCGTGGGCGAGAAAGCGTCGCCCAACAGGTGTATGACGAAGAGATTCAGCGCGACTGCAGTCGCGCGTATATGCGGCCCCACTGACGTCACCAGCGCGGCATTCAGCGGCCCGGTATTCAGCAGCAGCAGGAATGCCGCCACAAATATCGCCGGGAACATCACCTGCCCGCGTCCGGAGATCGCCAGCAGCATCGCGGGCGCCCCCAGCAGCAGGCTCCACCCCGACAGCCGGTAGTGCGCGCCCGGGTCTTTACGCAGGCGGTAGTCGCTCAACCATCCGCCGAGCAGCGTCGCCGTGATTCCCGTCGTCGCGACGATCCCGCCGAATACGAGGTTCGCCCGATCCAGCGGCACGCCCCGCACGCGGCTCAGGAACGTCGGCATCCACACCTGGAGCCCGCCGAGCGCGAACGTCACCATCGCGATGCCGAGCGTCGCCGTCCAGTACGCCCGGTTGTGCAGCAACCCGAGCACGGTCCCGCGTTCCGCGTTCTCCTGCAGCGTATCGGCTGCTCCGCGCTGCGGCTCAGGGATGAACGCCAACACCAGGGCCATCACGAATCCCGGGATCGCGGCTACATAGAACGGAGCACGCCACCCGTGCCGGTGTCCGAGGTATCCGCCGATGATGTATCCCAGCGCGCTGCCCACGGGGATGGCGAAGTAAAGCACCGACATCGCGCGCCCGCGGCGCTCTTCCGTGAAGTAGTCCGACAGGAACCCCGGAGCAACGGTTCCGAAGCTCGCTTCACCAATACCGACGATCACGTGCCGGATGAGCAGGGTTCGAAAATCCGAGGTCACGGCGGTCAGCAGCGTTGCCGCGCTCCACACCAGCGCACCTGCCACCATGATCCACTTGCGCGGCCAACGGTCGGCAGCAACGCCGATCGCCGGTGCCGTGAACATGTAGCACCAGAAAAACGCGCTCGTCAGCAACGCGACCTTGACGTCGCTGATTCCGAATTCCGCCTGGATCATCGGCTGCACCGCGAACAGCACGTTTCGGTCGATGTAATTGAACAGGTTGAGCGTGGTGAGCACCACGAGCGCGACGAGAGCCTGGGTTTTGTTGGTGGCGGACAAGCAGAGCGGAATATACCAGACCAGTTCTGCGTTCCAAGTTCCGAGTTCGAAGTGCCGGACTCTGAGCGTACATCAATTGTCGCAACTCCCAACGCTGAACTCGAAACCCAGAACTGCTTTCTGGACATCCTTCTGCTGGCCGCCGCGGTTCCAACATAGGGCGTACTTTTCCAAGGAGAAGCTATGATGGGAGACACCCTCAATCCGGGCGACGATCGCAATGAGAAGAAAAACCTCAGAGAACGCCCCGATCCCCATGACTCGACGCACGATCCCGAATTCGAGATGCCGGATCCGGAGCAGGTTGAGCGCGACATACAAAAAGCCGAGCGCCTCTATCGCGACCAGGAGAAGAAGAAACCAGCAGCGTAACAACAGTTGTAAGTTGCAAGTTGTTAGTTGGTTTTATAACTTGCAACTTACAACGTTCAACGTACAACTGCTTTTCTCGGCCACCTCGCCTCCACCACCGTCCCAATCCCGCCACGCGGACGGAACTCGCCTTTTACCACTGCCCACTTCGGACGCGCCGCTTTCACCACGTCCTCAAGCACGCGATTGACGATGTTCTCCTGAAAAATCCCGAGGTTGCGGTACTCCGTCAGGTATTCCTTCAGCGACTTCAGTTCCAGGCACCGCTTGTCAGGCATGTAGCGGATGGTCAGCACGCCGAAGTCCGGCAGCCCCGTCTTCGGACATACCGACGTGAACTCCGGAACATCGACCAGGATCTCGTACGCCGGAAACTGGTTCGGCCATGTCTCGATGTCGGGAAAGTCTTTGTCGAGCCCCGCCGCGGCGTGCTCGTCCGTGTAGCGTCTCGCTTGCTTTGCCATTACCCCGATTGTAAACGGAGAGAATTGGTGCGGATCGAACAACATTGCCGATTGCCGATTTCTTACGCCCTTGTCCGAATCGACAATCATCAATCGACAATCGTCAATGCTTTTGCTTTCTCACGCCGCCCGGTCTTTGATCTTCTCCGAATCCAGCCGCGTGTCTTCTTCCCACGCCGGTCGCACGCGCACGGCATGAGGCGGGGGCTCCTTCAGCGGCAGGCTCCCGTGCTTGTTCAATTTGAGTAACTCGGAGTTGATCTCCGCTCCCATCAGGATCATGAACCACGAGTAGTACAGCCACGCCATGAGCGCAATTGCGCCGGCCAGCGTCCCATAGGTTTTGTTGTAGTTGGCGTACGTACGGAAGTAGAGGCCGAGCAGATAGGACGTCCCCAGCCACGTCCCTGCACCGATGATCGCTCCCGGCAACGTGGCCCAGAAGCGCTGCTTCACGTTCGGCGCCCAGTAGAACATGATCTCCATTGCGAGAACGATGAACGTCACCGACAGCCCCCACCGCAGCACGGGCCATGCTTGCGCGAATCCCCAGCCGACTATGCTCGTCTTGCTTGCCAGCCACTGGCCAAACTCGGGTCCGACGAACATCAGCGCCACGCCTGCGATCAACAGTCCGCCCATCACGATCATCAGCCCGAACGCCAGCAGGTATGTCTTCCAGAACGGGCGCGTCTCCGGGATATCGTAGGCTACGTTCAGCGCCTCGATCAGGCTCTTGAATCCCCCGAGCGCGGCCCACAACGTGCCGACGATCCCGAACGTCAGCACACCTGTCTTGTTGACTTTCAGCACGTCGTTGAGCACCGCCCGCACCAGACCCATGCTGTCCGGTGGCACCACGCTCGACATGGCTCCGACGACGCGGTCGAACAAGTCGACTCTCGGGATGAGCCCCAGCACCGTCGCCGCCAGGATCAGCAGCGGAAACAGCGACATGACGAAGTAGTAGGACAACCCCGCCGCCAGGGCCATCGTGTGGTTGTTCACGATATCGGCGTACGCTTTTTTCAGGATGTCGAGGTACTTGGTCATGACCGGTTCGCCTTGTTTATTTTGATGCCAACCCGACCATATGCTTTGCGTCCGCCGGCATCAGTTCAACATCGAATCAAGAGACTCGTGGGAGCAACTCTGCGGCCCCATTCGGGTCTGAAACATCAGCACCAAACGTCACCAGCAGCCCTCCGGCAGTACCCGATGTGGTTCGGGAACTCCGTGAGCTAATTAGACTTACGCTATACTTTCGAATGGCACCTATGGCCCTGCAACAACAGGAAGCGACGCCGGCGCGCGGCAAACGGATCTGGATCGTCATGGGCGGGATCGTTCTCGCCGTGCTGCTCCTGGCCGCATTTATGTCGCGCCGTCGCGAGGTCCCCGTTCGCGTCGGAATGGCCACCAAAGGCATCATCACCGCTGCCATCCAGACCAACGGCAAGATGGAGCCTATCAACGGCTTTGAGGGCCACTCTCCCTTCCCGACGACTGTGAAAAAGGTTTATGTCCAGCAGGGAGCCCACGTGAAAGCCGGCCAGTTGCTCCTGCAACTCGAAGATGCCGACGCGCTTGCGCGGGCCGCCACCGCGTCTGCGCAGATCGCGAATGCCGAAGCCAACGCAAAGGCGATTCAGCAAGGCGGGACCCGCGAAGAGGTGATGACCACGCAAGCCGACCTCACGCGCGCCCGGGCCGACCGCGATGCCGCCCAGCGAAACCTCGACGCCATGCACCGCCTCCAGCAGAAGGGGGCCGCATCGGCAGGCGAGGTCGCCGATGCTGAAAATCGTTTCAAGAGCTTGCAGGCGCAGGTGGAACTCCTGGAAAAGAAGCTTGCCTCGCGCTACTCCCCGGCCGACGTGGAGAAAGTCAAAGCGCAGGAAGCGGAATCGCGCGCCTCCCTCAGTGCTGCCAATGCGGTCGTCGACAAGGCAAACATCCGGGCTCCGCGCGACGGGATGGTTTATTTCCTCCCGGTACACGAAGGACAGTTCGTCAACGGCGGCGATCTCCTGGTCCAGGTGGCCGACATTTCAAAGATCCAACTCCGGGCTTTTGTGGATGAGCCTGACATCGGCAAATTGCAGGCCGGGCAGAGCGTCGGCGTTACATGGGACGCACTCCCCGGCAGAGTCTGGCAGGGCAAGGTCACGCAGGTACCGACTACCGTGGTTACACGCGGCACTCGCAACGTCGGCGAGTTCACTTGTATCGTTGACAACCCGGAAGAGAAGCTGCTGCCCAATGTGAACGTCAACGTCAACATCGTCACCGCGCAGCACGAGAACGCGCTGACGGTGCCCCGTGAAGCCATCCACCAGGACGACGGGAAGAAATACGTGTACCAGATCGTGAATGGGGAGTTAAAGCGGCGCGAGGTCGAAACGTCGTTGTCGAACCTTACGAAAATGGAGATCACGCACGGACTGGAGCCGAACGCGCAGGTAGCACTCGGCACCGTCAACGGCCAGCCTTTGAGAGACGGCTTGGGCGTTCGCGTTGTCGCGGAATGATTCGTACGCTGCTGACAGTCTGCTTGATTTTGCTCTTGGCCGTTGTGGGTTTCGCCGCAACGCCGGACATCAGTTCGAAAGCGGCAGCCGATTTGTTGAACGCCGGCCGCGCCGACGACGCCATCGTTCTGCTCGGCTCGCGGATCATGGCGCAACCGGACGATGCCGAAGCCTACAATCTCCTCGCCCGTACTTATTACTCGACCGGTCGCTGGGACGATGCCATTGCCGCCGGTGAAAAAGCTGTCGCCATATCTCCCAGGAACAGCAACTACCACATGTGGCTGGGGCGCATGTACGGCGAGAAAGCAGACCACAGCAGCTTCGTGACGGCCGCTGGAATGGTGAAAAAGATCCGTGGCGAGTTCGAGCGCGCGGTCGAACTGGATGCTACCAATCTCGACGCCCGTGCCGACCTGGCAGAGTTCTATCTCGAAGCTCCAGCGTTCATGGGCGGGGGAAGAGACAAGGCGCGCCAGCAGGCGGATTCCATAGCCACGCAGGATGCTGCCACCGCACATTGGCTGCAAGCTCGCATCGCGGAGAAGGACAAGCGCACCGCCGACGCCGAGCGTGAGTACAAGTCCGCCATCGAATCCAGCGGAAGCCAGGCACGGTATTGGTTGAATCTGGCCTCGTTTTACAAACGACAGCACCGCTATGGCGACATGGAATCGGCGATTTCGAATGCCGTGAATTCGGACCACAAAAGGCCCGCCAATTACGTCGATGCCGCTACCCTGCTCGTCGGCGCGGGGCGCAACTTCATCGGAGCGGCGCAATTCATCCGCAAGTACCTCGCCGGAGGTCAAACGACCGAGGAGGCGCCCGCCTTCAAGGCGCATTACGTGCTCGGTGAGATCCTGGAGAAACAAGGGGATAAGGCCGGCGCCGCCGCCGAATATCGAGCGGCACTCCAGTTGGCCAAGGACTACACGGAAGCAAAAGAGGCCCTGGCCCGCATCCAGCAGCACTAACGCAAACTGATTTCTAAAAAGTGATTTCTAAAACGTGGGCCCCGGCGCCTCATCCCTAAAATGTGGGCCCCGGCGCCATCGCCGGGGCTGCTCTCAATCCGCCACGAATCTACTCGGCGGCGGACGCCCTCGTCCGCCGCTCCACAAACCCCACTGCCGCCCCCGCCCCAAGAACGACGATCAGCGGATCAATCGGGTGCCGGTATTCGATGCCGGGGTGTGTTATGTAGTAAACCAGCGGAAAGAATATCAGCGGAATCGCGTACGCCGCGATCCAATCCCTACGATGTAGCCACATCCACCGTATCCCCAGCATCGCCATCACCGTCATCGCCGTGCAGAAAAACGTATTGGGAACCTGAAACGGTTCGTTCTTCCGGTACACCGGATTCATGCTCCAGAAACCGGTCCACGTATAAACAAGACGCCTCACCGACAGCGAAACGAACGCGCCCGGATATTGCCGCATGAACGCTTTCGCGACCTCTGCCGTGTGCGCCAGGTACGCGGTCTCACCCATCCGCTGGTATAGCTGCAGTTCGCGCGGGCTCCGTCCCGGGTGCGCCCAATCCTGGTAAATGTCGGAGATGTCTCCCGTGTTCCCTACCCGGATCTCCATCCATAAATTGTCACGCAGCGGTACCAACCGGCCGAAGGCCACTTCATTCCGGATTTCCCACGGGGTGATAACCGCGGCGAAAACGAGTGCCCCCACCACCGCTCCCCGCAGCCACGGCATCCCATCCCGCGAGCGGCGCCACGCGACCCACATTCCCAACGGCACGAGCAACGCGCAGGTCCCCGGATTCGTCAGGGCTGTCACTCCCCACAGCGCGCCGTATCCGGCCCAGAGCCGCGCGCTTCCTCGCTCCTCCAGCACCAGCGTGTACCAGACCAGCAATGTGACGAGAAACGTGGTCAGTACGTTCTCCCAGATTCGTGCCGCCGAGAGATAGATCGCGTACGGAAAAAACGTCCATATCCACGCCGCCCAGCGTGCCTGGGTATCACCCATCGTCTTGCGCGCGATCAGGAATACGGGAATGCAGGTCAGGGCTGAAAAGACGGAGTTCAAAGCCAGCATGACGAACGCGGACGCCGGCGTAAACAGCCCGAAAACCCTGAACACTCCCGCCATCAGCGTGGGATAGACCGGCCCAAGCCATGCCGTGGCGCCCGTGTCCGGCGGAAACGGCGAAGAGAAACCCTTTCCCGTCGCAAGCGAGCGCGCCACCATGCCCATCTCCCACGCGAAGCGCCAGTGACCGCGCCAGGGGTCCAGTCGGTCCATGTACAGGAACGGGATCACTGCCAGTCGTAACGCGAATCCCACCGCCGTGGGCAAGAAGATGCTGCGGACCCAAGATTCGCTGGCGGGCTTCTGTGCCGGGGGAACAACCTTTAGCCTGCGTTGTAGAACTCGCTGCAGGGAGAGAGGGACGGTCGTGCGACTTGCCATTTGGAAAGAAATTCCCCTTCGTCCGGCTTGGGCAACCGGGATTGAGCCGCGAAATCAATGTGATGTCAAAACGGCAGCCCTGGTTCGTCCGCCAGAGTGCGCCGCTATTCGTAGTGCAGGGCTTCGGTCGGCATTAACCGGGAGGCGCGCCGTGCCGGCAGGAATCCAAAAAGGATCCCTACGCTGCACGAGACCGTCAGCGATACCACCACCGACACCCAAGAGATAGGTAGATAAACAGCGTCGAGGAATAAAAGTTGCACAGCGACGGGAATCGCCACCGCGATCACCACCCCGGTCACAGCACCCAACCCGCTGATAATAAACGCTTCCAGCAGGAACTGCCACTCGATCTCCTGCCGCCGTGCGCCGATCGCCATCCGTACCCCGATCTCGCGCGTGCGCTCCGTCACCGTCACCAGCATGATGTTCATGATGCCGATGCCGCTGATCACCAGCGTCACCGAAGCGATGATCAGCAGCACTATCGTCAGCGCGTTCGAGATGCTTCGGGCAGCGGCCAGCAGCGATGCCAGATTTTGCACCGTGTAAGCTGCGCCGGGCCGGTGACGGCTTTGGATAACGCCCGTCATTTCCCGTGTCAGCGTCGGCACTTCATCCGGATTTTCCGCCTGCGCGTACAGTGTCTTGAGGAAATCCTCAGGCATGAAGTTCTTCATCAGCGAGAACGGGATGACCACCGTTTCGTCGGCGATCTCCGATTGCCCGAATGTTGTCACCCTCTCTTTGAAGACGCCGACAATGGTGAGGTTGATCCCGCCCACCGTGATGGTCTGACCCACCGGATTGGTATACGGCAGCAGTTTCGCCAGGTTTTGCGTGATCACCGCCGCCTTTGCCGCAGTATCGTGATCGATCTGGTCGAGGAAGCGGCCTTGCACAACGTCGAGATTGCGTACCTTATCGAAGTCGTCGGTGACGCCGACCAGCTGGATGGAATGCTCCCGCGCCCCGATCGTGATCTCGATCTGCGTGTCGTACTCGCCGGCCGCGTGTTGCACGTTTGGCAACTCGCGGACGGCGCGCAGGTCACCGAGCGACAATTCGTCGGCGATGGGCCGCGGCTGCGTCGGCCCTGGCGAGATGTGCGATGCGTACACCAGGTTCGCGCCCACACCTTCGATCTGGCGCAAGATGTACCGCTTCCCCGTCAATCCGACGGTGACCACCAGCACCAGGCAGGCGCTTCCAATGACGACTCCCAACATGGTCAGGAACGCCTTGAACTTGTTCGCCCGCAGCGCATCGAGCGCCGTCTGAAATGTCTCGCCTCGTATCATTCAGTCGCCAGCCGCCAGTGGCCAGTCCTCAGTTATTTGATGTTCATCCCGCGTCTAGGATAACAGCGCCGTGTTTATGCTCCATACCCACTTCGCCGGGTCACCATCGCCGCTGCCTACTATTTACTGAGTGGTGACTGGCGACCGCTGACTGGTTGTTATACTCGCCCTTCGATTTCTTGTATTTCAAGGTGATGTGATGAAAGCCTTTTTGCGGCCTGTTTCTTACGCCCTTGCCTTGTTTCTTGTGCTCGTATCCGGCTCCGCCTCGGCGCAGCAGTTGACCTTCCAACACACCATGCAACTTGTCCTTCAGCGCGCCTCCGCTTCGCCCGCGTCCGCCGACCAGGAGCGCGCGCACGCCGCGTACCAGGAAGCGCGCAGCTTGTTTCTCCCGCAGCTCGTCGTCGGTTCCGGTCTCGGCAAGAGCTTCGGTTTTCCGGTGAGCATCGAGGGCGCCGCGCCGTCCGCCTTCCAGGTGAACTACCAGTCTTTTCTCTATAACCCGGCGCAGAAGGAATTCATTCGTTCAGCAAGGCAGGCGTGGCTCGCCTCGGCTTCTACCAACCAGGACCAACGCGCAGCCACCCTGCTCGAAGCCGCTCTCGCTTACATCCAGCTCGACACCCTGGCCAGCCGCTCCCATCTTCTTCGCGACCAGCAACAGGAAGCCGAGCGCCTCGTCCAGATCGTCACCGATCGCGTACGCGAAGGCGTTGACGCCGAGATCGAACTCACCCGCGCCAAGCTCGATGCCGCTCGCGTTCGCATGCGCGCCGCCGATGTCGCGGGTACAGCCGACGTCCTGCGCGAACGCCTGGCGCAGCTTACCGGGCTACCCGCTGCTTCGATCGAGACCGTGACCGAATCCATCCCCGATGTTCCCGACGTGAGCCGCGAGCAGGGTTTGGTGGACGAGGTCGTGCAATCGAACCCGCAGGTCAAGGCTGCCGAACTCCAGGCCACCTCGCAGGCGTTTCGTGCCAGGGGCGAGCATCGCTCCCTGTTGCCCGCGGTCGACATCGTCGGCGACTACGGCTACTTCACTCGCTATAACAACTACGACTTGTACTTCACTCGTTTCCAGCACAACAACGCCACGGTCGGCGTCGCCATCCGCTTCCCCTTCCTGAATTTCCCTCAGCGCGTTCGCGCGGACGTGGCTGACGCCGAGGCGCTGAAAGCTCGCCGCCAATCTGAAGTTACGAAGCAGCAGGTCTCGACCGAGACTCTTCGACTCGCGCGCTCCGTTCAGCAACTCGCCGCCGCCGACGACGTCGCCAAGCTGGACTATGAGCTTGCGCAGGCGCAGTCCGCGGCTCTCGAAACCCGCGTGCAAGCCGCGGCGCCGGGCGCTCCCACGGGTCAGGGCGCCCCTGCTCCTGCTCCGGGCCCCCGCGAGGTCCAGGGCGCGCGCATCCAGACGAACGAAAAGTACTCCACCTATCTCGACACGAATTTCGAGTTGGAGAAGGCGAAACTGCAATTGCTACGGGCCGCCGGAAAGCTCGAGTCCTGGGCCACCGCCGGGACAACTCCGTAGCCACTTTGGGGTTTACGTTCCAGAGACTTACGTGTACATCTGGATACTCAAATTAAAAGAGTTATTTCCCCGTTTGCTGCGTCTAAGCTACCATTCGGCCCGGGTTCATTCAGGGTTTGTGCATTTTCTGTTAACTTGGGCCGGTTCCATCTCTGCGGCCCATTTGTGGGTCCGACGGGGTTTTTCGTGTCACGGTCAGCCACCCGGGAAATACCTGAAGGGGTGTTACGATAGCTACTCTTAACCGCATGCCGTTGAGAACGTTATTCCTGAATCCTCCCTCGTTCGAGAACTTCGACGGTGGCGCCGGTTCCCGCTGGCCCGCGACTCGAGAAATCGAGTCCTATTGGTATCCGGTATGGCTGGCATATCCCGCCGGTATGCTGGAAGGCTCGCGACTGCTCGACGCCGCCCCCCACCATGTCTCAGCCGAAGAGACCATCAAGATCTGCTGCGATTACGAGTTCCTGGTCCTGTTCACGAGTACTCCCGGCTTCCCTGGCGACATCCGCCTGGCCACAAAGATCAAGGAAGCGAATCCCAGGATCAAGATTTGTTTTGTCGGACCGCACGTCACCGTTCTGCCCGACCGCTCTCTTGAAGAATGCCCCGCGATCGACTTTGTAGTGCGCCGCGAGTTCGATTTCGCCACTGTCGACTTTGCCAATGGCAAGCCGCTGTCTGAGATTCCCAATGTCACCTGGCGCGACTCGCACGGCCGCCTCGTGCACAATCCTGACGGTCCCGCTCTGGCAGATCTCGACGTCCTGCCCAATGTCACCGACGTCTACAAGCGCGACCTCGACATTCGTCGCTACAACGTCCCGTTCCTGCTCTACCCGTTCGTTTCGCTGTACACGACCCGCGGCTGCCCGGCGCAGTGTACTTTCTGCCTCTGGCCACAGACTCTGAGCGGTCACCCGTGGCGCAAGCGCTCCGCCGATTCCGTCGCCAGCGAAATGGCCAAGGCGAAAGAGTATTGGCCCTGGGTCAAGGAATTCTTCTTCGACGACGATACCTTCAACATCCAGAAGGCCCGGACGATCGAGCTGTGCGCCAAGCTCAAGCCGCTCAAGCTGACCTGGTCCTGCACCTCGCGAGTCACGACCGATTACGAGACGCTGAAGGCCATGAAGGAAGCCGGCTGCAGGCTGCTCATCGTCGGCTACGAATCCGGGGACGCTCAGATCCTGAAGAACATCAAGAAGGGCGCCACCGTCGAGCGCGCCCGCCAGTTCACCAAGGATTGCCACAAGCTCGGACTCAAGGTCCATGGCGACTTCATCCTTGGCCTCCCGGGCGAAACGCGCGAGACCATCCGCAAGACCATCGACTTCGCCAAGGAACTCGACGTCGAGACGATCCAGGTGTCGATGGCGCATGCCTATCCCGGGACTGAGCTTTACGATTTCGTGGTCAAGAACGGCTATCTCAACAAGCACAAGATGGTCGACGCCGGTGGCCAGCAACTCGCGCACATCGAGTACCCGGGCCTACCCGCCGACGAAGTGATGGACGCGGTTCACCAGTTCTACGACGAATACTATTTCCGCCCCAAAGCCATTTATCGGATTGTCAGGAATGCCATCTTCAGTGCGACCGACCGCAAGCGTCTCTACACAGAGGCCAAGGCTTTCCTCAAGACCCGCTCCAGCCGCAAAAAGTGGGCCGCAGCGCAACGCGCCGAGCAGTCCGTGAATCCGCCTGCTCCGCCCACGGTTACGCCCGACACCAAGCCCCAGCCTGATGTCGAGCCCGTGAACGCCTGAGATCCGCTAGTGCCATTTCGCAAGCAAGCTACCCTCGCCGGGGTCATCTTCTTTGGTGCCCTCGGCGACGTTGCTTTGTCCCGCGGTATGAAGCAGGTGGGTGAACTTTCACTCTCTCACTGGACCCAGGCCATCCACGCCGTGTTCACGCCTTGGGTCGGCATCGGAATCCTATTCCTCATCGCCTTCTTTGCTAGTTATCTCACCGCGCTTTCATTTGCCGACCTGACATACGTCCTGCCCGCAACATCTCTCGGTTACATCCTCATGGCCTTGCTGGCCCGGTTCTTTCTTCATGAGCAGATATCCCAGTTTCGCTGGGCGGGAATAGCCCTCATTGCGCTGGGCGTAGGTTTCGTCACCCGCGGTCCAGCCAAGACCTCCGACAACCGTGGCGCCGGCGAACCTCCGCGTCAGAACGAGGCGTCATGAGGTTTGCTTACACTTGGGGCAGCATCTTTGCTGTGGTAGCCGCGTCCGTCACGGGGGACGTGCTCGTCTCTCGTGCCATGAAACAGGTCGGCGACTTGGGCCCCATCTATCACGATCGCGGCTTGTGGTTCACCATCAAGGCGGTCGCGCGGAATGGGACTCTTTGGGCGGGCGTCTTCTTTATGGCTTTGGCGTTCTTCGCCCTCCTGTTTGCCCTCTCCTGGGCCGACGTCAGCCTTGTCGCCCCTGCATCTGCCGCTTTAACGTATATCGGTAACGCAGTGACGGCCAAGATGTTCTTGCGCGAGAGAGTCGACCGCCGCCGCTGGATCGCCGCCGTCCTGGTAGCCGCAGGCGTAGCCCTTGTGGCCGGCTGACCGTTAACCTCTGTCATCCCGAGCAACGGCTTTAGCCTGAGTCAAGTTTCTGTCTTGCGTTCCTTCGTGTTCCTTTGTGGCCTTTGTGGTGAGCTGGTTTTCAATCGGCAATCGGCAATCATCAATCGGCAATGACTTTGCTTTTCGTCACGCCATCAATTTCATGAACCCCTTCGCGTCCAGATCCGGAGCCAGAAATTTCTTCTCCGCCAACGCTTCTGCCGCCATATACCCGCTGCGTACCGCCCCTTCCATAGTGGCTGGCCATCCGGTCTGAGTGTAATCTCCCGCCAGGAACAGGTTGGGCCACGCCGTCGT
Source organism: uncultured Terriglobales bacterium (assembly GCA_964559835.1). Lineage (GTDB taxonomy): Bacteria > Acidobacteriota > Terriglobia > Terriglobales > Acidobacteriaceae > DAISJI01. Next base: position 31,064 of record CAZLJE010000034.1, read on the forward strand.
TTGCGACGGTCTGTGCGCGTCGGTCCCGGGCAGCGGCGCATACGTCGCGTACACTTCCTTGATCACCGTCGCCTTCACCACTTCTGCCTCGCGCACCTTCGGAAAGAATTCGCCCAACTCCTTCAGCGCGAGGTCCAGGATCGCCTGCCGCGACTGGTTCACCAGGCATTTCGACGAACTGATGACCAGCTCAACGTAACTTCCCTCGCCCGCTCTTCCCTGGATTCGCGACTTGTGGAACATCCACTGGATGGTGCGCTCCAGCAACACGGCGTGGTCCAAGTCGGAGATCTCACGGTCGAACCAGAAGTGCACGCCAGTGATCGGCGATGTCTGGAACCTGGTTAGCAATCGCTTCAATTCCGCGCCCGCCGCATCCTCCGGCAGCATCGCACCCAGTGTCTGGAACGGCACCGCCATCACCGCAGCGCCGAATTGCTCCTCATTGCCGGCAACACACAACCGCACGCCCTCCGCATCAGCTGCGACGGACTGCACTCCCGCTCGCATCCTGACCTCCCCACCGCGCGCCCGAATGTACTCGCCGGCAGCCTCGTACAGCTCGGTCAGGGGCACTGCCGGCAATCCCATCTCGCCCGCCTCCGCCGACTTCAAGAAAGAATCGCGGAACACCAGCGCCGCATACCGCGACGACATCCGCTCCAGCTCTTCATTCAACGCGCTGACCAGCACCGGCCGCCAGAAGCGCTCGATCGCGTTGATCGTTTGCGAATGCTGGTGCAGCCACGCACCAAACGCCGGTGCATTGTCGGCCGGCAGCTCTCCCATTAACGCCAGCATTCCACCCGCGATGGTGAGCTTGTCGGCCAGCGAGAGAAACGGCGCCTTCAGGAATGACCGCGAGGCGTGCAGCGGCGCCGGCAGCGCACCCGGCCCGAGCACGCTCTGCCGCCCTCCGGGTTCGACGAACACCAGCCGCTTGTACCACCGGATCTTGTCCGCGACTCCGATGCGCCTGTAGAAATCGAGCAGGTTGGTGCAACATCCCAGCAGTACGTGCTGGCAGTTGTCCACGACTTCGTTGGTGCCAGGATGTTCGTAGGACGACGCCCGGCCCCCGAGATACGGACGCTTCTCGAGCAGCGTGACTCGATACCCGGCCTCCGCCAGTGCGCATCCGGCGGCCAGTCCGGCCAGGCCACCTCCGACCACCGCGACAGCCCCACGTGCGTTCATTCGACGATCCGCTTCCACAGGCCTTTCGCCAGCACCTTGCTCTTCTCCGCTGTCGTGAGCCGCACGCGTTCGGTCAGCACGTCGTAATTTCGTGCCGCGATCTTCTCCAGCAGGCGCCGGTAGATCGTCATCAGCGTCCACAAAGCCGGCTGGCTCTCGGGTTCGATCAAGGGCAGCAGTTTGTCGCCATCGGCATACAGTTCACGCGCGCGCTGCGCCTCGCGCTCGAGCACAGGCTGCAGCGCCGCGGTGTTGCCCGTGATGATCGCGTCCATACGCACGCCGTAAACCTGCAGATCCTCGGCGGGAAGGTAGATGCGCCCCATTCCCGCGTCCTCCTTCACGTCGCGGATGATGTTCGTCAACTGGAACGCGACCCCGAGATGCTCCGCCAGGCGCTCTGCCTGTGGATCCCGATATCCAAAGATCTTGATACAGACCAGCCCGACCACGGACGCCACGTGATAGCAGTACTTATAAAGATCATCGAACGTCCGGTATAACACGGTCGGCCCTTGCCCCGCGTCCCGCGCCCCGCGCCCCGCTTCAAAGCAATCCATGGCCGTGCCGTACACGAGTTTGTCCAGCAGGTCCACGGGTATGTCATATTTCCTCTGCGCGTCGGCCAGCGCCATCAGGACTGGCTCATCCGTCTGCTCGCCCTTAATAGCCCGATGCACAGCGTCCAGCCACTCCTCCAGCTTGTCGCGCTTGGCCTGGGAAGAAAGCTGCGGATCGTCGCTGATGTCATCCGCGTGCCGCATGAATGCGTACACCGCGCTGATGGCGTCGCGCTTGCGCCGCGGTAGCACGAGAAATCCGTAATAGAAATTCTTCGCCGTCGACCGCGCCGTGTGGCGGCAGATCCCGTACGCCGTCCGCAATTGCAGCGTCGGCGGCGATGCCGCTCGCCTCTCGGATTGTGTTGCACTCGCCATACGCAGGTCGTCCGTCGCAGGTCGTACGTCGCAGGTTCACCGACCTACGACCTACCGCCTACGACCTACTCTCAAAGAACCTTTCTCAATCCCGCCCTTGCCACCAGTATCAGCTTCTTCGCCTTCGAGATCTTCGGCCTCGCGCTCAGGACGTCGTATCCCTGTTGCTCGATCGCATTCAGGATTTCCTGGCCCCCACGTGTGAACAGCTCGATATCGATGGCCAGCGCCTTGTCCACTTCCTTCGCCAGCCGCGCCCCGCGCCCGAACCATTCCCGCGCCCGCGCTACTTCAAACCTCATCATCTCGAGAAACTGCGGAGTGGCCCGGCGCTGCGCAATGTCGTCCTCACTCACTCCAAATCTGCGCAGGTCCTCCAAAGGAACATAGATCCGGTTCTTGCCATAGTCCGGCCACACATCCTGCCAGAAGTTCGCCAGTTGCAACGCCGTGCACGTGCAGTCCGACAACGTCTGCCGGCGTTCATCGCGATAACCGCACGTATATAGCACCAAGCGCCCGACCGGATTCGCCGAATACCGGCAATACCTCAGCACATCTTCAAACGTCTCGTACCTTCCCACTCGCTGGTCCTGTCGAAAGGCTTTGAGCAGGTCGGCAAACGGCTCCCTTGGGATATCGCACTCGCGGATCGTCTCCCGCAGCGCGACAAACACCGGATGCCGCGGTCCCTCGTAACGGAGCGGCTTGTCGGCCTGCAGTTTCTCCACGTCCGTCTTCACGTTGATCGGCGGACGCTCCACCAGGCTGAGGTACGTCGCGTTCAGCTCGCCTTCCCATTCGTCCAACAGTCGCAACGATTCCTGCGGATCTCCGACCTCATCGCCTAGGTCGTCCGAGATCCGGCAATACGCATATACGCTGTAGAAGTGCGGACGCATGCGCTGCGGCAGGAACCACGTCGCGACCGAGAAATTCTCGTAATGCGATTCCGCCAGCCGCCGGCAGTACGCCTGCGCCTCTCCCAGCGACGGCGCGACCTCCGGGATCGCGTATTCGGGCGGCAGCCCCGCAAACGGCACGGAATTGGGAGTGGCAGTCACTCGGAAAAGTATCAAGTAATAAGTAATAAGTAACAAGTGTCGTTGCGAGCGATGTGCCTCATCGGCTTTCTTATTACTTGTTACTTATTACTTTCCTGCACAGACGAAAGCCCAGACTGTCACTCGACAATCTGGGCCTGTAAAGAACGGTTCTTCGCGATCAATGTCCCGGAATGATCGCCGTCTTGATGTCGCCGTTGCGGTTCATCATGTGCTTGAGTACCTGCTGCAAGCGCGACAGCGGCGCTTCCCCGGTGATGTAATCGGCGCCCCGGATCTTCTTCTCCGCGATCAAGGCAAAGGCCTTCCGCACGGTCTCCGGCGTGTGATGGAAGGTCGCCTTGAGCGTGATCTCCGAATAGTGCAGCCGGTTGGTGTCCAGGTTGACCTTGGTACCGTGAGCGCAGCCGCCGAAGAAATTGACGGTGCCGCCTTTCCGCACCATGTCGATGGCCCACTCCCACGCTTCCGGACGTCCAACCGCTTCAATCACTACATCGGCTCCGCGGCGGTCCGGCGTGATCGCGCGTACGCTGTCCACGGCGTCCGCGGCATGCGTGATCTGCACGACCTCGTCCGCTCCCAGCCGCTTGGCCGCCGATGCCTGCGAATCGCGCTTCACGACGGAGATAACATTGCATCCGCTCAGCTTGGCCACCTGGAGGAACATCAGGCCGATCGGCCCTCCGCCGATCACCACCACCGTGTCCCCGATCTCCAGCTTGGTCTCGTGCAGCCCGCGCAGGACGCATGCCAGCGGCTCCACCATCGCCGCCTCTTCGAACGTCACGTTACTTGGGATCGCGAGCATATTGGTCTCGACGATCCGCCGGGGGATCTTGATGTATTCCGCGTAGGCGCCGTTATTGAAGAGCAGGTCTTCGCACAGGTTTTCCTGGTGCTTGGAGCAGTAGAAGCACATGCCGCACGGGGCCGAGTTCAGCGCCACCACCCGCATGCCCGTCTTGAAACCTTTTACTCCCGGGCCTACTTCCTGGATGATCCCTGCCAACTCATGCCCAAACAGGGCCGGGGGAACAATCATGCGCGCGTGATACCCGCGCTGGTAAACCTTCAGGTCCGTCCCGCAGGTCAGGGCCACTTGCACCTTGATCAGCGTCTCTCCGTGCCCCACACGCGGAATCGGCACTTTCTCGATCTTGACGTCCTCTTTACCGTAGAGGACCGCCGCCGTCATCGTCTGTCCGCTCACTCGTTCTACCTTTCCTATCGTCGCGATTGGTCCGTACCCGTTTCCCTCACCTGGAAGCGAGTTCCAGTTCCGGCTGGATTACCACTTTCATGGATTCCGGCCGAGGATGAGCAGCCAGTTCCAAGGCTTCCACAGCATTGTTTAAGGAGTAACGATGCGAAATCAGCCGCTCCAGATTCATTTCTCTGCGGCATACAAAATCCACCGCTTCCTCCTGCAACTCTATGGAAGCACTATAGGAACCCAACAGACTCTTCTCATCCACGCAAACCGCGGCGGGATCAATGACGGCCTCTCCTCTTGCCGTCTGGGCGAATAACATGATCCGCCCTCCAGGACGCGCTGCGTCCATGGCGGTTCGAATCAGGTTCGTCCCAGCCACCGCCAGGACGACTGCATCGGCCCCACGCCCCTCGGTCCATTCCCGCGCCCTCTCTACCACATTCTCCTTCGACGCGTCGATGGCCCGACTCAAGCCAAATCCATCAGCTATTGTAAGCCTCTGAATGTACAAATCGGAAGTTATTACCTGTGCACCAGCCCTAAGTGCCAATACTCCCAACATGATACCAATCGGGCCCTGTCCGATCACCAGGACCGTTTCGCCTCTCTCAAGGCGTAACGTCTCGATTCCCTTCATGCACGTATTGATCGGCTCGATGAACGAGCCCTGCTCGAACGAACAGTCTTCGGGCAGCTTTACTACCCCGCCCCGCTCCACGATCCAGTCCGAGACTCGCACATACTCAGAAAATCCGCCGCCACTCGGCTCAAATCCCGCCGTGCACCCCACCTTTTTGTAAATGGGACATTGTGCAAAAACTTTGTGCCGGCAGTAGTAACACTCTCCGCATGGAATGTGATGGAAGACGGATACGCGTTCCCCCTCCGCATATCCCTTCACGCCCGTGCCCGTGCGAACAATCACTCCCGACGTCTCGTGTCCAAAAATCCTTGGCGCTGAATGCGACCCAGTTGCAATCTTTTTCAGGTCCGTGCCGCAAATGCCGCACGTGTGTACCCGGATCAGCAGTTCCCCCGCCCCGACCTCAGGGACCGGCACAGTCTCTACTCGGACGTCATTCACGCCGCGATAGACGGCAGCCTTCATTGTGGCGGGAATCGTCCCGGTACCACTCCCCAAACCGTTCTGTATAGCTGTCGACATTATCTGGTTAAGTCTGCTCGTAACGAACTGTCAATCCTGAGAGAGGGCGCGTTGAGCGCACCTTTGTGTTCCTTCGTGTCCTTTGTGGTGAATCTTTTTTCATACGGTGATGAGCTCCAACTCTTTCACCAACGCCTCCGCCGCGACCCGCGAGTTCCTTCTCAGTTCGTTCAACACTCTCCACCTTCGGGGGCGAAGAGCTGCATATCCTATTAACTTTAACAAATTCAGCTCCCCCGCCGAGTCGATAAATCGGTCCATAGGAAGCATTTCCAGTTCCAGGGGATCCGAGATCGCTTTCACCGCAATGAACGGCACGCCCGAAGCTCGCGCGATCTCCGCCACCACTGCGGCTTCCATGTCCACAGCGTCCGCACCGAACTGTTTTGCGAATCTCTGTTTGTCTTCTCGGGAAAGTACCGATGCTGCTGTTACTAACACGCCGCGCGCCTTCACGTCTCGCAGGGTCTCGTATTTCTCGCCAGTATTCGCGTCGATCACGATCGCGGGCCTTAATACTTCACCGGGCGAATGAGCCGCGGTCAGCGCCCCAGCTAGCCCTGCGGATATCAAGTACTCCGGATCGAAATTATCGACGACCGCTCGCGTCGCCGCGGCCACAGCTTTCCTTCCGATTCCCGCCACCACCACTACCGTCTCACCATTTACCGATTCGTGTACTAGCCAGGCTTGCCTGGCGGCACATTCGTGTACCGGCCAGGCCCGCCTGACCCATTCTTTCTTTCGCAGCAGCGGCGTAATCTCCCGCTCCATCGCGACGAGGATCGCGATGCGCTTAGACATACCCGTTGGCGCGGAACCACTCGCACGCGCGCCGCAACGCATCGTCGACCGGCACGATCTTGTATCCCAATTCGCGCTCCGCCTTTGCCGAACTCACCCACATCTTCTTCCGGCCCATGCGCACCGCGTCGATCGTCACCCGCGGTTCTTTCCCCCGCAGCTTTCCCGTGACGACCGTATCCACTACGCCCGTTCCCAGCGCAAAGAGATACGGCAGCTTGATCTTCGGCGACGGCAGCCCTGTGATTGTCGCCAGCTTGTCCAGAATCTGCTTCAACGTCAGGTTCTCGCCGCCCAGTATGTACCGCTCTCCGGCCGTGCCGCGCTCGTATGCCAGCACGTGTCCGCGCGCGACGTCCCGCACATCAACCACATTTAGCCCGGTATCCACATATGCGGGAAACTTCTTCTTCAGGAAATCGACAATGATTTTTCCCGTTGGCGTCGGCTTCACATCCTGCTCGCCCACCGGCGTGCTCGGATTCACCGTGATCACGTCGTCGCCTTTGCGTCCTGCTTCGATCGCCACCTGCTCCGCGATGAACTTTGACCGCTTGTAATGCCCGATCATTTGGTCGATGTCCACCGGCGTCGACTCATCGACCACCGACCCATCGCTCTTGAAGCCCATCGTCGCCACTGTCGAGCAGTACACGATGCGCTTGACGCCTGCCTGCCGCGCCGCATCGATCAGCCCGCGCGTCCCCTCGACATTTGCCCGGTACATGTCGAGCACGTCGGCTTCGTTCTTCGTCCACAGCCGGTAATCTGCGGCGACGTGAAACACCGCCTCGCACCCGCGCAGCGCATCCTTGTACGAGGACTCCTCGCGCAGGTCGCCCATCACGATCTCCGCGTTTTTCAGCTCGGAGATGCGCTTCGTCGGACTCGTGCTCCGCGCCAGCAAGCGCAGCTCCGCCCCCGCAGACTCCAATGCCTGCGCCACATGGCTGCCCACGAACCCCGTCGCTCCCGTCAGGAAAGCTTTCACAAAAAAGTTGTAAGTTAGAAGTTGTACGTTGCAAGTTACCGGGACGCCCGCAATCGCGGCACCACAAACTTACAACCTACAACTTTCAACTTACAACTGTTTTACTCCAGCTCTTCCGGCTTCAGCCCGAACCCCTTCTCTCCCGCCGCCTTCTTCTCGTGGTACTGCTTCACCCAGTTTTCCCAGCTCTTGCCCGCGGCCATATCGCGCCCGGTAAATGCCAGTGCGGCAATATCTGCGTACGTGACGCTGGTCTTCGCTCCGCCATCTTTCGGCAGGATCCGGACGCTCGAATCCGCCAGCGTCTTCCCGGTCCGCCGGTCGAAAATATACCCCTCGACCTTTCGCCCATCCCTCAGCGTAATCAGCACGTCGCCGCGATAGTCGAACGCGTGCTCCAGCGCCTCGCGCAGCTCGTTCTCGTTCGCGAGCTCCGGCACCCAGCCCTCAAGTTGTTCGCGTTTCGCTCCGGGGACGACTTCCAGCGCGTTCGGATCGACATGATGCCCGGACTCTTTGCCGGTCATTAGACTCTCGTCTCCTGCGGCGTATTCGATGGTTTGTCGATCTGCACCAGCGGATTGAATTCGTGGACTGGGTGCACCGGCTCCTCCAGCATCTGCTCCGCGTCGGGATCGACGTAGCGGTTGAACATCGCCTTCGCCGTTGCGATCAATCCGCCAAGCGAGCTGAACGTATCGTTCACCGATGACGCCTCGTATCCCGAGTGCACCATGCAGTTCGCGCACTTCGGATTGCCCGACTCCGTGCCGTATTTTTCCCACTCCGTCGAATCGAGCAGTTCCTGGAACGTCTCGGCATATCCGTCTTGCAACAGGTAACACGGCTTCTGCCAGCCAAAGACGTTGTACGTCGGCATCCCCCACGGCGTGCACGGATAATCGCGCTTCCCCATCAGGAACTCCAGGAACAGCGGCGACATGTTGAACTGCCAATTCTCTTTCCGGTTCGACAGAATCGCCCGGAACAAACGCCGCGTTCGCGCGCGTCCCAGGAAGTGCTGCTGGTCCGGCGCCTTCTCGTACGAATACCCTGGCGAGAGCATCATGCCCTCGACTCCCAACTCCATCATCTCGTCGAAGAATTTGCGCACGCTCTTCGGGTCAGCGCCGTCGAACAGGGTCGTGTTCGTCGTGACGCGGAAGCCGCGGCGCAGCGCCTCTTTCACGCCCTCCACCGCCATCTCGTACCCGCCCTCGAGGCACACCGAAAAATCGTGGTGGTCTTTCTGCCCATCGAGGTGGACCGAGAACGTCAGGTACTTGCTCGGCGTGAACTCGTCGATCTTCTGCTTGAGCAGCAGCGCGTTCGTGCACAGGTAGATGTACTTCTTCCGCGCGACCAGCCCCTTGACGATCTCCCCGATCTGCGGATGCAGCAACGGCTCTCCGCCGGGGATCGCCACTGTCGGCGCGCCGCACTCGTCGACTGCCTTGAAGCACTCTTCCGGCGTGAGTTGCATCTTCAGCACGTGGCCGGGGTACTGGATCTTCCCGCAGCCCGCGCACGCCAGGTTGCAGCGGAACAGCGGCTCCAGCATCAGCACCAACGGATACTGACGGCGCCCCCTCAACTTCTGCTTCAGGACGTAAGTCGCTACCGTCCACGCCTGTGATACCGGAACTGGCATTCTTCTTGGATCCTCTCTGGTTCCAGACTTCCCGATCGCAATTGGTGATTGAGTGATTCGTGAGTGGTGATTTATGCAAAGCGACACTGCAATCACAAATCACTAAATCACAAATGCTACGCCCCACCTACGCCCTACTCATCTTCTTCTCAAAATCCGTCAACGCGATCATCGGGAAATACTGCCGGTACATGTGGTACTTCAGATAAAACACCTTCGGAAATCCCGTTCCCGTGTACGGGATCTCATCCCAGCGCCCGTCCTTGTTCTGCTGGTCGAGCAGGAACTCCACTCCGCGCCTCACCGAATCGCTGCGCGTATCCCCGGCCGCCAGTAATCCGATGACAGCCCATGCCGTCTGGCTGGCCGTGCTCGGTCCCACGCCGCGCGTGGTCGGATCGTCGTACGACCCGCAGGTTTCGCCCCAACCGCCGTCGGGGTTCTGCACCATGCGCAGCCACTCCGCCGCCTGTTGGACGTGCGGCTCGTGATGGTCCACCCCGATCGCCTCCAGCCCGCGCAGCACCTGCATCGTGCCGTAGATGTAATTCACGCCCCAGCGGCCGAACCAGCTTCCGTCCGGCTCTTGCTCTTTCAGGATGAACCCGATCGCCCGCTTCACCGCCGGATCGTCCTGCGTGTAGTCGTACGCGGCCAGCATCTCGAGCACCCGCCCGGTGATGTCGACTGTCGGCGGATCGAGCATCGCGTTGTGGTCGGCGAACGGCACATACTGGAAGACCATGCGCGTGTTGTCCTTGTCGAACGACGCCCACCCGCCTTCCTTGCACTGCATCGCCAGCACCCAGTCGATCGCCCGCCGCGCCGACTCGCCCAGGTACCGCTCGTTCGGCAGCTTTACGTGCGTCAGCCCGAGCAGCACCATCGCCGTGTCATCCACGTCGGGATAGAACTCGTTGTTGAATTCGAAGTACCACCCCGCCGGCCGCACGTTCCTGACCTTCACCGCCCAGTCACCCGTTTTTGTGACCTGCTTGTCCAGCATCCACTCCGCCGCCTGCTTCATGCGCGCGTCCGCCGGATTCACGCCCGCCTCGCCCAGCGCGAACATGGCGTATGCCGTGTCCCACACTGGCGACTTGCACGGTTGCATGCGGAAGGTCTCTTCTTCTTCGATGCCGAGCGCCTCGAACTCGTCCATGGCCCGGATCATCTGCGGATCGTCCAGCGAGTACCCGAGGCAGCGCAGCGCGATGATCGAGTTCATGATGCCAGGGTAGATCGCGCCCAGTCCGTCGCTCTGCTCCAGCCGTTCCAGCATCCACTCTTCCGCCGCCCTGATCGCCACCGAGCGCAGCGGACGCACATGCACGCGCTCGAACCAGTGCGTCAGACGGTCGAGCATGAGGAAGAAATTCCGCCAGCTCACCAGCTTCTGCGCCCAGTGCAAGTGCAGGCGCGTGTTGTGCATGCCCTCCGGGAACAGCTCCTGGATGCCCATCTCCGCCGGGATCTTCTTGAACGGCTTCTTCGCGTACGCGATCGACAGCGGCACCAGGATCGCCCGCGACCACGACGAGATCTCGTACAGGTTGAACCAGAACCATGTCGGAAACAGCACGATCTCCGGGGGCACCGCCGGCACCGCGTCATAGTCGTACTGGCCGAAGAAGCAGAGATAGATTTTCGTGAAGGTGTTGATCTGGGTCACCCCGCCCAGGGCGAAGATGCGCTCGCGTGCCTTGGCCAGCGCCGGATGATCTTTGTCGAATCCCGCCAGCTTCAGCCCGAAATACGCTTTCACCGTCGCGCTGATGTTCGACGGCCCGCCCTCATAGATCGGCCACCCGCCGTCTTCATTCTGATGATCGAGGATCCAGCACGACGCCTTCACGATCTTGCGCTCATCGGCCGTTCCCAGCAGCCGGTGCAGCAAAATGTAATCGGATTCCAGGGTCGTGTCAGCTTCGAGCTCGCCGCACCAGTAACCGTCTTCGTGCTGCTCGTCGAACAGGACCTTCCGCGCGGCCTCCACCGCCGGCTTCACCCGCGAAAGTATCTCGTCAACCTTGCCTGTTCTCATCGAACTCCATTGGTGATTGAACGATTGGTGATTTGTGATTGAGGCAATCCGCTGATCGCCCATCAACACTCAACGCAATCACCAATCGCAAATCACTAAATCACAAATCAGTTCCCCGGCGCTGCCGCAATCGCTTCCACGATCTCCTGCGGCAATCCGAATCTCACGTTCTCCGGCATGACCTCGACTTCGTTCATGTCGGTGAAGCCCTTTTCGCGCAGGAACTCGACCGTCTGCTCCACCAGGATCTCCGGTGCCGACGCTCCAGCGGTCAGAGCTACGGTGTGCACGCCTTCCAGCCACTCCGGCGCAATCGCCCGGTAGTTCTCGATCAGGTGCGACGCTCTCCCCTGGTCCCGCGCTACTTCCACCAGCCGCTTCGAGTTTGAACTGTTGTCCGACCCGACCACCAGCAGCAGGTCCACTTCGTTCACGATGTGTTTCACCGCGGTCTGCCGGTTCTCGGTGGCATAGCAGATGTCCTGCGCCGCCGGTCCCTGCACATTCGGATACTTCTTCTTCAGCGCGTCAATGATGTCGCGCGTCTCGTCCAGGCTGAGCGTCGTCTGTGTCAGATAGGCCACCCGGTTCGGGTCTGGCACATTCAGGGTCGCGACCTCTTCCGCCGACCCGACCACGATGGTCACGTCCGGCGCCTCGCCCATCGTCCCGATCACCTCATCGTGATCGCGATGCCCGATCAGGATCAGCGAGTATCCCTGCTTGGCGAACTTCACGGCCTCCACGTGTACCTTGGTCACCAGCGGACACGTCGCGTCGATCACCCGCAGCTTGCGCATGTAGCTCTCTTCGCGCACCGACGGGGCCACACCGTGCGCGGAATAGATCACGCGCTCGCCCTCGGGCACTTCGAAGATCTCGTCGACGAAGATCGCCCCCTTCGCCTGCAGGTCCTCCACGACGTACCGGTTGTGGACAATCTCCTTGCGTACATAGATCGGCGGCCCAAAGGTCTCCAGCGCGATCTTGACGATGTCGATCGCCCGCACCACCCCGGCGCAGAACCCTCGCGGTTTCAACAGTAAGAGCTTTTTCTCAGCCATTCCTTATCCTGGGTGCCCCACCCTGACCGGTTTTGGAAGGGTGGGAAATCAAAAATCAAAAATCGAAAATCGAAAATCAAAACTGATTCTGGGTGCCCCACCCTGACTAATTTTGGAACGGTGGGTAGAAGACACACTTAACCGGGTCGTTCTCCTGACCGCAGTATATAGGATGCTACGTTAGCTCTTCCGGCTCCGTATCGCGAATGTAAACCCCTGATGCGGCGAGAATTACACGTAATCGGCGCATTTCCGCAGCCGAATGGGAGGGCTGACCTAGAGCGTTTTCCTGCCGGCCGGATTCGATACGCGACGCCAGAATAGAAACCACAATCCAGCCAGCGAAATGGTGCCACCAATCCATGCCGCAGAAAGTGCGGCGACGTACATAACGTAAAGGAAAACTACTGTTGTCACAATGAGTGCAGCAAGCACAATTCCACCGCTTGTCTTCGCATCCGTCGCGCTCGATGAGGAGCGTCTGTTGAGAACGCGCGCAAAGGCGAAAGCGCCAATGGCAAAACCGACGCCTATCAATATCACTACCGAAATACCGAACCAGCCCATTCAATGCTCCAAACAATTGCGCGTTCTCTGCCTCTCCGCGCTCTATATGCTGCTCTTTTCCTTCGTGTCCCTTCGTGTCCTTTGTCGTGAGGCTTTTCCGCCCTACGCCCTGCGCCCTGCGCCCCTCAGCATCGCCTCCGCGTGTTGCAACGACGCCTCGCTCACCTTCGCCCCGCTCATCATCCGCGCCAGCTCTTCCTTCCGTTCCGCCGCATCCAACTTGCGAACTGACGTCTTCGTCCGCCCACCGACCTCTTTTTTCTCGATGACATAATGCTGGTCCGCGAACGACGCAATCTGCGCCAGATGCGTAATGCATAGGACTTGTGAAGTAGCGCTCAGCGCCTTGAGCTTCTTGCCGACCGCCTCGGCCGCCCTCCCGCCAATCCCGGTATCAATCTCGTCAAAAACTAACGTTCGAAAAGAATCTCGACGGGTGCCCCGGGTTAGCCCGGGTTTGGCTGACCCTGGGATTTTCTGTCCCTCTACCGTCGCCTTCAGCGCCAGCATCACTCTCGACAGCTCTCCCCCGCTCGCAATTTCCTCCACCGGCTTCAGCGGATCGCCGACGTTCGTCGCGATCATGTACCGCACGCTGTCGAATCCGTTCGCCGTCCAGTTTTCCTCGGAATCCGTGCCGTCGACCTCGATCCGGAACTTCGCCTTCATCGCCAGGTCGTTGATCTCCGCCTCAACCGTCTTCTCCAACTTCTTCGCCGCCGCGATGCGTTGCGACGACACCCCCCGCGCCACCGCCACATACTTCGCGCCCGCCGCCGCCAATTCCGTCCTCAGTTTTCGCAGCACGTCGTCTTTGTTCTCGATCTCGTTCAGCTTCCGCGCCGTTTCTTCCCCGAACGCGATCACCTCGTCCAGCGTCTGCCCGTACTTCCGCTTCAGCCGGTCGATCGTCGCCAACCGCTCCTCGATGTCGCTCAGCCTCTCCGGCGACGCATTCACTCCCGCCGCATAATCCCGCAACGTGACGCCCACATCCTCCGCCGCCAGCCGCGCGCTCTCGATTGCTGCCACGTGGTCGCGCCACCTCTCGTCGTACCGCGCCAGCTCTTCCAGCTGCTTACTCGCCGCCCGCAGTGAACTCGCCGCGCTCGCCTCGCCCTCATACAGCAGGTCGTACGCGCTCATCGCCGCCGAGTAGATCTTTTCGGCATTCGCCAACACCCGCTTCTCGCCCTCGAGCTTCTCATCCTCTCCCGCCGCCAGCCGCGCGCTCTCGATCTCTTTCTTCTGAAAGCTCCACAGGTCCAGCATCCGCAGGCGGTCCTGCTCGTCGCGCTCCAGGTCGGCAATCCTCTGCGCTAATCGCTTCCAATCGCCGAATGCCGCGTCTACCGTTCCGCCATCCACGCCTGCGTACGCATCCAGCAATTCCAATCTCGCCGCTGCGTCGAATCCCAATATGGACTCATTCTGTGCGTGGACACTCGCCAGCGCCGGCGCCAACTGCTTCAGCACCGCCACCGTGGCCGGCTGGTTGTTCACGAACACCCGCCCGCGCCCATTCGCCAGGATCTCCCGCCGGACGATCACCTCCCCATCCGCCGCGTCGATCCCGTTCTCCTCCAGAATCCTCTGCACCGGGTGCCCCACCCTGACCGATTTTGGAAGAGCCTGCCCTGAGCTTGTCGAAGGGGTGGGTTCCACCTCAAACACCGCCGACACCACCGCCTTCTCCGCCCCGTGTCGGATCACGTCAGACGAAGCCTTATCCCCCAGCAGCAGCGCCAGGGCATCGATGAGGATGGATTTGCCCGCACCCGTCTCGCCCGTCAGCAGGTTCAACCCCGACGCGAATTCCACCGCGGCGTGATCAATGACGGCGTAGTTCTCGACCCGCAGTTCGATCAACACAGAATGGTCCTGAACGGAATCTGGCGCAGAATACCACGGAAAAAAGTCATCAGTGTTCAGTAATCGGTGATCAGCAGTTCTCTGTCCCAGAGTTTTTCACCGCCTCCTTCGTGAATACCTTCGTGGCCATCGTGTGAACGCTTTCGCTCGCACTCACCCGAATCTCGACTGACACCTCCTGATCACCGATCACTGACGTTCAGTAATCACGCTCAGCAGTTCTCGGTCCCAGAATTTTTCATCGCCTCCTTCGTGAATACCTTCGTGGCCATCGTGTGAACGCTTTTCCCTCGCACTCACCCGAATCTCGACTGACACCTCCTGATCACCGATCACTGACCACTGATCACCTTGCATTCCGTTATAATTTTCCCGACACGATGATCACTCCCCTGCTGTCTTTTGCCTTCGGCGGCGAGATCGCCAACCTTCTCTGGCAGACCGGACCTGTCGCCAAGGTTGTTCTCGTCATTCTCTTGTTCTTCAGCATCTTTTCCTGGTCCATCATCCTGGCGCGCTGGAACCTGCTCCGCCGCGCCCGCGTGCAATCCGGACGCTTTCTCCGCGCTTTTCGCAAATCCCAACGTCTTCAGGACATAGCCACGGTCGCCGAGCAATTCCGTCCCAGCCCGCTGGTCGCGGTTTTCGAAGGCGGATTGGCTGAAATGCGCCGCCGCGGATCGCCGACTGCCGTCCAGCGCGCCATGCAGATCGCCTCGTCCGAAGAGTTGACGCGCTTTGAGCGCCGGCTGCCCTGGCTCGCCATCACCGCCGCCGCCGCGCCCTTCATCGGCCTCTTCGGCACCGTCTGGGGCATCATCGACGCCTTCCACGGACTCGGCACTGCCGGTGCCGCGACGTTGCGAGCTGTTGCGCCCGGCATTTCGGAAGCGCTCATCACCACCGCCGCCGGATTGTTCGCTGCCATTCCCGCGCTCATCGCCTACAACCTGTTTGGCAACGACATCCGTGAGTTCGGCGCCCGCATGGACGACTTCTCCCTCGAGATGCTGAACACGATCGAGCGCGCCCAGGCAGCGCCGCAGCAGCCTGCACCGGCGCCCGTTCCGGAGTTGCGGTAAATGGCTTTCACCGATACGAACGGCCGCACGCGTTCGTCGCTCGCCGACATCAACATCACTCCGCTCGTCGACGTCGTCCTCGTGCTGCTCATCATTTTCATGATCACCGCGCCCGTGCTTCAATCGGGCATCGACGTGGACGTCCCCAAAACCAAGACCGTGCGCGAGATCACGGAAGAGCGCACCGTCATCAGCATCGACAGCAAGCAGCGGCTCTTCGTCGGCAACGACCCGGTCAACATCCACCAGCTCGGCGACGCGCTTCACAAGAAGGTCCGCGACCCCGAGAACCAGTCCATCTATGTCCGCTGCGACAAGGAAGTGCCCTACGGCGTCCTCGCCGCCGTCATGGACGAGACCAAGGCCGCGGGCTTCACGAAAGTTTCCCTGGTAACGCAGCCATTAACGGAAAATGCAGGCAACCGCTGATATCTGGAACAAGTCGGAACCTTGGGAGCAGCCGCTGGCTTGGTCTGTCGCGCTGCATGCATTCCTCTTCGGCGGGATCTTGCTGTATGGCGCCATCATTGGCGGCTTACACGGCGAGAACTGGGGTGGCGCCGGTAGCGGCGGTGCCATCGGAGTGGAACTCGTCAGCAATGTTCCGCTGCCTCGCCCGGTGAACGCGACCGAGAACATCCTCGCCAATCCCTCGAAAGGACTCACCAAGACCGAAGCGGTGAAACCCGAGGTCGTTCCGAAAGACGCAATACCCATCCCCGACAAGGTCACGAAAGTAAAACCCAAGCCCACCCCGCGCGACACGCAACAAGTCGCGAAGGCGGAACCGCCGCCTCCGCCGACCAACGTCGTTCCCTACGGACAGGGCGGCCCCATCAGCGCCGGGATGTTCGGCACTTTCAACGCCGCCGGCGCCAAGGGCGGTTTCGGATTCACCGGCGGTGGCGGCGATTTCGGCTCGCGCTACTCCTGGTACGTGAAAGTCGTCCGCGACAAAGTTTCCGAGAACTGGCTGAAGTACGAGGTCGATCCCAACATTCACGACGCCCGCCGCGTCTACATCACCTTCGACATCACGCGCGACGGACGTCCCAGCAACATCCAGATCGAGCAGACCAGTGGCGTGCCATCGCTCGACCAGTCGGCCGTCCGCGCCCTGCAACGCATCGATTCCTTCGGCCCCTTACCCAACGATTACGGCGGCAGCCGCGTCTCCGTGGAGTTCTGGTTTGACTATCGACGGTAGCACCGGCGTCGCGCCCGACCGGAACATCGGCGTCTCGCCGGTCACGCAGCTATTAATGGCTTGTCATGCTTGTCCTCTTCCGTGTACCTCTGTGTCCTCTGTGGTGAAGTTTTTCCTTCGTGTCCCTTCGTGTCCTTTGTGGTGGATTCTTGCTATAACTGAGGAACAATGAATCGCAATACGACATTCCTGATCGCGCTCCTGCTGCTCTCCGTTTCCGCTTTCGCCCAGAACGACTGGATCCGCACCGGCACCGGCCTCGGCGTCGAAAAGCCGCGTATCGCCGTCGCTGATTTCAAGGCCACCGGCGGCGATCCAACCACTGGCTCGCTCCAGAAGGTCTTCGACGACACCCTCGCCAACGACCTCACCGAGTCCGGCATCCTGGAAGTCGTCTCCAAGAGTTTCTATCCGCTCCAGCAGCCGGGTACGCCGCAGGAAGTCAACCTCGCCGCGTGGGCCAACGATCCCACCAAGGCCGCCATGCTCGGCTTCGGCAATATCGCCGCGTCAAGCGGCGACGTCTCCGTCAACGGTTGGCTCTACGACGTCACCAACGCCCAGAATCCTCAAGTCCTGGGCAAGCAGTACCGCGAGAAGGCCACGGAAGAGAACGCGCGCCTCATCGCCCACCGCTTCGCTAATGAGATCATCTTCCGGCTCGGCGGCGGCGTGAACGGCATCTTCGAGACCAAGATCTACTTCGTCCATGCCGGCGGCAAGGCCGGCAACAAGGAGATCTGGGCGATGGACTACGACGGCAACGGCGCCCATCCGCTGGTGCAACTCGGCAGTATCGCTCTCTCGCCGCGCCCGTCGCCCGACAACTCCCGCGTGGCGTTCAGCTCCATGACTGGCAGTGGATGGCAGATACGCATGTACTCGCTCGAACTCGGCCGCGTCGTGACTTTCCCGACCTTCGGCGGCACCAACATTTCTCCCGCCTGGTCGCCTGATGGCCACCTTGCCTTTTCCTCTTCCCGCACCGGCGATCCCGAGATTTACACCGCCGACGCCTCCGGCGCCGCTCTCAAGCGCATCACTGCCTATCACGGCCCTGACGTCTCCCCTACATGGAATCCAAAGACCGGCGCCCAGATCGCCTGGGTCAGCGGCCGCTCCGGCCTGCCGCGCATCATGATGATGGAGTCCGACGGCACCAACCCGCAGGAACTCACCGAGGAAGGTTATGCAGTATCGCCTTCGTGGTCGCCCAACGGGCAATTCCTCACGTTCGCCTGGATCCGCCACTACGGCCCCGGTGCTCCCGGCGCGCAGGACATCTACGTTTTCGACGTCGCCACCAAGCGCTTCCTGCAATTGACCCACGACGCCGGACGCAACGACTTCCCCTCGTGGTCGCCCGACGGCCGCCACATCGTCTACCAGTCCAACCGCAACGGTACCGACCAGATTTGGACCATGCTCGCCGACGGCTCCGACCAGCGCCAGCTCACCCGATCCGGCCTCAACACCCAACCGTCCTGGAGTTGGAAATGATTTCGTAGCACCGCGTCCCGCCGGTCACGCTGTATGTCATCCTGAGCGTAGCGAAGGATCTGTGTATTTCCTTCGTGTACCTTTGTGACCTCTGTGGTGAGGTTTCCGATCGGGAACCGGCAATCATCGATCGCCAATGGTTTTGTTTCGCCCAGATGTATCGTGTCCCGCTATATTCACCCCATTACCTCTCTTGATAACACTTAGACACAACTTTTTGTGCGCTACGACATACACAACACCTCCCAAAGGGTGTACATTTTTGTGTTTCACGTTCCATGTAGTACTGGCGAGCACGCTCGCATTCGGAGGACAGAGTTGAAGAACCGCAAGCTGCAGTGTCTTGCTCTCATGCTATTAGTCACCGCAATCCTCACTTTGGGCGCATGCAAGAAGAAGACGCCCGCGGCTCCGCCACCCCCACCGCCGCCGCCGCCGGCCGCTCCTACCGCATCGCTGAGCGCGAGTCCGGACACGATCCAGGCCGGCCAGTCCGCCACCCTTTCCTGGCAGACGACCAATGCTACCGACGTCTCCCTCGACGGTCGCCGCGTTGATCCGAACGGCCAGTCCACCGTCACTCCGGCACAGTCCACTACCTATCGCCTGAGCGCGAAGGGTGCGGGTGGCACGCAGGAAGCGACGGCGCGCGTCACCGTCACTACCCCCGCCCCGGTCACTGCCCCGCCGCCGTCCGCGACCGAAGAGGAGCAGTTCGCGCAGAACGTCAAGGACATCTTCTTCGACTACGACAAGTACGATCTGCGCCCCGACCAGACGGCGACCGTCCAGGCCGATGCGCAGTGGCTCGCGCAGCATCCCAACATCAAGTTCACGGTCGAGGGACACTGCGACGAGCGCGGCTCTACCGAGTACAACATCGCTCTCGGTGACAACCGCGCCCAGGCCGTGAAGAACGCCCTGACCCAGGCCGGCGTGGGTGCGGACCGCGACCGCACCATCAGCTTCGGCAAGGAAAAGCCGTTCTGCACCGAGTCCAACGAGCAGTGCTGGCAGCAAAACCGCCGCGCCCACTTCGTCTACCAGAAGTAGACGGGTGCCCCACCCTGACTGGTTTTGGAAGGGTGGGACGCAGCAGATCGGGTGGCCCACCCTGGCCGCTTTTGCCAGGGTGGGTCATTCCCAATCACAAATCACCAAATCACTCAATCACCAATTTCCCCAGGTCTCCCTTGTGTCACTCGCCTTTTCTGATGGAGAGGGTCTAATCTTCTAGAGGATGCGCGAATCCCAGGCTGATCCGCCCAAAGCCTAATGCCTAGCGCCTTAAGCCTGCTTTTCCGCATCCAACCAGAGCAGCCGCTATGAAAAATATTCGTTTGAAACTTTCGTTCGTTGTCGCCGCCATGCTGGTCCTCTCGCTCCCCTCTTTTGCCGTCAGCAAAGAGATTGTCCAGCTCCAGACCCAGGTCCAGGCTCTTCAGGACGCCATGGCGCGTATGCAACAGGCTTTCGATGAGCGCATGGGCATCATGCGCAACCTGGTCGAGGGCTCGACCGACAAGATGAACCAGATCAATGCCACCTTGCAGGACCTCAACAAGACGTTGGCATCGCAGCACACGGACTCCGCCGCGCGCAACGACCAGCTCTCCGGGCAGGTGCAGGCGCTGCACGATTCCGTAGACGAGCTCAAGGCGCGCCTCAACAAGGTCGCCAACGCGCTCGAGGCCATGCAGGCCGCGCAGAGCAACATTCCGTCGCAAGGCGCGGCGGTGGCTCCCGGCACGCAACCCGCTCCGACTGGCCCCGCTTCGCAGGCTCCGCCCCAGCAACAGGCGCCTCCGCCCGATGTCCTCTACAACAATGCGCTGCGCGACTACAACGCCGCCAAGTACGACCTCGCCAGCCAGGAGTTCGGCGACTACATCAAGTTCTATCCCAACACCGATCTCGCCGGGAACGCGCAGTTCTATCTCGCCGACCTCGAATACCGGCAGAACGATTTCGAATCCGCCGTACGTGATTACGACAAGGTTCTCGAACAGTATCCCGGCGGCAATAAGGCAGCCGCCGCGGAGTTGAAGAAAGGAATGGCCTTGGCGAAATTAGGCCGTCGCAGCGAAGCCGTGAAGGAATACCAAAGCCTGGTCCAGCGCTATCCGCGTTCCATCGAAGCGGATCAGGCCCGCCAGCAGTTGCGCGTGCTAGGGGCGTCCGGCAGTGCTCGCCCCTCCGCCGCCACCTCCCGCCGCCGGCCGGAGTAAACCGGAGTAAACAGGTAGTGCGTTCTGGATCGTGAGTCTCCGACCTACGACCTACCACCGACGACCTACCTTCGTGCCCCTTTGCGTCCGTAGCCTGCCCTGAGCGAAGCCGAAGGGTGCTGGATTTTCGGGGTTTTCAATCGGCAATCATCAATCGGCAATGCTTTCGCCCTACGCCCGATGCCCTATTTCAGCACGTCCCGCAAACAGTACCGGATCTCCGCCGCCGCCTCGGTGATTCTCATGCCTTCCTGCACCATCAACTTGCATGAGATCGCCTTGTGTGACGCCGTTCCTTCGCCCATGTCATACGTCACCCGGCAATACTGACAATCTTCATTCCAGCAAAACCGCCCATAGGCCACGTTCTCCGGCGACAGGTATTGCAGGCACCGCAGCACCATGTTGCTGTCCGGCACCTCGTACTGCCTTCCCAGGATCTCGATTTTCACCAGCTTTTCGTACGGCCGAAACAGCCCCCCCGGCGTCGTCATGCGCGCATTGTACCTAAGACCGTAGCACCGGCGTCTCGCCGGTCACGCCGCATCTAAGTTCATGTCATCCTGAGCGAAGACGCAAGTCCGAGTCGAAGAGCCTGCCCTGAGCGAAGTCGAAGGGACCTTTTGTTCTTCTCTGTGTTCCCCTGTGCCTCTGTGGTAAAGCCTTCCGCAACTTCCGCATCCGCTCCGTGTTTCCATAGCCGAAGGTCGATGCAAGAGGTGATCGGACGGCGCGCACACCGCCCGGTTGCTGTAACGGCCTCCCAATCGCAACGCACGGACACAGGGCGACTGGTTTCCCCGGCCACGTCGCCCTGTTTTTTTCTTTTCAATAACCTCGTTCTCCCGAGCGAGTCGAGGCACCTGCTTTTCCGTAGGCCCTACGCCATGAGCCATGAGCCGGTTTTCTGCCGTTGCCCGCCTACTCGATAAAAAATACTGATTCGCCCCATCAATATTTCGAATTTCTCAATCCGCGGCGCTCTTGTTCCAATAGCTGCATGACCGGCTACGACAACTCGCTCCCTTACCCGCCGGACGATTCCGATTTCGCGTTCGACGATCCCCCTGCGGCCACGCCCGAATCCCCCGGTAAACCGGCAGTCACGCCTCTCTTCCTTTCTCCCAAAGAGGAGCGCGACGTCGAGGACGGCCACACGCCCCCGGGCCTCAGCAACCCGTTCTGGCGCTAACCGTCACTGCGCGTCCAAGTTCAGCAACTGCACCGCGTGGGGCGTCCCTTCGTCGAATGTCAGTTGCCGTTCCGCCTCGTCCAACGCGCTGCGATACCGCGCGATCGCGTACCATCCTCCCGCCAGCAGTGGAACAAACACGGTCAGACGCCAGGGGTTGACGAGCGCCCAGCGCTCGATCACGGGCACGCCAAACGCGAACGCTACAAACGCCACTCCCACGACCAATAAGCCTGCGATCGCGTTCTGTTTGAACGTCGGATATTCGCAGGTGAAGGGCAGCTTTCGGAAGTTCACCACCGTCACGTCTGCCAGCAGCATCGATAGTATCGCCACGACGACGGCGTTCTCCACCGCGACACCACCTCCCCACTTCCCCGCGTACACTCCAAACTCCACGGTCCATGTCAGCGACAGCACGACCGTCCACAGCACGGTCCGCGCCAGCGGCATGCATCGGGCTGCGGGCTCCGCTAGCAATTGGAACGTCCAATTCGCGCGTAGTTCGGCCGGTAGATCGAACACGAACCTCAGTCCCGCGATGACGCAGAAATTCAAAATAAACCCGACCGACAGCCATGCCACATTTGGCAAAGCCCCGTTGCCTTCGTCTCGTCCGTTTGCCAGCACCTGAAGGCTCAGGATCGCACCCGCTCCGATGAATCCAGCCAGCACTAAGCGGTGCCGCGGGCTGCGCGCCAACGTCCGGAAAATAAAACGGAATCCGGCACGTTCGAAAGGCGTGTGCAACACAAGCGCTTCGAGCAGCGCGCCAACCGGCGCAAACCACCTGGTGTTGCCCGCCGTCTCGCCCGGCCCATCCACCATCTCGCCGATTCGCAGGAAATGGCGCCGAAAATGGACGGCGTAGGTCACGACCGCTGCCGCCGACGCGATCACGAGTCCGATTCCGGCCCATGGGGCGAGATCCACCGCGACACCAGTCGTCGCCCCGCGCAGCCGCTGGCACAATCCGACGAACCACAGTGACGGCACATAGCGCAGAGCCGACTCCGCCACCGGCTCTCCCCTGGCGATCATCTGCGGCATGGAATACGTCGTCGACAGCAGCGCCAGCATCGCCACCACGATCGCGCTGTTCAGGTGAATTGCGATACGACGGAACGCGGCATCCGGAAGCAGCGACATCGCCAGTCCGATCACTCCGAACACGCACGCGAAGCTGAACAGGCTCGCCGCCCCGACAGCCACAACGTGACTGAACCCTAACAGCGCGAAGTACCCTACCGACCCTTCCGCTGCCGCGACCACCGCTGGGAACATCCACCCTGACACGGCATTCACGTCGATCGTGAACAGCAGCGAGAACAGCATGACAGCGCTGAAGTTCGCCAGCATGATCGTGCGTGTCCGCACCGGCAACGGCGTGAGCGTGAAATAATCGCGCCGGTCCAGGAACACGCTGTCCGCCTTCCACGCCGCCACTGCCCCACACACCGCCATCGATAACGTGATGAACAGGTATTCGTCTGAAACCGATGACGCCACTGCATCAATTCGCCGACCGCGCAGCCAGTTCAGAAACGATCCATACTTGTCGAACAGCACAAAAGTGATGAACATCCCGGGCAGTGCCAGCAACATCAGTGTCCGCCCGACCGACGCGTCGATGTCCTCCGATTCCCCCTGCCCGCCTTGCAGCATCCGCGTCAGGCTCAACTGCACCAGCCGCACGAACGGCCGGTCCTCGTGCCGCTCCCATAATCTCCGCAGGTGCCCCACCTTGACTGGGTTTGGAAGCGTGGGCGCTTCTGCCGACTTCGGTTCTTCAATCACGAATCACCGACTCTCTGCGTACTCTGCCTCTCTGCGTACTCTGCGCTGCTCTTTTCATTCAACAATCACCGATCACTCAATTGCCAATTGCCTCCACGATATTCCGCGTCACCTGCTCGGCATCTACCTCCGTCACCAGCGTCGTGAAGTTCTGCTCCAACGACGCCTCCTGGCTCATCCGCGGGATGTCCTTCGCCGCGCCGTACGCCACTACTTCTCCTTGCCGCAGGATGATCAGATGCGAGCACACCTTCTCCAC
>CAZLJE010000035.1:0-51564 GCA_964559835.1 uncultured Terriglobales bacterium
AAAGTGTCAACCATGTGCCCGGTCTAAAATGTCAGGGAAGTCCCCGGCTGTTCAGATCACGATTGCAACCGAGCCCGCTTCAGCGGGCGACAGAGTCCGAAACTCTCAAACCGTGACGCACCGACAAGCCACAGAATCTCTCGCCGTCCCACTCGGCTTCCGCTTTGCCGCCGCGACCGCCGGCATCAAGGCGTCCGGCTCTCCCGACCTCGCGTTTGCCGAAGCCGTCGAGGGCGCGAATGCCGCCGCGATGTTCACCAGCAACCGCGTCGTCGCCGCGCCGCTGAAGGTCGGCAAGAAACACCTGTCGAAGAGCGGCGGCCGCCTGCGGGCTGTGATCGTCAATTCGGGCAACGCGAACTGTGCGACCGGCGCGGACGGGCTTCGTGCCTCTGAAAAAGTCTGCCGCGCGGTTGCGAAACAGATTGCCTGCCGAGATGAGGAGGTTTTTCCCGCATCCACGGGCGTCATCGGCGTGCCGCTTCCTGTGGACAAGCTGGCGAAAGCTGTTCCGGCACTGATGGATTCGCGCGGCGATGATGCGGAGAGTGCGATGCGGTTCGCCCGCGCCATCATGACCACCGACACGCGCATGAAGACGGCATCCGTGCGGGTTCGCATCGGCAAGAAGGACGTCGCGCTGCTCGGAATATGTAAGGGCGCAGGCATGATCCATCCGCGGTTGGCGACGATGCTCGTTTATCTGTTCACCGACATCGAAGCGAGCCCGAAGAAACTGCAGCAGGCGCTTCGAAACTCGGTAGCTACGACTTTCAACCGCATCAGCGTGGACGGCGACACCTCGACCAACGACACCGTCCTGCTGCTTGCCAGCGGAGCCAGTGGCGTCCGGCTGAAAGATGGTCGAAAGGAATTTGCGCAGGCGCTGCACGAGGTATGCGAGTCGCTGGCACGCCAGATCATCGCCGATGCCGAGGGCGTAACGCACGTGGTGAATCTTACGATCGAGAAGGCGCGCGCCGAGAGCGATGCCGAGCAGGTCGCGCGCGCCATCGCCCATTCCCCTTTGGTCAAGACCGCGTGGGCCGGCGCCGACCCGAACTGGGGGCGCGTGCTGGCCGCGGTCGGCTACTCCGGCGTCGAGATCGATCCCGATAAGGTGGACATCTGGTTCGGCCCGCACCAGGTCTGCAAAAAAGGAATGCGCGCCAGCTTCGACGAGAAGAAGGTCCACGCTTATCTACAGGACAGCGTCATCGACGTCCGCGTCGCGCTCAATCAGGGCAAGCACGCCGCGAACTTCTGGACGTGCGACCTTACCGCCGAATACGTCCGCATCAATGCGGACTACACGACGTAAGTGACGGCAAGTGGCGGTACAAACGCCGGCTGGAACCAGAACTCCGCTCACAACGCCCAAAACGTGCCACGAAAAATTCGCGACACGCCGGATTACCGCATTGGTCCCTGCAAGCCACATGTCACGGTATTCTGCTTACTCGGCTGCCATGCGGGACTCTGAAGCTGCTCCACCTCAAGGCGGGGTAATATACGAAAACGATCTGTGGAGCCGTTGCAAATGGAACGATGCCAGCAGTGTGGCTCGGAGGTAGAGAGAGCAGCGCCGTTTTGCTCGCAGTGCGGAAGTCCGTTGAGGAAAAGCTCTGCGGGGTCTTCGAGAGCCTCCGGCGCTGACGCTCCGACCATGGACGCGGTCGCCGCGGCGGACGCACCCACGTATCCGCCGCCACGCAAACCCTCTTCCTCTCGGCCAGCGTCGCATCCTTCCCGCGACGAAGGGCGCTTCGCTGCGGGCATGCTGATTGCGGAGCGCTATCGCATCATCTCACTGCTGGGACGCGGCGGCATGGGCGAGGTGTTTCGCGCGCACGATCTTACGCTTGGCCAACCGGTAGCGCTGAAGTTCCTGCCCGAGTCGATGACCGACGAGTCTATGTTGGAGCGCTTCCGCAACGAGGTCCGCATCGCGCGCCGCATCTCGCATCCTAACGTTTGCCGCGTTCATGACATCGGCGAGACCGACAACCGGATTTTCCTGTCGATGGAGTACGTCGACGGCGAAGACCTCTCGTCGCTACTGCGGCGTATTGGCCGGCTTCCCTCGGATAGAGCGTTGGAGATCGCGCGCAAGATTTGTGCCGGGCTGGCGGCGGCGCACGACAAGGGCGTGTTGCACCGAGATCTGAAGCCCTCGAACATCATGGTCGATACGCGAGGCGAAGTGCGCATCATGGACTTCGGCCTGGCCGGATTAGTGCACGATATCGAGGACGTGCGCAGCGGAACTCCGGCCTACATGGCACCGGAGCAGCTTGTGGGCAAGGAGGTCACGGCTCGCAGCGATATTTATGCGCTCGGACTGGTGCTCTACGAACTATTTACCGGCGAGCCGGCATTTGAGGGCAAGACGTACGAGGAGATTATGCGGGTTCGCCGCGAGAGCACGCCGCATCGCCTTTCCACTCTGGGTCGTGATCTCGATCCGTCTGTGGAACTGGTCATCCTGCGCTGCCTGGAGGAAGACCCGGAAAATCGTCCGTCATCGGCGTTGATTGTTTCTGCCGCGCTCCCCGGTGGTGAGTATTTGATTGCTATCTACCTCCCCGACGACTACGACCCATCCGTCGAAAACGAAGCGATGGAGCGCGAGATCGACGTGCTCAACGACGAAATGGTGGCTGCCGGTGCCCGGGTTTTTGTGGGCGGCCTTTCCTCGGCCAGTAAGGCGACGTCGCTGCGCATCCAGCCCAATGGCAAGCTGCTCGTCACGGACGGGCCGTACACGGAGACCAAGGAACACATTATGGGTTTTTGGGTGCTGAAAGCCGCTGATCTGAACGAGGCACTTGCGTGGGGTCGCAGGGCTGCCTTAGCCTCGGGGGCGTCGGTCGAGGTGCGGCCGTTTGAATATCCGAAGAAAGCAACGGAACGTTCTGGCCCCCAACGATTACGGAAACATTCGCCGCTGGAACCGGAGCAACACAGCCCAACGGAGGGAGAATGAGGAAAATCATACCAACTGCAAGAGTGTCGCTCGCCACGCCGTAAATGCCTGCGATGCTCTGCCACTCTCTGCCTCTCTGCGTCCTCGGCGCTGATGTTTTGATTTTTCCCTGTCCGATTCGGTCCGTTTCAATTCGGGAATTCTGCCTCGCTATTTCTTGTGCAAATCTTCTGAATCTTCTTGCCCTCTCCACCACGCGCGCTACCATCATTCTCGTGAGGCGACACATAGGTGTCCCTCCACCCGCCACTCGGCGGGTTTCGCTCTTTGACAACAAATTGACTTGTGTCTCTCCAAGTCACGTGTACTAGCCAGGCTTGCCTGGCGACACGCGGCATGTTTACTGCTGAGTAAAATACCGCGACTAAAACGAGCAGCTTGGGACGCCCTCTGGGATTTCTCCGAGTTTGGCTGACTTCTGTGGGACCTGTGGGAAAACGGGGGAGGGGGTCCCCTGGGATACCCATGGGTTACCCAACGGGTATCGACTGCCGCCATCTGCTTGTTCCCGAGCACGTTAGCGAACACGGCTTGGGTAGAGCAGGGTAGGGGGTATCCTACCCAGTAGATTACCGGATGGTAAAGATGCGGCTACTGTCCTGAAGTACTTGACGCGGTCGTCGTCTGCGGGTTTCGCACCAGCAGCGCGACCCGCGGGAAGGCGAACGTGCCCGCCTGATCGTCGATAACGTTCACCTGGCAGGTGTAATACCCGGGCTTGAGATCGGCGAGCGGCACGTCGAACTGGAAGATCGCGGCTTTGCGGTCGGACACGGTCAACTGCTTGGCTTCGACCACGGGCGTCTCGTACACCTTCGTCTTCCCGCGCAGGAACTGGATGCTGGTGAGCAACCGGATGTTCTTGTTCTCCGCCTTCGGGTCATACACCTCGTAATAGAAGTAGAGGTGCTGGTTTTGCGCGAAGACGTGCGTCACGCTCGGGACGAGTTCGTTGCCGTCGCGCACCAGGACGTTGTCAGACTTCTTCTTCGGCGCCGGCTGGATCTGCGACGCGAGCAGCACGCTGCTGACCTTGATCGGCGCCTTCTTCAGGTCGGGGATGACGATGTCGGTCTCGAACGATCCGATTGCGCCTGTCTGGTTCTCGCGCAGGACGAACTTCAGGTGGTAGTGTCCCGGCGGCAGCGAGAAGCCCGTCTCGTACTGCACGTTTTTGCGCCGCACCTGCTGCGATTCGTCGAGATTGAGCTTCACCGTGTCACGGATGTTCCCGACCGGCCGTTTCAATTCATCGCGAACGCTGCCCATGATGTCGAGCGTCGCCTTGTCCTTGTCGCCGCCTTTTATGAACGGTATCTGCGAGCCCGGCACGACCAGCGAAACCGGCACCCAGTAACGGTTTTCGGCCGTGCGGAAGTACGCCGTTGCCAGGAACACATCGAGATCAGTGGACGGCAGATCGGAATTCAGTTCATCGACCAGCATCTGCTCGCGGTCTTCGTGCCCGGCGTGAGCAAAGTCGCGCGGTGCGTAGTAGCCGCGCCGGAATTCCAGCTTCACGTCCGGCAGTCGCGTCTTCACCGTGATGTGCCGGTACTTTCCATCGCGCGCGGGATTGTTGCTGTGGTACCCGAACACGTAGTAGGTCGAGGTGTCGCGCTGCACCTGCTTGAAGACGGCGTTGAAGTCATTCGTATCCAGGAAGGCGCGCCCGCCGGTATCTTCGGCGAGCGTTGTAAGCGTATCCTGCGATGCGAACTGGGAGCTGAACGCGCTCTCCTGCGCGCGGCCCGAGTAGATGCCGGTCCCGCGCAAGCTCGCCTGCGTCGCGCTGCCGCCAGGAATGACCGTCTGCAGGCCGCGCATGTCCATCGGATAGATGGCGACGTTGCTGCGGATGGCGCGATTCACGGCGTTCCGCAGTTGCGCCTGGTTCTCGGCGCCCGTGCCGTTCAGGCCGCTGCTGAAATAAATGATCGACTTCTTCTGTTCGATCTGCCCGAGCGATTCCGCCACGTTCTGCAACGCTTCGAGCCGGCGGTCGGTGTTGAAGATGTTGTACTCGGAGTCGTCGGCAGTGAAGCCCTGTCCGGTGTCGGGCGTATCTTCCGTGTCGCCGGTCGATCCGTCTTCGAAGCCTGCACCGCTCGTCGGACTCAGCGCGGTGAGAACTTTATCGAGCTGCGCCTTGTCGGAGGTGAAGTCCTGGCTCACCTGCAGCGACGAAGCCAGCGACACGATGCCAACGATGTCCGCCGCGGTCATCTGCTGGTCGACAAACTTCTTGCCCGCTTCGACGGCGCGATCGATGTCGTCCGGCTGCATCGATGTCAGGTCGAAGAACATCACCACCAGCCGTCGGTCGCGCAAGTCCATCTTCTGCGCGGGTTGCGGCGCGGATGCTCCCTTCTTCGGCGCCGCGAGCAGCGACTGTGCGGGCGCGGCCACCTGCGTCATGTCCGTTTGCTCGAAGTCGAACGACTGGATGCTTTGCGGTTTGTTGTCCTCCAGCAGGGTGAAGTCGTCCTTCTTGAGATCGCGGACAGGGTTGCCGTTCCTGTCGCGCACGATGACGTTCACCAGCACGATCTCCGTGTTGGCCTTGAACTTGTACAGTTGCTGCGCGGGCAGCTTCGTCTGTTGTGCCTGCTGCGCCGGAAGCGGCGGCACGGCCATCAGCGCCATCAACATCACCGCAGTCAGCCGAGTTGGAAGACTTTTCGACATATCAGAAGTGGAAGCGCGCGAACAACTGCAGTTGCCGCATGTTGCCGACCGAGATCACCTGTCCGAACGTCCGATGATTCACGATCGTATCGATGCCCGTGTATTCCGGAGTATTGAAAACGTTGTTCGCCTGGACGCGCAGGTCGAGTCCGCGGACGTCGCCGAGCTGGATGGTCTTGCTGAGGGACATATTGAGGTTCCACGTGGTCGGGCCGCGAATGGTGTTACGTCCCGCGTCGCCATATTGTCCCGCAGGCGGCGCGACAAATGCCGCCGTGTTGAACCACTCGCTCAGCGTCGGATTGGAGACGCTGAGCGGTTGACCAGTCAGATCAGCGCGCAGCGTCCCATTCACGCCACTCGCGACATCGGAGATCGCGCCCAGCACACGCGCTGTGTAAGGCACTCCCGACTGTACAGTGAAATTTCCCGTCCATTGCCAGCCGCCGAGGATGTGCGACGCCAGGTTGCTCGTCGACAGCCAGTGCCGGTTCTCGCCGAACGGCAGGTCCATCGAGTAGTTGACCGACCCTCGGTGCGTGCGGTCAAAGCTGGAGAGTCCGCGCTCGGCGGCGAGATCCAGATCGTTCTGCGCGACGACCTGTCCGCTCCCGCCGATGGACGAAGCATTGTCGATCGACTTCGAGAACGTGTAGCTGCCGCTCAGCGACATGCCGTGGGTCATGCGCTTGTTCACCCGCACCGACCCGGAATGCAGGATCGAGTCGGCGATCGAATCTTCGAACAGGAATGCTTCCACGCCGGGAATGCGCAATCCGCCGTTCGGCAGGCGGTTGGGCGCGCGCACCATGTCGAGGTGCGTGCCTTTGCTCCCCGTGTAATCAAGTTGCACGACGACCGTGCGCGCGATCTCGCGCTGGATATTCAGGTTCCACGACTGCACGTATCCGAGCCTGAAATTCCGGTCCACGGCGTAGTTGTTCGTCAATGTATTCGTCAGGGCAGGGAACGCGCTTTGGAGCAGCAGCGGCGCGGCGAATGTCCCAATGTTCGTTTCCGTAAACGTGAACGGCGGCTGAAAGGCGAGGTTGCGGACGATCCCACCGTACGCGGTGGTGTTGTAGTTGATCCCGTACCCGGCGCGAACGGCGGTCTTCGCGAACGGCTTCCACGCGATGCCCAGGCGCGGCGCGAAATTATTGCGGTCGGGATTGATGACCGTGGAAGGGAATGTGCCGGTGTAAGGTCCAGTCTGCCCTGGCTGCACGGGAGCGACCGCGACAAATCCCGGCGCCACGTCCAAGTTCACCAGGCGGTTGTTCTGTTCGGAAAATGGCGAGACGAACTCGTAACGCAATCCGAGCGTGAGCGTCAGGTTGGCGGCTACTCGCCAGTTGTCCTCGATGAACGCGTCCCACGAATTCTGCGCAAAGTGATAGCTCGCCGACCCGTATTGCACCGACGCCTGCTGCGCGTCGCCCAGCAGGAAGTCGGCGAAATCGAGCCCCGTATAAAGGCCGGTAAAAATGAAGCTCCCGTTCGGATTCTTGTCGGTGTGCGTGTCCAGGAAGTTGCGCCGGAAATCGCCGCCGAAGCGGAAGGTGTGTTTGCCCTTGCGCCAGCTCAGTGTGTCGCTCCAGGTGAACGTCTGGTTCTGCGTCGACTGCGGCGTGATGTCGCTTAGTCCGGAATAATTCGAGAACGATAGCGTCGGCAGTCCGTAGTCGAACGGGTCCTGCGAAATCCCGCTGATTCCGAGCTGTCCCGCGACGTTCAGCACGCCGGCGTAGATATTCGAACTCTGACTCTGACTTCGGTTCCAGGTGAAACGGAGATTATTCGTCAGGTGTCCTTTGCCGTACACCCAGCCAACGGGAACGTTATATCCGCTGCTGGACGCGACGCCGCTGACGCTCGGAAATGGATTGGTGGAATTCGAGTACGACCGGGTCCAGTTGAAGCCGAAGTTGATGTTGTTGCGCGTGCCATTGCCGCCACCGCCGCGGCCGCCTCCCCCACCGAACGGGCCGCCACCGAGACCTTTACCCGCGCCGAAGTTATGCATGACGCGCAGGTTCAGGTTGTCGTTGTTCTGCGTCGCCGACGTGACGTAATGGAAGTTCTGCGAATTGCCGGGCAGGTTCGGCAGCGGGATGTAGTTCAATAATCCGACTGCCGCCGGATTGAACATCGTGCTCGGCACCTGGTCGTTGAGAAATGGCTGGTGGGTTAGCGGGTCGCGCACTATGACAGGCTGGCCTGCGTTCGGACCGTTGCGGATGAGCGTCCCCGAAAAATCCCCGTTGCGTTCGGCCAGCGTCGGGACGG
Organism: uncultured Terriglobales bacterium; assembly: GCA_964559835.1. Taxonomy (GTDB): domain Bacteria; phylum Acidobacteriota; class Terriglobia; order Terriglobales; family Acidobacteriaceae; genus DAISJI01. The sequence continues at coordinate 7,964 of CAZLJE010000035.1, forward strand.
TCGAGAATACGTCGTACGGGTTCTGCGAGCGATTGCCGGTGTAGTTGGCGAAGAAGAATGTCTTGGTGCCGCCGTTGTAGATGTGTGGGATCTTGAACGGGCCGCCGACGCTGGCGCCGAAGCGCGACTGCATGTACTGCGGCTTGGTGTTGTTTGTACCGGTGAGCGAATACGGTTTCGCGTCGAGTGCGGAATTCGACGCCGAGTAGAACAGGCTGCCGTGCGGCTGGTTCAGGTTGAAGCGCCCACGTCCGCCACGCCCTCCGCGTCCGCCACCGCCGGGTCCGGCGATCATGATCTGCGGACCGTCGCCCCCCATGCCGCCCGGACCGCCGAAGCCGCCGCCCGGACCACCCATGCCTGGAATTCCGCGATATCCGCCGGGGCCACCGGTGGTGAACTCGCCGTTCCGCGCTTGCTCCCGCAGTTGCTCGATGCGGTCCTGCATTTCCGGATTGTTGCCGCCGAACATCAGGTCGTTCGTCTGTCCGGCTGAGCCCGACACCGCCACCGATTCGGTCGGCGCATCGGCATTCATCTGCGCGGGCATGCCCGCCGGAGCTTGCTCGCCGTTGCTATCTCCGGTGTTCAACGACGCAAGCGCGTCGGCGTTGGACGAGAGCGTCAGGTTCTGGAAGCCACGTCCATTAGCGGCCTGTTGACGCCCCCGCGTGCCGGGACTCGCTCCCCCACCGGCGGCGATCTGCTCCTGCGACTGCTGCTGAACGCGCGAGGCCAGCGTAAGTTGGAGATCGCTGCGCGGATGGCAATTGGAGGCGCTGATCACGATCTCGGCGGTGGCGACGGCGAAGCCAGAGAGTTCGGCGCGAATAACGTAACGCCCGTTTCCGGGCACGGGCAGCGAATAGGAGCCGTCCACCTCGGTAGTCGTTGTCGCCTTCTTCCCGGTGAGGGAGTTTGCGGTCGATACAGTGACGCCGGGAAGCGGCACACCGCCGGAGGCGATCTTGCCGGCGACGTCGCACGTCTGCGCCGCCGCCGATGCGGCGAAGAGCAGGACGGCGATGGAAGTGAGCTTCATCTCGAAATCTTTAGACGTGGAGACCCGAGAGCCGGTAGCCGAGAACCTGAATCAATATTGTTTCGGAGGCGCAGGCGGTTGTTGCTGCTCACCGCCCCGCTGGATGAACACTCCGCCGCCCACGTTCAGGACTTCCGGGACGAAAACGCCGGCGCTGTTGACTTTCCCGCGGCCCATGACGTGATCGGCCACTTTGATGTCGGGGAATGTGATGCTCTCGCGGCCTTTGCGAAAGGACGTGTTCTCGTCTACTTCCGCAACGTAGTCCTTGCCGTCGGGGCCGTGTACCGTCAGCTTGGTGCCGTCGATCGACTTCACTTCGCCCGCGATGAATTCCTTGCCAAGGCCTTCGCGCAGCCGCTCCATATTCATGCCGCCGACCTGGCCGCCGGGTCCGCCCATGCCCATGTGGGGCGTCCCCACTATTTCTGCCTTCCACGTATTGTCGCCGGTCGATTCGCCGCGAACCATCACACGATCGCCCGTTTTAAAATCGCTCAGCTTGGCCGCCTGGCCGTCCTTCATGAAACGCGTATCGGACGAAACTTTCACGGTGGCAGTTCCGCCATCGCGAACGGTCAGCGTGATCGTGTCGCCATTTATGTTTTTGATCTCGCCGCCGACGCCGCGTCCGGCGAATCCCTGCCGTCCTTCACCGCGTCGTGGCGGTTCTTGCTGCGCGGGACTGGATGGTGATGTTGGTGTCGCGGTTTGCGCCAGTGAGAACACGGACGCGATCAGCAAAACAGTCAGCGCACATTTTTTCATGACGAACCCCGCGGAATCTTCTTAGGTACAAGTAAACAGCGAGTCCCCACAAAAGATGCGTTAACAATTGTAAATACTGGCTTTACAAGTTTGTGAGCGGTATGCTTTCAGGTCTCCGCGACTCCGTTTCGGCCATGCAATCCTTCGTCCGTGCTTCCATTCTTCCGCTGTTGGTCTGCCTCGTTGCGGCGGCACAAACGCCGGCCGCACCCGATGCCGGCGCCATTCCGGCTTACAAGCTGAATATTCGCAAGATCCATGCCACCATCAAAGTGGATGGCAGGCTCGATGAGGACGTCTGGCGCGAGGTCGAACCGATCACCCAGTTCACCCAGACCACGCCCGACGAAGGCCAGCCCGTTAGCCGGCGCACCGAAGCTCGCATCTTTTACGACGACAACAACATTTATCTCGGGTTCAAGTTCTGGGACGACCCCAAGCGGATCAACCACCGCATGGCTGCGCACGATACGCCGACAGGCTCGGATTCAGCCGACTTCCTCATTGATACCTTCCGCGATCGCCGCACCGGTTACTGGTTCAGCATCAGCGCCGGCGGCGTGCAGTTCGACGGCACCGTCAATGACCTGAACGGTAACGGCGGCTTCGAAAGTATCGACTTTAGTTGGGACGGCATCTGGCAGGGCGCAAGCTCGGTCGAGGAGTGGGGATGGTCGGCCGAGGTGGTGATCCCGTTCAAGTCCATCCGCATGGCGCACGCCAGCACGCAGGAGTGGGGAATCAACATCTGCCGCGAGATCCTGCGCCGGAACGAGTTCGCCTACATGGTGCCGGTTCCACGCTACGAGGGCGGGCTGAAGCCGTCGCGTACGGCGGTAATGGATCTAGAGAACGTACACGTCGGCCGCAATCTTGAACTGATCCCATACTTCAGCAGTGCGTATCGCACAGGCGGTCAGCAGGCTGAGCTCGAAGGCGCGAAGACCAACGCCGGTCTGGATGCTCGCTACGGGTTGTCGCCCAACCTTACTGCGAACTTCACCGTCAATCCCGACTTCGCTGATACCGAGGCGGATGAGTTCACCCCCACCATCTCGCGCTTCGAGATTTTCTTCCCCGAGAAGCGCAAGTTCTTCACCGAGGGCGCCAATTACTTTAAGACGCCTCTCGATCTCTTTTTTTCGCGACGCGTCGGCTCGGCACTGGCCGACGGGGAGCCTCAGCGCATCCTTCAGGGCGGCAAGATCACCGGCAAGGTCGGACGCTGGACCATCGGCGGACTGGAAGCGTTCACGCAACGCCGTGATTTCATCGATCCTGCAACGCAGGCGAACCAAGTCTCTCCCGGGGCGTTCTTCGGCGTGATGCGGCTACAGCACGATCTGTTCCAGAAGTCCGCGATCGGCTTCATGTCAGTGACTCGCAGGCAGGGCGTCGGAGACGTGGGACAGAACGAGAGCACACACGCCGTTGATCTCAGCCTGCTCAAGGGACAGCACCTGGCGTGGAACTCGCAAGCCATGGTCAACCTCAATGACGCGAATCCCGGCGTGAACGGACAGCACATGGGATGGTTGTCGCAGCTTTCGTACGACTCAAATACCTGGGCGTACAACGTCGTCGGAAAGTTCCTCGGCCGCCAAGTGGACATGAGCCACACCGGATTCGAGCCGGAGACTGACCGCTGGGCCGGCGAATTGAATGGTACGTTCAAGCCGTTCATCAATAAGTACGGCATCCGGCAGTTGAGCTTCGAAGCCAACTACGACGAGAGCAACGGCACGCGCGGAGAACTCGAAGACTCCGGCGCCGACTTCCTGTTCCAGGCGCAGTTCAAGAATTTCTGGACCTTTAAGAGCCAGTACTCGTATGACCGCGTCCGCTTTTTCGACTTCACTCCGGCGTTCGGTCGGCTGGCGACGACGCGTGTCTACATCATGCCGCGCACGCGCTTTGAGTTGAGCACGAACCAATCCGGCAGGGTAACGTTCGACGCCTATTTCTCTCCGCACCGCATGGTGCAATACAACGAAAATTTCTACGGTCGCGCCCAGGAAATCGGCGTGAACGCGACGGCGCGCCTGGGCAATCGCCTGCGTTGGCAGTTGAATGTGACGCAGATCGACGAAGACCTGCTCTCCGGCGTGCATTACCAGTACCGGCGCTTCTTCATCTCCCGCGTGTTCTACCAGTTCACGTCGAAGCTACGGGCGCGCGTCCTGGCGCAGTACTCCAAAGACATCCACGGCAACAATCTCAGCGTGAACTCGTTGGTTGCCTACGACTTTACCGCGCGCAGCGCTTTCTACCTCGGCTACAACCGCCAGCGCCGCCTCCCCACCGATCCCGGCGACCTCGGGCATCAAGTGTTCGTCAAGCTGTCGTACCTGTTCGGCTTCTGAAGGCCTGTTATCCTCATGCGCGAATGCACGTTCCTGCAATCGAATGGCGCGTCGTCGCCGGTTACCTGATCTTCCTGGGGAGCTATACCGTCTTCGCCTTCGGGCGTTTTCCCGGTCTGAAGGTCGATCGCGCCGGCGCGGCGATCATCGGCGCGGTGCTCATGTTCGCTTTCCGCATCATGAGCGCCGGCGACGCGCTGCGCACCATCGACTTCGCCACCATCGTCCTGCTCTTCTCGATGATGCTGATCGTCGGGAACCTGCGCCTCGCGGGCTTCTTCGAGCGCGTGGCGGCCGCGGTGGTGGAACGGATCGGCGAGCGGCACCTGCTTCCGGCAGTGCTTTTCAGCACTGGAATGCTGTCAGCGTTCTTCGTCAACGACATCGTCTGCCTGGTTATGGTGCCGTTCGTGCTGACCGTGACGAAGCGATTCGGCGTTCCGCCCATGCGCTATCTGCTCGCCGTTGCGCTCGCATCGAACCTGGGAAGCGTCGCCACCATCACAGGTAATCCGCAGAACATGCTGATTGGCTCCGCCTCAGGCATTTCGTACGCGAACTTTCTCGCGCATCTTGGGCCGGTTGCGGTTATCGGCTTGTTCGTCGGCTGGGCCGTGCTCCACATCGCAGGGCGCAACGAACAGCACGTAGCGCCCAGGGAAGTTCCGGTCGCCAAGACCTTCGTTCCGCTTCGTCCGGGGCTCGCCAAGCCTGCGCTCGTCTCGGCTGGAGTCCTGGTCGCGTTCCTGGCCGGCGCTCCGCCTGCGCTGGTTGCGGCTGTGGGAGCTTCCGTGCTGCTGTTCTCGCGACGAATCGAGCCGCGGCTCATGTTCGCCGAGGTCGACTGGGACCTGCTCGTTTTTTTCATCGGGCTGTTCCTGATCGTTGGCGGCGCCGAGCGCGTCGGCATGATGTCGCTGCTGTTCGATGCGGCGAAGGCGCTGAACCTGCATCGGCCTGCGGTGCTGACCGTCGTGACCGCGCTGCTCAGCAACATTGTGAGCAATGTTCCGGCGGTGATGCTGCTCAAGTCGGTCATCCCGACGATGCCGGACCCGAAGCACGCGTGGCTGATCCTGGCCATGGCGAGCACGCTTGCCGGGAACCTGACGATCGCCGGTTCCGTCGCCAACATCATCGTCGTGGAGCGCGCGCGGCCCGAAGTCCACATCGGATTCTGGGATTACTTCCGCGTCGGATTTCCGGTCACGCTCATCACGCTTGCGATTGGTTGGGCCTGGCTTTCGTGGATCGCTTAATCGGGATTGATAGTCAGTACGCCAGCGCCGCGGATGCGGCTGTGTTTCAGGGCGGTGAGCGCTTCGTTCGCCTGCTCGAGGGGAAAGGTCTCGACCTCGGTCTTCACCGGCACCTGGGCCGCGAGTTGCAGGCATTCGCGGACATCGTCACGGGTGCTGTTAGCGACGCTGCGCACCACGCGCTCCAGGTAGATCAAGGAGTAGTCCAGCGCGGGGATCTGCGACATGGTGATGCCGGCGAGCGCCAGTGTTCCGCCTTTGCGCAAGTTTCGCAAAGCATCGAGGACGAGCGGTCCCGCGGGTGCGAAGATGATGGCCGAGTCGGCGGGAGCGGGCGGTGTCGCGTCGGCCGTTCCTGTCCAGGCAGCCCCGAGCGAGAGGGCGAGTTCGCGGTGCGCCGGCGTGCGCGTCATGACGTAAACCTCGCAACCGATGTGGCGAGCCATCTGGAGCACGATATGCGCAGAGGCGCCGAAGCCGTAGAGCGCGAGACGGTCCCCAAGCTTGGCGTTGCTGAGGCGCAGAGAGCGATAACCGATGACGCCTGCGCAGAGCAGCGGCGCGGCGTGGACGTCGTCGAAGGCATCGGGAACCGGATGGCAGAAGTGCTCGTCGACGATCATCGCGTCGGCGTATCCGCCATCGGCGTGCAGGCCGGTGAAGCGTGCGTTGTCGCAGAGGTTCTCCGCGCCGCGACGGCAGAAGTCGCATGTTCCGTCCGTCGAGTAAAGCCAGGGAACGCCGACGCGATCGCGTTGCTTGAATGTCTTTACTCCCTCGCCGAGCGTGTCCACGACGCCGACAACCTGGTGTCCAGGCGTGATGGGCAGCTTGGGGAGGGCGAGGTCACCTTCGACGGTGTGCAGGTCCGTGTGGCAAAGGCCGCAGACGCGAACGCTGATGCGGACTTGCCCAGCAGCAGGCGAGGGCAGTGGAACTTCGCGCAAGTGGAGCGGAGAACTTTCGATGGGACCAGTCTCGCTCAGAACCATGGCGCGCATTGTTACCAAAACCTTAGGGGCTGCGGGACGCCCCGCTCCCTTTATCCCACAAACGATGATTCACCACAATGGACACAAAGGAAAACGAAGGAACAACCTCTGGAACTTCTCTCTTGACAGCGAGTACTTTGTAATACAAAGTACTCCGCATGGCAAGACACTGGCTCCCGCGCGACATGTCCATCGCTCCAGCGCTCGACCGTTTCGCTCCTGCCGCTGCGGTCGAGGCCCGCTATGCCCTGCTGATCAACCCGTTCTATGCCAAGGACCCGCACGCCAGCTTTGGCAAGCACGTGCTGACGCCGACGCTGGCGCTCACCAGCCTCGCTGCGGCGACTCCGGCGGGATGGCGCGTGCGGTACTGGGACGAGAACCTCCTGCAGGGCGTACCACCGTCAGCGCCGATGCCGCAGGTGGTGGGAATCTCGGTGCATCTGACCTTTGCCGCGCGGGCATTTGAGTTGGCAGATTGGTATCGACGGCGCGGCGCGCGGGTCGTTCTGGGCGGCCTGCATGTTCTGTCCTGTCCGGAAGAGTGCGCGCCCCATGCCGATGCGCTGGCGATCGGCGACGGTGTGCAGTTGTGGCCGCGCATCCTGCGAGACATCGAAGCGGAACGGCTGCGGCCGCGATACGAGGCCGGGTTCACCAATGAATACGAGGATGATCCCGTTCCCGCGCGCCATCTGCTGCCGCGCAAGAGTTTTCTCACGACGGCCAGCCTGATCGCGACACGCGGCTGCCATAACCGGTGCGGATTCTGCTATCTCGCGACCGACGGCTTACGTATGCCCTATCGCATGCGACGTCCGGAACAGGTCGCGGCAGAGTTCGCGGCTGCCGGCGAACCGTACGGCGTGTTCATCGACAACAACCTGGGGTCCAACCGGCCATACCTGCATGCGCTTTGTTCTGCGCTGCGCCCGTTGCAGAAGATCTGGAGCGCCGCGGTTTCCATCGATGTAACCGATGACCCGGAACTCATCCGAGCGATGGCACTCGCCGGCTGCACGGGGGTGTTTATCGGCTTCGAGTCGCTTACGGACGACAACCTCAGGGATGCCCACAAGAAGACGCCGCGGGTGTCCGACTATGCTCGCCGGGTCGGGCTACTGCACGAGAACGGGATCCAGGTGAATGGGTCATTCGTCGTGGGATTCGATCACGATCGGCCGGATGTATTTGCGCGCACCGCCGACTGGATCGAGGCGAACCGGCTGGAGTGCGCGACCTTCCATATCCTCACGCCGTATCCGGCGACGCCGCTGTTCCGGCAAATGGAGGCGGAGGGGCGGCTCCTGCATCGCGATTGGAGCCGATACGACACGGCGCATGCCGTTTTCCGTCCGCGCCACATGACGGCCGAACAACTTGAGGAGGGATATGCGTGGCTGTATCAGCGCCTGTTCTCGCATGCCTCAATCTGGAAGCGGCGGCCGTTGCACTGGAGCGCCGTGCCGCCTTATATGGCGATGTCCTACCTGTACAAGAAATCCAACCGCTTCTGGCACTTGCTTATCCGGCACGACCTCGTTCACGCCGTGTGGAGGCCGATGGTCGAGATCACGCGCTGGCGACACCTGCGTTACCGGGAAGGGCTGGCGGCCGAAGCAACAGTTGGCTGCGGGCAGGTTGTTTCCGCGGGAGTGTGATAGCGAGAGATGCGGGGAAAATATCAACCGCAACGGACGCCAAGGTGCGCAAAGGAAAACCGGTCGGAGCGATATTAATCAAGCATTCATATAGCGTTCATCACGACGTAACATGGCGGCGATAGCGTCTCGAAAAGGAGCGCTGTCGTGGGACCGGTATTTGTCGTCGAAGACGATCTGGAGATTGCGGCGCTGATGCGGTATCACCTGGAGCAGGCGTCGTATACCGTCCAGTGCTATACGACGACGACCTCCGCCTTCACGCGCGCCAAGGAAATTACGCCATCGCTCTTCATCCTGGACGTGATGTTGCCGGGGGAGAGCGGATTTGATTTCTGCCGGCGGTTGCGGCGCGAATCGCGCTTTGCGAACGTCGCGGTCATCTTCGTCACGGCCAAGGCGTCGGAGGCAGACCGGGTGCTTGGGCTGGACATGGGCGCCGACGACTACATCACCAAGCCATTCAGCCCGCGGGAGTTCATGGCGAGAGTGAATGCAGTCATGCGGCGAAGCGCCGAGCCGCTGCGAAGCGTGCTGAAGTTCGGAAACGTGGAGATCGACTTCGACGCAATGACGTTGCGCGTCAATGGGAAGGAACAGGAAACGACGGCGATGGAGTTTCGGGTCCTGGCCACGCTGGCGCGATCGCCGGAGCGCGTCTTCAGCCGCGACCACCTGTTGCGGTTGTGCGGCACCAATGACGAGGGCAGCAACCCGCGGTCGATCGACGTTTACATCAGCCGCCTGCGCGAAAAGATCGACGTCGAACCGGGCGCCTCGAGTTGCCTGAGGACGGTGCGAGGAGTAGGTTACATGTTCGCCATCCCGCGCGATGCCCCGAACGAGCGGATGATCGGGTGACAAGAACGGCACATGGCTCGCGGCCAAGCGTCAGCTTGTAGTGAATTTCTTGACCGGGCTCTTGACGCCATCGCTCGTGCCATTGGCCTCCATCGAGTCCACCTTGTAGTAATACGTTGTCCGAGGCTTGAGACCCTCGATGCGCACGCGAAAGACAGTATAGGAATGGCCCGGGTTCAGCCTGAGCGGAGATTTTGCAGTCTCGCTCAGGTTGTTCGGATCCGTGCCATAGTGCACGATGCCGAAGTGCTCGGGCGAGCCCCCTGGATTGTTGACTGTCCACGTGATGATCGCCATATTGGCGTGAGTCGATTCGAGCGCTGGGCCTTGCGTGATGTGCACGCGCACTGCTTTCTTAGTAGTAGGACTTACCTGAGCGGCCACTGAAGCTGGGTACAGGAACATACAGGCCGCAACCGTCACCGCGAAGTTCGTCAGCAATCTCATCCTAGATCTCCCTTTCAATTTGTCGATCCGGTATCTGGAAAACAGACGAACCAAAAGCGCATGGAGGCCAGGTGCGGCCCCCATGCTTCCTGGTTTCATCGTCCCAATATGCGCGTTTGCGTCCTATGGGATCGGCGGACTCGGTACTGGCGCGAGACCGCAGACCTCCGGGGCACACGGCGGGAGTGTCGGGGTTGGGATCAGAAAGCTATTGCCCTGAGTCTTAGCCGAACCGCCAGTCATGCATTGTCCCGTGAAAACGTCCTGGTTGGGGTAAGGCCTCGTGAAGCCATCCGTTAGCGTTTGCAGGAATGCAACGATCTGGTCCTCTTCCTTATCTGTCAGGCCCAGCTTCCCGACCGTCATATCCTCGTTGTTTGGGACCTCGGGCTTAGGCCAGCAGTCAACCTTTTCGGTTGTCCCTGCCGGACAGTGTCCCGAGGTGACGTCGAACGGAAACACGTCGCGCGTGTTGTAGAAGTGGACAAGTTGCTTCAGGCTCTTGATGTAACCGTTGTGGAAGAACTCCTTCTGGAAATACGGGCCTGGCGCGTCTGTCCCGGCGGTGCACTGTGTCGGTGTCATCGCCACATTGCGTGCTGAAGAAGTCTGCATTTGACCATCCGACGTTGGCGCAAATTGTCTCCAGGTCACGTTCGGGCTAGCCCAGGTCCCGAAACCGCTCCGCAGGAACTCGCCCAGTCCCAAGTCTCTATAGCCGAAGCCCAAGGGGTTACCGGTGAACCCGAAGGAATCCGGCGTGGTCTGGTAATAGAAAGCATCTCTGGGATTGAGGGGCAGGCCAAGATTGGCCGAGCCGAAGCAGGTGAACACCGGGGTCGTGTCCGCGGGGGTGGTGGTGTGGAGCTGACTTCGGTTTTTACTGGTGGCGAATCCGTCCAGATGACACGAATTGCAGTTGCCTTTTCCGTTGAACAGTTCGAATCCTTCCTGCTCATCATGTGTGAATTGGTATTTCTTGGCTAGCCAGGCGTCGAACTTGGAGGAGAAAGCGCTGACCTGCACAGACTGCTCGTATGCATCCAGCGACTGTGCCCAGTGGTCATAATCGTTGTTCGACCGAGTGCGGTCGGCCGGACTCAGTTGCACTGGCATAGTGTTCGTGCCAAAGGTCGAGGCTCCGCCGGGGGTTGCGCAGATCTGCTCGGTGTCGGCTGGGAAGCTGATCGCAAAAGAGTCTGCCCCAAATACCTCCTCGAAGAGAGGTCTGTACGCGGACTGAGAGAGGCGGAAGACAATACACGCCGTGTCCGGGAATCCCATTTCCTGCGTGTCGACTGGAGGACCCTGGGACTGTTCGGCGTCGGGGTTCCTGATTTTATATCCGGTGGCGCGTGAGTCCCAGAAGTTTCCCCCAAAGAACAGGCCCTGTTCCTGGTTGTACTGAAGCACAGGGAAAAACGGTGCATACGTATATCTCTGCGCAGTTCGCTTGCCGGCTCTAAAGTGGACCGTCCCTGGATACGCGATCATCGTCAGATTGACGGATGGGATCGGACCGCTAAAAGCAGCGTACGGCATGTGGCAAGACGCGCACGCGACGTTTTTGTTCGGCGATATATTTTTGTCGTAGTTCATCAACTCGCCGAGCGTTTCTATCGCTTCGGTTCCGGTGTTTGCAAGGATTGGCGGCTGATTGGTAAGAGTCGGGGGCGTCAACGCTTGCCACCGTGCCATTGCTCTCGCCTCGACGACGTCGACCTCTGCCATAACCCTGGCGAGCTCTGAGTTCAGATCCGACGGCAGAATTCCAGGCGGGTAAGGGTTGTAAATCGCCGGCGCCTGCGCGGACACCGTGACATGGGATAGCGAGATACGGAGCGCTAACGCACACAATACAAGGATCGGTGCTATCGTCAAAATTCGCCGTTTCATAGACTCCCCTAGTGAGAGATGTCGGCCCAGGTCTAAGAGCCGACAGCACCGGGTTTCCACGCCGGGCGCACCAAAGCGAACTACTGATGGCGCCCCGGAATCGAATTCCCTGCCTGAATGGAGTGCGCCGCGAAGGCACCAGAGATGCCCGACGCAGCGCGTCATCATTGATGTTCCGACCTAAGGAGAAGAGGTGGTCTGGACCTTAACGAGCGTCCGAATCAATCAGATCACCTGAGACACACATTGAGGGGGTGGTGTCAGTTCCAAATCGGCCTCCTGCGCGCCCAGAAGGGTGAGAACAATGTAAATACCATGGGTGCGAAATATGGTCAATATCGCTAATACCCTATAGCTAACGGCTTAAGCCATCGTACGTTAAGAGTCGCAAGTGACTGATTGCCATACGAGTCAAGCGGACGTCCATCCGTCAACCATCACGTAGTACTGGCCTATTCCCGGAAAGTGGGCTGCGGCGCTAGCTCGCGTAAGCGGTATCCGAGGTCGAGGCAAACGACGAACGGATGCACGCGGCGATATCGGGGTCCCACTTGGAGAAGACCGCGTGAGCGCCGAGGCCATAGAAGTACTGATCTTCGAACGGATGACGCGCCGTGCCGGTGAGCACGATCGTCTGCGGGCGCAAGGGAGCGATCGAACGCAGCACTTGGGCGGCATCGATCTCGGGCGGACGATGTCCGATGATGATCAAGTCGAACTCGCGCTCGGAGAGGTAGCGGCGAAACGCGTCCATGTGCCAGGCGAGCGTCGTGTCGAAGCCCGCGGTTTCCAGGACGTGCTCGAGATTCAGCAGGACATCCTCGTGCTGTTCGAGGATCAGAACCTTCCATCCGGTCGCCATCGGAAACTCCATAAGAGGAATGACAGCCACGACCAGGTTTGATCGTGGCTGCCGAATGGGGACAACATGTGCGCAGCTTAGCTCGCTCATGTTGATGACGAATGAACGCACGATGAATTTTCCGCAACGGATGTTGTTCACGCGGATGCGGCGTGCAGTCGTGTGTTGCGATTTCAATCAGGACACGGGTTCGTTGGAAGATAGAAATGAAATATGTGAGAAACGAAGTTAGGTCGGGATAAGACCAGTGGCGAGCGCAAGGATGCACACTACTCCAAGCCTGCGCCGAGGCTAGCTGGCAATTGTTAATGCGAGGTTACAATCGAGCAGATTTCCACCATAAATCGGTGCCAGACCCTTATGGGAATGCGCGCTGCGTCAACAAGAGCAGTGCATTGCGGCCACTAAACAGCACCATGTCCCAAAATGAACCAATTCCGCGACAATGACTCTAGAGATAACAGTCCGCAGCCAATAAAATTTATGTTTTACACACTTACATACAGCTCGACGGACGAGGATAATATCTATATCGATAACAATTGTGGGACTACGTATAACTCTGTTCACCCGGCAACGAGCGAAGAACCTGGCCAGCGAGTAAAAGGAAATTATGACAGCCGAATATCCTGATCGCATCTGGTTCAATCCCTGGAAATTCTGGGCAGCCACACGTGGTATGAACAAGCAAGAAGCGAAGTGGCTGGGGGAGCATATCTACCAACTGGCGGAAAAGGGAGATCTCGAGTCGCTCAAGTGCCTGAGCTTCATTTCCTTCGGCAATCCTTACCGTAAGGGCGAGCGGAAAGACTTCGAGTCGTAACGTTTACGTTAGCGGCCGGCAGGGTTTTCTTTCAAGGCGTCGATCGCATCTTGGACCGTCCAGAACACCGGAAACAGGCTCGCAACCTTCGTGATCTGCATGAGCTTCTGCACGCGTTCACACGCGACTGCGGACATGGTGCGCCCGGCATTCTGACGCGACACGTGCGCATTCACGATGGAGCCGACGGCGGCAGAATCGGCGTACGGCACTTCGCTCAAGTCAAAGACCAGTGCAGCCGATGTGTCACCGCGCCAGGCCTCCTGAAACGCGAATAGGCTGGAGATGGTCAGCGGACCTGATACGGAGAGGATGCGGACTCCATCCTTGTCCCAGAAGCGGATCGAGGTGGGAGCGGTTTGCGATGGAGTCGACATGAGAATCCACGAATTCTAACAGCCGTTTTATTAACAGCAGGTTAATTTCCGTTAGTCCCACCCTGGCAAAACCGGCTAGGGCCACCCACAGGCAAAACCGGCTAGCGCGGGCCAGGAATCATACCCGCAGGAGGTCCGCACGGCGCTTGGTGTGGTAGTCGCTCAGAGTCGCATTGGCGGCGAGGATGGTCTGCAGTTGGTCGGCAACCTTTCCGATCTCCGCGCCGGGCACCATGACATAGAGTTCGTCGTCGGCGAGCGCCGTGTAGACGCGATTGCCGACACAGCCGCTGCTGGTGGTGATACCTCCGGAAATGGCCGCGGGAATTGCCATGCAGGTCGGACGGGCGAGCAGAGGAGATTCGACCTTCGATCCGGCGCGGTAGGCGGCTTCCTGGAGCAGCATCAGCTTGCCGGGGACGCCGCGGACGATCACAACATCGGGCGCTAGGTTGGCGTCGCCCAGCGGCGAATACACGACGTGCTTCGGCGACTTGGGCAGGCGCGCGATCGAGGGTACCTCTTCCATCCTGATATAGCCGGCATCGACCATGAACCCGACGGTCGCCATGAGCTCGGATTCGCGTTCCGGTGGCAGTGGGATGTTGTGCGTGTGACAACCAACCGCGCAGTTGTAGTGGTCGGCATTGCTGGTGTAAAAGGAGCGGCCGTCGGAGGCAAGCTGCCAAAACGTGCAGCCGGAAGGGACTTGGCCGGTGAAGGCAGGCACACCGGCGGGAGCAGTGTCGACGACGGAAACGGCGACGGGACGATGCGTGAGCGCGAGTGCCTGGGTGACCCGGGATTCGATGTCGGAATAATTCATGTCGCGCATTGGATGAGCGAAGCGGGATTGGGATTCATCGAGAAAAGTCTTTCACCACAGAGGCCACAGAGGAACACGGAGGAAAGGCGATAATATCGCGCGATGGGGATATCTGCTTCGATGGTCGGTCAGAGTGCGGCGCTGCGCAACGAGGGATTTTCGTGGCGAGGCGATACGGCGATCGTCGTGTACCTCGCGCTCGCGACGGTGGCAGTGCACGTACTCACTGGCGGCCGATACGGGTTCCAACGCGACGAGTTGGCGACACTCGAGGATGCCCGGCATTTAGCGTGGGGATACGTGGCGTATCCGCCGGTAACGCCGTTCTTCGGGCGGTTGTCGCTGGAATTGTTTGGCACATCGCTGAGGGGGTTCCGGTTCTTCGCAGCAGTGGCGCAGGCGGCGGCAGTGGTATTGACCGGCCTCATGGCTCGGGAGTTGGGCGGGCGCAGGTGGGCGCAACTCGTGGCAGCGGCGGCGGCACTGCCATTCTGTATCGGCGGCGGGGCGCTCATGCAGTATGTCTCGTTCGATTATTTGAGCTGGGTGCTGGTGACATATTGCACGCTGCGGCTGCTGAAGTCAGATGATCCGCGATGGTGGCTGGGCATCGGCGGCGCGATCGGGTTCGGCATGTTGTCGAAATACGCGATGCCTTTCCTGGTTGCAGGCCTGATTGTGGGCGTGCTCTTCAGCGATGCTCGCCGCTTTTTGAAGAGCGGTTGGTTGTGGAGTGGGGCCGGGTTAGCAATCCTGATCTTCCTTCCGAACCTGATGTGGCAGGTGCAGCACCAGTTCGTGTCGCTGGACATGCTGCGCCATATCCATGCGCGCGACGTGGGCCAGGGCAGGCATCGCGGCTTTTTGCCGGGCCAGATCAAACTCACCCTTCTTGCGCTGCCGATCTGGGTGGCCGGGCTGCGCTTTTACCTGCTGTCGCCCCAAGGCAAGCGGTACCGCGCGCTGGGCTGGATGTACGTGGTGCCGCTCGTACTTTTTGTCGTCGCGAAAGGGCGAGATTACTATGTCGCGGGAACGTATCCGATGCTGTACGCGGCTGGGGCGGTCACGGTGGAGCGCTGGCTGACATCGGTCCGTAGTTCGCGGGCGAGCACGATTAAAAAATGTGTTGGGGCAGCTTTGGTGCTGGACGCTGCGATCGCGGCGGCAGTGGCGCTACCGATCGCGCCCATCGACTCGGCGTGGTTCCGGGTGGCGAACCAGGTGAACGGCGATTTTCGAGAGGAGATCGGCTGGCCGGAACTGGTGGAAACGGTGGCTCGCATACGCGATTCACTCCCGGCAGAAGACCGCGCTCATCTTGGCATCCTCGGCACGAATTATGGCGAAGCGGGAGCGGTGAATCTGTACGGTCCGCAGTACGGGCTACCGCGGGCGATCAGCGGGGTGAATTCGTTCTGGTACCGAGGATATGGCGATCCGCCGCCGGAGGTAGTCATCGTGATGGGGCTGTCACGCGACGTCCTGGAAACGAAGTTCACGTCTTGCGAGTTAGCGGTGCACACCTCCAACCGCTACGGCATCGCGAACGAGGAGACGTCGCGCCATCCGGACATATTCGTATGCCGTGGCCCGCGCCCGAACTGGCCGGAGTTTTGGAAGCACTTCCAGTACTACGGCTGAAAGATCTCACCACAAAGGACACAAAGGACCCGAAGCAACGCCGTTCAGCTTCCGCCGTTGCGGGGAAGGCGGAGGTGGGCTTCGCAGCCGCGGCCGCTGGGGCGGTTGCGCAGGGTGAGGGTGCCACCGTGTCCTTCGGCGATCTGGCGGCTGAGCGCGAGACCGATGCCGGAGCCGCCGGGCTTTGTGGTGAAGAAGGGAACGAAGAGATTGGCGGGATTGGATACGCCGGGGCCGTCGTCCTCGACGACGATCTCGACCGCATCGTGTGCGCGGCGCCAGCCGACGCGGACACCGCCGCCGGTTTCGAGCGCGGCGTCAGTAGCGTTCTTGATGAGATTGATGACCGCCTGCTGGATCTGGTCGGGATCTGCGCTGAGCATGGCGTCGCCGCCGTTGATTACTTCGACCGGCAAACGCGCTTCCAGTGCCGCCGCGCCTCGCACCAGCGGACCGACCTCGACCGGCCTCAGTTGCGGCTTGGGCAGGCGGGCGAGGCGTGCGTAGTCTTTCATAAATCGGCTGAGCGACTCAGCGCGTTCGGAGATGACGCGCAGGCCGCCGCGCAGGTCGTCCTCCCAGTCGGGCGCGCGGGGCTCGCGTTTGACCAGCATCTCCAGCGATTGCGCGATCGAGACCACGGGCGCGAGCGAGTTGTTGAGTTCGTGTCCGAGGACGCGGACGAGGCGCTGCCATGCCTGGCGCTCCTCCTCGCGAAGGGCGGCGCTGAGGTCGGAGACGACGAGGAGGTCGTGGGCTTTGCCACCCTGGCGAAAAGTGCTGCGGCGCATGCCGAAGCGGCCGGACCGTCCCGGGAATGAGCGGTCGAGCGTGCGCGCCGCTTCGCCGGTAAGGCAGTCCTCCAAACCCATTTCGGACGCGGGCTTCGCGAGGAGGCGCTCGGAGGATTGCGCGAGCAGTCGTTCCCCCGCGCGGTTCACGAGGCGAAGGCGGTGCTCGTGATCGAAGGTGAAGACGGCGACGTCGATCTCCGACATGACAGCCGAGAGCAACGCGGTCGCTTCGAGCGCGCCGAGACGCTGTTCGCGCAGCAGTTCGGCGAGCTGGTTGATCTCGAGCATGAGTTCGCCGAGGGCGTCGTCGGGCGAGGCGCCGCGCACGCGGACGGAGAAATCGCCCTCGCGCAGCGCGGATTGCATGTTCGAAAGCGTTTGGAGTGGCCGGACAACGGCGGCGCGGACCGCAGCGGCGAAGGAGAACCAGCTTCCGACGACGAAGAGCACGACGGTCCAGCGGACGTGGTCGGCCAAGTCGAGCTGCCAGAGCATGATGATGGTGGCGATGACGCCAGCGGCGCCGGCGCCAAGCGCGAGCAGGAAG
Source organism: uncultured Terriglobales bacterium (assembly GCA_964559835.1). Classification (GTDB taxonomy): domain Bacteria; phylum Acidobacteriota; class Terriglobia; order Terriglobales; family Acidobacteriaceae; genus DAISJI01. The sequence continues at coordinate 25,126 of CAZLJE010000035.1, forward strand.
ACGCGGCGTTCGTGATTGACGGTCTTACGGCGATGCCGAGGATCGATAGGAACCGAGCGCGGCTGCGACGGCCATCCGGGCGAAGAACCGCCACGGCGGTCCAAAGGGTCGGAAGGTGTGTCGGTCACCACTCCATCACGGGCAATGCCGGCGCGCGATGGGCCCCCTGAATCCAACTTGAGGCCGTCAGATCCCATATTTCTGCAGGCGGCGATAGAGCGCGCTGCGGCTGAGGCCAAGCGCGTCGGCCGCCTGGCTGATATTACCGCTATAACGGGCCAGAGCCTTGCGAATCAGGAAGGCCTCGACGTCTTCGAGACTCATGTCCTCCATGCGCGGGGCAACGCCGGCTTGCGGCGGGCGCAGTCCGAGATCGGTGGCGCGTACCTGTTCGCCCTGGGCCAGAAGCACGGCGCGCTCGACGGCGTGGTCGAGTTCGCGGACGTTGCCGGGCCAGGAGTAGTCGAGGAGGGCCTGCATCGTCGCGGGCTCGAATCCGGTGAGCTGTTTGCGATAGCGCTCAGAGTAACGGCGCAGGAAGAAAGTCGCGAGCACGGGGATGTCGCTGCGGCGCTCACGCAGCGCGGGGATATGGATCTCGACCGTATTGAGGCGAAACAGCAGGTCCTCGCGGAAACGGCCGTTGAGGGCTTCCTGAGGGAGGTTCGCGTTGGTGGCGGAGATGACGCGGACGTCGACGCGGATCGTGCGCGACGAGCCGACGCGCTCCATCTCGCCGGTCTCGAGCACGCGGAGGAGCTTGGCCTGCTGTGGCATGGGGACGTTGGCGATCTCGTCGAGGAAGATCGTGCCCTGGTGCGCCAGTTCGAAGCGTCCGACGCGGTCGGCGCGGGCGTCGGTGAAGGCGCCTTTGACGTGGCCGAAGAGTTCGCTCTCGAAGACGCCTTCGGCAAGGCCGCCGGTGTTTACCGTCACCAGCGGACGCGAGGCGCGCGACGAGAGAGCGTGCACGGTGCGGGCAACGACTTCCTTCCCGCTGCCGTGTTCGCCGGTGATGAGGATGTTCGCGTCGGATGGCGCCACGCGGGAAATCAGGTCGAGCACTGGGCGCATGGAATCGGATTCGGCGATGAACCGCGGTACGCCTTCGGCGCGAAGGAGCTTGTTCTCGGCTTCGAGGCGCTGGCTGCGGCGAAGCGCGGTGCTGAGCTCGATCTGTGTGCGCAGGATCGAGAGCAGGCGGGCGTTGTCCCACGGCTTCTGGATGAAGTCGCGGGCGCCACGACGCATCGCTTCGACGGCGACTTCGACGCTGCCCCACGCGGTCATGACAATGACGGGCAGAGTTGGATCGATGGCGGCGATCTGGGTCAGCAGATCCAGCCCTTCCTGTCCCGAAGTGGTGTCCCGGGTGTAGTTGAGGTCCATAAGCGCGACGTCGAAATCGGAGGTCTCGATGGCGCGAAGAGCGGCCGATGGGGACGAAGCCGTCTCGATGGAGTAGCCCTCAGGCTTCAGCAGGAGGCGCAGGGCTTCGAGCACGTCGCGCTGGTCGTCGGCGACGAGGACGCGGGCGCCGGCAGCGGGCGATTGAGTGGCGGTTGCGATCTTACCCTCCAGGACTTTTTCCATCGTAAACCCTCGAGAAGTACCGAGTACTGAGTGCCAAGTACCGAGTACCTAGAAAACCAAAGAACGCAAGGACCAACAACAACCGTTCACTACTCGTACCGCAGCGCGACCATCGGGTCGATGCGGGCGGCGCGGCGTGCGGGCAGCCACGAGGCCAGGAACGCGGCGACGGCCAAAATGATCACGGCGCTGGCCATGGCCAGCGGATCGATGTCGCCAAGGCCGGCGATCTGGTGTGTCAGCGCGCGTGCCGAGGCGACGGCCGCGAAGACGCCGACGATGCTTCCAATCGCGACCAGCGTCATTCCCTCGCGGACCACCATGGCGATCACCTCGAGATGGGCGGCGCCGAGCGCCATGCGGACTCCGATCTCCCGGGTGCGCTCCGCGACGTAATAAGCGAGCAGAGCGTACAGACCGACAACGGTCAGCAGCAGCGCCGCGGAACCGAAGGCGCTCATGACGAACGCAACGAGTTGCTGGTCGCGTACGCTGTCACCGGCAAGGGTTGCAACAGGATTGACGCCGATGATCGCCTGGTCGGGGTCCGTTTCGTGGACGGCGCGGCGGACGAGCGTATCGACATCCATGGGCGCGTTCGTGCGCACAACGAAGGACCAGCTGAAGATGCCGTTGTTGTAGCGCATGTTCGCGTCCGACATCTGCCAGACCGGGATGTAGATGACCGACGTCTCGGGGCGTGCGAGGCCATACTCGCGCGTATTACCGACAATCCCAATGACGGCGCGTACCGGCTCCGATTTGCTCGTCGCAAGCGATGCGCCGATGCCGTTGCCCTGGGGCCAGCACTTGGAGGCGAGCCGCTCGTTTACGACGGCAATCGGGGCTGAGTCCGCATCGGTGAACACGCGTCCCTGCCTCAGCGGAATGCCCATGACGGCGAAGAAATCGGGCGTGACGGCGCGGTACTGGATGCCGCCCGTATCGCAGTCTCCGCCGCGCAGTCCGAGGTTCAGGCCGCGACGCATGGGAATGGCCGCTTCGGCCGCGGCACGCACGCCGGGAGTCGCGTCCAGATGCTCGATGGTGTCGTGCAGGAAACGCGCGACCGGAGCCGTGGTTCTGTATTTCTGCTGGCCCAGCGACATCTCTGCCGCGTAAAGGTTCTTGACGTCATATCCCGGGGAGACGGCGCGCACGCGCGCGAAGCTGCGGAGTAAAAGCGCGGAACCGGAGAGCAACACGATTGCCAGCGCGACTTCGGCCGCGACGAGGATTTTTCGGGAACGACGCTGGCCGCGTGAGGCAGTCCCGTATTTCATCCACGCGAACGTGTCACCTCGGGAAACATGCCACGCAGGAAGTAATCCGGAGATCGCACCGGCCACGATCGCGGCCACGACGGCAAAAGCAACGACTACAGGGTCGAGATGGACGGCGCCGACTTCAGGGAAGCGCGCGTTAATGGTGGCGTTCACGAGTTGCGTGCCCCATGCGGCAAGACCGATTCCGGCCGCGCCGCCGATCAGGTTGAGCACTACGCTCTCGGTGATTAATTGCGAAAACAGGCGCGCGCGACTGGCACCGACCGCGCTGCGCACAGCGACTTCGCGGCCGCGTCCGACGGAGCGCGCGACCAGTAGTCCGGCGACGTTCGCGGTCGCGATCATCAACACCAGAACGACGGCGCCGAAGAGGAGGAGCAGTCCGCTACGGCTGTCGGCGTGGAGGTAGGAATCGAGCGGCTGGAGCACGGCGCTCTGGCCGGGACGGTCGCTCCAGAGCGAGTGCGGATTCGCTTGGCTGAATGCCGTCGAGAGCTGCTCGATGCGTTGCTGCGCCTGGTCAATGGACAGATCGGAACGCACGCGGCCGATCATGAAGTAGTTCGAGCCGGTGTCCTGGACGTATTTGCTGATCGGTTCGGTGAACCAGACATCGGACTTCTCATAGAAACGGAATGAGGCGGGCAGCACGCCGACGACGGTGTACGAATTGCCGTTGCACTGGACCTGTTTGCCGATGGCGGCGGGATCGGATGCGAAGCGGTCGCGCCAGATGCGATAGCTGACGATGGCGGAGGCGCCGGAAGTGGCGTCGGACGGGATGAAGTCGCGCCCGAGAAACGGCTGCACGCGGAGCGTCCGGAAGAATCCGGAGGAAACGGAGTTGGACGGAACGTACTCGGGTTCCGCGCCGCCGCCGACCAGATTGCAGCCGGGGCTGTAGAACATCACGCCGGTGCTGTCGAAGACCGAATCTTGCCGGCCAAAATAATCGGACATGGGACCGTTGAGTTCGCCGAGTTCTCCGCGGTTGAAGGTCCACATAACCGTGACGAGATGCTTCGGCTCGGGGTACGGAAGAGGAGCGAGCAGGACTTGGCGGACGATGCCGCCGAACATGAGCGTCGTCGCGCCGATGCCAAGCGCGATAGTGAGGACGGCCATCGCGGTGAAGGCCGGCGATTTCCGCAACATGCGAAACGCGAAGCGGATGTCCTGAAGCAGGTTCATAGTTACGAGTTCCGATACCGGATTAGCTGCCAACCCCGACTTGCGCCGGATTCTTGGTGTCGCTGGTGACCCAGCCGTCGAACAACTGGATGGTGCGCGAACCGTAGCTGGCATTGACCTCCGAGTGCGTCACCTGGACGATGGTCGTGCCGGCATCATTCAATCTCCGGAATAGTTCCATGATCTCTTTCGCCTGCGACGAGTGCAGGTTTCCCGTGGGCTCGTCGGCCAGCAGGAGTTTGGGGTTGCCGATGACGGCGCGCGCCACGCCCACCAGTTGCTGCTGTCCGCCGGAAAGCTGGTTGGGGTACAAGTCTTTCTTGCCCACGATCTGGAAGCGGTCGAGGATGTCGGCGACCATCGAGGCGCGCTGCTTGCGCGGTATGTCGCGATACGACAGAGGCACGTCGAGGTTCTCGTACACGGTCAGGTTGTCGAGCAGGTGGTAGCTTTGGAAGACGAAGCCGGCGTACTTGCGCGCGATGTCGGAGCGCTTCTTTCGGTCCATCTTGTGGATGGCCTCTTCTCCGAACCAGTACTCGCCGTTCCAGCCGTCGTCGAGCATGCCGAGGATGCTGAGGAGCGTGGATTTTCCGGCTCCGGAAGGGCCCATGACAGTGATGAACTCGCCTTCGCGGATCTCGAGGTTGATGCGGCGGAGGACGTAATTCACGCCGGCAGCGGTCTTGTAAGCACGTTCTACGTTAGCTAAGCGGATCATGAAAACCTCGGTTGTAGGTTGTACGTTGCAGGTTATACGTTACGGTGGCGGCAATTGTTCAACCGGCAACCTGTAACGTACAACCGCGTTGTCACTCATACCTCAACGCCACCATCGGGTCGACTTTCGTCGCGCGACGCGCGGGGATGTAACAGGCCAGCGCGGTGACGCCGCAGACGACGAGCGGGACGATGCCGAAGGTCACCGCATCGTGCGTCGAAACACCGAAAACCAGTGTCGACAAATAACGCGCCAGGAACAGCGCAGCAACGAAGCCAACGGCTGCCCCGGTCAGACTCAGCGCCATGCCTTCCCCGATCACCATGCGCCAGATTTCGCCCGGTCGCGCACCCAGCGCCATACGAATGCCGAGTTCATGCTGCCGTTGCGTCACCGAGTAGGAGATCACGCCGTACAGGCCGATCGCCGCAAGCGCCAGGGCCAACGCGGCAAAGATTCCGAGCAGCACGGTAGTAAATCGTGGCTCGCGGACCGCTTCCCCGACGACGTCCTGCATCGTACGGATGTTGGATACAGGGATCGTCGGGTCGATGGACTGGATCTGCGCCTTTGCTGCGCTGACAATCGAGACCGGGTCCGTGCTGGTGCGGGCGACAAGCGTCATAAATCCGTTCGGGAACTGCGGAATGTACCAGTACAGCATCGGCTTACGCGCCGTGGAGTCGAGCTGCGTCGACCTAACGTCACCGACAACCCCGACTACTTCAGCTTGCAACATCCCATCCCACTCCATGTGAATCGTCTTGCCGATGGGATCCTGGTTCGGCCAATACGCGTCGACAGTCGCCTTGCTAATGACGATCTTCTTGATCTTGTCCTCGCCGCGATCCTGCGACGGATCGAAGGTGCGCCCGCGCAAGATCGCGATGCCCATGGCGCGGAAGTAGTCCGGCGTGATGGCGCGCACGTCGGCGACGGGTTGTTCGCCTGGGCGAGGAGCAGGACGGTCATCGAGCGTGAACCCGGTTGCAGAACCCAGCCCGCCTAGCGGCAACCAAGAGATCGCGCCGGCTGCGGTGACGCCGGGCACGTGCTGAAGACGGGCCACGGCTTCCTGAAAGTAGTTTGCCTCCGCCGCGGGCTTGCGATACGCATCGCCGGAAACGGCTACTTGCATCGTCAGGACGCCTCGGGGCTGGAATCCGGCATCGACGTTAATCAGCCGGATGAAGCTGCGCAGCAGGATGCCGGCTCCGACTAGCAGTACCATTGCGGTAGCAGCTTCCGCGATGACCAGAACATTACGGAACCGGTGATGCCCGGGGGCGGCCGTACCTTTGCCTCCGTCCTTTAGAACTGATTGGGGGTCTGTTCGAGCGGCCCGGATCGCCGGCGCCAGTCCAAAGACAATTCCTGTCAGGACCGAGACGGCCATCGTGAACGCGAGCACCGGCGTGTTGAGCTCGATGCTCGTGTATCCCGGAAATGCGGCAGGTGCCATGGCGATGATCGCGCGAATCGCAAAGTTGGCGAGGGCTATGCCGGCAAGACCTCCCGCCAGCGACAAAACCGTGCTTTCCGTCAGCAGTTGGCGAGCCAGGCGGGCGCGGCTCACGCCCAACGCGACGCGCACCGCGATCTCTTTCTCACGGGCAGAGGCTTTCGCCAGCATGAGGTTGGCGATGTTCGCGCACGCGATCAGCAGCACAAACGTCACCGCCGCCAGCAGAACATACAGCGCGCGTTTCAACCCGCCCACCATTTGCTCGTTGAAGGGCACCAGATTGACGCCCCATCCGGCGTCGAAGTCCACGAGTTCGGCGCGTGTGCGCGAAGAGACCAAGTCCATATCCGCCTGCGCCTGTTGCAGCGAGACGCCGGGCTTCAGCCGTCCAATCACAGTCAGGTAACGGCCACGCGCGTTGCGGGTTTCTGGGCGTACGGTGAGGGTGGTCCAAACGTCGACTTTTTCCTGGAGATCGAAATTCGGCGGCAGGACGCCCACGATCTTGTCGGAACTCCCGTTAAGGGTGAGGTTCCGCCCGATGACGCCTAGCTCGCCTCCAAACCGCCGCTGCCAGTACGAGTAGCTGAGCATCGCGACATTATCCTTGCCGGGTTGTTGCTCTTCGGGGAGGAAGATCCGCCCGAGCGCCGGGCGAGTGCCCAGCGTGGTGAACAGGGTGGGTGTGGCGATTCCGGTCACGACGCGTTCCGCTTCACCGTTGACTTGTACGTTCAGCGGGAACGCGATGAATGCTCCCAGCTCTTCAAACGAATGGTTCTGCTCCGTCCAGCGGATGTAGTTAGCAGGGCCCGCGACATTGGTCTTGTTCGCGGCGTTGCCGTTGAATTTCTGCTCCCAGACCATCACCAGCCGCTGCGGATCGCGGAAGGGCGCGGATTCCAGCAGCACGGCATCGATGACACTGAACATGGTGGTGTTCGCGCCGATACCGAGAGCCAGCGTAAGAATGGCGACGAGGGCGAAGCCGGGCGATTTCAGCAGCAGGCGGATGGCGTAACGTGCGTCTTGGAGAAGAGTATCCATATCAGTGATCCGTACCGCATGTGGCTTGAGCGGGTTACTCCGGTTGCCTCGGTGTCTGCCGCGGGGAATCGGACGTCGACGGACCGCGGGATGTGGAGTTGATCTGGCCGAGAGCAATGGCCGCGTTGCGGCGCGCGACCGCACTCGAACTGGCACGAAGAGCGGTGATCAGCGGGTCGATTGCAGGTTGGCCGAGACGCGCCAGAGCACCGGCGGCTTCTTCGCCGGGAGTGGAACGGGAACCCGTCTTGGCATCCGGCCTGTAAACGACAGGATTTGCGGGACGGTCATCGGCCAGGGCAGCGATGAGCTTTGGGATCTCCGGAACGGCGGCCGGGCCCTTCAGCCCGAGCCAGTACGCGGAAGCCGCGGCTTCGGTCGCGTTCTTCGATTGCAGCGTGCGAGCGAGGACCGACGGCGCCGCCGACGGCGAAACGCTGATGGTGGTCGTGGATGCGGCGGCGGCCAGGGACGACAACAGCAGCATCATTACCAAATACCGAGGGCCCCTCCAGGAGAATCGCATACCTCACTCCTTTATTCATGCCTCAGGGCTACCAGGGGATCGACCCTGGTAGCGCGCCGCGCCGGGATAAAACAGGCGAGGGACGCGACGGCAATGAGTCCGACGGCTGTGGCGGCCAGCACCAGCGGGTCACGTGCGCTCGTGCCGTGCAATACGGACGCGAGGACTTGCGTCGCAAGCAGCGAACCGAGCGTCCCGACCGCGACGCCGATGATGGCCAGAGTCAGCCCCTGCTTCAGCATCAGACTGAGGACACTCCCCCGGCTTGCACCCAGGGACATGCGGATGCCGATCTCGCGCGTGCGTTGCGTGACGACGTAAGAGAGCACGCCATAGATCCCTACCGCGCCCAGTAACAGAGCCAACCCGGAGAAGATGCCGACAAGAGTCGTCAGAAGTTTCTCGGACACTGCCTGGTCGGCAATGACGTCGTCCATGGTGCGCACCGAGTACAGCGCGAGCGAACTGTCGATACCGGAGACGGCGCGGCGAACGGAAGCCGCTAATTCGGCTTTCGGCAACGAACTATGGATCACGATGTATACATATGGTTCGCCGTCAGCGAGGCTGTACGCCTCCGGCTGCGGCGGTTGCGCCAGACCCCACTGCTTGACGTCGGCAACCACGCCGATGACTTCGCGCCAGGGTCCGTTCGGATTGCCGAAAGCAAACACTTTGCCGACCGGGTCCTGGTTCGGCCAGAACATGCGTGCCATGGTCTCGTTAATGACGTTGGGATAAACGATGCCATTAGTCAGGTCGGCGGGCGGAGGATTGTTCTTGTCGGCGTTTTGGAACAGGTCGCGCGTCTTCAGGTCCCGCTGCAGTTCGGCCGTCATCTCGTCTTCGGTGAAGTCGCGCCCCTTGATCAACGGAATACCAAAGGTGTGAAAGTAACCTGGTGTAACGCTATGCGTCTCCACGAGCGGTCCGGACATTGGTTGATAAGGCTGGCCGCGCAGGTTCACAAATCCATTGCTGCCGCCCTCGAGGGGCAGCCGGTTGCTCACCGCAACAGAGTCGACCCCGGCGATCGCGGCGATATTCTGGCGCAACGTTTGTTCAAAATTGAATTGCTTCTGCTGATCGGGATATCCGGCGTGGGGCAGACTGAGGGCGGCAGTGAGAATGCCGTCAGAGCGCACGCCGACCTTGGTATTGCGTAGGCGCTGGAAATCCTTGAGCAGAACGCCGGCGGAAACCAGCAAGAGCAATGACAGCCCGACTTCGACAACGACCAGCGCATCGCTGGCGAGGCGGCGATTGCGGCTGTGGCTGACGACGCCACCGGCCCCGCCCTTGAGTTCGTCGAAAACGTCGGAGCGCACGGTGTGCAGTGCTGGAACGATGCCGAATACGATGCCGGTCACGACCGACAGACCCAAGGTGAAGACCAGAACGCTGCTGTTCAGGCCGATGGTATTCACGTTCGGAAGCCCGAAGTCCTTCAGGCTTGTCATGGCCTGAATGCAGAATTGGGCCAGGCCGATGCCCAACACACCACCCGCAAACGCCAGCAGGATACTTTCCGTCAGAAGCTGGCGGATGAGGCGGAAACGGCGCGCGCCCAAGGCCGCACGGATGCCAAGTTCCCGCTGGCGGGCTACAGCGCGTGAGAGGAGGAGGTTGGCGACATTGGCGCAGGCAATGACCAGGACCAGCGCCACCGCCCACAACATGATGACCAGCGACTTGCGCGACTGGCCGACAATCGCTTCATGAAGGGGCATGATACTGGCGCCCGTCTTGGCATTCGAGGTCGGGTACTGCTTTTCCAGATTCGCCGCGATCACCGAGAGGTCTGCCTGGGCCTGCTGTACGGTAACGCCTGGCTTAAGCCGGCCGATGGCATTGAAGGAATGGCTGCCACGCTGGCCGAGCGTCTTGCTGTCCATGGGCAGCGGTATCCAAAGCTGCATGGAAGCAGGGAAGCGGAATGAGGGCGGCATGACGCCGATAACGGTCCGTGCCTGGCCATCGAGTTGGATGGAACGGCCAACGATCTTCGGGTCCGCACCGTACTGTCTTTGCCAGAGTGAGTAACTGAGGATCACGACCCGGTCCTTGCCCGGCTGGTCTTCCTCTGCGCTCCAGGTGCGCCCGATCAACGCTTTCGCTCCCAGGACGGAAAAGAAATTCGCTTCCGTAGGAACGCCGATCACGCGGTCCGGACTACCCTCGCCGCTCAGGTTATAGCTTTGTCCCCAGCCGAACAGCGCCATGTCCTGAAAGGTGTGGTTCTGTGCTTTCCAGTCAAGGAAATCAGGTCCGGTAAAGGGATAATTGCCGGGTTGCGATTCGGTCTCGTAGAGCCGAATCAGTTCGCCGGGCTTCTCGAAAGGAAGAGGGCGCAGAAGGACGGCATCGACGACGCTGAAGATGGCGGTATTCACGCCGATGCCAAGCGCCAGCGTGATCACGGCAACGATGGAAAAACCGAGATTATTGCGCAGCATGCGCGCGGCGTAACGCAGATCCTGGAGGAATGTGCCCATACGCCCTCTATACGCGGTTCTCGGCTTCCGGAAAACCCAGTCCGCGTGCTACACCCGAACTGCCGCGATAGCCCGAGAACCGGAAGCCGGTAGCCGGTTACCCTACCTCGACGGTCTCTTCGACGACGCGGCCGTCGAACAGGTGAATGGTGCGCTCCGCATGCTTGGCGAAGCGCGGGTCGTGCGTCACCATGCAGATGGTCGCGCCCTCACGATGCAGGTCGCGCAGCAGGTCCATGACGGCCTCGGCGTTGCGCGAGTCCAGGTTCCCCGTAGGCTCGTCGGCGAGCAGGATGGCCGGCGAACCCGCCAAGGCGCGGGCGACGGCGACACGCTGCTGCTGGCCGCCGGAAAGCTGCGACGGATAATGCCGTACGCGATGTCCCATGCCCACGCGCTCCAGCGCCTGTTGCACGCGCTGCTTGCGCTCCGAGGCGGACATGCCGCGATACGTCAGCGGTAGCTCGACGTTCTCGTAGACCGTGAGGTCGCCGATCAGGTTGAAACTCTGGAAGATGAACCCGATCTCGCGGTTGCGGATGCGAGCGCGGTCGTCGATGTCTAGCTTGGCGACAGACTTGTCCTTGAGCGTGTAAGTGCCGTCGCTGGGCGAATCGAGCAGCCCGATGATGGCCAGCAGCGTCGACTTGCCCGAGCCCGAAGGCCCTGCGATCGCGATGTACTCGCCCTGACGCAGCTCCAAGTGCACGCCGGAGAGCGCGTGGGTCTCGATTTCGTCGGTGTAGAAGACCTTGGTGATGCCTTCCAGTCGGATCAGCGGCTGACCGTTAGTTGCCATGTTTTCTCTCTGCTCGAAATTTATATCTACTGCGAGTGATCGGTGGTCAGTGGTCACTGATCAGCGTTGGACCAACAGGTTAGGCATCCACCCGAACCTTCGCGGAGCAGACCTGCTGATCACCGATCACTGACCACTGATCACTGATCACTTCAGTTCCCAAACCGTTCCGGGCTTACTCGAGCTTTATGCGATCAAAGTTATCCACCCGCGACATGTCGCTGAGGATGACCTGATCGCCTTCCCTCAACCCATCGACGATCTCAATGACCGTCGGTGAGCTACGGCCGAACTTGACTTGCACGCGATCGGCATGAACGCCGTCGCCCTCCACTTTGAACATGCCCACCGTACTGTGTTCCTGCCCGAACGCCGGACGCTCGACATACAGCACGTTCGCCATGCGTTCCAGGTCGATTGTGCCGTCCACGCTGAGGTCCGGGCGCATGCCCGGCGCGGTGCCTTCCAGAGATACGTCAACCGTAACGGTTCCGTTCACGGCCGCCGGGTCGATGCGCATGACCGTCCCGGAAATAATCCCGTTATGCGTGTCAATCTGGGCGGGCTGGTTGAGGCCGAGATCCTTGGCCTGGGTCTCAGGGATCTTGAGCTCGGCCTTGAGCTTGGTGGGATCCACGACTTTTGCCAGCATGGTGCCGGTGGTGACGAACTGGCCCGGCTTGAGGGCCGATTCCTGCAACACGCCGTCCTGGCCGGCGCGGACTTTCAGCCCCTCGAGCTGTTGCTGCTTCAACTTATATAACTCGGCAGCTTGCTGGACTTTCGCGCGACCGGCTTCGACTTGGGCTTTCATCGTTTGTTCGGCGGCGGTGACGCGGTCCCGTTCCAGCTGCGTGCGCATGGCGAGCTCCTCCGCCTTGCCTTCGGAGTTCTTCATCGTGATCCTGGCGACCACGTTGGCCTTGTACAACTCGGAATCCGCCTCCGCTTGCTGCTTGGCCACGCGGTAATCACTGGCCACCTGCGCGGCGGTGGACTTCTGCGCCATGACGGCGTTGTTCATCTGAGCTTCCAGGTTCTTCTGGTCGGCTTCCGCCGCGTTCAGCGCCCACTTCGCGTTCATGGTCTCCTGCTCGAGCTGCGGATTGGAAAGAACCAGGAGGATCGTGTCTTTCTTGACCTTGGCGCCGGGGAGGACGGGCACCGATTCCACGCGACCGTCGGTCTGGGCCGGGATCCAGCGGATATCGGTGGGGACCAGGGTGCCCAGTCCGCGGACCTGTCGGACCATGGGGCCGCGTTTTACAGTGCCGATCCAGGCAGTCCCGCGCTCCACGCCGGGAGCGGCCGGTTTCAGCTTAGAAATGCCTACAGTGGCCAGCACCAGAACAATGATCCCGACCAGCGCATAGATAATGCGCTTGCGGCGTTTCTGGGCAGCAACATTTTCACGAACTATATCCATGATTGGTACGGTTAAGGGCACGGCCAGTGCCACTCCGTAAGACGCGTAAGCGATTGATTCGATAGCAGGAAATTAGCTATCCGGGGTAGTTTTTCAGACGGTTCTGTCCAGCGATGGGATGGTACTGTCCGGAATCGCACACGGAAAACCGAGGTTGTCGCCGTCCTGAGAGACAGGCGCGGCGAAACAGCGTCGAGTCCTTAGCGGCCCCAGGTTACTGCGGCTCGGAGTGGTCGGAACCCGTACCGGGAAAACTTGGCAGCGCCTGCTTGGCGGCGTCCACCGCTTCGCTCGTCTTCTTGGCCAGGCTGCCAAGGGTCGCACCGATGGAGCGCGCGACACTGTGCAATGCGCCTCTCGATTTGCGCGAGCTTGTTTTGCGTGCGGGCATAGCGGCCTCCTTGGGCGCGGTGGGCTTTTTCGCCGCAGGTCTCGTCTTCTTCGACGCTTTCTTTGCCGGGCTTTTCTTCGTTGCCATCATCGCTCCAGTCCTGGCTCTGGAATGTTTTAGCGTCAAAGGGCGGAACGAGCAATATATATATCGCGAAGTCATTACAATAGGCGATACCGGAGGAACCGTTACTCTCACCATTTTTCACGATTATTTACAACTTCAGTGGGGGCTGAGGGTTTAGAACTGCTTCAGTCGCACTGCCTGACGGTAAGGGAGCACAGCGAGCATGCTGACAGCGCTGTTGTGGGTGGCGGTCGCAGGACTGACGGGGTCGGGAGTGTATCTCGGCCTGGTGTTGCTCGCGTCCAGCCGGTTCACGAACCCGAAGCGTGACGTCCCGGACATCAACTCCTGGCCCGGAGTCAGTCTGCTGAAGCCGGTCTATGGCGACGAACCGCGGCTGCGCGAGAACCTCGAGAGCTTCTTCCGGCTGCGCTATCCCAAGTTCGAGATCGTGTTCGGCGCGCGTGATGCATCGGACCCGGCGCTGCGCGTCATCGAGGAACTGCGGCGGGAGTATCCGTGGGTCGCGGTTTCGGTCGTGCTGGCGGGAGAACCGGACCGCCCGAACGCCAAAGTCTGCGCCCTCACCAGCATGGTCGCCGAGACGCAATTCGAGTTCCTCGTCATCAGCGACAGCGACGTACACGTCGACCCGAATTACATCCAGGCAGTCATTCATCCGCTGCTCGATCCGGCAGTGGGATTGGTCACGTGTCTCTACCGGGGAGTTCCGACCGGGGGCGTCTGGTCGCGGATGGAAGGCCTGGGGATGTCGGTCGAGATGACCTCCGGCGTGCTCGTCGCCGATATGCTCGAGGGCATGAAGTTCGCGCTCGGCCCGACCATGGCGACGCGCAAAGACGCGCTGGCCAAGATCGGAGGCATGGGCGCACTCGCCGATTACTGCTCCGACGATTACGTCCTCGGGCAGTTTGTCGCCGAAAACGGCATGGAGGTAGTGCTCTCGGAGCACGTCATCGATCACGTCGTGCTCAACACCTCGATGCGGAGTTCGCTGGCGCACCAGGCGCGTTGGATGAAGAGCACGCGGTGCTCGCGTCCGCTGGGACATGTGGGCACTGGCATGACGTTTGCAGTTCCGTTCGGCATCCTTGGATGTGTCGCGGGCGTGATTGGCGGGCATCCCGCGCTGGGTTTAGCGATGCTGGCGGCCGGCATCGCTAACCGCGTCGTGCAGGCGCTCGCGGTCGGATGGGGCGTAGTACGCGACCGCGAGTCGCTTCGTTATTGCTGGCTGTATCCCGTACGCGACCTCCTCGGATTCGCGCTGTGGGCGTGGAGTTTCGTCGGTGGGCGGGAGATCCTGTGGCGCGGCGTGAAGTACCGGTTGCTCAGCGGAGGGCAGATGGTCAGGGCGGATGCTGCGCCTGTTCCGCAATCTCCTAAAGCGACCCCTCGGCCCGAGCCGGCGGGAATGTCGCGATGATCTAGAGTGCCTTCAAGAACTCATCTGCAGATATCTTTGCCAGTGGCAGTTTCGGCAAAGCGCGTCACGCGTACTTCGCTTCGAACACAGTGACCAGCGGGTGCCCAACATTCGGCACTGGGAATTCTTCAAGGTAAAGTTCGGTGGCTTCTTTCAGGTTCTCGATTGCCTCTTCGAGGCTCGCGCCTTGGCTTACGGTGCCAACCTCGGGACACTCTGCGACAAAGATCTTATCTTCCTGATGAACGACCGCGGTTAGCGTGCGTACTGGCATGAACCTATTCTAAGACAAATGGGCGGGAATTCAGCCCGCCCATTTCGCGCATGTTTGTCCACTTTACGCGGTCACGTACTTGCCTTGGTCGATCACCCTCGCGGCGATCTTCTCCCGCAGCGCCACGGTGTTGATCGGTTCGTACTTCACCAGCCGCCGCAGGATCGCCATCTGCGTGCGCAGCATGTCGCCTTCGGCAATCGCGGCCACCACCTTGCGCGCCGACGATTCGATCCGCTCCATGCCGCGCGCCAGGTAAACGCGCGTCATCGTGATCGGCAGGTCGGCCGCCTTCTCGCCCTGGCTCTGGAGTATCTTCTGCGAGCGCAACACCGCGGACTCCATGCAGTAGACCTCAATGATGATGTCGGCGAGCGCGCCCATGATCTCCTGCTGGTCGACGATCTGCTGCATGTACTTCTGCGACGCGGCGCCGGCTGTGAAAAGCGCGATCTTCTTCGCATTGGCGACGAGCGCGCGCTCTTCGGCCAGCGGGCCTTCGATCTCATTGGTGGTCGGGCCGGACATGACCTCGTCCATCAGCTTCTTGATCGCCGGCAGCAGCGGCAGTTGGCCGCTCATCGCGCGCTTTAACAGCCACCCGGTGATGATGAGGCGATTGATCTCGTTCGTGCCCTCGAAGATCCGGTTCACGCGCGAATCGCGATAGCTGCGCTCCGCCGGGTACTCCTCGACGAAGCCGTACCCGCCGTAGATCTGAACGGTCTCGTCCACAGCGCGGTCCAGCATCTCCGAGCCCCACACTTTGATGACCGAGCACTCGACGGCGTACTCCTCGATCGCCTTGCGGATCTCTTTGGGCGCATCGGCCGAATGCTTGTCGATCTCCCCGAGCGCGACGTCCATCATGCCGACCGTGCGATAGACGGCGCTTTCGCCGACATAGATCTCGGCCGCCATCTGCGCGATCTTCTCGCGGACCAGTCCGAAGTCGGCGATAGTCTTCGTGAACGCCTTGCGCTGCTTTGCGTACCCAATCGCGTTCGCCAGCGAATTACGCGCGCCGCCGACGCATCCGGCGCCAAGCTTGAAGCGGCCGACGTTCAGAATATTGAAGGCGATGATGTGCCCTTTGCCGATGTCGCCGAGCAAATTCTCGACCGGGACTTTGCAGTCGTTCAGGATCAGCGGGCACGTGGACGAGCCGCGGATGCCCATCTTGTGCTCTTCCGCGCCCACCGAAAAGCCGGGGAAATCCTTTTCTACGATGAAGGTCGTGAACTTTTCGCCGTCGACTTTGGCGAAGACGATGAACACGTCCGCGAAACCGGCGTTGGTGATCCACATCTTCTCGCCGTTCAGGACGTAATGCTTGCCATCACTGGAGAGCACGGCCTTGGTGCGGCAGTTGAGCGCGTCGGAACCGGAAGACGATTCGCTCAACGCATACGCGCCGATCCATTCGCCGCTGGCGAGCTTGGGGAGATACTTCTGCTTCTGCGCTTCAGTGCCGAAATAAACGATGGGCAGCGTGCCGATGCCGACGTGCCCCCCGAAGCTGACGACGAAGCTGCCGGACTTGGCAATGCGGTCGGCAATGATCGCCGAGCTGACCTTGTCCATCTCCATGCCGCCGTAGGCTTCCGGCACATCGACGCTGGTGATGCCCAATTCGCTGGCCTTCTTCAGAAGCTCGCGGGTGAGCACGAAATCCTTCTTCTCGACGCGGTCGGCGTTGGGAACGATCTCCTTCAGCGCGAACTCCTCGGTCGTCGCGGCGATCTGCTTGTGCTCTTCCGTAAAATCTTCGGGCGTGAAGACGTCGTTAAGATCCCGCTCCTCGAGCAGAAAACTGCCGCCGGAGATGCGTTTGGTCGAAATCGGTGATGCTGTTGCCATGTTCCTCTCTCGCTTCGAAACTTGCTTCACCACGGAGGCACGGAGTCACGGAGAATTCTGAATCAGTTCTTCCGTGGCTCCGTGTCTCCGTGGTGGGTGTTCATTAAACGTTCTCGAAAATCCCCGCTGCGCCCATCCCCCCGCCGACGCACATGGTCACGATGCCGTAGCGTCGGTTCCGGCGCTTGAGCTCGCGAATGATGGTCGCCGTCAGCTTGGCTCCGGTACAACCCAATGGATGTCCCAATGCCACCGCGCCCCCGTTCGGGTTCACGCGCTCCGGATCCAGCTCTGCTTGTTGGATGACGCAAAGCGCCTGCGCGGCGAAGGCCTCGTTCAGTTCGATGACGTCGATCTCGCTCAGCTTGAGGCCCGCCAGCTTGAGCGCCTTCGGGATCGCGTACACCGGCCCCAGTCCCATCTCCTCGGGCTTATACCCCGCGGTCGCAAATGCCACAAATCGCGCCAGTGGCTTGATGTCGAGAGCTTGCGCGCGCTCCGCCGACATCACCACCGCCGCCGCCGCGCCGTCCGACATCTGCGACGAACTGCCGGCAGTGACGATGCCGTGCGCGTGGAATGCGGGCTTGAGCGATGCCAGAGCTTCGAGCGTTGTGTCGGCGCGCGGGCCCTCGTCAACTTTGAAGATGATTTCTTCCCGCTTGGGCTTCGACCCATTGGGAGTCGTGAAGCTCACCGGGACGGGCACCGTTTCTTCTTCGAACTTGCCCGCCTGGATGGCCGCCAGCGCCTTCTGGTGCGAGCGCAGCGAGAACTCGTCGGACATCTCTCGCGTTACTCCGTTCGCTTTCGCAATGCGCTCGGCCGTCAGTCCCATCGAGAGGTACGCGTCGGGATAGTTCGCCACCAGCCACGGGTTCGCCGAGACCTTGTGCCCGCCCATCGGGATCATGGTCATCGATTCGAGCCCGCCGGCGACGATCACCTCCGCGCCGCCTGCCATGATCCGCTCCGCGCCCATCGCGATCGCCTGCAATCCCGACGAGCAGAAGCGGTTGATGGTCATGGCCGAACATTCGACCGGCAATCCCGCGCGCAACGACGCGATGCGGGCGACGTTCATGCCCTGTTCGGCCTCCGGCATGGCGCAGCCCATGATGACGTCCTCGATCTCTTTCGGATCGAGCTGCGGCACACGCTCCAGCGCGCCCTTGATCGCGATCGCGCCAAGCTCATCGGGACGCGTCGCGCGCAATGTGCCTTTGTAGGCCTTGCCGATAGGCGTTCTCACCGAACTTGCGATTACAACTTCTCTCATAAACAGCCATTACCTCTGGTTCATAGCCCGGCACAGCCTGGCCTGAGCGGAGTCGAAGGGTGAGTGCCGGGTGAAATGCGTCCCATTCACCACGAGTCCTGTAAGGGACGGCACCCGTTTCATCCGAACCAACCTCGCCGGGGCCGCTCCTGCGACTTGCGTGAGCGCACGGGATGACGCCGCCGCACCACTTGGTCCGCCGCGCAGGCAAGGTCCACCTCAACCTCGCGCCACTCCTTAAACCCGTACAGGTCATTCCACGTTTCAACAAGCGCGTCTTGCACCACGCGCGCCGTCAGCCGCTTCGACCGGTTCCGCTTGCGCCACTTGGCCACGATCCGGCGCGCATACTCGGCTTCGTAACGGTGGCCGTCCGGCGTGCTCAGCAGACGTCCATTCAGCGCGCGCATGATCTTGCGAGTCAGGTACATCAATCACCAATCGAAACGTAATTCGTCTCCGTCGTTGGTTGTGGAACCGGCTCGCCATGCTCGCGCAGGCTCTCGACGTGAAATTCGATCGCCTCGCGAATCAACTGCTCGGTTTCCTCTTTCGTTTTGCCCGTCGTCACACAACCGGGCAGGTCCGGCACGTACGCCGAATATCCAGTTGATGTTTTTTCGAAAACGACAGCGTACTTCATTTCAACCCTGCCTGTTACCCGCTGACCACTGAGCACTGATCACTGACCACCCGAAGCTAGTTCCTCAGCGGCTTCCCCGTCTTCAGCGTGAACGCAATCCGCTCCTGCGTCTTCTTCTCGCCGCACAAACTCTTGAAGGCCTCGCGCTCCAAGTCCAATAAATATTGTTCCGACACCGGCGTTCCCTGCGTGATGTTCCCGCCGCAGAGCACTTCCGCGACTTTATTCCCGATTTTCACTTCGTGGTCGCTGATGTATTCCGCCTGATGCATCAGATGCACGCCCAGCTTCAGCGTCGCCAGGATGCTCTCACCCGCCGCCGGGATATCGGTCCGCGGACGTGGCGGCTTATAAGAGCGCGTCAGTTCGAGCGCGTGCGCCTTCGCGTCGGCGAGCAGGCGATCCCGGTTCATCGTTACCTCGTCTGACGGCGCCAAGAACCCGAGATTCCGCGCCTCATTCACCGACGTCGATACCTTCGCCATCGCGATCGTCTCGAACGCGCGCTTCATCGCTTCCATGAACTCGACCGACTCGCCGCGTCCGCCAGGCCGCACCGACTCCGCCGCATCCACGGCGCGCAGAGTCATCTCCTTGCATCCGCCGCCGCCGGGAAGCAGCCCGACTCCGACCTCAACCAATCCCATGTACAACTCAGCATGCGGATGCCGCGCCGCCGAGTGCAGGCCAATCTCGCACCCGCCGCCCAGCGTCATGCCGAACGGCGCGGTCACCACCGGTTTGGGCGAAAACTTGATCGCCTGCGTCATGCCCTGGAACTGGCGGATCATCAGGTCGACGTCGTCCCACTCTTCTTCCTGCACGGCCATCAGCAGCAGCATGATGTTCGCGCCGGCCGAGAAATGCTGCGCGTCGTTGGTGATGACGAACGCGTCGAAGTTATCGCCGGGGCCGCCCGGCTTAAGCGTCTGCTGCACCATCTGGATGATGTCGCCGCCCAGGGCGTTCATCTTCGTGTGAAACTCGATGCAGCCTACGCCGTCGCCCAGATCGATCAGCGACGCGCCCGCATTCTTCTTCACCACGCCGTTCGATTTCTTGGTGATCGCGACCGACCCGATGCCCGGCGCGACTTCTTCCGTAACGTATGCCGAGCCTATGACCTCGAAGTACGAGCGGCCTGACGGCGCGCCCGGAGTCGCCAGGTACCATGATTTCTTGCCGCTATCGAGCAGCTTGGCGAAGTTCTCCGCGACCGGCTTGCCTTCGGCCTTCATGCGCGCGACGGTCGGCTCGACGCCCGCCGCATCCCACAGCTCGAACGGGCCGAGTTCCCAGTTGAAACCCATGCGCATGGCGCGGTCGATCTCGACGATCGTGTCGCTGACCTCGCCGATGCGATTCGCCGAGTAAGTCCACAGGTCCGACAGGATCGCCCACAGGAATTGCCCGGCTTTGTCTTTTGGATTCGGCTTCTCGCCTTCGATTCCGAGCAATGTTCGCAGGCGCTGCGGCGTCTCCTCGATGTTCTTCGCCATGTCGAGGGCAGGGAACTTGGGTTTCTGCCGCGGCCGATACTCCAGCGTCTTCCAATCGATGGCCAGTCGCTCTTCGCCCTGCGGACCTTTCTGCTTCTTGTAGAAACCGCCCTTGGTCTTGTCCCCGAGCAGCTTGCGCTCGAGCATCGACTTATAGAAGTCAGGCAACTTCAGGTCGCTACGCTCGTCGCGCAAATTCGTCGTGAAGTTGTTCACCACGTGCCCGAGGATGTCGAGACCCACCATATCGGTCAGGCGGAACGTCCCCATCTTCGGCCAGCCGACGGCGCTGCCGGTGAGCGTATCCACCTCTTCGATCGACAGGTCCATCTCTTGCATCAGGCGCATGACATTCAGCGCTGAGAACGTGCCGATCCGGTTCGCGATGAAATTCGGAACGTCTTTCGCCTCGACGATCCCTTTGCCGAGGCGCACATCGCAGAAATGCGCGAGGTCGTCCATGGCATGACGATCGGTGTCGGGGGTAGCGATGATCTCGAGCAGCCGCATGTAGCGCGGCGGATTGAAGAAGTGCGTGCCGAACCAGTGGTGGCGGAAGTCGTCGGAGAAGCCTTCGCTGATCTTGTGGACGGGCAGCCCGCTGGTGTTGGTCGTGACGATGGTTCCGGCCTTCCGCACGCGCTCGACTTTTTCCAGCAGAGAGCGCTTGATGGCCAGGTCTTCGACAACGGCTTCGATGATCCAGTCGCACTCGGCAAGCCATGCGAGGTTGTCGTCGAAGTTGCCGATGGTGACCAGCCGCGCGAGCGACGGCTCGAAGAACGCCGCCGGCTTGGACTTCACGGCCGCCTGCAATCCGGCTTCGGCGATCTTGTTGCGCGCCTTGCCGTCAGCGTCGGGCGGGACCATGTCGAGCAAGTAAGAGGGAACGCCGGCGTTAGCAAGATGGGCGGCGATCCGCGCGCCCATGGTGCCCGCGCCGAGTACGGCAACTTTCTCGATTCGTTTCATGCGCAGATGAGCGCGCGGTTGCGGGAAAGCCGCGCTGGATGCCAACTCCTGTCGCTCGGAACTATACCAGTATGTTCCGGCTGAATTCGATGTGAGAGTGCGGGCGAGCGGCGCAAAAAATCACCCCTGAAAAGTTTACGGGGCGCGTCGTTAGATGTGGGGTGAGGATGGCACAACGCGCCCCTTATTAAGTTGAATCGAGTATGCCGCCATCACTTTCTCGGGTCAAGAAAATACGCATGAAAAACCTGGTTCGTCTTCCCATTTTGGGAACGCCGATTGTTCCACGTGGAACAAGATTGTTGATCTACAAGTCAGGATGTGTCTCCACGTATTTCTGTGCCAGCTTCACGACGTCGCGCTCACCTTTATAAGAGAGTTTCTTGGGCGCTTCGTCGAGCGGCAGCCACAGCGCTTGCTGGACTTCGATCCGCATGTCATCGCGGATGTCGCCGATCTTGCCCGCGCGATAAAGAAAAAGGAAGAAGCTGACGATCTTGAACACTTTTTCGCCATCGCCCCAACTGCGCACATAGATGTACTTGATATCGGTGAGCTTGCCGACGAGCGTCGCCTCGATGCCGGTCTCTTCGCGGACTTCGCGTTCGGCCGCCGTCGCAGGTTTCTCGCCGTGATCGACTAAACCCTTGGGAAGCGCAAGGACGCTGGCTTCGGTTTCGCCCTCTTTGCGCTTGCCTTGAGGCTCGATGGCGGCCACCCACCAGCGTCCCTGCATGCGACGGAGTACCACACCACCGGCGGAGAATTCGCGAGCCATGAATGGAGGTTGTCCGCCGGTCGGCGCCATGCACAAAAATCGCAGCAATCGCTCCGGCAGCTCTGGGCATCTTATCGAATATACGGCCCGCTGAACCATTCCGCCGAGAGCGGCGCGGGACGCGGACTCTGGGAAGGGCCACCGTATGCTCCACAAGCTGGCACGTTCACTGCGGGCATTCACCGGCGAACTGACACGCACGTCACGTCCTGCGCAACCTGTAAAACCGCCCAAAATAGCGATCGCCTTGGGCGGAGGATTTGCCCGCGGCATGGCCCATGTCGGCATCCTGAAGGTCCTGGAAGAGGAAGGCATCAAGGTCGACATGGTCGCCGGAACCAGTGTCGGCGCGGTGATCGGCGCGTGCTACTGCAGCGGCATCAGCGCGAAGGAACTGGAAGAACTGTCGTCACTCGTCCGGTTCAGCAAGATCGCGCGCTTCGCCATATCGCGTTTTGGATTCTGCACCAACGAGCGGCTTGGCGTTTTCCTGAGCAAGGTCCTGAAGGCGCGGACCTTCGAAGAGCTGAAGATCCCGCTGGCAGTGACGGCGACGGACTTTGTCACCGGCGGCGGCGTGGTGTTCCGGTCGGGCTCTCTGATCGATCCGGTGCGCGCCAGTTGCGCCTATCCCGGGATGTTCCCGCCGGTCAGTATCAACGGAAAGCTGCTGGTGGACGGCATGCTGGCGCATCCGGTGCCCACCGTCCCGCTGCGCGAAATGGGCGCGGACCGCGTGATCGGCGTCTTCCTGAGCTCTCAGTGGACCAACCTCAAAGGCCCGCGGCACGTGTTCGACGTCATCGGCCAGTGCTTCTCCATCGCGCAGGAGAAGATGTCGGGACTGTGGCAGTCGTCGGCCGACCTGGTGCTCATTCCGAACGTCAGCGGATTCAGTTACGACGATTTTGCGCGTGCTCCCGAGCTGGTGAAGATGGGCGAAGCCGTGGCGCGAGCGGCGCTGCCCAGGATGAAGGCTTGGCTGGAGGCTCCAAACATGGCGGTGGTGCAAGCTGGCCGAGTCACATCGGCGACTACTATGCTGTCGGGCGCTGCGACCGCGGAAAATCCACTGGGTAGTTAACTCCCATTTTTCCACCTCCGTGGTACATTTTCCCCCGATGGCACCAATACAGAGGTGAGGATCGGCAGCCTGGTCGCGGCCGGGGGCCTGATCTGGGCGGTGAAGCTCGCGACCGACAACTTCACCGGCATCGACTCCTTCAGTTTCGTGCGGCTGCCGGCTGGACCGCTGGAAGTTTGCGCCCTCGGCATCCTGATCTGGCTTCATGCCAAGTGGCGGAGGTCGATCCGCATCCACTAAGGCCCTGTGACAATGTTTCCGGCGCCGATTAAGGTATAAGCCGAATTCCACGTCGCGCGGAAACGAATACCATCGGCAGTCATGGATTCCGCCATTCAGGATTTTGTCGCCGCTCACGAGCGGTACACGCAACTCGACCTACTCCGCACCGACTGCCGCAGCCCCCAGGAGCGCGAGTACATGCATATCGCCATCTTGAAGGCGTACATGGAAGTGCAGTACCGGGCCATGATCATCGCGGGGATCCAGACCGCCGACGGGATGGAATACGCCCGCGCCAATTAACTCTTCTGCCTGGTAACCCTCGCGCCGCCGATTGCTTCTAAGTAGCTGTATTGCTGCCTCTCGTCGAACCCTTGGTCAAGGACGGGCGCATGCCGGTCGCGCGAATCATCACTACGTCTCCCGCTGAAGTCGAAGAACTCCGCCGCCAACTCACAGCCGCAGGGTATTCCGTAAAATTCGCCGCGCCCGACGAGCAGTTCTCGGATGCGGACGTCGTCGTCGCCGCCGCCAACGTACACCGGGATTACGCGCTGCAATACGCGTCCGAAGTCGCAGACGAGGCGGGCGCGGATGTCATCGTCGCGCCGGGAGTGGTGGCGGGCAGCGCCGAACGATGGGAGCGCGCGCTTTCGCCCCCAACGCAAGTTCCGCAGCGCGATGATCGCGAAATGGCGCGAGCGCAAGAATCGACCGCCGCGGCGGTGGCGTCCGGGACCGCGCAGGAGGTGAAGTCGGCGCTATCGGAAACGCGTGACGGAATGCGCGAAACCCTCGGAACGTACAGCACGCGCGTCGGCGACGCATGGCAGGCGTTCCGCCAGAAACGCGAGCTGGCCGCGGAGGAGAAGCGGCTGGAACGAGAACGGCGCGAGATGGAGCGCGAGGAACAGCGGCGGATCTTGCAGCAGCAACGGCTCGAAGCTGAGGCGCGCATGGCCGCCGAACGCGAGCGGTTGCGCGTCCAGCGGCAGGCGGAGCAGGAGCGGTTGCGGCGCGAGCAGGAAGAAATGCGCCGGGCGATGGAAGAAGAGAGGGCGCGGATCGCGGCCGAGCGCGAGCGACTTGCGCACCTGCAGGCTCCTGGTAGCGCAGGCGTCTCGCCTGCCACGTTGCGACCGGATGTCACGCCCGTTGCTCCGGTCATGGCCGCCCCGGTGCGGCCGGTGATGACGCCATCGCGGCGCCCGGCAGTGCACGGACACCATCCGGTGGCGCGGCGCGCCGGGGGACGCGACCAGGGATTTCAGAAGGCGGCAGTCGTGGCATCGGTTTTGGCGCTGGTGGCGATGGTGGGATTTGCCATCGCGATGAACATGCATCCGTCTTCGCCGATGCCGCACAGCATGGTGCAGAACCCAGTGCAGGAGAAGAGTCCCTTCGGAGCGGCGAGCATCACGCCGGCCGCGACCACGGTCAATCCACCAGCCCCTGCGGCGCCCGTGACGCGCGCGCCACTGCCCCAACGCGATGGACCCGCTCATGCCGAGCCTGCACCGAAAGCAACCAAGCCCTCTCCGAGCCGGACGCGTCGAGCGGCGCGGGACAACTACGTCGCCGAAGACGAAGTCATCGTCCATCACTACGGCGACACGGCGCAGAAGCATCCAGCCGCAGCGCAGACGCAGGCAGGAATCCGCAGGTACTCGGATCAGTAAGACACTCCCGAAGCCCCACCCTAGCAAACCCGGCTAGGGTGGGCCACCCGGTTTTGGGCGATTCTCGACGCAGAGATCTTGTTTAGTACTTGGTAATCCAGAGGGTTGGGGTACCCCTCTCCCCCTTGAACCTAGGGCGAACCAGGATCCAGGTGCTTGCAACGTGCTGATGTACAGGCAGTTGGATCGGTTCGAGGTATGCCCAGGTAACCTGAGGATACTTGCGGGTAACCCATGGGTATCCCAGCGAGAGCCCCCCTCCCCCTTTATCCCAGAGTCCCACAAAAAGTCGGCCAAACTCGTGGTTATCCCAAGAGCCGTCCCAAGGGAGACGAGGCCAGCGTGTTTAGGCGTCGAAATTTACTCAGGCGTAAACATGTCGACTACGAGACCGAGAAGTCAATTTGCTGTCAAAGAACGAAACCCGCCAAAAGGCGGGTGGCCACTGGGGCACTCGAAATTACAGAACTATCGTGGCGCGAGAGAGAAGTAACGTCAAGAACTATATTTGCTTAGAGGTCATTCATTTATATGTTGTATAGCTGGCAGCTAATTGAGCAAGAGGCGGGTAGGGGAGATCTGGTGATTCGAATCCGGGTGGTCGGTGATCAGTGGTCGGTGCTCGGGATGTGGAACCAACGGGTGAGGTCACGCTCGGGTGCGTGCGCTTCGCAAGAGACTGAGCGTTGTGGCGCCCACCCTTCCAAAACCGGTCAGGGTGGGGCACCCACATTTTGGTTGGTTCGGGAGAAACCAAAGCAAATGGGGCACCCGGCGCGCGAAACCCCAGTACCCTATACAACGACTTCTTTATTTCGTCGAGTGGGCCTTTGGACCGCTAACGAAGGGGTTGCCAACCTCAAAGAAGCGCAGCAACCGGCCGACCTCGCGGGTAATGCCGATGCGCACACTTGTGCCAATGTGCGCAGTCTTCCCCACCGCCGTGCCAAGCCAAAGCGGCCCGTCGGCGCACAGGTCAACGCCGTCCAGCCGCTGGTCGATCTGCAATGCAGCCGCAAGCCGCCCGGGCCCTCTCGCCACATCAATCAGGTTGTCAATCTTGCGGTGCCGCTGCATTAGTTCGATTCCATCGAGCGGTTCCAGCGCACGCAACAGTACGCCGGCGCCAACCCCGGGTTTTTCCGCCGTCACGTTGAGCATGTAAGACGTTCCATAAACGAAGTACACGTAAGCAAACCCGTTGCCCAAGAACAGGGAGTTGTTGCGGGCCGTTTGCCCGTGGTAAGCATGCCCGCTCGAATCGCCTGGTGGGTAAGCCTCGGTTTCGACAATGCGGCCGCTAATCCTGTTTCGCCCGATGTTGCGGACAATTGTCTTCCCGATAAGGTATTGCGCCAGCTCAACGGTATCCACCGGCAAGCTGGCCCGTGAGAGTCGCCAGACATCATGCGCAACACGACGGGCGGTCTGCCATTCGCTGCTCCGCATGGCGCTTCCCTGATGTTTCATCCGTATTTATGCTTTTGCGATCGAGCGGTGTTGTGTTGTTGGCGCCAATGGGCTAGCGCTGAGCGAACATTTAAGTCCGATTCATCCTGGCCGAGCGTTAACCGTACGTGAGGTCAGTGCTCTGTCCGACCTCGATAATATAGCCGTCGGGATCGCGGATGTAGCAGCGGATCTCGCCGTACTTGGGGATCGGCTCCGTGATGAACTCCGCTCCTCGACTTTTCCA
>CAZLJE010000036.1:0-49807 GCA_964559835.1 uncultured Terriglobales bacterium
ACTCGCTCCGGGCACGATTGTCGAGGATCTGCGCCGGCGTGATTTCACCGTGAATGCGATGGCGCTGTCCCTCAACGAAGGCTCGCGCGGCCTTCTGTCGGACCCGTTCAACGGCATGGCCGACATCGAGGGCAAGCTCATCCGCATCCTGCACAACTACGCGTTCCTGGAAGAACCCATCCGGCTCATCCGCGCGACGCGACTTACAGCCCGGTTTCATTGGCAGCTCGAGGAGCGCACGCAGGCACGCTACAACGCAGCCAAAGAGAACAATTACATCGAGTACGTCGACGAGCGCGCCATCGGCCACGAACTCGAGGCCTTGGCGCACGAAGACGACCCGCTCCACATCCTCGGTGTCCTGGAAAAAGAAGGCTGGCTCAAGGTCCTGAATCCGCACTGGGCGGTGGCGAAGATCGACACCGCCGGGCTCAAAGACCTGTTGAGGATCCGCGCCGAGCTGGCGGATGTCGGTATTAACGCCGACGCCTCGGCCGCCGTCATGTTCTACCTCACGCGGCGCTTAAGCGACGCCGACGTTCGCGACATGCAGAAGCACATCCCGCGCAAACATTTTGTTCACGCGTGGAAGAACCTGCACGATGAAGCTAACGCGCTCGCGAAAAAGTTGACGGGCAAGGAATCGGCTACGCCTTCGCGTGCGTGGCAGGTCCTGACCGAAGCACAGCCGGAAGCGCTGCTGTTCCTGGCGGCCACCGCCAAGCAACAGGTGGTTTGCCAGAAGATCAAGAACTTTTTCGGCAAGTGGCGCCAGGTGAAGCAAAAGCTTCCATTACCGGAAATGACGGAACTGAATATCACACCTGCACTCCCGGACTATCCGAAAGTGGAGCATGAAGCATTCATGCTGCTGCTGGATGGAAAGCTGCGCTCGCGGACCGAGATCATGAAGTTCCTCAAGCCGTACGAGCCGCCACCACCTCCGCCACCGCCCCCGCAGAAGAAGACGAAGGCGCAGAAAGCGGCCGAAGCTGCTGCCGCCGCAGCCGCTGCTGCCGCGGCTCCGCCCGCCGCGGCGCCTGCCGGAAAAAAAGGGCGAAAAGGCAAAGCTGCCGCACCACAGGCTCCCGTGCCGGCGGCTGCTCCCGCCGCCAGGCCCGAGAAGCCCGCCAAAGTGGAGACAAAGCCGGTGGCGAAAAAGACGGTTCCGAAGGTCGAGCCGAAGAAAGAGCAGGCCAAAAAGCCTGCTGCGAAGAAAGCCGCAAAACCAGCCCGGAAGTCCAAAAAGAAATAAGAAAATTCACATGGTAGGCCCCGGCGCCATCGCCGGGGCTGCCGCTGTCTCGATCAGAAAACATGCTCCTGCGGGCGCCTTCGCCCGCAGGTCCTTGAACTACCGCGGCACGTTCGACGTAGTCGTGGTTGTAGTCGTGGTCGTACGTCGCGTGCTGCGCGGCGTGTGGTGCGCTGTACGCCGCGCCGTCGAAGTGTGATGACGGTGATAGTGCCGCGTCGTCCTCTGTGTTGTGCCGTAAGGCCCCGTGGTCGTCCTGGTCGTGGTTGTTTCACTCCGCTGCGTCGCCGAGCGGTTGCTGTCCTGCCCGAAGGCGAAGACGCTCATCGCCATCGCGAGCACAAGGATCCAAAGCTTTTTCATACGCCCGCCTCTCCCGAGTATTTAATCTGTTAGATGCCAGCGCGGAGCGGGTGAGAATTGCTGACGGTGTACTAGCCAGGCTTGCCTGGCGATACTGTGCCGCCAGGCAAGCCTGGCTAGTACGTCCAACCCATTTTCGCCCTTTATTTCCACACTCGCGCACAGCTCTGCACAGTTGCAGCGCTGGAAAGCAGCTGCTAACCCCCGTAAAATTGAAAGTAGACCCATGGCCCCCCAATTCGTCCATCTGCACCTGCACACCGACTTCTCCATGCTCGACGGCGCTTGCGACATCGACAAGCTCGTCCATCGCGTAGGGGAACTGGGTATGCCCGCCGTGGCGATGACCGACCACGGCAACATCTTCGGTGCGTTTCATTTCTTCAATGCAGCGAAGAACGCGGGTGTGAAGCCGATCATCGGCTGCGAGCTTTACGTCTGCAAGAAGGACGACCACGACACTTCTCGAACTCCGCCCGATGGCGACAGCTATAACCACCTTATAGTCCTGGCGCAGAACGAAGAGGGGTACCGCAACCTCGTCCAGATCACGAGCGAGGCGTCGCTCCGGGGTTTCTATTACAAGCCTCGCATCAGCAAGAGATACCTGGCCGAACATTCGAAGGGTCTGATCGCGCTCTCCGGTTGTTTGAAGGGCGAAGTTGCCGAGCGGTTGATGGAAGGGAAGTACGACGCGGCGCGCGAGGCGGCAGGCGCGTTCACCGACATCTTCGGGCGTGAGAACTTCTATCTGGAGATACAGGACCAGGGCCTGGAACAGGAGAAGCAGATCCAGGCGGGACTTCTGAGGTTAGAGAAAGACCTCGCACTGCCGCTGGTCGCGACCAACGATTCACACTACTTGTGCGAGGACGACAGCCACGCCCAGGACGTGATGGTCTGCATTCAAACCGGTAAACAGATCCAGGACGCCAACCGGATGAAGTTCCAGACCGACCAGTTCTTCGTGAAGAGCTGGGAGCAGATGAACCGCGTCTTCGGCGAGATGCCGCAGGTGCTCTCGCGCACGCTGGACATCGCCGAGCGCTGCTCGCTGAAGCTGGAGAAGATCCGCAATCCGTTCCCGAAATTCGACGTTCCTCCTGAGCACACGATCGACAGCTACTTCGAAGAGGTGGCACGCAAGGGATTTGCCAAACGCCTGGAGACCCTGCGCGTTCTCCTGCAGCAGGGACGTCTGAAGCACCCCATCAGCGATTACGACCAGCGGCTGAATTGGGAGATCGACATCATCCGGCAGATGAAATTCCCGGGATACTTCCTGATCGTGTGGGATTTCATCAACTGGGCCAAGACGCGGGGCATTCCTGTCGGTCCGGGCCGTGGCTCCGCTGCGGGTTCGCTCGTCAGCTACGCGATGGAGATCACCGACATCGATCCGTTGCAGAACGAACTGCTCTTCGAACGCTTCCTGAATCCGGAACGCGTGTCCATGCCCGATATCGACGTGGACTTCTGCATGAACCGGCGCGGAGAGGTCATTCACTACGTCACAGAGAAGTACGGGCGCGACCAGGTGGCGCAGATCATCACCTTCGGCACCATGCAGGCCAAGGCGGCTATCAAGGACGTCGGGCGCGCCATGGCGATCCCGTACAACGATGTGGACCGCATCGCCAAGATGATCCCGCCGACGCTGAACATCTCGCTTGACGATTCGCTCAAGAACTCGCCGCTGCTGGCGCAAGCCTACGACAGTGAGCCGCAGGTCAAGGAACTGATCGATACGGCGCGGAAGCTCGAAGGGCTGGTCCGCAACGCTGGCGTACATGCGGCCGGAGTGGTCATCTCCCCCGAGCCGCTCATCAATCTCGTCCCGCTGCACAAGACCAAGAACGACGAAATCGTCACCGCCTTTGACATGAAGGCGATCGAGAAGATGGGCCTGCTGAAGATGGACTTCCTCGGGCTCACGACGTTGACCATCGTCGACGACGCCCTGAAGCTCATCGCGCAAACGCGCAACGAGAAGCTCGACTGGAACTTCATCCCGCTCGACGACCAGCAAACCTACGAAAAGGTCTTCCACAGCGGTCTGACGAGCGGCGTCTTCCAGTTTGAATCGCACGGCATGCGCGACGTGCTTCGCCGGTACAAGCCGAACACCGTCGAAGACCTCACCGCCTTGAACGCGCTCTACCGCCCCGGCCCGATCCAGGGCGGCATGATCGATGACTTCATCGAGCGCAAGCACGGCCGCCGGAAGATCGAATACGAGCTCCCCGACATGGAGCCGATCCTGAAGGAGACGCTCGGCGTCATCGTCTATCAGGAACAGGTGATGCAGATCGCGAACGTCCTCGCCGGCTACTCCCTCGGCGAAGCCGACCTGCTCCGCCGTGCCATGGGTAAGAAGAATCCGGATGAGATGGCGAAGCAGCGTGACCGGTTTGTGAAGGGCGCCGTCGAACGCAGTTTTCCGCAGAAAAAGATCGAGCACATCTTCGACCTGATGGAGCAGTTCGCCGGTTACGGATTCAACAAGTCACACTCTGCCGCGTATGCCCTGCTCGCCTACCAGACGGCTTACCTGAAGACCCACTATCCCGTTGAGTTCATGGCGGCGCTCCTCACCTCGGTCACGGGGAACACCGACGATGTCGTGAAGTACATCAACGAATGCAGGGAAATGGGCATTCCCGTCGAACCGCCCGATATCAACATCTCCGACGCGAATTTCACGCCGCACGGCCAGGCGATCCGCTTCGGTATGGGCGCCATCAAGAACGTCGGACAGAACGCCATCGAATCGACCGTCACAGCGCGCAAGAAGCTTGGCAGATTTAGCTCCTTTTACGAGTTCTGCGAGAACGTCGATCTTCGCCTGCTCAACAAGCGCGTGCTGGAATCGCTTATCAAATCCGGCGCCATGGACGCTTTTGGGCACCGCGCGCAACTCATGGCTGTTGTCGACAAGGCCATCGAGCGCGGACAGAAAGCGCAGCGCGACGTCGAAAGCGGCCAGCACGGCCTATTTGGCGTATTTGACGAGCCCGCCGCTGCTGGGAACAACGGCAATGAGAAGCTGCCGAACCTGCCGGAATGGGACGAGCACCAGCGCCTCGCCGCCGAGAAGGAAATCCTCGGCTTCTTCATCACCGGCCACCCGTTGCAGAAGTACGAGAACAAACTCCAGGAGTTCGCGCCCTATTACACGACCGCCGCCCTTGGCGAGATGACCAGCGGCACGGGCAAGGAGAACGAGGTCTACACCGCGGGCATCATCACTAACCTGCGCGTACAGAAATCGAAGAAGGGCGACTTCTACGCCAATGCGGTACTGGAAGACATGCTCGGCACGGTGGATATCATCGTCTTTCCCGAGGCGTACCGCCGGTTGTCGGAAAAGGTGAAGCTGGAAGTCCCCGTTCTCGTCAAAGGGGGCGTCCGCGTTGAAGAGGGATCGAACCCGAAGGTAACGGTGTCGGAGATCGTTCCCTTGGAGGATGCCAAGCCGAAGCTGCCGAAGAATATTCGCATCAAGGTGCCGCTCGACGAAGCCACACCGCAGACAATCGACGAACTGCACGCCTTCTGTTCCACCCACCGCGGCGATGCCAGGGTATTGTTCGATCTGGAACGTGCCGGCGACTTCATGGTGATCATGGAGGCGGAAGATTATAATGTCCTGCCGGACCGGGCCTTCTTTTCGCGCGTAGAAGAACTGTGCGGAAAAGCCGCGGTCCGCATCGTAGATTGATCTGTTGCTCGCCAGCTTCCCGCCGATCATCAGGTCACTGGTCAACCGATCACCAGATCGTCGAGTGATTCGCTGCCATCGAGGGCTCTGCTTTGGCTCAGGCAGTACAAGCACTTTTGTTGGATCGCATCAAAGTGGAGCTGGACACGCTCCGGGTGGGACACACGAACGAAATGGACTCCGCAAGTAAGGCGCGGCAGGAACTGGAAAAGATCGAGCAGCAGATCGGCAGCCTGGAATCCGCCGCGGGCGAGAACCAGGATGCGCGGCGTCAACTCCACGACCTGCACGACAAGGTCACTACCCTTCGCCGGCAGATCACGTCGCAGCAGAACGCGTGGGAGAAGACGGAGCTGGCCCGCCATCCCCAGCGTCCCTATACCCTCGATTACATCGAACGGATCTTCACCGACTGGAGCGAGATCCACGGCGATCGCGGTTTTTCCGACGACCCCGCCATCCTTTGTGGTATGGCACGTTTCCACGGCGAAGAGGTTGTGATCATCGGCACCCAGAAAGGACGAGACGCCAAGCAGCGCGTTTTCCGCAATTTCGGAATGCCGAATCCCGAGGGCTACCGCAAGTCGCTGCGGGTGATGCGTTTTGCCGAAAAGTTCCATCGTCCGATCTTCACCCTAGTGGACACACCCGGCGCTTATCCTGGTCTCGGCGCCGAGGAGCGTGGCCAGGCCGAAGCAATCGCCCACAATCTGCGAGAGATGGCGCGCCTGCGGGTCCCCATCATCACGACCATTACTGGCGAAGGTGGAAGCGGCGGCGCACTCGCGATCGCCGTAGCCGATCGCGTGCTGATGATGGAGAACTCGATCTACTCGGTGATCTCGCCGGAGGGCTGCGCGTCCATCATGTGGCGCGACGCGTCCAAGAGGGAACTGGCTGCCGAAGCGATGAAGATCACGGCCAAGGACCTGACGTCGTTCAACCTGATCGACGATACCATCCCCGAGCCTGCCGGTGGCGCGCACAACGATTGGGACGCCGCCGCCCGCATGGTGGACGAGAAACTCGAGTGGCACCTGGGCGAGCTCAAGAAGCTTACCCCCGACGAACTTGTCGCATCGCGGTATGAAAAGTACCGGAACATGGCCCAGTTCTTCAGCTCATAATTCTGGCTCACCCGGTATCCGGAAGCGCTCATGGTTCTTGCCCCAATCGGCGAGCCGGATATAATGCGCGTGCACGATCCAGCCGCCCAGGAGACAACCATGGCGACAGCGGCCCTGCCCTTTGCGCAGATTGCCAATGAATGCGAAGCCGAAGGCCTGACCCCGAAAAACGCCGAGCGTCTTGCCCATGAGTTGGCCAAGACCTTCAACGTTAAGGACGACGAGGTCGGGATCCTGCGCATTGAGAAGCAGAACCTCGTATTCTGCTATCCCGCCAAGCTGCACAGCGTCGGCAGCATTCCGCTGAACACCTCGAATTCCGTGGCCGTTCGCACCTCCAACAGCCGTCGCGCAGAGGTCATCAATAACTTCGCCCAAATCAAGCACACGAGCGTCTTCGAGGCGGTCCAGTTGAGCGGGTCGGGAGCGCAAGTGGGCGGCGAGAAATCCGATCGCCACCTGCATGTCATCCAGAAGCTGATGTCTGCTCCGGTTGTGGGGCCCAGCGGTACCGTAGGTGTCATCCAGATATCGCGAAAGGGGGCGTCCGCGCCATCGTCGGGACCGGACTTCACTCCGGCCGACCTCCAGAAGCTCGTGGCCGCCGCTGCCGCCGTCGCGAAGTGCTTTAAGTAATCTGCTTAAACCATTGCAGGAACTCGGCAAAAGCGTTGCCGCGATGACTGACGTGCGCCTTTTCCTCGGGCGTAAGTTCCGCGAACGTGTTGCCTGAACCAGGAAAATAGAACAGCGGGTCGTATCCAAATCCGCTGGCGCCGCGAGCGGCACACAGGAGCCGGCCCTCGGCTTCACCCCTGAAGGTCGCGACCGTGACTCCGTCCAGCGCAACCGCGATCACGCAGACGAAGCGTGCGGTCCTCTTCGCCTCGGGAACGTCTTTCAGCTCCCGCAGCAGCTTCGCATTGTTGGCTGCATCGGAGCTGTTCTCGCTTCCGTTTTCAGCCGCATAGCGCGCCGAGATCACGCCCGGCGCACCGTTCAGCGCGTCAACCTCCAGCCCGGAATCGTCGGCCAGAATAAGTTCCCCCGGAGCGTAGCGGCTGTAGTGCTCAGCCTTCTTGCGCGCATTGGCTTCGAAAGTCGCGCCATCCTCGACCACCGTGGGTAGGGCTGAGAGGTTCGGCAGTGAGGCGACTTCAATCCCAAAGGCTTTCGCCGCGCCCGCAAAGTCGCGCAGCTTGCCGGAATTCGAGGTGGCTATGAGGACGCGGTACACGGATGGGAACTTACAACGGATAACCTGCAACGTTCAACCGCCGTTACTCGCGGTCCGCGACGGTCCGGTTGTAGTGCCACGCCAGCACGCGATCGCAAAAGCTGGCGGCGAAGTGTCCGCCGGGTGTCATGGCGACGGTGCCAAAGAACACGTAACGGTACATCAGCCAAGCGAGGCAGAGCAGGAGACCCATGGCAGCCGCGGCTTTATCCGGAGGGGGTGCGGCATGTGCAAGGGCGTAGGTGATGGCAATGAACATTGCGACGGCGGCGCCGACGACGGTCAGGTCTATCAAAACGCTCAGCAATTGGTGCAGGACGGGCGACACCTGCACCGGCAGGTGAACGAGTGCACCGGCTGGCATCGAGATGTCAGCCGGCTTATCGCCCGGGCCGGAGGCGTCGTTCCTGTCCAGCCATTCCTTGAGCCTTGCTCTTTGGACCGGCGGCATACCGAGGAACCGAAGTCCGCAGCGGCCCGACGGATCGGTCCAGGCCGTCGCTGCCACGGCTTCAAACTCTTCCTTCTCCCCTGGAAGGTTGAAGTGAACGGCGAAAGCGCGCCGCGGCGCAAGCGGTTCGAGCGCCTGGATGGCCAGCCCGCCTTCGCTGATGTCGAGCAGCATGGGGCGGTCGTCCACGCCGTCGATGCGCGCGTACGCCAGCGTATCCAGCACGCAGCGCAGGAAATGCCGGCGCATCCGGTTCACCAGCGAGCGCGCGGCGCGCAGGATGAGCCCGGCTTCTTCATAATTCAGGGGCTTGCGCAGGACAAAATTTGCGCCGTTCGAATACACCTCGCGGACCTGCGAGTCGTCGCGAATGATGCCCAGCGCGATCGCGTCGCGATTGGTGCCCGACGTCCGCACCTTCCGCATCACGGCGAGGTCGGCGTCGATAGTGTCGCAATCGATGATGATGGGGTCGAAGCGGCGACGGTCCAGCACGTCGAGCGCGGTCTCGCGAGCCTCGCAGACCTCGGCGTCGATACCGAGCTGGTTCAACGTGTGCCGCAACACAACCACCGACTCGGGGTCATTGCACAACAGGAGCGATTGCGTACCCATCGCTGCTAGGGTGCCATCGGCGTCGGATCGCGGGAAGTAGCAGGGAAGGTGCAGGTGATTTGCTGATTAGGCGATTGAAAATACGCGATCGGGCCGTCGGCAGTGCCCAGTCTCTTGGCGGAGTGCTTCCCGTCCGCTATAATCGGGGTTCGCGCGCCCTTAGCTCAGCTGGATAGAGCGTCTGGCTACGAACCAGAAGGTCGGGAGTTCGAATCTCTCAGGGCGCGCCATTTTGTTTCCCCTCGAGTCCGAATCGCGCACTGGTAGCGGAGCAGGTTCAAGTGGCTCTCGCACCGGCGCGATAGCGGGCAATCGCTTGCAGCAGACCGCGACCGTACATTTCCAGCTTTCGTTCGCCGATCCCGGGAACGGTGCGAAGCTCGGTGAGCGTCGCTGGGCGTGCGCGACATAATGCTTCTAACGTAGTGTCGTGCATCACCACGAAGGCGGGGACTCTCTGAGTTGCTGCTGTCTCAAGCCGCCACTCGCGGAGATGTTGGCGAAGGTCCTCGTCCACTGGTTGGCCCGAAGCAACAGGAACGGCAAAACCGGGAGCTCTGCGCGGCCGCAATGGAGGCGCGCTGACATTTATCCATTCGGGGAAGCCGTGGCACACATCGCAAGCGTCACAACGGTCCCACCGTGGCTTTTCGCCAAAGTGCAAACATATCTGCCGGTGGCGGCATTGTGGCTGCGACACAAATCTTTGGATCTCGTGATATCGCTGCCATGACCGTTCCTTCTCGGCAGGATCGCTGATCTGGCCGATGAAGTGAGCGTGCAGGCCGGAATCGCGTGGTTGCCACAGCAGGAGGCAATCGGCAGTGAGACCATCGCGCCCGGCGCGCCCCGCTTCCTGGTAATACTGCTCGATCGATTTCGGAAGGGCCAAATGAATGACCGCACGCACGGTGGCCTTGTTGATACCGAGCCCGAAGGCGATCGTCCCCACCAGGACACGCACTTCGTCCGCCATCCAGCGCTCCTGGTTCTGCCGCCGCACCTCTACGGGGAGCTTGGCGTGATACGGAATGGCGGGAATCCCCTGCGCCGTCAGTTCGCCGGCTGTGTACTCCACTCGTTTGATCGTTGGAGCATAAACGATCACGTTCCCGGTGGTCTGCGCGCGCAGTACCGCCGTCAGTTGCTGCATCTGTTCGTACTCGCTGTTGCACTGCTTGACCCAGTAGCGAAGATTGGGTCGGTGAAAGCTGGCAATATATTTGTCCGGCTCGTGCAATCCGAGTTGCTCAATGATGTCGTGTCGAACGCGGCGCGTCGCGCTGGCCGTGAATGCCGCGATTGGCTTCCCGGGAAAATGCTGCCGCAATCGCTTCAATTGCCGGTAGTCTGGACGGAACTCGTGTCCCCACTCGGAGATGCAGTGCGCCTCATCGATGGCGAAATAGTTCACTGGGACTCTTCCGAGCCACCCAAAAGTCGTTGGCCCGGCCAGTCGCTCCGGCGAAAGATACAGCAAGCGAAACTCGCCGCGTGCCGCCCGCAGCTGTACTGCGTTCTGCTCGCCACTCGGCTGGGAACTATTCAGGAATGCCGCGGGAATTCCCATCGCCGCCAATTGCGCAACCTGGTCCTGCATCAGCGCGATCAGCGGCGATACCACAACAACGGTGCGCGACTCGCAGAGCGCGGCAGGCAATTGGTAGCAGAGCGACTTGCCCCCGCCGGTGGGCATCACGACGCAAACGTCGTGCTCCGCCAATAAGCTCTTCACCACACGTTCTTGCAGCGGACGAAAACTGTTATATCCCCAATAGCGTCGCAACGTGGGAATGAGCTGCGAATACGGGTCCATGGCAATAGGAGTATAAGCTGCCGCCAGGCGGGTCGAATCCTTCACTCAGCGCCCGCTGATCAGCCCAACTTGCCACTTCTTTCCTCGAAGCGCAGAATTTCCTGCGAGAGGAGTCCCCCCATGCCGGTCAACTACATTCCCGAGGGCTACCACACCGTCACTCCCACCATCATTGTTAAGGGCGCCACACGGCTTCACGACTTTCTCCAGAAAGTTTTCGACGCCAAGGTCCTGCTGTCGGTTCCGGGGCCGAATAACAGCATCGCGCACTCGGAGGTACAGATCGGCGACTCGCGTCTGATGATCGCCGATGCCGGCCCGATGTTCGGCGCGCAAACGAGTTCGTTCTACCTGTATGTGCCCGACTGCGATGCCGTGTACAAACGCGCCCTAACCGCCGGGGCCAAGAGTGAGCGCGAACCCAAGGACCAGTTCTACGGAGACCGCAACGCCAGCGTTATTGACGACTTCGGTAACCGATGGTCCATGGGAACCCACGTCGAGGATGTGTCGGACGAGGAATTGGACCGGCGGATGAAGGCGATGGCGAAGGCCGGATAATTGCGAAATTGCGGAATCGGGTGATTCGCGGTCCCGGCCGAGGGCGGCCGGGCTACCGGAATTTCACTGGCTGTCAAAGTCCCGCGATATACGACTGGATCTCCGGGTGCGTCCAATCCACTGCGCCGATGAATTTCCGGCGCACCACGCCCTTGCGGTCGATGACGTAGGTCTCCGGCCACTTGAACGTGCCGTACATCATGGCCGCCTTCTGGTCGGGGTCGCGGACCGTGAGCACGTCCACGCCGTGGTCTCTCAGGAACTTCTCGTAGGCCCTCTGGTCCACGTCGATGCTCACGGCCAGCACCTTGACGCCCTTGTCCTTCAGGTCGCGCTGCATCGTGACCAGCGACGGCATCTCCTCGACGCACGGCGGACACCAGGTCGCCCAGAAGTTCAGCACCACCACCTCGCCCTTCAGGTCATGTAACGCGACCGAGCGGTCGCTGTCCTTGATGGCGAAATCCGGCGCGGCTTCGCCCACGCGCGGCGGACGCGTCCCGCTATAGCAGCCCACCAGAAACAGCAGCGCAACCGCTATTGCTGTCGAGATCCCCTTCACGTTTTTATGATACATCGCGCTACACCGGCTTTCTTCTCCCTCCGATGTTGCACGGTCACGGCGCCGTGTGACGGTGATTTCCATCACAGCGATAGATTTTATTCATAGTAAATTAACCGAAAATCAACAACTTACAGCTAGCATTAATGCACCAGAGCACCACGGCGTGGCATCGAACCTAAAACACCCATAACTCAATGGAGATTTATGTCCGAGAAGGTACAGAACGTCCGGCAGTACTTGTTCGCCAGCGATTTCGACCAGACGCTCAGCTTCAACGACAGCGGATACGCGCTGAGTGAGTTGATCGGGATTCCCGTCGACGAATTTGAGCGCAAGGCAAAAGGGATGGCCGATATCAATATGGTCCAGCAGGGTGGAGAGCTTACCTACCTCCTGCTGCACGATCCCGAGTTCCGCTCGCGCGTCCGCCGGAATCACCTCTACGAGACGGGCAAGTTGATCCGCCTGAAACCGAACATCGATGTCCTTTGCCGGATCCTACGCGATGGCATCGAGGGCTACCACTTTGACATGTACGTGATCTCTGCCGCGCCGGTGGAGATCGTGCGCTCGGCGCTGGAAGGCATCGTCCCGGCCGACCATATTGTCGGCACGGAATTCCAATACCTGCCCAGCGGCGAGATCGATACGATTCGCCGAGTCGTCGCCGGTTACGGAAAAGTCGCGGTGCTCGACCGGTTGCACGCCGAATTGCAGGTCAGCCGTGAGCACATCGTTTATGTCGGCGACGGCAGCTCCGACATCCACGTCATGCTGCATGTCAATCATCACGACGGCTTCACCATCGCGGTCTCGGAGAACCATCACCTTGCGCCGATAGCCAACCGGACGGTGCTCAGTGATAGCGCGGTCGCGGTCGTTGTGCCGATCCTCGAGGACATCGCCGGCTTGAATCGCGCCGGGATCCGCCGCGTATTCGACGCCAACGGATTCCAGATCCAGGATTGGGACAAGGTGCAGACCGACCGGTTAGTCATTCGCGGCGCCAGGGTGCCCAGCGCATTGCCGTCGGAAGCCGCATCCGCTGCCGCCAATTGAATCCAGGAGCCCATTCATGTGGATAAATGCCTTGGGGTGGACCGCCACGGCCATCTTTGCAATCTCGTATTTTGCGAAGTCGGGCAGCGCATTGCGCCGTATCCAGGCAGGCGCAGCGGTACTTTGGGTGATCTACGGCCTCGCGATCCGCTCCGCGCCCGTGGTGGTCGCCAACGTGATCGTCGCAGTGGTGGCGATCTACGCGTCGTTGCGCAAGCAATCCGAACCGAAATCGGAAGCAGTGTCCGCGAGCTGAACGACCTATAATCGACGGTTCCGATGCCAACGGTTTCCATCATCGTGCCCGCACGCAATGAGGAGGCTTGCCTCAGCGCCTGCCTGCAGTCGCTGCTGGCGCAAACCGGCGCCGAGTTTGAGATGATCGTCGTCGACGATTCCTCCAGCGATCGCACGCGCACTATAGCCGAATCGTTTCCCGGCGTGCGCGTCATCTCGCCCGGTCCGCTGCCCTCCGGCTGTTCCGGCAAGTGCAACGCGGCGCAAGCCGGCGCCGGCATCGCGCGCGGTGAATGGCTTCTGTTCACTGACGCCGACACCGTCCACCTTCCAGGTTCGCTCGCAGGAGCCTTGGCCGAAGCGCGTGAGCACCACGCCGATCTTCTGTCTTACTCTCCGGCGCAGGAAGTGCATGGGCCGCTGGAACGCGCCCTGATGACGGTGATCTTCGCCGAACTTGCGACGACCTACCGCCCGAGAGACGTCAGCGATTCTGCGTCTCCCGCGGCTGCCGCCAACGGCCAATACTTGCTGATCACGCGCGAGGCGTATAACGCCGTTGGTGGACACGCCGCTGTCTCGCGCACGTTGCTGGAGGACGTGGCTCTCGCCCAGGCTGTAAAGCGAAGCGGCCGTCGTTTGTTCTTCCGTTATGGCGGCGACCGCGTGCGCACCCGCATGTACCGCAGCTCTGCTGCGCTATGGGAGGGTTGGACGAAGAACCTCGCCCTGCTTTTCCCGCAAACTTTGCAACTTGCGGGGCGGCGCGGAATCGAATTTGTGTTAGCCTCCACCGGAATCGCGGCCGGTGTTGGTGGGCTGGTTTTACGCAAGCCAGTGATAGCTGTCGCCGGACTGCTGATTGCCGTGCCGACCTGAGCTTTGTTTCTCCGCCGGGTGCGGAGAGCGCATTTTGGCTGGGCGAACGAGTTGCTGTCACCACTCGGATTGCCGCTCTTCGCGTTACTTTTATTGCGCTCGCGTCTCCATTACCGTTGGCGCAGGCGCGTGACATGGAAGGGTAGGACGTATCAGCAGGAAGACAAAAGGGCATTGGGCGTTTAAGCTTTAGGGATTTATCGTGAGGCGATGGACCGCCTGATGCCCAAAGCCTAAACCCAAAGCCCTATCCAAAATGCCGAATACGAATGGACATCTCGTTTACCTCACCCGCAAGACGGAATTTTCCGCCGCGCACTACTATCACAATCCTGATTTCTCGCCGGAAGAGAACCAGCGCATATTCGGCAAGTGCAATAACCCGAACGGACACGGCCATAACTACACACTCGAAGTGACGGTGAAGGGAAGCATCGATCCGCGCTCCGGTTTCGTCGTCGATCTCAAGGAGCTTAAGGACGTGATGAACCGAGAGGTCATCGACGCGCTCGATCACCGTCACCTGAACCTCGAAGTCCCCGAGTTCCGCGACCGTGTTCCCACGACCGAGAACCTCGCCATCACCATCTGGCAGCGTCTGGCGCCGAAATTGAACGTGGCACAACTCCATCGCGTGCGCGTCTACGAGACGGTTGATCTGTTCGTCGATTTCTATGGTGAGGAGTGAGTTCCAAGGCATGAACATCACGCGTGGTACTCAGTACTTGGTACTCAGTACTCGATGAAGGCCCATCTCACAAGACGCTATTGGTTCTCAGCATCGCATCGCCTGCACAGTGACGCGATGTCGGAAGAGGAGAACCGCTCGACCTACGGCAAGTGCAACAATCCGTACGGTCACGGCCACAATTACGCTCTCGAGGTCACGGTCAGCGGCGCCGTCGATCGCGCCACCGGCATGGTCTGCAATCTCGCTGATCTGGATAGTTTCGTCCACGAGCAGGTCATTGGCCGCTTCGAGCACGTCAACCTCAACACGTTGTCGGAATTCGAGCGGTTCGTTCCCACGACTGAAAACCTTTGCGCGCACATCTACGAAATCGTGAACCGCGGCTTCCATCTCGCACATCTGGAAAAGGTACGGTTGGAAGAAACCGCGTCGAATTCATTCGAATATGCCGGCGGGACCGAACCGCGGCACTGAAACCATTATGAGCAAGAAGGCGATCACCGAAACCACCCTCGCTTCCGCCAGTTATGCCGACCTCGTCCGCGAAAGTCTGGTCCGGCTCGGCGAAGACCCCGACCGTGAAGGCCTGCTGAACACGCCCAATCGGGTCCAGCGCGCGATGCAGTTCCTGACCAAGGGCTACAACGACGATCCGGAGGCGATGCTGAAGTCCGCCCTCTTCACCGTGGACTATGACGAGATGGTGATCGTGAAAGACATCGAAATGTTCTCGCTTTGCGAACACCACATGCTGCCGTTCTTCGGCAAAGTGCACGTCGCCTACATCCCGAACGGCAAAGTCATCGGCCTCAGCAAACTTCCGCGTCTGATAGAGATCTTCTCGCGCCGTCTCCAGGTGCAGGAACGCTTGACGACGCAGATTGCCGAGACCATCCAGAATGTCATCCAGCCGCAGGGTGTCGGCGTGGTGGTCGAAGCGCGACACCTGTGCATGATGATGCGCGGCGTCGAGAAGCAACACTCGTCGGCGGTTACATCCGCGATGTTTGGCTGCTTCCGCGACGAACAGGAAACGCGCCAGGAATTCCTGTCGCTGATCCGCGCCAAAAACGGGAACGGCGGACTGTAGCTTTCGGGACCGCCGTGTGCCCCAAACGCAGTCGGCCAGACTGCAAATTCTTGCACTTTTTCCGCGTCAGCATATAATTCGCCCGCACTTCCCTACATGTCCACGTTAGGGGATTACGTTCCGAGGCAAGACGACAATGGGGGGACCCTCCAGTCCGGTGGGCCGCATCGCCGGTTACGATGTGCAAGGTAAGCTCGGCGCTGGGGGCATGGGAATTGTTTACAAGGCCCTCGACCTCAAGCTGAACCGCACCGTCGCGCTCAAATTCCTCTCTGACCAGGACGTTGCCGAAGACGATCGCGAGCGCCTTCTGCGCGAGGCTCGGGCCGCCTCCGCTCTCGACCACCCGAACATCGCCGCAGTCCACACCATCGAAGAGACCCCAGACGGCCGCACCTTCATTGTCATGGCGTACTACGAAGGCGAGACTCTGGCCGACAAAGTCCGCCGCGGACCTCTCCAGCCCGCGCACGCGGTCAACATTGCGCTTCAGATAGCCCACGGCTTGCAGCACGCGCACGCCCGCAACATCACTCATCGCGACATCAAGCCATCGAATGTGCTCATCACGAACGACGGCACGGCCAAGATCCTCGACTTCGGCCTGGCGCGGATGCACAGCCATTCGGCGTCGACCGAATCGGCGTCGCTGAGCGGCACCTTGCTCTATATGCCCCCGGAGCAGGCGCAGGGTCGTCCACTCGACCACCGCGCCGACATATGGGCATTCGGCGTTGTTCTGTACCAGATGCTCACCGGCCGACTGCCTTTTTTTGCCGACAACGTCGCCGCCACCATCGTTGCCATCCTCAACTCAGCCCCTCCGCCGATGACGGGCGTCGCCGACGACCTGCAGCTTATCGTGTTGCGCGCGCTGTCGAAGACTCCGGACGCCCGCTACCAGAGCTGTTCCGAAATCATCCGTGACCTGGAGAAAGTAGCCGTCGACGATCGCGTGCCTACCATGACTATCTCGCGCAGCGATCTCCAAAAACAGCTGCGATCGGCGACACAATCGGCGATGGCGCTTCCGGTCCGCCAACCGCGTCGCGCCCTCTGGATCGCCATCGCGCTTTGCCTGGCCGTCGGTTTTGCCCTGGCGTTACTCATCGTTCCCGTGCGTAAAGCACTGTTCGGCCCTGAGCAGAAGCACATCGCAGTTCTGCCGTTCGACGTGAACTCCAAAGATCCCGCGGTGCAGAGCCTCGCCGATGGCCTGATGGAAAGCATCACGGGCAAGCTGTCGAACCTGAATGCCGGGGGAAAGTCTCTCTGGGTGGTGCCGGCGGACCAGGTCCGCCGCCGCAAGATCGACAATCCCGAAGCCGCTCGCAAGGAACTGGGCGCGACCGTCGTTCTCGAGGGCAAAGTGCAGCAGTCTGGGCATGACACGCGGCTCACCGTCACTCTCGTCGATGCGACCACGATGCGCCTGCTCGGTTCTGTCGACGTCCCCAGCACCGACGACAAGCTCGCAACCCTCGAGGACGAAGTCATCACTCGCGTGGCCGCGCTCCTCGATGTGAAGAACGCGCCTTCGTCGAGCGGCGGTCCGGCCGTTACTGGGGCCGCCTACGACTACTACCTGCAAGGACGCGGGTTGCTCTTGCGCTTCGATGTCGGGAACAACCTCGACTCGGCCATTGGGCAGTTCGAAAAGGCCATCGCCGCCGATCCGAACTTTGCCTTGGCTCACAATGGCCTCGCGGAAGCGTACTGGAACAAGTACCGTCTCGAGCAGAACCCGCAGTGGATCGAGAAGGCCGATGAATCGGGGAAGAAGGCTCTTGAGCTGAACGCGCAACTCCCCGCGGTCTACATCACTCTCGGCAACATCCACCAAAGCACCGGCAAGAATGAGCTTGCGCTCGACGAATTCCAGCGCGCGCTTAATCTGGAACCCAACAATGCCGACGCTCTTCTTGGACTGGCGCGGGTGTACGA
The DNA here is from genome assembly GCA_964559835.1 of uncultured Terriglobales bacterium. GTDB lineage: Bacteria > Acidobacteriota > Terriglobia > Terriglobales > Acidobacteriaceae > DAISJI01. The sequence continues at coordinate 17,612 of CAZLJE010000036.1, forward strand.
GCACATCGCGCAGGCTGCGAAGGCGGAAGAAACATTCCGTCGCGGCGCCACCCTACGGCCCGACTACTGGGGCGGCTGGCATGAACTCGGGAATTTCTATTTCCGCCAGCACAGGTATCAGGACGCGGCCCGCGAGTGGAAGCACGTGCTGGACTTGGCGCCGGACAGCGCTCCCGCTCACGCCAACTACGCTACAGCCCTCAACCGGTTGGGGCACTACACCGAAGCGGAAGCCGAGCTAAAGAGAGCGATCGCGCTAAAACCGAATTACATCTGGTACAACCAGCTCGGGAATGTGTACTGGTTCCAGCGGCGGTGGGCGGATGCGGCCGACATGTACGAACTCGCGTTGAAGATGCGCCCGGACGACTATCGTTTGTGGGGGAACCTGGGTCTCGTCTACGACTGGATGGGACAACACGACCGAGCGCTCACTTCATATCGCCGCGCTCGTGAATTACAGGAGAAGGCAATTCTCGTTAATCCTGACGATCCCGAGATGCAAGCCAGTCTTGGCCTGCTGTACGCACGCGAGAACATGAGCGATAAAGCCGCTTCGCATCTGGACGCGGCGCTGTTACGCGCGCCGAACAATACCACCGTCCTTATGGACTCGGCGGAGGCGTACATGCTCCTGGGCGACCGTCCGCGTGCCGTCGCAATGCTCAAACGCGCTATCGCGGCCGGTCTGACGTCCGAAGATCTCGACCGCAACCAGGTGCTGCGTCCACTCATTGCTGAGGCGACCAAGCGTCCGCAGTAACAGGATTGGGGCCACGCAGGGAAGTGCAAATCGTTTAGGAGAGAAGCGACATGGCGAAAAAGAAGAAAGCGAAGAAAAAGGCTACGCGAAAACCCGCTCCCAGGAAGAAGGCGGCCACAAAGAAAAGCGCGTCGAAAAGCCGGCCCAAGGCGCGTAAGCCCGCTCGCAAGGCGGCACCCAAGAAGTCCGCAAGGAAATCAATGCCGAAGAAGAGCACGGCCGGGAAGCAGCTCGATGCGACACCGAAAGTGGACATTTGGCCGTATGACGCGACTCCCAGTTGTGACATGCAGCCCCACGGCAAAGTTTCCGCTCCTCCGAAGAATGCCAATGGCCAGGTCAATTTCCACAACAAGGGTAGTGCGCGATGCACGATCCACTTCGACAACTCCGCAGTGTTTGGGACCGACCAAGCCGATCTCGATCCCGGCGACAACTTCTGGGACGTCCAGGCGGACCCGCCCGCCGGACAACACGAGGTAACGAACGTTACCATTGACGGCTGCTACGAACACGGCGAGACCGGACCCACCGATATCACGGTACCGTAGAAAACTGTTCGTTCATTCAAGGCGCGGCGGTTATGCCCGCGCCTTCTCTGTCCATTTACAATCGCGCTCATGCCTCAGCGGCTAATGAACAAGGTTGCTGTTGTAACGGGCGCATCGCGTGGCATTGGCCGGGCGATCGCCCGGGCGCTGGCCGATGAAGGGTGTCAGCTCGCGCTTGCTGCGCGGACCATGGAAGCCACCGAATTCCCGAACGCATTCGCGCAGCATTGCGACGTCCGCGATCCAGGTTCGGTCGAGCGCTTGTTCTCGGCTGTGCGCGAGCGCTTCGGCCGCATCCACATTCTCGTCAACAACGCCGGCAACAGCCACGCGCTCACGAATGTCGAAACGATGCCGGTCGAGACCTTCCGCGATGTTCTCGACACCAATCTCTTCGGCACGTTCCTGTGCACTCGCGCTGCGTTGCCCTTGATGGATCGCGGCGCGACCGTCGTCAACAATCTGTCGATTTGTGCAGTGCAGGTGTTTCCGCAGCAGAGCGGGTATTGTGCGGCAAAGTTCGGCGCTCTCGGCTTCACCAACGTGCTGCGCGAGGAGTGCCGCCCCAGGGGCATCCGCGTTCTGGCACTCATTCCCGGCGCGACCGCGACCGACATCTGGGACCAGTTCATGCCCGATGCGCCGAGAGACAAAATGCTCAGCCCCGAAACGGTCGCCACGGCCGTGGTGAACGCACTTGTTCTACCTGAAAATTCTTCCGTGGACGAGATGCGGATCTCACCCACGTCCGGTGCGTTGTAGCTTTTTCTGACAACTGGCAACTGGACACTGCTCTACCACGCGTTGTAGCGGAATCTCCGGCGGCGGGTTCCAGGGAAGATCTTGACCATGAGCATGCCGGCGCCAAATCCTCCTACGTGCGCCCAGAATGCTATACCACCGCCCGTTTGCCCGGAGGTGGAGATTGAACTGGCGGCGCCTCCCAGGAATTGCGTCAGGATCCAGTATCCGAGCACGATCCACGCCGGCAGCCATAGAAAGAACACGAACAGGAACGGCACCAGCGTCAGCACGCGCGCCTGCGGGTACAGGATGAAATACGCTCCCATCACGCCAGCGATTGCGCCACTGGCGCCGACGGTCGGCACGGCTGACGTCGGGTTCAATAGCGCGTGCAGTAAGATCGCTGCCACGCCCGCGAGCAGATAGAACAGTAAATATGAAAAGTGGCCGAGGTAGTCCTCGATGTTGTCGCCGAAGATGTACAGCACCCACATATTGCCGATCAGGTGCCACCAGCCGCTGTGCATGAACATGGACGTGAAGACGGTGACGATGCCGGCGATCCCCGCGGTTGGGTTGTGTTGCACGACGAATGACGTCAGTAGAATCGGTTTGAACGCGAAGGTGTCCACGATCACCTTCTGCGATGCCGGACTGCCGAGCTGAATGACGAGGAAGATCACCACGTTCAACGCCAGCAGGAAATAGTTGACGTAAGGCGTGCTGTACCGCGGTGCGTCGTCCTTGAGAGGGATCATACTGTTGGCTGCGGGTGCCCCACCCTAGCCGGTTTTGCTAGCGTGTGGGATTCGGCAATTGACCGGATACCTCAGAACCTCCAACATAGCAGAACGACCCATGAACGGTGTACTGGTTATCGACAAGCCCGCAGGCATGACGTCACATGACGTGGTGAGCCGCATTCGCCGCATCGCGCAGGAACGTTCTGTCGGCCATCTCGGCACGCTCGACCCGATGGCTACCGGCGTCCTGCCGCTTGTGCTCGGCCAGTTCACCCGGCTGGCGCAGTTCTATCTTGGCGCCCGCAAGGCCTACGAAGGCCAGATCCGCTTCGGGTTCGCGACCGACACCTACGACGCCGACGGCGAGCCGGTGAGCCCAACCGTTCCGGTAACGTTCTCGCTAGAACAGGTGAGAGAAGCCGCCGCCCGGTTCCACGGTTCGATCTGGCAGACACCTCCCCCGTTCTCGGCTAAGAAAGTGGCGGGCGTGCCCGCCTATAAGCTCGCGCGCAAGAAACAGGAAGTGGCGCTTGAGCCGGTCATGGTCGAAGTCGACAAATTCGACATTGCGGGGGTGGATGGCGATGTGGCTGGCTTTTGCGCCCGCGTCTCATCGGGAACATACATCCGTTCCATCGCGCACGAAATGGGGTCACTGCTCGGAGTCGGCGCACATCTTGCGTCACTGCGCCGCACTGCTGTCGCCGAGTTTGACATCGCGCAGGCGATCACTCTCGACGAGGCACAAGACCGGCTCGCCGACGCGATCATCCATCCGCGGCGCGTGCTGCCGGAATTGCCGTGCGTCACGGCAACCGAGGAATCAGCCAACAAGATCCGTCACGGACAACCTGTAAACCTGCCCGAGATGTCTCGCGCGCGGCTGGTGAAGGTCTTCGAAGGTCAGGCCGACCTCATCGCCATCGCCGCGCGCATCGCTGGCACCCTGTTCCAGCCGAAAGTCGTCTTCGCTTAAAGCGGCCAGGCTTTCCGCAAAAAAGAAAGGCTGGAGTGTCTCCCAGCCTTCCTGAAGCCTGACGCCTAAAGCCTGGCGACTGTTTTCACGCTTCCGCCATCTGCTGCTGCCCGCTCCACCCGTGCAGGCCTTGCTTCAGGATCCAGCGCACGACGTTCCGGTTGTTGTAGTAATAGCCGAGGACGTACTGGCAGGTGCTGAGGCAATGCGAGTTGCACACCTTCTTCATCTGGTCGAGTTCATCGAAATTAAATTTCGGCTCGCCGATCCTGCCCCAATCCGTGTGCGCCGAGTACATCGGGAAGCAAGGCGCCAGTGTTCCGTCGGTGCGGATGACGCACGAGTTGTGCCCGGCGCGGCAGTTCCAGGGATAGGTGATGCCGCGCATGAAGTCCTTCATCTTGCGCAGGTGGTCCTTGGAGTTGACCATGATGTACCCCTGCGCGTTCTTCTCGATCAGCCAATCCAGCACCTCGTCTACTCGCGGCCAGTCTTCCGGACGGATGTACGTCACATTGTCGTTCAGGTGCTGGAAGTGCGGCTGGTCGATATACGGAGGTTCGTTGATGTGAACGTCGGTGGAGATGCCATTGTCGTGGCCGATCTCCGTCAGCAGCTTCACGTCTTCGAGGTTGTGACGGCAGATGTTCGTGTTGAACACGATCATGTAGCCGTACTTCCGCTGCTGCTGCACGAGGTACTTGAACTGCTTCTCGATGCGCCTGAAGTTCTTCGCCAGACCCGGCTTCTCGTCGATGCAGTCGACGGCCAGGTTGATGGCGGCCACGCCGCGGTCGCCGACCTTGTCGATGAAGTCTTCGTTCATCAGGATCCCGTTGGTCGGCAGGTACACGAAGAAGCCATTCTTTGTACCGTAATCGACAACCTTGAGGATGAAGTCGCGGCGCAGGAGCGGCTCGCCGCCCATGATCGCGATGACGCGGCAGCCCACGTCCTTGAGCCAATCGATCGACCGGATCGCTGTCTCCTCCGTCATGCCTTTGACTTTGTTGTTGAAGGCCCAGCAGTAGTGGCAATCCACGTTGCACTTCCATTCGGTAAACAGATACGACAGCAACGGGCGGAATTTATCGGACATCACGCGCGATTGCACGTACGGCACGAACCACCGGCGGAACGCCCGCACGAAGTTATTGGCGTGATAACTTCCAGTCTGCAACTCCGGCATTGGACCTCCTTCGGAACGCCTCGAGGAGCGTGCAGTTCAGATTTGCTGCGCAAAAACCGCTTCCGAACATTTAGGATAAGCACCGCCGGACAAAAAATTAAAGCCGGAAAATCCTTTGCTTTTATGGACTTTCACCGGATGGGATTGTTGCTGCAGCGAACGGAAAATAACGGCAGCCAACGGAGAAATCAGCACATATGCCAACTTACGACATAGGCGACGAACGGCAAGATTGGAATAAGCGGTACAGCGAAGGGTCGCACCAGAGTTTCGAGCCGGATCCTTTTCTCTCGAGTGCCTACGACGATTTCATCCAGCCGCTGTTTCCGAAAAGTGGCTCCGCACTCGACATCGCCGGCGGCACCGGCCGTCACGCGATCTGGCTTGCGGAATTGCGATGGAAAGTGACAGTCGTCGATATCTCGGAGGTCGCTTTCAAAAAGGCAAAGCAGAAAGCCGACGAGCGCGACGTCAAGATCAACTTCCTCGTCCGCGACCTCCGCTCCTTCGACCCCGGGGAAGAGAAGTACGACCTGGTGCTCGTATTCTTCTACCTCCAGCGAGACCTCTATCCCTCGCTGGTAAAGGCACTCAAGCCGGGCGGGCTGCTCGTCTACAAAACCTATACCGAGGAGCACAAGACCCGCCACGCTCGTACGATCCGCCACCCCGAGTACTACCTGCAGCCGAACGAGCTGCTGCACACGTTTTTACGACTGGACATTCTCAATTATCGGGAAACGGTGGAAGAAAAGGGTTTAGCCGAACTGGTAGCGCGCAAGCCACGGTAACGCGGGCGTCTCGCCTGCCACTCGGAAAATGGGGTCTGTAGGCGAATGCCCATAGCCCACAGCCCAAAGCCCTGTTTCCCGTGCAGTAATTCTTTCCCGAGTCCCGGCAATTCCTACCCGAACTTTCTTCCCGGGCTTCCGCAACCGATTGATTATTCGACGTCAGCGGTATGGCACGGGGGGTGCACTAAGACAGGACAGACGAAGTGGCGCGCAACAGGGGCGCTCTGAAGTCACTCGAAAGAGGACCTTCTGGAGCGCCCCTTTTGCATTTACTGCGAGCGTTGGGTTTGGGGCATTGGCTTGCGCTCTTCGGGTCGCAACAAAATGTCGGTTTCAACCCCAGAGTCTCCTAACGCCTACGCCCAAAGCCGAATGCCTCGCTCTTAGGCCAGGACGAGCTTTTCCGTAAGATCCAGCCCCGCTGCGCGCAGCAGCTTGGCCACCGAATCGTCATTGAGCCGGGTCCGGTCGTATTCAATGCGGATCGTGTTCTCCGCCTCGGTGAACCACAGCTTGCGGATCCCGTATACCTCGCGTACCGAATCCAGCGCCCGCAACTCCGCCGTACCCGGTTTCTTGCCGTACTTGAACGCTACCTCGATCGCAGTCATCGATCCCTCGAATGAGTTCAGAATTCCGTGACGAATATATCAGGGTGTACTAGCCAGGCTTGCCTGGCGACACAACGTCCGGCGGCGTTTGAGTCCGTCGGCCACTCACTTGACTCTATACTGTATGGCTCGTGCGACCGATGGCAGAAACCCGATGACTTCCGTCAAAGATCCCGTCTGCGGCATGATGGTCGAACCCGACCGCGCCTCAGGAAAATACGACTATAAGGGCACGACATATTACTTTTGCGCGAGATCCTGCGAAGAGGGCTTCGCCGCCGATCCGGAAAAATACCTCGCGCCGAAACCCGCGCCACAACTGGTCACGCTCGGCGGCCCAAATCCAACGCCGTTGCTCGTGACCATTGGCGCGCACAGATCTCCAGATCTCCAGATATCCAGATCACCAGATGATGTTATCGATCCCGTCTGCGGCATGACCGTCGATCCTGCCCACGCGGCGGGGAAGTACGAGTACCAAAGGACGACTTACTACTTCTGCAATCCCCGTTGCGAACAAAAATTCAAAGCGTCACCAGAAACGTACCTGCAACCCAAATCACCAGATCACCAGATCACCAAATCACCAGATGGTGTCTGGTACTTCTGCCCGATGGATCCCGAGGTCCGTCAGATCGGTCCCGGCATCTGCTCGAAGTGCGGCATGGCTTTGGATCCGGAGATATCCGTCGCTGCGACGAAGACCGAATGGACCTGTCCGATGCATCCGGAAATTGTGCGCGAGGCGCCGGGAGCGTGCCCGATATGCGGCATGGCTCTCGAACCGCGCACCGTCTCCGCCACTGAGCAGGACAATCCCGAACTCCGCGACATGACCCGCCGGTTCTGGGTCAGCGTCGCTTTGACGGCGCCGCTCATGGTCATCGCCATGTTGCACATGATCGGCAGGCTGCCAACGGGAGCGCGCGTCGAACGTTTCTTGGAACTTGCTCTGGCAACCCCCGTTGTCCTCTGGGGTGGCCTTCCGTTTTTCCAGCGTTTCTGGAGTTCAATCAAGAACCGCCACGCCAACATGTTTACGCTCATCGGCATGGGTGTCGCCGTTGCCTATGTCTACAGCGTCGTTGCGACGCTCGCTCCCGGTCTGTTTCCTCACGCCGCTCACGGGAGTATGGGTGTTGCCGTCTATTTCGAAGCCGCGGCCGCGATCGTTGTCCTCGTGCTCCTGGGTCAGGTGCTCGAACTCCGCGCTCGGGGTCGCACCTCTGCCGCGATCCGCGCTCTCCTCGACCTCTCACCGAAGACCGCGCGGCGCCTTGCCAACGACGGCTCCGAATCCGACGTTCCCCTCGACCAGGTCCATCCCGGCGACCGTCTCCGTGTGCGTCCGGGCGAAAAGATCCCGGTTGACGGCATCGTCCTCGAGGGCGACAGCTCGGTCGACGAATCCATGCTCACAGGCGAATCCATGCCGGTTGAGAAGAACGCGAAATCGCGCGTGATCGGCGCGACCGTCAACACTACCGGCTCGTTCATCATGAAGGCCGAGCGCGTCGGTTCCGACACCGTGCTCGCCCAGATCGTCCGCATGATCGGCGAAGCGCAACGCAGCCGTGCGCCCATCCAGCGTCTCGCCGACCGGGTCGCCGCGGTCTTTGCTCCCGCGGTGATCCTCGTCGCCATCGCGACATTCATTGTCTGGCTGATCTTCGGCCCCGAGCCGCGCCTCGGCTACGCGGTTCTCAACGCCGTCGCTGTTCTCATCATTGCGTGTCCCTGCGCGCTCGGACTGGCGACGCCTATCGCTATCATGGTCGGCACCGGACGAGGCGCCGGCGCCGGCATCCTCGTCCGCAACGCGGAAGCGCTTGAGCGTATGGAGAAGGTCGACACTGTCGTCGTCGACAAGACCGGCACGCTCACCGAGGGCAAGCCGAAGCTGTCCGGTTACGGCAGCGAGCGCATACTGCCGGACGAACTTCTGCGTCTCGTCGCCAGCGTTGAGCGTTCCAGCGAACACCCGGTCGCATCAGCCATCGTTGCCGGCGCATTGGAACGCGGCCTCAAGCTGGCTAGCGTGTACGGCTTCAAAGCGATTCCCGGCAAAGGCGTGATTGGCTACGCCGAAGGCAGGGAAGTCGTCGCCGGCAACGACAAGCTGATGGCCGAGCGCGGCATTGCAATTCCCGATCCAGACGGTCCTCGCCTCAATCGCGTACCCGGCGACACCGAACTCTACGTCGCCCTCGACGGCAAGTATGCTGGCATCATCGCGGTCGGGGATCCCGTGAAATCCACCGCGCCGCAGTCGCTCGAAGAACTCCGGCGCGAGGGCATTCGCGTGGTCATGCTGACCGGCGACTCCAAACGTACCGCTGCCTACGTCGCCCAGTCGCTCGGCATTTCCGAGTTCGAAGCTGAAGTCCTTCCCCAGAACAAGCTCGAAATTGTGAGGCGCCTCCAGCAACAAGGTCGCGTCGTCGCCATGGCCGGCGACGGCATCAACGACGCCCCTGCTTTGGCCCAGGCCGATGTCGGCATTGCCATGAGCACCGGCGCCGATGTCGCCATCGAGAGCGGAGGGATCGTCCTGCTCAAGGGCGACCTCCGCGGTCTGGTCCGGGCCCGCCGCCTGAGCCGCGCGACCATGCGCAACATCCGCCAGAATCTTTTCTGGGCATTCGCCTACAACACCCTCGGCGTGCCGATTGCGGCCGGTATTCTTTACCCCTTCTTCGGCGTCCTGCTTAGCCCTATTTTCGCCGCCGCCGCCATGAGCCTCAGCTCAGTGTCGGTCATCACGAACTCGCTCCGCCTGCGTCACACGACACTCTAGCGGCCCGGTGCCCCCATGCCCGGTTGGGGTTGCCTCGCCCTATCCGCCCTAGTTAAGCCAACTTCCGGCAGCAGCGCTGTTTCTAAGCTGGGGAATGGTAGCAACTCAGGCTCACAGGTTCCTTATGCACAACAGTTTTCCGAAGCCCTGTACCGATCCAAAGTTCCTCGTTGTTCCCTTGGTCTTGTTGTTACTGCTGGCTGTCGGATGTGGCGGCACCGCGGTTTCACCCGTCACGGCAACGACGACACCCACGCCAACGCCGACGACGCCCGCTCCAGCCACCTTGAAGTCCAGCATCAATCACATCGTTTGGATGTTCCAGGAGAACCGTTCTTTCGATACGTACTTCGGCCAGCTCGGCGCCTATCGTGCCGCGAACGGTTATGGCGCGGCGAGCGACATCGATGGCCTGCCGGCCACCGCTTCGAACCCGATGGCCAACGGCGTTCAGGTCCCGGCCTATCACTTCAAGACCTCGTGCATCGAGAACATGGATCCCGACTGGCTCGAGAGTTTCGGCGATTACAACTTCGAGCAGCCAGGCTCTGCCACCTTCCTCGGCGACGGCTTCGTCCACAACGCCCAAGGCCGTGCCATCGGTGAAGGCGTTGTGACGCAGGTCAGCGCCGATCACGGTACCTTTACCGTCACGCCGGGCATCACTACGAACTACTACCTGTACGCGAACTCCGTTTCGACGGCGGAGATGTATTCCAGTCTTCCCATCGCCGTGGCCACGGTGGCGGTCACGGGCGATACCACGCCGATCCAAGCGGGCGCGGTCACCGGAGGCGGCACCATCACCGCCAGCGCAGCACTCGTCGCCCCAGGCACGTCGGTTACCCTGACCTGGAGCGCTCCCGGCGCCGCCAAGACGCTGGTCAGCCTTGTGTACGACGCCATGGGACGCCGCGCGATGGGCTATTACGACGGCACCGATCTGCCCTACTACTACTTCATGGCGAATAATTTCGCGACCTCGGACCACTGGTTCTCCCCGGTTCCGAGCAACACTCCGCCGAATCGCATTTTTGCATACGCAGCCACTACGCATGGCCACGCGCATGACCCCGGCACCCTCGACTCCTCGCAGGTGAAGAACATCTTTCAATTGCTGGAGGAAGCAGGCGTGTCGTGGAAGGTTTACTACACCGTGCCGACCAGCGGCGTAGAGGGTGAGCCGTCGGTTGTCGCCGGCCAGCCGCACACCATGATCACGCGCTTCCAGCCGTGGGCGAGCACCGTGTCCGCGAAGATTGTGCCCACCAGCCAATACTTCGACGACCTGAAGAACGGCACCCTTCCGCAGGTCGCGTTCATCGAAGAACTGCCGGGTAGCGACGAGCACCCCGGCGCGACTCTCTCTGCAACCATCCACTCCGGCAACTCCGCGCAGGTCGGGGCGGCCTATGCCGCCAACATCATCAATGCCTTCATGACGAGCAAGTACTGGGCTGACGGTGTGTTTATCCTTGCCTTCGACGAGGGCGGTGGTGGATTCGACCACGTGCAGCCTGTCGCGACCGTTTCCCCGGACGGCATTGCTCCGACCGATCTTTCGGCCGCCGAGAAGCAGTTCATCGTTCCGCCCGGCGATTTCACTCGTACCGGATTCCGTGTGCCGTTTCTGCTCGTCTCGCCCTTCGCGAAGAAACACTACGTATCGCGCAATCCGGCTGACCACACCGCAATCTTGAAGCTGATCGAGACGCGATTCGGTCTGCCGAATCTAACCGCGCGCGACAAGGCGCAGATGGACATGACCGAGTTCTTCGACTTTCCCGGTAAGCCCTGGGCGACCCCGCCCAGTCCTCCGGCTCAGCCAACAACCATGCCCTGCGACTACTCGAACCTGAAGTAGCGCCTTAACTGTACGGATTTGGTTGATTGGGTGCCCCGGGTAAGCCCGACTTTGGCTTACCCGGGGTTTTCTCTTTCCCGCCTGCGCTCGCCGCCTGATCTCGATCGATCCTGCTCCGTGTTAACTGACAACTTGCAACTTCCAACTTACAACTGTTCTTACGCTGCCTTCCGCTCTCTTGTCCTCGCTGCCTTTTGCGCTTCGCGCTTCAATACCGTTGGGCCTTTCGTCCGTACGGCTTTTCTAGCCGCCGCCTTCCGCGATGTGCTGCCGCGCTTCCGTGCCGCGCTCTTCGCCTGCCGCGAAAGGTTCTTGCGCGATGCCGCAGAGCGTCCCTCTTTCTTCAACGCGCTTCGCACTGCGCGCGAACGTTTTGCCGAGGTCTTGCGCGAACTGGAGCGTCCCTTCTTCAGGTCGCGTTGCGCCTGTTTCCGAGTCCGCGACGACGCCCGCCCCTTCTTCGGCGCGCTCAGCTTTACGCCGGATCTCCGCGCCTTCGACAGCCCGATCGCGATCGCCTGCTTGGTGTTCTTCGCGCCGTGCTTGCCTTCGCGGATGTGGTGCATCTCTTCGCGGACGAATTCGCCCGCCTGCGTGCTCGGCGACTTTCCTTCGCGCGCGTCCTCGTGTGCCCGTTCCAGTGTCTCTTTTTCTGGCATCTCTACCTCCTGCCAGTGTGATGCGGGTGCACATAATCAGTGCAGCCCGCAATTCGTAGCTCGCGCTGCTGGATGTCAGACCTGCATCATGTCGGCGCGGATGACGGCCTCGTGCCAGCGCACGTCCGGATCGACGACCTGGTACATCGTCCTCACCTGCACCATCCCGAATCGTTTCGCCTGCTCGAGTGACCCGCGCCTCTGCGTCTTCATGACCGCTTCTTTCGAATGCAGGTCGAAGATCATCAGGGTCCAGCTCCTCGGTGCGTCGCACGTGAGCAGTACGGCCACGTCCGGATGCCGCAGGATCGCGAACACCCTGTCGCCGGCGCGGTGCGTTTCCTTGTGCCGCCAGAACATCATCGCCATGACCGCACCCTACGCAACGATGACGGTAAGCGCCAAGCGACATTACACGACAAACAGCGTCATGACTTCGTAAGCCGCTGGATATCCGGAGCTTAGAAGCTCATCCAGGGCTGCATCTTGTAGGGAGTCCACGCGTCCGACCGATGCCGCGCCTCTAGCGCCCGCATGTCGTCCGGCGACATCGGCGTAAACTCCTTCGCGATACGGACGTTCTCTTCCACCTGCTCCGGCGTGTGGCATCCGACGATCGCCACGCTGACTCCGTCCAGCGACAGCGCGTAACGCATCGCCTCTTCCGGACGGCACGACCCTCTCGGCCCGACCAGCAGCCCCGCCGAATACACCTTCATCGCGATCACGCCCATCTTGCGCTTCGCGGCCTCCGCCAGCACGGTGCGGCTGAACGACAGCCTTGCCAGGTCGGCGCAGTTCAACGCGACCAGCACGGTGTCGAAGTCAAACCGCCGCATCGCCTCCATCAGCATCGCCGGATCGTGATGCCCGGTGATGCCCAGGAACCGGACGCGCCCCTCCTCGCGCGCTTGCGTCAGCGCGTGGATGGCCCCGTTCGGCGAGAAGATCTCGTCGAGGTCGTACATGGTACGCAGATCGTGGAGCTGCCACAGATCAAGGTGGTCGGTGCGCAGGCGGCGCAGGGAATCGTCGAGGATGCGCAGCGACCCATCGCGGCTGCGTTCGGCCGTCTTCGACGCGAGGAAGATCTGATTCCGCCGCTCGCCGAGCGCCGCACCGTAGTAGTCGCGGCTCGACGCATACGCCGGGGCAGTGTCGAAATACGTGACCCCCAGGTCGAGCGCCCGCGTGATCACCGGCACGGCGCGCTCCAACTCGCCATGCGTGCGCAGGATGCCCTCACCGCCCAGTCCGAAGATCGTGACTTGCTGCCCGGTCTGCCCTAACTCTCGCGTCTTAATCCCATTCTCACCCATGCGCCGAAGTGTATCGCAAGCGCTTGACGCGATGGCTGCGCGCCGATATAACCTTGCGGTCATGCCATCCAATCGTCCCGGCGACTGTGTGCTCGCAATCCTCCACCAGCCTGACGTCGCAATCGCGCTGACCTGCACCGCGCCCGATACCTGGCGCACCATGATTTTCGAATTCGCCAGCAAGAAGGTTGTGCACGCGGAAGAGAAGCCCGCGCGTCTTGCCGACCTCCAGCGCGAGATCATCGGCCAGGTCACGCGGATGTACGGCTTCGCTCCGCCACAGGTGGACTGGCGTCACAGCTCCAAAACCTTCGGCGACGGCGCCAGCGGGTAGCTTGGGTATAGAATGCCGCGCAATCGAGGCACTATGCCCAAAGCTGCCAAGAAGGCGAAGAAGAAGAGCGCCAAGCCGAAGAAGTCCGTCGTCAAGAAGCCGAGACCAGTCGCGAAGCGAGCGGCAGCGCCTGCACCCGATGCCGGCGGCGAGCGCCTGACATTCAATCACGCCATGGTTTACGTCAAGGACGTCCAGCGCGCCCTCGGCTTCTATCATGACCTGCTTGGCTTCAAGCTGATCGAGGACTTCCGCTACGAAGGCAAGCCGGTCAATGCACGCCTGCGCGCGCCCGGCGGCGACGGCACGATCGCGCTGCACATGGCCGGACCGGAGCAATCGCTCGCCAGCGACGGCGTCCGCCTGTACTTCGAGATCCGCGACCTCGACGGGTTCTGCCGCAAGCTCCAGGCCCGCGACTTCTACATCACGCAGATGCCCCGCATGATGCCCTGGGGCTGGCGTCACGCCTACCTCAACGACCCCGACGGCCACGAGATCAGCCTCTACTGGGCGGGCGAGAACCGCATGACGAAAACGGTTATGCGCGCCGCCAAAGAGGTGGAGAAGGCCCCGGCCGCAAAGCCGCGGTGAGTGCCGGCGGTCGTAGCGTAGGGCATAGGGCGCAGGGCGTAGGGCGGCACAACCCAGAGTCGCGAAGCGACGGCAGTTCATAGCCCGGGACGTGAGTCCCGGGTCCACGTCTACACCCCGTCCTTCCGAGTCCCGGAGGGACGGCACGGGTGTAGTTACTCTGAGGTTATGGTCGCGATAGTTAATAACCGCTAGTTGCTTGTGCTCCTGTTTGGAATCAACAAAATACGTGTAAGTAACTTGGGGATTCTGGCGGGTGATTTTGGACTGGGATTGTACCGAAGAGATAACAGTCGGCGATGCGATCAAGGGCAGCACGGGAAGCTGCGCGAATCGAGGGACACTATCACCTCGATGTCACGGGATGAGTATAGAAGGTGTCGGATCGGCGCGCTGTGATGTGGGTCACAGATGAATGTGACAAGACTTGCGCATGCCCACCCTAGCAAACCCGGCTAGGGTGGGTCACCCGCGCGGGTGGACTAACGAGGCCAACACCTTCCTATAAACCAATTGCTCTGTTCCAGTCGGCGATGTACAGATATACCCGTTGAAATTCAGTTGGAAGTAACATACGGTTGTGGGCGATAAAGTTCCGAGCTTTTTCCAATTCATCCATTCTTTGTTTCAGCCAATGCTGGGAAGGCACAATCGCTTCGAAATACGGCCACTTCTCGATAATGATGGATGCGAGCTGTCCAAAATCAACAAAACCCAAAAGATCGGACTTCTCTCCTTCTAACCACGAATCTGCAAACGCGGTCTTCTGCCGTGTTTCAGCAAACGCTTTGGTCTTTCCTGGAAGCTTTTCCACCCAATCCGCCCCCTCCTTCTCCTCGAGTGTTTCACGGATAAGCCCACGAACCTCGTTTTCGAAGCAATGTAGGACTGAGTAAAGACGTGCCATCTCCAGCGCATTGTTTCGCCTCGTAACATTAAAAGGCGAAAGAGCTTCGGAGAGGAGCCGTTCTTCGGCTTGTGCAGTATCAGCGCCCACCTGGATACCGGCAGCCTGAAACACTGTCGCTTCTGCTTCAAACATCAATCCCCTGAAAAGAAAATCGCGAAGCGCAGCGGTACCATTATTCAAGCAGATGCTCCTTAAGCGATTTGAAGATCGCGTTGTACACCTCGACATCCTTTGTCGCCGGGAGGTGCACTTGAATATTGTAGTGAAGGCTCGGCTTAACGCCATCGTTCGGAAGCGGCACTTCGAGGGTGGGTTTTCGCTGAGTTTCAGATTGCTTCTCTTCTTTTTTCTCTGGCTTATTGATCACGTCTTTGGATTCGGCAGAAGAGGGTTGCGAGAGGTCTGCTAGCTCACGTAGCGCGAAGAACGTGCTCGCCATGAGTTTGGCGATGTTGGGAGATGTGTTATGAACACTCTTGAATTTACCCTCGATTAGCGGACGATCCGCATCGGTGGGGTTCGCCTTGATTGTAAACAGATCGGCATAAGCTTCTCTCAACGCATCGCCCATGATCCGTCTTGACCGTGCCGGGTTTCTATACTCATGGTACCGGGGAGTGGGCGTGCCGTCGGGAGTGAGAAAGCCAAGTGATTTTAGTAGCGGAATGACTGCTCTGAAATTTGAGGAAGTAAAACCGAGATCTTTTACATACTGCGTAGTAAATTTATCGGGAGCTTGGCCGTCTGCGATGCAAAGAAGTCAGGAAGTTGACCATATATCTGAACATATGAGTCAGAGAGAGGCATGTGCGCTCCTATTGTGTATGGGAGTGTGCAATTTAACCACAACCCAGATGGCATAACAAGGGAGTTAACAAACCCTCGTGCGGGTGGCCCACCCTAGCCGGGTTTGCTAGGGTGGGACAACACGAACTTGAACTTCACGTCGACACCTGCTCGCTCCCTCTCTCTTGCTGTCCATCGCGATTCAACTTCGACGACTCGCTTTTCGCTCGTCAGATGATGTCGAGCGCTGCTCCAGGGCCAGTCCTCTGCGTTTGTTACCAGTCCACGCCGCACTGGATTCATGTGTATATAAGCGCAGGCATCTTCAAACGCCTTTCGAGTCCAGATATTCCTGTCGTAATAGCGCGCCTGCCAGAAAGGAGGATCGGCGACGTTCTGTCGCCGGGCGACGGCCTGTTTGAGTGCCTGTAATGCGACTGATAACAGCCTTCGTTCTGGTTCACTCACCAGCAGGTGCACGTGCTCGGGCATGACTACATAGGCTGAGATATAGAACCGGTACAGGCGGCGCGTCTGCTCCAGCATTTCCTCGAACAGATCGCGGGTGGCTGCTGTGTCCAAGTAAGGCTTCCAGTGATAGCAGGTGAAGGTGATGAAGTGGAGATTGCGGGTTTCCTGGTAGCGCTTGAGTCCCGTTGGCACGGCGAAAGCCTAGCGCATTGCCTCATGGGAAGTCTGTGACATAGCCACCTGTGCCCACCCTAGCAAAACCAGCTAGGGTGGGCCACCCACACTCCACAGTCTTCCCGTTTCGGGAGCGGCCGGAAAATATTCCTGGATACATCACAGCCAAATTGTTCGTCGTGTGGCTAACCTTGATGGTAGGAGAACCACCGGCGCGGACACCCGAATGCGCACATTGCGACTTCTGCTTCGCCCCTGACGGGAGTGCCCGGGCCAACCTAGAGCGCCAGTTCTCCGCACACGCGAACGAGCGCGGCTGAGGCCGTGCGCGTTGCGGCGTGGCCGAAAACAAGTACTGAGTAATAAGTAATAAGTACTGAGACCCGCACCGCTAGCGCGGCGCGGATACGACTTCTTTCCTTGAAGGAGAAAGCATTCATGAGTGCAGAAGATATGCATGAAGCGGCGAGGTGCCAGCATGTACGCCTCAACGGCAAGCAGTGCAAGGCCCCGGCGCGGCGGGGCACCGACTACTGTCTGTTTCACGAGAAGGCGCACGCCGCCGAAACGAACCTCACGTTCCCGCCGGTCGAGGATGCGGCCACCGTCCAGGTCGCGACCGACCAGGTCCTGCAGGCGCTACGCGACGACATGATCGACCTCCGGCGCGCGTCGCTACTGTTCTCCGGGCTGCGGATCGCGCGGGCGAACCTAAAGGCGCTTGGCTACGAACTCGGCGACGAGCAACCGATGACGAAGAAGGAACGAGAAGAAGCCGAGGAGGAGAACCGGCCGTCGTTAGCAGAGTACCTGATGCAGCAGTTCGACGAGACGGAAGCGGAAGAGGCGCGCGCGAAAGGTGAGCCGGCGCCGGAGCCGTACGACGTGGCGAAGGGGCAGGCGGAGGGAAAGAGCCTGGAGGAGATGCTCATCGAGCGACTGCAGCTCGTGCCGCCGGAGGAGCCCAAGCCGCGCGAGCCGGAGTGGTGGGAGAAGATGGAGCGGCCGCCCGCGGCGAAGGACCAGAAGTCTGCCGTCCCTCCGGGACTCGAAAAGGAGGGAGATGCGGCATGACCCGGGAGTTACCCTTCGACTTCGCTCAGGGCAGGCTCGGGCTATGAACTGGCGTCGCTGCGCGACTGAGCAGCGGATGGTACGGCGTAACCGGGGCGGTCGTAGGTGGTAGGTCGTAGGTCGGAGGACACTGCCTAGTCTTCCGACCTACGACGCACTCCGCTTTCTGGTGACAGGCGAGACGCCTGTGCTACGGTCGGGCCGCTACTCCTTCCACTCCGGCACGCGGCCGGGCGTCCAAGGAGCGCCGGCGGCTTCCATCTGCTTCTCCAGGTCGCGCAGGTCGACGTCGACGACCTTCCGCAGCTTTGCGAGTTCGCCGGAGAACTCCTCGGCTGCGATCTTGTAGTTGTCCATGTGCGTCTGCGTCGGCTTCTGGATGGCCGCGCGCTCGCCGCTCATGATGTTCTGCACGCGCTCGTTGATCGACGACGGCACGTTCTCGTTACGGCGCGCCAGCACTTCGTCGCCGCGCGTGACGCGGAGGAACTCGATGACCTGCGCATCGAGCTGGTCGGCGGTCTTGGCCAACTGCGGGTCGGCGGTCGGCGTCTCGTTCAGCGCGCGCTTGATCGCCTTCAGGCGCGTGCGAGTGTCGTTCGCCGTGCTGATCGAGCCGCTCAGGGCGCGGTACAGCTTCGAGACCTTCTGCTGGAAGTCGGCCAATGCCTGACGGTCCTCGGGACGCACCGGCGACGCGGTGTCCGCCATGACGTTGAACACCTCGGGCTGGCCAACCTCGGTCACAGCGCCGTCAGCCTTGGTGAACAGCTTGATCGAGTACTTGCCGGGCATCACCAACGGCCCACCGGACTGCGGACGGAACTCGGCGAACGGATCGTCTTCGCCGCTCTCGGCGCGCTCCGGCGGAAGGGACGGCGCGGGATAACGCAGGTCCCACGCGATCCGGTGGAACCCCGGCGAGTTGTCGGCGTTGATACGGCGGATGGGCTGGTTCTGCGCGTCGTACACCACCGCGAAGACCGATGGCGGCTCTTCCTCGGCTTCGGCGCGGAACTGCTCCGGAGTGGGATAGGGGATTGGCTGGTTCTGTCGCGCCAGCGCGCGCTCCTGGTCCTGGCGCCTCTCCTTCTTCGACTTGAGCTTGTCCTTCAAGTAGTAGGTGAAGACAGCGCCGTAGGGAGGATTATCGGCCGTGTAGTAGCTCTCGCCGAGGTGCGCCTTGCCGCGGCCGCCCATCGGACGCGATTGCACGTACATGATCGTGTCCTTAACCGGGAAGGTAAGGGCCTTCTCAGCCAGGCCCTTCTCGGAGAGGAGGCGGAGGGGCGTGAGGTCGTCGAGGATGTAGATGCCGCGGCCAAACGTGGCGGCGATCAGGTCGCCCTCGCGCGGATGGACCACCAGGTCGCGCACCGGGATGGTGGGGAAGTTGCCTTTGAGCTGCACCCACTTCTTACCCGCGTCGACGGAGAACCACAGCCCGAACTCCGTGCCTGCGAACAGCAGGTTGGAGTTGACGGTGTCTTCCGCAATCGCGAGCACAGGTCCAGTTTCCGGCAGGTTCGCCGCGATCGACGTCCAACTCTTGCCGGCGTCGGTCGAGCGGAGCAGGTAGGGCTTGAAGTCGCCGTTCTTATGGTTGTCGAACGACGCGTACACGACATTGGCCGTGTTCGGCGACGCGACCAGGCGCGATACGTACGTCTGCTCGGGAATGCCGGGGAACTTGTCGTACTTGGTCCAGCGCTGCCCGCCGTCTTCGGTGACCTGGATCAGGCCGTCGTCCGTGCCGGCGTAGATCACGCCTTCCTTCTTCGGCGACTCGGCGAGGGCGACGATGTTTCCGTAGAACGATGTGCTCTCGTTCTTGCCGATCGCGTCGGCGCTCCAGATCTTGCCCATGACCGGCAGCTTGTTGCGGTCGAGCTGACGCGTCAGGTCCTGGCTGACGGGCTTCCAGGTATCACCGCGGTCGTCGGACCGGTAGAGTCGCTGCGATGCGAAGTACAGCCGCGTGTGCGAATGGGGGCTGATGATGATCGGAGAATCCCAGTTCCAGCGATTCGGCGACTCGTTCTTCGCTTCCTGCGGTTGGATGCCGACGCTCTCGCCCGTCCGCCGGTCGAAGCGCACGATGTCTCCGTACTGCAACTCGGCATAGATGGTGTTGGGATCTTCGGGATCGACCTGCGAGCGGAAGCCGTCGCCACCGTGGGTCTGGAACCAGTCGGAGTTCACGATGCCGCTGACGCTGCGCGTGCGTGACGGGCCGCCCCAGGAGGAATTGTCCTGCGTACCACCGTAGACGTTATAGAAGGGCTTGGCGAAGTCGTAGGTCACGTCGTAGAACTGGCCGAGCGGCAGATTGCCCTTGAAGTTCCAGGTGGCGCCTTTGTCGTAGGAGTCGTAGATTCCGCCGTCGCAGCCGACGATGTAGAAGTTCGTATCGTTCGGATCGACCCAGATGACGTGATTGTCGACGTGCTTGCTGCGTTCGCCCAAGGGCCGGAAAGTCCGCCCACCGTCGTTCGAGACCTGGAAGATCACATTCGGCATGTAGACGCGCTCGGCGTTCTTGGGATCGACGGAGATCTGGCCGTAATACATGCCCTGAGCGACGCTATTGCTGCGTCGTTCCCAGGTGGCGCCGTGGTCGGTGGAGCGATAGATGCCCGATTTTTGGTTAGCGGCTTCGATGGTGGCGTAGAGCATGGAAGAGTCGCCGGGAGCGATGGCGAGGCCGATGCGACCCATATCATCGGTGGGCAGGCCGGAGCGGAGCTTGGTCCAGGTATCGCCGGCGTCGTTGGACTTGTAGATCGCGGATTCGGGACCGCCGCTGATGTAGGTGAAGACGTGACGGCGGCGCTGCCAGGTGGCGGCGTAGAGGGTGTCGGGATTGTCGGGATCGATGACGATGTCGGTGACGCCGGTGTTTTCGGTGACGTTGGGCAGGACGTTCTTCCAACTCTTGCCGCCGTCGGTGGTCTTGAAGAGACCGCGGTCGCCGCCGGAGCTCCAGAGCGGGCCTTGCGCTGCAACATACACGACGCGGCTGTCGCGTGGGTCAATGGCGATCTTCCCGATGTGTTCGGACTTTTTCAAGCCCAGGTTCTTCCAGGTCTTGCCGCCGTCTTCGGACTTGTAGACGCCGTCGCCCCAGGAGACGGAGCGCTGCGCATTATTCTCGCCGGTGCCGACCCAGACGATGGAGGGATTCTTGGGATCTAGCACGACGTTGGCGATGGAATAGGAAGCTTCACCGTCGAAGACCGGCGTCCAGGTTGTGCCCGCGTTGATCGTCTTCCAGAGACCACCCGATGCAGCGGCGGCGTAATACTCGGCGCGGTTCTTGGGATTGACGGCGAAAGCGACGACGCGTCCGCTGATGACCGCGGGCCCGACCAGGCGCATACGCAGGCCGTTGAAGGTCGGAGTGGACATCGGGTCACGCGGACGGCGTGCCTCGGCAGCGTCGCCTTGCGCGTCCGGCTTCTTGTTTTCGCCAGCAGCAGGCGTCGCGTCGTCCTTCCTGGGTTCCGGTTTTGAGGGCGCTGCTTGCGCATTGGTCTTGGGCTTCGCCGATAGTTTGGTCTGCGCGGCGGCGGAAGCAAGCAAGGACAGGATGGCGACAGCCGTAATGGCGATGCGCATGGTTCAACTCCAGGGCTGGATTTGAGAAAAGAAGGGGAAGTATAAACAGTTTTTGATCGAGTGATTTGGTGATTTATTGATTTTCTTCAGTGGGTCTGCGATATGAGGAGGAAGAAGAAACCGACTGACATGGCGGCGATCAATAGCAGAGCGCCGATCCAGATGAATACAAACATGCGCTCCTGATTGGGACGAGGCGTGGTGATGCCGATCGTGTAGTGCAAGTAGCGTACGACCGAGGCCAGAAAGCGCATGAGCTAGTAGACGCGATAATGCGCGTCAGCGACGGCTAAATTGCGCCGCAACGTTGCTCGATATTGCGGAGCTGGCGGCGTCTCTGTTCCGCCTGTTTGCTGTGGTTGCCGTGCCGCTGGATGGCGCGTTGCAAGTTGAGTTCGGCCTGGCCCACCCTCTGCGAGCAGTTGTTGTATTTACGGTGCCGCTGCGCTTCGGCCGACGGCGCCGCAATCAGAATGGCGACCAGCACCGCCGCAGCTAACGCCAACTTCGCCAAACGTAACGGCATAGAGCCTCCACGCGTCCAGAGAGAGCATATATCGGACATCTGTGATTTGTAATTTGAAAAGTAGGTTGGAGTGCCCGGCAAACGAAGCAACAATTGCCCATTACAAATTGCCGATCACAAATTATCTTTGAGTGATGCCCCGCAAGAAGCAGGTCCACGGACACGTCGCGCACAAACATCCGCTGATGAAAGCGGCAATGAAGAAACACCCGTCTCTGCGGAAGAACTTCTGCTTCGGGTGCGGCAAAGATAATCCCGAGGGCATGCGGCTACGCTTCCACCACGATGAAGCGACGGACAAGTTCGTTGCGCACTTCCGCCTGGGAAGGCGGTTCACCGGGCCGCCGCGCCACGCACACGGCGGGATCATCGCGGCCATCCTCGACGAGGCGATGTCGAAGCCGTCGAAGCCGCTGGGCGTGATGGCGCCGACCATCGAGCTGACCGTGAAGTATCTGCGTCCGGTGCCGCTTGGGCAGAAGCTGACGGCACTGGGTTGGCAGGTCCGAAAAGAAGGGCGCGAGCACTATCGCGAGGCGGAAATTCGGAATGAGGCTGGGGATGTGCTGTCGTCCGGGAAGGGAAAGTTCCTCGAGATACACGCCGAGGGGATGATGGCGAAGTTTCTTAAAGGAAGAAGTAAGAAGTCAGAATGAAGAAGTGCAATTGGTGATTTAGTGATTTGTGATTGGTGATTTGCGTGTCGGCTGTTTCAATCACAAATCACAAATCACTAAATCACACTTCTTCATTCTGACTTCTTCATTCTGACTTCCTGTTCAGTCGTCATTCCCATCATCGGGACGAGCGACTAATTTGCCGAAGAGCCCGTGCTGCTCGTCGTCGGGTCCGGCGGTGAAGAACAGTTCTGTCGGAAGGCCGTTGGATCCACCAGCCCCGAAGGCGAGAGCCCAAAGACCGTCGATGACCAGGGGCCCGCGGGCGCCGTGGAGGAATCCTAGGAACTCACCAGAGTTGCGGTCATAGGCGACGATCTGCCCGCTGCCGAAATTGCCGACGAGGAGCGCGCCACTGAATTCGCCGAACCCGGTGGGGGGTGCGATTGCCATGCCCCAGGGCGCATTGAGCCAGGGGCCGTGCTGGAAGTGTCGCAGCAGAGTGCCGTCAGCACTGAATTCATCGACGAATCCGAGACCTTTGCCATGCTGTTCGTCGGGCAGAATACCGACTTTGGCGTAGGTGATGAACAGGCTGGCGCCAAGCGCTTGCACGTTAAACGGTGCGTAACCGGGAGGTAGTGACGCGTCAGCAAAAGTGACGCTCGTGACAGGCTGCCAGTTGGAGTCGAAGACGTCGACCTTGCCCGCCTTGAAATTGGCGGCGTAAAGGCGCGTCGTTGTCCCCACGGTAAGGATGGCCAACCCCTTGTAAATGGCGGAGGCGGAGTTATCGACGCCGATGATGGAATTGGCCGCGTCGACGGCGGGATTCCAGCCGGAGATAGTGCCGTCTTCCGTGGCGAAGATGAAGCGCGAAGGGCCGCTCTTCAGGACTCCGTTCACCATCTTGCTCACCGTGAATCCGGCGCCGGTGGTGTTTGCGACTTGACCCGTGGGAGTCGCGGGATCGGTGTCGCCTGGCGGCGTTGCTATCGTCACCTGGATCGAGGTGACCTTCACTCCGGCGCTGTTGTAAAGCGTGGCTTTGCCGGTGCCGTTATCGCTGACCCACCAAGGGCTCGTACTGGTGCGCGACATGCCCCAGGCATTCTGCAGGACTGGATCGGTGTGCGCCGCCAACCCGGCGACATCGGAAACGAGGTTTGTCTGAATGTAGTGCTGTCCCCAGGCGGCGGGAACCAGCGCGACCGTGAGTAGGAAGCTTGCGATGGAGCGGAATCGATACATACGCCCCTCCTGTTCAACGAACGGAGGGGCCTGAGCGGCAGAAGTTACGGCGGTCCGACTGAGATTCATCGCGCAGAAAGGATTGGAACGATGCGTAGAGTGTAAAATAGAGTGTTCCGGAATCAGTGCGAACCGCATTCCAGGCGGGAGAAGGGAAGTTTATGTCCAGCAACAACGGTGGTACGGGCCTGCGGCTGAAGACCGGCTTGGCCGAAATGCTCAAGGGCGGCGTGATCATGGACGTGATGAGCGCGGCGCAGGCGGAAGTGGCGGAGAAGTCCGGCGCGGTAGCGGTCATGGCGCTCGAGCGCGTGCCGGCGATGATCCGCGCCACCGGCGGAGTGGCCCGCATGGCGAACCCAAAGCTCATCCGCGAGATCATGGACGCGGTCTCGATCCCGGTGATGGCGAAGGTGCGTATCGGGCACTTCGCCGAGGCGCAAGTACTGCAGGAACTGGGCGTCGATTACATCGACGAGTCGGAAGTGCTGACGCCTGCTGACGAGTCGCACCACGTTGACAAGCACGCGTTCAACGTTCCGTTCGTATGCGGCGCACGGAACCTGGGCGAGGCGTTGCGACGGATCGCCGAGGGCGCAGCGATGATCCGCACCAAGGGAGAGGCCGGCACTGGAGACGTCGTGCACGCGGTGAAGCACATGCGCCAGATCGTGAGCGAGATGAAGGCGCTGACGGTCATGAGTTCCGAAGAGTTGTACGCCGCGGCGAAGAACCACCAGGCGCCGTATGAACTGGTCGCGATGGTGGCGAAGAACGGCAAGCTGCCGGTACCGAACTTCTCGGCGGGCGGCATTGCCACGCCGGCGGACGCGGCATTGATGATGCAGTTGGGCGCCGAGGCGGTATTCGTTGGGTCTGGCATCTTCATGAAGGACGGAACCACGCCGCTGGAGGTCGGGTCGGAGAACGGGAAGTACAAGAACCCGAAAGAGCGCGAGGATGCCGAGTCGCGCGCGAAGGCGATCGTGATCGCGACCACGCACTACAACGATCCGAAGGTCGTGCTCGAGGCCAGCACGCAGGTGAAGAGCGCAATGAAAGGCCTGGCGGTGGCGGCGATCGCGGAAGGGGATATGCTGCAGACACGCGGCTGGTGAAAATTGGTGATTGGGTGAGTTGGTGATTTGGTGATTGAAGCCCCGAGTCTTCGGGGCTTTATTCATGGTTTGGGCAGGACGTAGCCAGCGGCGATTTCGCAACTGTGGAATACAGCGACGCACTCGGCGCCGTACGATGGATTGATTTCAACCACCAGCAAATCGCGCTCCTTTGTCTCATCAAGTAGCCGTTTTGAAGATCCGGCACTTGAGGCAGCGCGCTCATTTTTTCAGCCGATAGAGCACTTCGCCGGCGCGGGGCACCAGCAGGATGCCTTCCGCTTCGCGGCCGCGCCAGTCGTCGATTCGGATCGACGCCGGATCCATGTAGCCGAGGTTGACGCGCCGGCAACGCTCTTCGGGGATGCCTGTCGCCAGCGTTACGCGGATGCGCGGTGTTTCGATGCCCGTGGCGACGTCGTACGAACCGAGTCCCTTCAGGTGCGTCGAGTGCGCCAGGATCCCGCCGGGATAATCCCGGAACCATCCCCATTGCTTCACGAAGTAATCGCGGCAGTGGTATCCGATCTCCTCGATGAGCTTGCCGTGGGTGTAACTGATCTCGGTGATATGCGGCGCATAGATGATGACCTCGCCGCCGTTGGCGATGGCGGGTTCGGTCTTGTACATGCCCTTGGCCGCGGTCCAGATGTCGTCGTAGAGCGTGGGCATGACGGCAAGCACGCGCCGGAACGGTTTATCCACCCACACGATGTGCTTGCGTGCCGACAGCTCCGAAGCAGCCTGCCAGGCATCGCGTGCCGGACCGAAGTACAGACCCGAGACGCCCTCGTGCATCACCACGAGCGCAAAGCAGGATGCCGGTCGCGGAATCATGGAAGCCGCGCGATCGATCACCGCGCGAACGGGCGTATAGCCGGAACCAATGACTTCATGGCTTGTGATCAGCGCGCCCAGCCAGTGTGTGAGATTGATGATGTCCGGTCCGGCGATGCCGGGGAAGAAATACTTGTTGCCGCCGGAGAAACCCACCACCTCGTGCGGAAATACTGGACCGCAAATGAGGATGTGGTCGTAGTCGAGGACCAAGCGGTTCAAGTCGACAGGGATATCGCGGGCAAGCTGGCTACGCGTGAGGCGTACGACTTCCGGGGCCGGAATAATACCGAGGCGAACGAAGGTGGCAGGGTCGTCCCAGAGATGATTAAAAATGTGCGACACGCCCGCCATTCCATTCACAACCGGACGGCCGATGAGTTTCGACAGGTGCTCGTCCGACATTGCCGGGTGGGTGCCGAGGGCAACGAGGTAGTCGAGCGCGGGGACCTGCGGACGCAGCAGTTCGTCGAACAAATCGAACATCTGCGGCATGGGCATGGTGCGGGTGCCGTCGGGAATCAGCACCAGGACGCGCTTGCCCTTGAGGTCGGCGGAAGCGAT
Organism: uncultured Terriglobales bacterium; assembly: GCA_964559835.1. GTDB lineage: Bacteria > Acidobacteriota > Terriglobia > Terriglobales > Acidobacteriaceae > DAISJI01. Next base: position 43,496 of record CAZLJE010000036.1, read on the forward strand.
GGCCTGGGCGACGATATCGCGCAGTTCGGCGGCGTTGAGGAACCGGTCGGTCTGACCTTTGCCGATGACCGCAGCCGCGTTCTCAACCGCCATGACGAAACACTCCTGTTATGACAGTTTAGCGCTGTCCGCAGCCGGGACACCCAGTTTGCCGCGTATTTTCCGGATGACCTCCTCCGGGGTGGCGGAGATATCGACGACGATTGCGTCCGTGGGTTCCTCCAGATCGGCGAACTGGCTGGCGAGCATCTCGGGTTTCATGAAGTGGCTCTGACGGGCCGCGATGCGGTTATGGATCAGGTCGAAGGTGCCTTTCAAGTACACGAAATTAATGTCGCAGCCGCGCGAGAGCCTGTCCCGGTAGCGTTGCTTCAGGGCGGAGCAGGTGACGACTGCATTCTGTCCGGCAGCGTGCCAGGCACAGAGCGCGTGGCGGATGGCGTCGAGCCATGGCTCGCGATCGGCATCGGTCAGCGGGATGCCACGGCTCATCTTTTCGATGTTGGCCGCAGGATGGAAGGAATCGGCATCGCGAAAATGCCAGCCCAGGGACTCGGCGAGCATTTGACCGATGAGCGTCTTTCCTGAGCCCGCAACTCCCATCAGCACCACCAGCATGGATCCCAGCCCCTCCGGAGTCGAAGGTATCACGCGATTTAAAAGATGAAACGCGGATGTAATTGTCCTCTTTTGAACACCTGCGTCTCCCGACCGGACAGAAGCGGCCGCGCTGATCACGGATCATCAACAACTTACTCCGGCAACGAAGGTGCAAGTGAGCGTGTACAGCGGTCTCAGTCCGCCCTTACATCGGAGTGACCGGCGGGACGCCGATGTTCCGGTCCAAGCCGGAGTGACCGGCGGGACGCCGATGTTCCGGTATTCGAAAGCCGAGGTTTCCATGAGCGACGTTGAGCGGTTGCGCCAGCCGGTGAACGCGTTTCCTTCCGACGAAGACATCCTTAAACGCGTGAAAGAGGGGTGGAGGCTGGTGGCGGTGGAATGGGAGCGGCCGGTTACCCAGCCTTCCAAAACCAGTCAGGCTGGGGCACCCGGCACCGAATCGAAGCAAATCGAGGTGCCATTCGGTCTGAAGGTCTCGGACGACTGCCGCTATCTCGAGGAAGATCCGTTGGAGATGGAAGTCCTGACCAGCAGCATGGAACTGATGATCTCCGAATGTCCGTTCACGCGCATTGCGGACGAACTGAATCGCAAAGGGTTCCGCACGCGCAACGGCGAAGAGTGGACGCCGGTGACGGTGTTCAACATGCTCCCGCGGCTGATCGAAGTCGGGCCGCGGATCTTCCCGACGGAAGACTGGGCCGAGCGGCGGCGGAAAATACGCCAACGTGGACTGCTGTAAACGTAGGTGGGACGTCGTAGGTGGTAGGTCGGGAGTGGAGCACTAGGAGTCTCGCCGACCTACGACCTACCGCCTGCGACCTACCGTATAAAATGGGATGTGGCCTCGGCTCCTGTCAAAATCGGCGTGCTCGCACTGCAGGGCGATTTCGACGCGCACCGGAAGCGGCTCGAGGAAATCGGCGCGGAAGTCGTGCTGGTCAAGAAACCCGAGCAGTTCGACGAGATTGCCGCGTTGGTTATTCCCGGCGGCGAGTCCACTACTTTCCTCAAGCTCCTCGGCGAAGAAGGGTTCCAGAAGCTGCGCGAATTCGTGCAGGTGAAGCCGACATTCGGCACGTGCGCGGGCGCGATCCTGCTGGCGCGCGACGTACTGAACCCACCGCAGCAAGGGTTGGGCGTACTGGATGTAAGCATCCGGCGCAACGCATACGGACGCCAACTCGACAGCCACATCATCAGCGAACCGACGGAGCTGGGCGGCGAGCCGCTGGAGATGGTCTTCATCCGGGCGCCGAAGTTCGAGCAACTTGGGCCTGCAGTGAAGGTGCTGGCGCGGGAAGGGAATGACCCGGTGCTGGTCAGAGACCGGCAGGTACTGGCCGCGACATTCCATCCGGAATTATCGGATGACAAACGCGTGCACGAGTACTTCCTGAAGCAGGTCGTCGCGAATCACTGACTGGCCATTAACGGACGAATCCGGAACACCTGCTTCACCGTTTCTGCCTCGATGATTCCCGGCACGGCCCGCATGAATGTGGTCAGAACCAGTTCGCCCGACGCGGGAACTTTGACTTCATAGTCGTAAGTCTCACCAACAGCGATCAGCTGTGTCGCCGCGCCTTCGATACGCTGCGGTCCGGGAAGTTCCATGCCATCCTTGCCGACCGCCTTCCACCTCACGGGCTTGCCGCCGGAGAGCAAGGAAAACAGGACTGGCACGTTGGGCCCGATGTTAATAAGACGCAGGCGATAGGTCTTACCCGCCGTCAACTCCAGCGGCGCAGGCGATTTCGAACCATTCAAGATCAGAGGGCTGTGTTCATCCGGTCCCCAAGCGGAGACGACGACCTGTTCCGAAGCGGGATCGTACGTGTCGTCAACTACAACCAGGGCGCCTTCTAATCCTCCTCGCAGCTGTTGGATGTCGTGCCAGTGCGTGTGATAGATGAAGGTGCCGGCGCGTGGCGGAGTCATTCGTGCCACGAACTTCCCGCCCGGCTCGATCCGCGGCGTGATCTGAGTGCCGATGCCGGTTATTCCCGGCACGCCGTCGTAATAACTTTCAAGTTCCATTCCGTGCCAGTGAATCGCGGTTGGCTCAGAAAGATGATTCACGACCGTAATCTCCGCCGGCTCGCCACGACGCAACACGATCGGCGGCCCGACCAGATGGTCGGAGTCCAGTGTGCTCTGGCCGTCGCGTAGCCGAAGCCGGACTTGCAGCGGATCCATGGTGGCGGGTTCTACCTCTAATGTGAGCTTACGCGCTTGCTTGTAGGCGGCGGGAACCACCTTGGGAGTTCCTTCGACATCAATTGCGAGCACCAGGCCGACCATCCCTGAGTGCGTACCATGCCCAGGCGCACGGCCCTGGATATGGCTGAGGGAGAACGCGGCATCGAGATGCGCCATGAGATGACAGTGGAACAGCCAGTGTCCTGGCGTGGCCGGCACCCAGCGCATCGTCATGGTGCGGCCGGGCTGCATCAACTCGGTGACGATATCGGGCTGCATCTCCGGCTCTAGTACCGTTTCGCTTCGCCAGTCTCCCCGCGTGAGCACTCTGTAATACGAACCGTGCATGTGCATGGGATGATTCCCGGTCGAAGAATTCACCCAATGCCACACCACTTGGTCGCCGGCGTGGAGCTTGAGGCGCTCGGTGTATGGCCATGAGCGGCCGTTAATGACGGCGAACTCCTTCAACTCGGCTCGCGTTTCTGTCTCCTCTCGCCACAACCCGAGGACGAAGATGCGCTCATCAGGCCGGGAATCGGGACCGTCCACCACGAATGCGCCACTCAATTGGGTCTCGTCGGTATAACGTTTCGCGCCGATCGCGATCGTCGCTTCGGGATTCCCCGCCCAGTAAAAATATGTGCCGGGAGCGCCGGCGTCGAAGACGAACCGATGTTTCTCTCCGGGTCCGACGGTCACCGGCGCATCGGGACCAGGTCGCGTACAAAACCCGTGCAGTACCATCGGCACCTGTAACTGGTTCTTCACCGTCACATCGAGTTTCGTTCTTTGCCGCACCCGGATGAGTGGGCCGGGGATCATAGGCGCCTTGCCGGACTCGGCAAACGCGTACACCCCGATGTGGGGACCGTCCTCGGCTTCGGGATACCAGTCGCCTTTTCTGATTTCGAGATTCAGCGTGAGCGTCCCACTGTTCAGATCTCCGGCAGGGCTGCGGTTATCGTGCGTGACAATCCGCGGAAGAGAGGCGTCGGCTGCGATGCTCGCTGATGCGCACAAAAAGGCCGCGCAGGCTAAGCTGAGCGCGGCCCGAATAACAACTCTCCGATACATAAGAACCTGCCTGCCTGTTACTTCCTGCTAACGGTCGGTGTGGCAATGACTTCGATCGGCAGCTTGATGTCGGACGCGCCGAACTTGGTCTCCAGGAGAAGCTTGTTCGGAACCGCCGGCTCGAAGATGTAGTCGTACGTTTCTCCCGCCCCGAAGATCTGCTTGGCATCGGTGGGTTTGTTGTAGAACGCGGGAAGGTCGGCGCCATCCTTCGCCAGCGGCTGCCACTGGAGCACCTTGTTGTCCTGCAACAAGGAGTATTCGACGGAGTCGTCGCTGGGCGTGATGTTGATGAACCGCATCCGGTACTCCTCGCCCGCGCGGAGTTGGATCGCTCCAGGCTTCTGCGTTCCGTTCACGAGCAGGTTGTCGTCGAGGAAACTCGGGCTGGACGTGCTGACCACGAATACACGGTCGTGCTCCGGATCGTACTGCTGGCCCGGCTCAAGCACGATCAGCGCACCGTAAAGCCCGGTGGTGAGCTGTTCCATGTCGTGCCAATGTGTGTGGTAGATGTACGTTCCCGCGCGCGGCGGCGTCATGTGCGCGATGAACGAGCTGCCGGGCGCGATGGGCGGAGTCACCTGGCGGTTATCTCCGCTGTATCCCGGCACGCCGTCGTAGTAACTCTCGAGCTCGATACCGTGCCAGTGGATCGCGGTCGGATGGTCGAGGCGATTCACGACGGTGATCTCCGTCGGCTGGCCGCGATAAACGACGATGGTGGGGCCTAACTCCGTCCCGACCGCGGTGGCGCTGATCTTGCCGCCGTCGCGCAGTTCCATGCTGACGCACTGCCTTTTGGTTACCGGGTTTACCGGCGTCTTACCAAGTGTGAGCGTCAGCTCTCGTTGCGCCGGTTGCGCCTTGGCTTCCGTCGCGCCCGGGCGGGGTTTCACGTTGATGCCGAGGATGAGGCCGGCCATACCGGTGGGATTGTGCATCATGTGGTCGCTGCCTTCGTGCTGCGCAACGCCCATCACTCTTGCCGCCGAGTCGGACAGTTCCGGGTCGAAGTGGACCGCAAGATGGCAATGGAAGATCCAGTTGCCGGCGTGCGTCGGCGTCCAGGTGACGGCCATCGTGCGGCCAGGCTGCATGAGTTCGGTGACCGCCATGCGCTGTTCGGCGTTGGAGAAGATCGAATCTTTCTCGCCGTCACCGGCGCTGTCGACACGGAAGTGCGCGCCATGGAGATGCATCGGGTGCGGAATGACGCTGGCGTTAATGACACGCCACTTTGCTGTATCACCGACGGTATAGGAAAGGCGCGTTGTGTTCGGCCACGACTTGCCGTTGATGGTCAGGATCTCATGGAAACCGTGCTCGAAATCGAACTGGACCAACCACGTGTACCAGACGTTGATGACCATCACGCGGTCGTCCGTCGGAGCGCCCTTGGCATCGACAATCAACGCCCCGGTCATGGTCGTGTCGCCGCCGGGATAGAGGCCATCCATGGGAATCGGAACGAAGCAGCTCGCGCGGTAGAAATACGTTCCGGGGGCGCCGGCAAGGAAGTTGAATTCCTTGGTTTCGCCGGGATTCACCTGCGTGGCGTTCTTCGCGTCACCCGGCCGCTGGTCCAGGCCGAAGACGAACACTGGGAAGATCTGCGTGTTCTTGAAGTAGGCGTGGATGCGAGTACCTTCCACCACGCGGATCATCGGTCCGGGCATACTCGGGGCCGCGCCTTCTTCGGTGATGGTGAGGGCCGGGATGCCGGGAGCGTCGTCGGCATCGGGTTGCCAAGCGCCCTCCTTCAGTTCCAGATGCACTGTGAGAACGCCGTCCTGCAGAACGCCGGCGGACTTGAGATTGTCGTGAGTGACAACTTTGGGAAGCTTCGAGATGTCAATCGCTGCCAGGCAGGGAATCGAGGACGCGAGACACACAACGACGAAGAACGCGCGCACACCGCGCACCGTCATGTTGCAACAGCGCATGGGAACCGCCTCCAGTTGGATGTTTAGGCCCGCTGCTACCCCAGAACAGGGAAAAGGAGTTGAGGCAAGGTACTGCCGTTCAGGGTAGAAGTCAATGCGGTCGGCGCAACAAGACGCTACCTCGGTGGTAAATTCGGTGGGAGCGGAGTACGGCTGAGGGCGTAGGGCTTGGGCTCCCGCTCGCCAACTTTTTCCATTCGCAAGACGGGGCCCTTCGGCCCTAAGCGGTACGCGCTGCGCCCGTCGCGGTCGGGTATACTTTTCTTTGCATGGCTGTGGCCCCCGACAAGACCTTTTATCTCGAAACATTCGGCTGCCAGATGAACGTCCACGACTCCGAAAAAGTCGTAGGCACACTCATTTCGCAAGGATACCGGCAGGTGCCGTCGGTCGAAGAGGCCGACCTGATCCTCTACAACACCTGCTCCATCCGCGACAAAGCCGAGCAGAAGGTCTTTCACCG
>CAZLJE010000037.1:0-46495 GCA_964559835.1 uncultured Terriglobales bacterium
AAGAGATCGACACCAAAGAGCCGGCGATCTGCATCAGTGGGCAGATCCTGAAGGGAATCAAGAAGCCGCATGACTGCCCCGCATTCGGCACGCTGTGCACGCCACTGACGCCGCTGGGCGCAACGATGGTCTCGGCCGAGGGCGCTTGTGCGGCCTACTACACGTACGGACGCCACCTCGATAAACAGAAAGCGGAAGCGGCCATGACGCAGATCGGAGGTGCGGCATGAATGCAATTCCGGCCGCAATGCCCACCGTCTCGCCGCAAGAGTGGCACGACAAGGTCATGCGTAAGTGCCATGAGTCCGTGGAGGTGAAGAACAAGTTTTTCGAGCATTACGCCAAAGATATCGGCGAACTCAGCCAGAAAATGGCGGAGCGTTTCGCGCGCGGACGGCGCTTGTGGGTGATGGGGAATGGCGGCAGTGCTTGCGATGCGCAGCACGTTGCAGTCGAGTTCATTCACCCCATCATTGAGAAGCGTCGCGCATTGCCCGCCCTGGATCTCGTCAGCCAGATCCCTGTCGTGACCGCTATTTCCAACGATAAGGATTTCGCGCGTGTCTTCATCGACCAGATCGAATTGTGGGGCGAGAAAGACGACATGGCGCTGGCGATCTCCACCAGCGGCCAGTCGCCGAACCTTATTTATGCATTGGAGGCGGCCAGGCAAAAGGGAATGCTGACCATCTCCTTCTCCGGCAAAGATGGCGGGCGGATGCCGGAAGTCTCCGATTATTGCTTCACCGTGCCCAGTTTCAGCATTCATCGCATCCAGGAATCGCACGTGGCGTTGCTGCACATCCTTTGGGACCTGACGCACGTGGCCCTGGGCGAGGAGGACATCATCTGATGAGCGAAGCTGCCTCCAAAACGCTCACGCCGGTGAATACGGCTGGAGCTTCGCTGCCCGGGACTGCGTGTCCGCTGCCGATCATGCAGCATGAACAGATCGTGCTCGGCCATGGGAGCGGCGGAAAGCTAAGTGCGCAGTTACTCGAACAGGTTTTCCTGCCGGCGTTCAGCAATCCGCTTCTCGACAAGCTCGACGACCAGGCGATGCTGCAGATCAACGGTTCGCGCCTGGCTTTTACGACAGACGCGTTCGTGGTGACGCCACTTTTCTTCCCGGGTGGCGACATCGGCAGGTTGGCAGTCCATGGAACCGTCAATGACCTGGCGATGAGCGGAGCGCGGCCGCTCTATCTCGCCGCCGCGTTCATCCTGGAAGAAGGGCTCTCAACGCCCGACCTGCGCCGCATCGTGGAATCGATGGCCGTCGCTGCCAACGCAGCCGGTGTGCAACTGGTCGCGGGAGATACGAAGGTCGTGAACCGCGGCAAGGGCGACAAAGTGTTTATCACGACCACCGGGGTTGGCGTCGTCGAGAAGCCCGTCAACATTTCGGCGGACCGGGCGCTTCCGGGCGACAAGATCATCCTGAGCGGCTTTATCGGCGATCACGGGATGGCCATCCTGTCACAGCGCGAGAACCTGGAATTTGAAGGCGTGATCGAGAGCGACTGCGCCGCTCTTCACCAGCTCGTCAGCGAAATGATGGAGGTATCGCTCGACATCCATTGCCTGCGCGATCCGACGCGTGGTGGTGTCGCCACCGTACTCAACGAGATCGCGGGGCGGTCGCGCGTCGGCATGCTGGTGAAAGAAACGGAAATCCCGGTACGCGATTCTGTGCGAGGAGCGTGCGAGATCCTGGGGCTCGACCCGCTCTATGTGGCGAATGAAGGCAAGTTGATCGCGATCGTGCCGTCGCACGAGGCCGAGGGCATCGTTGCGCGTATGCGGCAGAACCCGCTCGGATATGACGCGCGGGTGGTCGGAGAAGTGGTTGCGGCACATCCAGGCATGGTGCTCATGCAGACCGAGATCGGTGGCACGCGCGTGCTGGATACGCTTTTCGGAGAACAGCTTCCGCGGATCTGCTGAAGGGCAACTCGCGGCTGTGGCCCACATTCTGTACATGAGGTGCGTCGGAATCATCGTATCCCGATGTAATTAGAAAACGTCTCGAACCTGCCTGCCGACCCGAAAGGAGGCGTCGATGACTCCTGTTGAGCCGATCCCTTTCACGCGAAGAAGGGCCTCCGCGCCCGCTCCCGTCAACGAAGTTCACATCCTGTGGATCACCGCCGGGCTTGGCTGCGACGGCGATTCGGTATCGGTCACCAACGCCGAGCAGCCCAGCATCGAGGATGTCTTGCTGGGTGCTATTCCGGGATTGCCCAAGGTGTATCTGCACAACCCCGTGCTGGCCTACGAGGTCGGCGACGACTTCATGAAGTATTTCTACCAGGCAGAACGCGGCGAGCTTGAGCCGTTTGTTCTGGTGGTCGAGGGCTCGATCCCGAACGAAAAGATCAAGGACGAAGGCTACTGGGCCGCGATGGGCACTGACCCCAATACCGGACAGCCGATCACCACCTGCGAGTGGATCGACCGGCTTGCGCCCAAGGCTTTGGCTGTCATCGGGGCAGGGACGTGCGCGACCTACGGCGGCATTCACGCGATGGCCGGCAATCCGACCGGCTGCATGGGATTGGCCGACTACCTCGGCTGGAACTGGCGATCCAAGGCTGGGCTGCCGATCGTCAACGTGCCAGGCTGCCCCGTCCAACCCGACAACTTCATGGAGACAGTGCTTTACCTGCTCTTCCAGGCGGCGGGACTGGCGCCCATCATTCCGCTCGACGAGCAACTGCGTCCCACTTGGCTGTTCGGCAAGACGGTCCACGAAGGTTGCGACCGTGCCGCGTACTACGAGCAGGACGATTTCGGTATCGAGTACGGCACCCCGAAGTGCCTGGTGAAGGTCGGCTGCTGGGGTCCGGTAGTCAATTGCAATGTGACGAAACGCGGCTGGATGCGCGGCATCGGAGGCTGTCCAAACGTCGGCGGCATCTGCATCGGTTGCACGATGCCCGGCTTCCCCGACATGTTCATGCCTTTCATGGATGAACCCTCGGGGGCGCGCTTCTCGACCGCGGCTCTCACCCTGTACGGAAAAATGATCCGGGCGCTGCGCGCGATCACGAACAACACCGTCAATGGAGAACCCGAGTGGCGTCGCCGCGGACGGGAACTCATCACCGGCTACAAACCCAGGCCTGGCGCATACAAGGCGCGGCAAATGCGCAGAGTCGCATAAGCGGAGAGGAAAAGACGATGGGAACGATCACAGAGCCATTGACCGAAACTCCGAGTAAAAGACGCAACCTGGTGGAGATGAGCTGGGACCCCATTACGCGCATCGTGGGCAGCCTCGGCATCTTCACCAAGATCGATTTCGATAACAAACAGGTCGCGGAGTGCCACAGCACATCGTCGATCTTCCGCGGGTACAGCATCTTCATGAAGGGCAAGGACCCGCGTGATGCGCACTTCATTACCAGCCGCATCTGCGGGATCTGTGGCGACAACCACGCGACGTGCTCCTGTTACGCGCAGAACATGGCGTTCGGCGTAAAGCCTCCCAACCTGGGCGAATGGATCGTCAATCTCGGCGAGGCCGCGGAATACATGTTCGACCACAACATCTTCCAGGACAACCTAGTCGGCGTGGACTTCTGCGAGCAGATGGTGAAGGAGACGAATCCCGGACTGTGGGACAAAGCGCAGAGGAAAGAGGCGCCGAATGCAGCCCTCCACGGCTTCCGCACGATCGCCGACATCATGACCGCGCTGAATCCGTTTACCGGGAGCTTCTACCGCGAAACCCTGGAAGTAAGCCGGCTGACCCGCGAGATGTTCTGCCTGATGGAAGGGCGCCACGTGCATCCGTCGACGCTGTATCCAGGCGGAGTCGGTACCGTCGCGACGGTACAGCTCTTCACCGACTACCTGGTCCGGCTGATGAAATACGTGGAGTTCATGAAGCGGTGCTTGCCACTGCACGACGACCTTTTCGACTTCTGGTACGAAGCGTTGCCGGGATACGAGAGGGTCGGGCAGCGTCGCATCCTGCTCGGTTGCTGGGGTGCGTTCAACAATCCGGAGGTTTGCGACTACAGGTACGAGCACATGTCCGAGTGGGGACGCGCGATGTTCGTCACGCCCGGCATCGTGGTCGATGGACAACTGGTCACGAATGACCTGATGGACATCAATCTCGGGATTCGCATCCTGCTCGGCAGCTCGTATTACGACGACTGGCAGAACGAAGAGACCTTTGTCAAAACCGACCCGCTGGGGAATCCGATCGACAAGCATCATCCCTGGAACCAGACGACCATACCCCGACCGCAGAAGCGCGACTTCAACGGCAACTACACGTGGGTAATGTCGCCGCGCTGGTACGACAAGCGAACCGGGGACCACCTGGCACTCGACACGGGCGGCGGCCCGATCGCGCGCCTGTGGTCTACGGCGCTTTCGGGACTCGTCGACATCGGCTACATCAAGGCGACCGGCCACAGCGTGCAGATCAACCTGCCGAAGGGCGCCATGCTGCCGGAAACCAGCTTCGAGTGGAAGATCCCGCAGTGGAGCAACGCCATCGAGCGTGACCGCGCACGCACGTATTTCCAGGCTTACGCGGCTGCCGCGGCCCTGTTCTTCTGCGAGAAAGCCATGGAAGAGTTGATGGCAGGACGGTCGAAGACCTGGGCGCCATTCAAGGTACCAGAGGAGGCGATCTCCTGCGGTTTCCACGAAGCGGTGCGCGGTGTGCTCTCACATCACGTGGTGATCCGCGACGGCAAGATCGCGAACTACCATCCATATCCGCCGACCTGCTGGAACGCCAACCCGCGCGATGTTTATGGCACGCCCGGGCCGTACGAGGACGCGGTGCAGAACACACCGTTGTTCGAAGAGAACGGACCCGAAAAATTCAAAGGCATCGACATCATGCGGACAGTGCGCAGTTTCGACCCGTGCCTGCCGTGCGGTGTGCACATGTACTTGGGCAACGGCAAGGTGCTGCAGGCGAGGCACTCTCCGATGTTCGGCGCCATGGGCGGAAAGTGATGGCGATAAACAACGGCGAGTTCCAGCAATACGCTGGGAAGATCGACGGGCTGGTGCAGCGCGTCAGCGCCCTGGCTGACAAGGACGCGCGCACCACCGCGCTCGAACTTCTCCAGTCGCTCATGGACCTGCACGGTGCGGTCATTACGCGCGCCGTGGAGGTCCTTTCCGGTTCAGAATCGGGGCGCGCTTCGCTTGCCAAGCTCGGCAGCGACCCGCTGGTCTGCGGGTTGTTGGTGCTCTACGGAGTGCATCCGGTGCCGCTGGAGGACCGGGTCGCGCAGGCAGTGGAGCAGGTTGGTCCGCAGCTCCGCAAGCTCGGCGCGAGCGTAGAACTGCTCGACGTTTCGGAGTCCGCCGTCAAGGTAAGGATCGCAGGCCAGGAGTCCGGGTGCGGATCGTCACCCGACGCGTGGAAACGCACAGTGGAGCAGGCGGTCCTCGAAGTTGCTCCCGAGATCACCGAACTCGTCGTCGAAGGTGTGTCCGCCACGATACCGGGGTTCGTGCCCCTCAATAGCATCCAGCCGGTCAAGAACGAGGAGAAGAAATATGAAGAATCCGCGGCCTGATATCGATGCCCACACTGCCGGCACCAAGCGTGGGGAAGAATGGACCTACGAAGGACGCAAGGAGCCGGGACGCGAAGGCGACGGACGTACCGCGCGCGACGCCACCGGCATTAATGCCGACAGACGCAAGCCGATCGACCCGAGGATGCCGAACCTGCCGCCGGCATGAAGAGCAACTTGGATGCTCTGACTGAAAACGCGCAACGCAGTGCGTTGGCGTCGCTGCGGCAATTTGTTCGCAAACCGCGCCAGAAGGCGGAAGTGTGCGAGCTCTGCGCCCGCGTGTTGCCGCCACAACACCAACATCTGCTCGAACTGGAAAAGCGCCGCGTCGCGTGCGCGTGCGACGCGTGCGCCATCCTCTTCAGCAGCCACACCGCGCAGCGTTACCGGCGCATTCCGCGCGACGTTCGCGCCCTTAAGGACTTCCAGATGGACGACCAGGAATGGGAGAGCCTGCTGATCCCTATCAACCTGGCGTACTTTTTCCGGCACAGCGCCGCAGGCCGCGTGGTCGCAAACTATCCGAGTCCCGGAGGCGCGATGGAGTCGTCCCTCGACCTGGAATACTGGAATGCGATCGAGGAGCGCAATCCGGTTTTGCGGAAGTTCGAGCCCGATGTCGAGGCGCTGCTGGTCAACCGCCTTACAAGTACGCCCGCGTACTACAGGACTCCGATTGACGAGTGTTTTCGCCTTGTGGGCATCATGCGCACGCATTGGCGCGGGCTGTCGGGCGGAGAAACGGTGTGGCGGGAAATCGATAAGTTCTTCCTCGAGCTGAAGGAAGCGGCGGGAGGGCAGAATGCCTGACTTGCACTTCCAGGTCGAGGATGCGACGCCCACCCCGAATTCAGCGGTGCCTCAACTGTCATTCAAAGTCCGAGTGACGAACTCGGAACCGCAGGCGGTCCACTCGATCGCATTGCGTGTACAAGTGCAGATCGAGCCGACGCGCCGGCGCTATAGCGCCGCCGAGCAGGAACATCTGAAGGAGTTGTTCGGCGAACCGGAGCGGTGGAGCAAATCTCTGCACCCGTTGCTGTGGACGAATGCGAACGTGAACGTGCCGGCGTTCACCGGCAGCACCGTCATCGACGTGCCCGTCCCGTGCACGTTCGACTTCAACGTTGCCATGACGAAATACATCTACGGCTTGGAAAACGGGGAACTGCCGACGTCGCTTCTGTTCAGCGGCACCATATTTTATGCGGGACAAATGGGGCTTCAGATCGCGCAGATCCCCTGGGACCGCGAGGCCAGCTATCGCCTGCCTGTGCGCGTGTGGAAAGACCTGATGGACCTCTACTATCCCGGCACGGCGTGGATCGCGCTCCGGCGCGACGTCTTCGAGCGTTTGTACGAATTCAGGTCGAGGTACGGTCTTGCCACCTGGGAGCAGGCGCTGGAGCGCATGCTGGGCGAAGCAGCAGGAGCAAAGTCGTGAATCGCGAACTGGCCGAGAAGATCGCCGACACGGTGCTCTATGAGGGGTACATGCTTTACCCGTATCGGGCGTCGGCGCTCAAGAACCAGCAGCGATGGAATTTCGGGACGCTCTACCCGCCAAAATACGAAGAAGTAGCGCGCGGCACTGAACGCTCGACGATGCACGTTGAATGCCTCTTGGCCGGCAGCCTGAAAACGCCGCTTGCCGCCAGGCTTCGCTTCCTTCAACTCACGTCGGCGAAGGGCGAGACCAGCAACCACGCTGCGGCGCAGTCGCTGGAGTTTGCCATCGAGCCGGTCGAGACGACAGTTCCGTTCAATGTTCACGGCGACGCGGCGCAACTTATTTCCGGAGAACTTCGGGTCACCGCACAGCCATTCCGTTCCGACGTCTCAAAGCTCGTCCTTGAGATTTCCAATACGACACCCGTGTCCGAGTCTGCGTCGCGCGATGAAGCTCTGGCCTCCGCGATGCTGTCGGCACACGTGATCCTGTACGCGAGCGCTGGTCAATTCATCTCCTTGCTCGAGCCCCCGGACGACCTGCGCGATGACGTTGCCGCATGCAAGAACGTTGGCTGTTTTCCGGTACTGGTGGGAAACCCGGGTGAGCGTGACATGCTGTTTTGCTCCCCGATCATTCTCTACGATTACCCGCAGATCGCGCCTGAGAGCGCGGGCGATTTCTTCGACGCGACGGAGATGGACGAAATGCTGACCCTGCGCGTCGTGACGCTTACCCCCGAAGAAAAGCAGGAAATGAACGTCGGCGACGATCGCGCGCGCGAACTCCTCGAGCGTACGGAACGAAGCGCGCGCGAACAATTGATGAGGACGCACGGGACGATACGCAGTATGCGACCGGTGAACGAACCATGACCGAGTGGAACCCGCTGGAACCTGCAACTACGCCGCTGGAGAGCGTCAGCGCTTTTGGAGTCGAGCTGCGCCCCGGAGATCGCGTCCGCCTGTGGCCGCAAAAGACCGCCGACATCCTGGACATGGCGCTGGCCGGCAAGATCGCTGTCGTGGAGGCGATCGAGCGCGACTTCGAAGACCGGGTGCACCTTGCTGTAGTTCTGGACGACGATCCCGGGCGGGACTTGGGGATGCTGCGTCAGCCCGGGCACCGCTTTTTCTTTTCGCCCGAGGAAGTCGAACCGTTGGCGCTCAACAGCGAGGCCAAGCATGACCGCTAGAGTGCTGGTGGCCGGTATCGGCAACATATTTCTCGGGGACGACGGCTTCGGTGTCGAAGTCGCGAACCGGCTGAGCCAGCGCCCGAAACACGAGGGTGTCACCGTCGTCGATTTCGGCATTCGGAGTTATGACCTGGCGTACACGCTCATGGACGCATGGGACCGCGTCATCCTGATCGACGCGTTGCCACGAGGCGGCGAGCCGGGGACGCTGTATTTGTTCGAACCCGAAATGCCCGACGCGAACGAAGCGCCCTCAGCCGACGCCCATACCATGGACCCAGTCAGCGTTCTGCAGTTGGTCCACGCGCTTGGAGGGACGGTGGATAAGCTGCTTGTCGTGGGATGTGAACCTGGCACGCTCGACCCTGACCCAGCCGGCGAATTTGCATTGAGTGCGCCAGTCGCGGCGGCAGTCGATGAGGCCATCCGCATGGTCGAAGAGTTGGTCGCCAGCGTACGCACGGAAGCGAACGCTGCGTAAGGTAAGGAGAAAACGATGAAGCACGTGTTGAAGTGGGGAACTCTGGCCGCAGTCGTCGGCAGTCTGATTTATTTCCGCGGCGATTTACAGCGTTACGTGAAGATGAAGATGATGTGAGGCGTGCCTGTGCACGAACTCTCGATCGCCCTCAGCATAGTCGATGGCGCGCTGGAAGAAGCCGCGCGCATGGGAGCGGCGCAAGTCGATGCCATCCACCTGCGCCTCGGAAGGCTCTCCGGCGTCGACAAGGATGCGCTCCTCTTCTCGTACGGCATTGCATGCCGCGAAACGAAGCTGGCGGAATCGCGGCTGGTCATCGAAGACGTGGAGGTCGTCATCCTTTGCCCGGCCTGCTGCGGCGAACGGCGCACGATTTCATATCCCGTGCTGATCTGCGCCGATTGCGGTTGTCTGGCTGAGCGTGTGGTCCATGGTGAGGAATTGGAGATCACAGGAATGGAGGTCGTCACGTGAACGAGCCTCGGATGGTGGAAGTCCGGCGAAAAGTCCTCAAGGAGAATGACCTGCTCGCCCGCAAGTTGCGCGACCGCTTTCAACGCGACCGGGTGCACGTCATAAGCCTGGTGTCGAGCCCAGGGTCAGGCAAAACTGCGCTGCTCGAGCGGCTGCTGACCGACTTGAGAAAGCATCATCGGGTCGGCGCGTTAGTGGGCGATTTGGCCACCGAGAACGACGCGGCGCGATTGGCGCGGTCGGGAGCTCCAGTCAGGCAGATCACGACGGGCACCGTCTGCCATCTTGATGCCGGCATGGTGGAAAAAGCGCTCGACGGTTGGGACACCAGCAATCTCGATCTCCTCTTTATTGAGAACGTCGGCAACCTGGTCTGCCCCTCGAGTTTTGACCTCGGTGAAAGTCTGCGCCTGGTGCTGGTTTCGACGACAGAAGGAGAAGATAAACCTCTGAAGTATCCGACAATCTTTAACACCGCCGATGTCGCCGTCGTGACCAAGCTCGATCTCGCCGAAGCTGTCGGTTGCGATCTGGACACCTTGCGCCGGAACATTCAAGGTGTGCGCCCAGGCATGCCGATACTGGAGGTATCCACTCGTTCCGGGCTCGGAGTGGAGAAACTGGAGCGCTTCCTGCTTTCACGGCAAGGGGAATTCGTCAGCGCAAAAGCCGGGTAACGTACAAGGCCTGTTCGCAAGTCACGTGACGTGAATTCCCCGCTAAAACAAATCTGGTCTGATGACGCTGGCACGGTTCGATAGTATTGGCCGGTGACCATGATCAATGTTGGCGTCGTTGGATTTGGCTTAGCCGGCAGGACGTTTCACGCGCCTTTCATTCGTCTCGTCGATGGACTGAACCTTGCCGCGATCGTTCGCCGGTCCGGTGAGGCTGATCCCGGATATCCGGGGGTCAAGTTCGTACGCACCGTGGAAGAACTTCTCTCCATGGACGAGATCCAGCTTGTCGTGGTGGCCACGCCCAATGACTCTCACGCGTCCATCGCGCGCGAGTGTTTGATGGCTGGGCGGCACGTGGTGATCGATAAGCCATTCGCGCCGACATTGAAGGAAGCGGAAGAACTTGTAGCGCTTGCCCGGTCGCGCGATCGGCTCATTACAGTGTTCCAGAACCGTCGTTGGGACGGCGACTTCAAAACCGTTGGAGAAGTCCTGGCCGGCGGATCATTGGGCCGGATCGTTATCTACGAATCGCATTTCGATCGCTATCGCCCTAACCTGCGGAGTTCCTGGCAGGAAACTCCGATAAGTGGAATGGGGTTGCTCTTCGATCTGGGGCCTCACCTCATAGACCAGGCGCTGGTGTTGTTCGGCAAGCCAGAGTCGCTTTCCGCCGACTTGCGGAAGGAGCGAGAAGGAACCCGGGTCGAAGACGCATTCGACATTACATTTCACTATCCGCGAATGAGGGCGCTGTTGCGTGCGTCGGCTCTGACGGTCGCTCCCGGTCCTCGTTTCTGGATCTGCGGAGCAAACGGCACATACACGAAATATGGATTGGATCCTCAGGAGGAAGCAATGAAGCGAGGCGGGGATGCGTCGAGTCCCACCTGGGGTGAGGAACCGGAAGGCGCGTGGGGAACCTTGACCACCTCGAACACCGTGGAAAAGGTGCAAACCAGGGCAGGGAATTATGCCGGCTATTACGAGAATGTCCGAGACGCTCTACTCGGCAGAACTCGCATCGAGGTCACACCGGAGCAGGCGCTCGACGTCATGAAAGCGTTGGAGCTTTCCATCGCCAGCAGCCAGAAGGGTTGCCGCGTCAGATGGAACACCTGATGCGATAAGTGTTACGGCATCTCTATCGCAACCTTCTTGGCTGCGGCATCGATGTTGGTGATCCGAAAGCTGCGGATCTGGCCGGTGGCGATCGCGTTCGACGTGGGCGCGGCGCCGCTCTTCCATTTGGCATTCAGCATCGAAGTTAGCGATGACAGGTCGGCCTTCCCCGAGCTCGACTCCTCCTGCTTCGCACTGGCTTTGATGCGACACGCGGCCATGATTCCCTGGCCCAGCTCCACGCGCGCCTGTTCGCCATCGACGCTGACGATACGGCCGCTGACCACGTCACCCGCCTTATGCTCGGCGAGGTACTCGTCCAGTCCGGTGGGCACCAGTTGCTTCATGCTCAGCTTAATCTGCCGCTTCTCGGGATCGACGGCGAGCACCTGTGCCTGCACCACCTGGCCGGGTTTCAAGGCGTCGCGCGGGTGCTCGATCCGCTTTTCGGCAGAGATCTCGCTGACGTGCACCATGCCCTCAATGCCTTCGGCAATCTGCACAAAGGCGCCAAATTTCTCGATGTTGGTAACCGGGCCTTGTACGACCGTGCCGGGCATGAATTTCTGGATCGCGTCTGCCCACGGATCTCCAAGCGTCTGCTTCAGTCCAAGTCCGATTCGCCGGTCGGCCGAGTTGATGCTGAGGACGACAGCCTCGACGGCGTCGCCTTCTTTAACGACTTCGCTGACGCGCTTAATGCGCCGCGTCCAGGAAAGCTCGGAGATGTGGATGAGACCTTCGACGCCGGGCTCGAGTTCCACGAAAGCGCCGAAATCTACAATACGCGTGACGTTCCCGCGTACGCGGTCACCGACCTTATATTTTTCGCTGGCTGCGTCCCACGGATGTGCCAGCAGTTGCTTGGCGCCGATGGAGATGCGTTTCTTGTCACCGCCTTCGATTTTGAGGATCTTCGCCTCGATCTGCTGTCCGAGGGAGAGCACGTCGGCGGCCTTGTTGACGCGGCTCCACGAAATGTCGCCGACATGCAGTAGCGCGTCGACGCCGCCGATGTCCACGAAGGCGCCGAAATCGGTGAGGCTCCGGACCGTTCCCGTGACCGTCTCGCCCTCTTTCAGCTCGCCGTACCGGCGCGCCTTGACCGCCTGTTCTTCTTCTTGAGCGACGGCGCGATGATCGACCACGACGTCTTCATCCGCGACGTCGAGCTTGATGATGCGGACCCGGATCTCCTGTCCGATCAGCTTTTCCAGTTGTGCGGCATCGGGAACGCCGCTGCGCGAGGCCGGCATGAACGCGCGCACGCCTACATCCACGCTGAGCCCGCCTTTAACGACGCCGGTCACCGTGCCCATGATCGTCGCCTTTTCGGTGTACGCCCGCTCCAGCGCCGACCAGTCGGTGGGCAGTACCACCCGCGAGCGCGACAGCTGGTAGTAGCCCTCGGGGTCGCGCCCTTTCACCGACACGGGAAACTTGTCGCCTGTCTTCGGCGGTTCCGGAAACGCGGTCAGCGGCAGCACGCCTTCCGACTTGTAGCCGATGTCGAGGTAAACGCTGTCGGCCGTGACCGACACGACGGTGCCTTCGAGCTGCTTGCGTCCGTCTTCGGACTTACGCTCGTGCTCGCGATCGTACTGCGAAAGCAGGTCGCTGAATGACTCGGTGGACTCTAGGTTATGTTGCGATGCAGAAATCTTGGGATCAGGCATGGGAGACTCAGAATGGCGTAATCTCTACGATAGCACCGGCGACGCTATCGTGCACGATGAGACGACGCGTCGTTACCTCGATGCCGCCTTTGTAATAGCCAGGAAATCCGCGAGCTTGTCGTACCACGCGGCCTGGTCGGCGGGGGTGAAATGAGCATTCGCGGGACTGGGGTTGGGAACAACAAAGATGCGCGTGCTGCCGATCGTTTGCGGCTGCGGTCCCAGTTGCGGCCGGTGATCAGTCTCCAAAGCTATCCGCAGAAATGGACGATACGCGGTGAGGCCGTGAAAACAGGCGACACGCGGCCGGTATCGCCGGATCTTCTCGAACAAGCGTGGCGCCCAAATCTCAAAATCTCGCTCGTTCAATTCAGCAGCATTCGCCGAAGCGCGCTTCACAACGTCGGTTAATCCGATGCCGAACCGGGGAAGCATCTCGTCATGTACAGGCAACAGCTTCTCTGTTCCTAGAGCCCGTCGGACCGGCTCGCTGAGTCTCGATGCGGAGAACGCAGGCCAGAACCGGCTCGTCGTTCGCGCGAAGTAGTGTCCCCTCTGCACAGAATAAGTGCCCGGATTGATGCCGATGAAGACAAGGTCAAGGTTCCGGCGCAGATAGTCAGGCAGTGTCGGGCCCGAGGGCTTGAGAGTCGTATCCGGTCTCATCGACGTTTCCGCGCCTTCATCAGGAAGTAAGCGATCGTGAGCACGACGAGGTAAGGGATCCCGCTCAAAATGGCGACGCGCATATCGGGGAGAAAATATGTCCCGACCATTGCGGCGAAGATCCCGAGCAGGGCGACTGCGGATGCGGCCGCGCCGCCGGGAGCGCGGAACGAACTCTCGAACACCTTGCCTGCCGAGACGAGGCGACGCAACCGTATGTGCGCGGCGAGGCCGATCATCCATACCAGCATTCCACCGCACAATCCGATGCCGACGATGTACAGGTAAGCTGACGCGGGAATAAAGATAGTGACGACCAGGGCTGCGACCGAGCCGATGCCAGAGACGAGCACCGAAGCAACCGGCACGCCCTCCGCGTTCGTTCGCGCGAACATGCGTGGCGCATCGCCGGCCTGGGCGAGCGAGTAGATGGTGCGGCTGCAGACGTAGAGAGAAGCGTTCGATCCTGAAAGAGCCGCTGTGAGTACAACAACATTGATCAGCGTCGTCGCCGCCGGAATGCCGACCGAGCGGAAAAGCGTTACGAACGGGCTCTCGGCGGTGCTCAGGTGCGCGGACGGAACCACTCCCGCCAGCACCGCCATGGCGCCCAGGTAGAGGAACATCAGGCCGCCGAACGTCAGGAGCGTTGCGTTGCGGATCGCGCGCGGATCACGAGCTTCGCCGGAGCTGACCGCCACGAATTCGATGCCGAGAAAACTGAAGAGTGCGAAAGGCACTGCGAGCAGCACGCCGCGCATGCCGTGGTGCAAGAATCCGCCACCGGTGGTGAACTCCGGCGGTACACGGCCCGTCGTCAGCAGCGCCGTCCCAATGATGATGAAAGCGAGGATCGTGATCACTTTCAGCGCCGCTAGCCAGTACTCGACCGTGCCGAGCTTGGCAACGTCGGCCAAGTTCATCAGCAACAACGCGGCAGTGATCACGACGATCCACACTGCGGCGGGAACGTGCGGCGCCCAATAATGGATGTAGGTCGAGCAAGCCACCAGGTCAGCGCCGACCGAGAGCAGCATGCACACCCAGTAGCCCGAGCGGACCACGAAGCCTGCCCAGGGACCCAGGTATTCATCCGCCGCGACGCCAAAAGCGCCTGCCTGGGGATGACGGACGGCAAGTTCGCCCATCGCCATGGCCACTGCCAGCGAGAGCAGCGCTCCGATCGCGTAACTAACAATCGCGGCTGGTCCGGCCAGAGGAAGGACGGCGCCCGAGCCCAGAAATAAACCGGTGCCTATGGCCCCGCCGATGGCGAAGGTTGCCATCTTCAGGGCTCCGAGGCTGCGATGCAGGCCGGAGGGTGCGAGCTGGGAAGAAGGAGCGGTCATCCCGGAGAGAGCAAGAGTAACCGTTTGTCTCCGGATCGTCACTGCCTCAGGTGACAGTCATCACAGCATCAGCGGACAAGTCGCGCACGTCGCCCGTTAGTGTGACTTGCTGGGAGGCGTGGCGTGCGGATTCGCCGTGCCCGGCGCTACGGCTCCCATCCCGCCCGCATGCGGATTGCCGGATCCGGGGGCTACGCCCATCGATCCCACAGGCATGCAAGTGACGCGTCCGCTTTGCGCAATGCGCAACTCCGATGGACAGGGTTGCGCCTTCGGCGTTGCCGGTTTTCCGTTCTCCTCGGCGGACTGGACGGTGAACAGCTTGCCTTCGGAATTGGCCGCTATGCCGACGCTCAAACCGGGCATGTCGTAGCTCACCAGGAACGGCTTCTTCGCCTTCGCCGCCTGCATGGCGCAGTCGCCGGCTTTACTGATTTCCTCGCCACTGAGAGACTTCACATCGCCGCAATTGGTGGCGTCTTTGCCGGCGATCTCCTGGAGCTTCGGCTGTACGTCGCTGCTCCATGCCGGCATTGCAACCGGAGTCGGAGCAGGCGCGGGAGCCGCATTGGTGGGAGCGGGCGCGGCTGCCGACGGCGGAGTCGTTCCAGTGCTGCAGGCAGCGAGCAGAACAAGCGCGATGAGAGGAAGAAGGGCTTTATACATGGGGGTCATTGTAATGGACTTCGCGTGGAGCGGACGACGGCGACACGTCACACACATGTGTGCGCTACGTCACAACCAGCCAGTCCGGGAGGGAAGCATTACCATACTGTCGTGGCCAATTTTGACCTGACCAATGTGGAAGCGCGGGTGCTCGGGGCGCTGATCGAGAAGGACATCACCACGCCCGATTACTACCCGTTGTCGCTGAACGCGCTGGTGAACGCGTGCAACCAGAAATCCAACCGCGAGCCGGTCATGGAATTGCCCGAAGATTCGGTCCGGGACGCGCTGAGTGCTTTGCAGGGGAAACGGCTCGCGGGCCCGGCGGGAGGAGCGGACAGCCGGGTCACGAAATATGAGCACCGGTTGCAGGAAGTGCTGAACCTGGACCGTCGGGAGACGGCTGTCTTGTGCGTCCTGCTGCTGCGCGGGCCACAGACGCCCGGAGAATTGCGCGGGCGAACGGAGCGTCTGCATCGCTTCGAGCACCTGGACGAGGTGCAAGCAACCCTTCAGCGACTGATCGAGCACGATCCGCCGCTGACCAAGATCCTGCCGCGACAGCCGGGCACAAAGGAGGCGCGGTACGTACACCTGATGTCAGGCGAAGTGGCGAGTTATGAACCCCCGGCGGCCGACGCTCCGGCGCGTGAGGACGATCGCGTGTCGCGGCTCGAAGAAGACGTTGCGGAGTTGCGGCGAAAGGTCGGCGAGTTGGCGCAGGAGTTGGAGAAATTTCGAACGCAGTTCGAGTGATTGAGATCCTCGCGCAAATGGGGAACGATGCGAGCCCCCCACTTCACCGGAATGACAATTTTAACTTTGTTTTTCTTCTAATTCCGTCCAGCGCGCGACGAGCTCGTCCACTATCTTCTGCGCGGCCTCCAGTTCGCCTTGTGCCTGTAACAGTTTTTCGGCGTCCGATGCGATCGCCGGATCGTGAAAAGCTGCGCGTTTCGCGGAGAGGTCGGTTTCGGCGTCTTCGATCCGCTGCTCGATGGTGGCGTACTCGCGCGCTTCCAGGTAAGACAATTTCTTCTTGCCGGCCTTCTGCGTGGCAGGCGAGACGCCCTTCGACAAGCTCAGGGCAGGTTCCGCATTAGGCGTGACCGGCGGGACGCTTGTGCTACGCCGCTGCTTGTACCAGGTCTCCCATTGCGCGTAATCGGCGAACTTTTCGATTTCGCCGCGGCCATTGAGACCGATCACCACGGTAGATACGCGGTCGAGCAGGTAGCGGTCGTGCGTCACCATGACCAACGCGCCGCGATATTCGAGCAGGCTTTCTTCCAGGATCTCCAGTGTCTGGATGTCGAGATCGTTCGTGGGCTCGTCGAGTAACAGGACATCCGCTGGTTCCAGCATCATGCGGGCGATAAGGATCCTCGCCCGCTCGCCGCCCGACAATCTTCCGACGGGCTGATTGAGCTGCTCGCCCGTGAAGAGGAAACGGGCGGCCCACGAGGCGACGTGGATCACCCGGTCCTGGTAAACGACGGCGTCGCTGTCCGGCGCAAGTGCTCGTGCCAGGGTCACGCCCGCGTCCAGTACGCGGTTCTGGTCGAAGTGCACGATGCGGAGCGCGTCCGCACGCTTGACCTTACCCATGGTCGGCGGCAACGTATCTTCGATGATACGTAACAGCGTAGTTTTCCCGCTGCCGTTGGGACCGACAAGTCCGACACGCATCCCGGCCGTGAGAATGAAATCCAGCCCGGAAAACAAAATCCTGCCGTTCATCTCCTGACCGACGTCCTGCATTTCGACCAGCCGCTTGGTGCGTCGATCGCTGGCAGCCAGTTCGATGTTCGCGGTCGCCGTACGCGTACGGGTATTGAGGTCGGCGAGTTCTCCGATCAGTTCCTGGGCGCGATCGATCCGAGCTTTGGATTTGCCGGTGCGCGCCTTCGGCCCGCGGCGTAGCCACTCGATCTCGCGATGAACGCGGTTCTCAAGCGCCTCCTGGTGACGAGCCTGGGCGTGCAGGAAGTCCTCTTTTTTCTCCAGAAACTTGCTGTAGTTGCCCCCGACCCGCAACATGCCGCCGGGATACGCGCGATTCAACTCGCCGACTTCCTGGGCGAAGTTCTCCAGAAAATAACGGTCGTGGGTGACGACCACCGAGGCAAATGGCGCGCCGATCAGAAACTCTTCCAGCCACTCGATGGCCGCGAGGTCCAGGTGATTCGTAGGCTCGTCGAGCAGGAGAATGTCCGGTTCCTCGACGAGTGCCTCCGCGATGGCGAGGCGTTTTTTCCAGCCGCCGGAGAGAGCGGCAGCTTGCTGTTCGAAGTCCTCGAATCCGGCACGCCCAAGGGTCTCGACGAGACGGCCCTCACGTTCGGAGTCGGGCGCGTTGATACGTTCGAGCGCGCGGGCGAGCACCGACCGGACGGTATCTCCGGGTTCGAAACGCGACTCTTGCGCCACGTAGCTGAGCCGTGTCCCTTTGCGACGCGCCACATCCCCTTCATCGGCAGTGATGCGCCCGGCGAGGATCTGCAATAACGTGGACTTTCCCGATCCGTTCGGCCCGATGACTCCTATCCGGTCGCGGGGGGAGATGGAAAAGGACACATTCTCGAACAGGGGTGCGGCCCCGAACGCCTTGCTTATTTCCTGCGCGTTGACTAACGGTGGCACTCGGCTCCCCCAGATTCCAGCATAGCAGCGGCGCCGGTAACCTTACGGGCACAGACCGGAACTCCGTTCGCGGCAGGCCATTTGTTCAGGAAGACACCTTAATTAGGTGACTGAAACTCAGTCCTAAACCCCTTGCATCTGTCACGGAACCACACTAATGTTGTAACCCACTCCCCCTAGGGCTTTACCTCTTTTCGGCCTCCCCAATCGGACTAAGGATCCTTTTTGTCTTAACGAAGGAGATGTTGTGGGCACCTCATCGTCGGGACGTCCTCGCCTAGCTCTACGTGTTTCTGCTCTCCTCGCATTCCTGTTGTTTGGGGCCGTTAGTTTCGGCGCTGATATGACTCCGTTGAAGCCGAAGGTAACTGGCCGGACTGCGAGCTATTCGGCGGCGCCGCTGCGCTTTGAGCCGAACCGCGGCCAAGCCCACAAGGATGTGCGCTATGTCGGCCGCGCCGGAGGATACAAAGTCGGCCTCGAGTCGCAGAGGATCACCTTCAGCGTCCCCACACACGCGCAGAAGGAAGACAAGTTCCACGACGTGACGGTAGCGATGTCGCTCGTCGGCAGTAAAGCAGCGCCGCAGATCTCCGCGTTCGGCGACCTTCCCGGCAAGAGCAGTTATTTCCCGAACTCCGACGCGCATTCGTGGATCACGAACCTGCCGTTGTTTTCGGGCGTTCGCTATCGCGGCGTGTATCCGCGCACAGACCTTGTTTTCCGTGGTGATGCAAACCGGCTGGAGTACGACTTCAACGTCTCGCCCGGAGGCGATCCACGCACCATCGGTTGGCGGATCCCTGCGACGGCCGACGTCCAGGTCAGCCAGGGCGATCTCGTCATTCATCAGGATGGAGTGGAACTGCGCTTCCTGAAGCCGGTCGCCTACCAGGACAAGTCCGCGAGCAGGAAAGCGGTCCCAGCCGAATACAGGATCGAGCGCGACGCGAATGGAACGCTGGTCCGGTTCGAAATCGGCAAGTACGACCGGAGACGCGCGCTCGTCATCGATCCTGTGTTGTCGTCGGCGGTGCTGGCGTACTCGACGCAAGTCTCCGCCATGTACAACATCTCGGCCTCCATCGCGGATTCCGCCGGCAATGTCTACCTCGCCGATTCAGTAGGAGCGCTGGAAGTGGTGAAGCTGGCGAGCGACGGACGAACGCTGCTCTATAACGCCACGATCGGATCGACCGCTGCGCAGGCCGCCAGCGTTGCCGTCGATAGCAACGGCCAGCTCTACATCACCGGCCAGGCTTTGGCGGGATATGTCACGACGACGAGCGCCTATCAGCCGACGTCGGGCAGCGGTTATCACGCCTTCGTCACCGTGCTGAATTCCACCGGCTCGAGCCTGGTGTACTCGTCCTTCCTGCAGGGGAGTTCCACCGATCGGGGCACCGGCATCAATATCGACCCTACGGGCAAAGTACTGGTGTCCGGCTGGACGTACTCGCAGGATTTCCCAAACACCAACAACGTAGTCCTGACCAGCAACCAGATCCCATTCGTCGCAAAGTTCGACATTACGCAGAGCGGCAACGCATCGCTGGTCTACTCCGCGCTTTTTCCGTCGCCTAACTACTACTACTATTACTACGGTTCCGCGGTGGCGGTCGGTTCCGACTCGGCCGGCAATGCTTATGCCGCCATTCATTCCGCCTACTTACCTACCACTACTGGCGCCTTCAATTACGACGGGATCTATAACACGTCGGGCGGTGCGTACGTCGTCAAGATCGATCCCACCGGCGTGACGCAGTTCGTTTCCTATCTCGGCTACGGCGAGCCCTGGGACGTGGCGGTTGACGGGGCGGGTAATACGTATGTGACGGGCGTCGTGAGCAACGGAGATTTTCCGACGACCGCCGGTGCGTACCAGACCAACTATCCCAGCGCATTCGTCACCAAGCTGAATGCCAGTGGTACGGCGCTGGTGTTCTCGACTTTCCTGGGCAGTCCGACGGGACAGTTCAAATTCTCGACGCCCATCGTTCCTACGTCGATCGCGATACCGGCGGGCTGCACGACAAATTGCACGCCTTATGTCAGCGGCTATACCTATGTGAACGACTTGCCGACGGTGAATCCCATCCAGAGCACGCTGGGTGGCCAGACGGACGCATTCATTGCCAATCTGACGGCGGACGGCAGCGCCGCTACATTCCTCACTTACCTCGGCGGTTCGCAGGACGAAGATCCGTACTCATCGGGCGACCTGCACATCCCGCAGATATCCGTTGACGGCAGCGGCAACATGTATCTTGCCGGCAATTCATACTCGCCCGATTTTCCGTACACCAATCCTGGAATAGGTTCGTATTCATTCATCGCGAAGATCAGCCCCACCGCCGGAGCGACGGTGATCCCGTCTCCCAGTTCCCTGAACTTCAGCTACCAAACGATGACGGTGGCGAGTGCACCGCAGGTTGTCGTGCTGCGGAATCTTGGCACTTCGGCGGCGACCATATCCAGCATCACGAGCAGTAACGGCGCATTCAGCGAGACCGACAACTGCGGCGGCTTGATCCCCGCGGCCGGCAGTTGCACGATGCAGGTGACGTTCACTCCGGCGAACCCGGGCACGGTCGCCGGAACGATCACGATCGTGCATAACGGCACAAATTCACCGGCGACGATCGCCTTACAGGGCTACGGGCAGGACCAGGCGTTGCTCTCGATGTCGGTGACGGGAACGTACGACTTCGGGTCCCAGGCGGTGAACACGTCGAGCGCTCCCCTGACGTTCACGCTGACGAACATCGGGACGCAGCCGGCGCAGATCTACTCGGTCAACGTCCCGACCAACCAGGTTGCATTCGTCTCGAACACGAACTGCCCACTTTACCTCGCCGTCGGCGCGAGTTGCACGACGCAAGTGACGTTCCAGCCATATATCGCCGGGCTGATCACGTCGTACGTCTCGGTAAACGCCTCTCCCACGGTGGTGCCGAACTACTACATCAACCTGCGCGGTACAGGGGTCGGTCTCGGCGCCGCCAGCCTTACTCCGAGCACGACCGCCGTGTCGTTCCTCGACCAGGTGGTGGGCACGACCAGTTCAACGCAGTACGTTCAGATGACCAATACCGGAACAGTGCCGGTGACGATGGGCCCGGATTCCGTATCCGGTGACTTTAAGATCCAGACCGACTCCTGTTCTAACTTGAACCTTCTGCCTGGCTCGGCTTGCTACCTCTACATCCAGTTCGCGCCCACGGCTGCAGGCAGCCGCACCGGCACGTTGACGCTAAAGAACACGGCCGGCCCCGACCTGTCCATCAGCCTTTCCGGCAACGCCACGACTTCGAATTCGCAACTTGTGTTTTCGCCGGTGACTACGGTTTTCGGCGATCAGGTAGTGGGAACCCAGTCCCAGGCCGAGTCCATCACCGTCACCAACAACGGCAATACCACCGTCAGCTTCTACCGCGTGTACGACGGCGGTACGGCCGATTTCCGGCTTACGTATGACGGGTGCAGCGTGCTGGCGCCGTTCCAGCAATGCAGCGTCAACGTGGCATTCACGCCGACAACGACGGGAACTCTGTCGGGGACGATCACATTCGAGGATGACGCGACCGGCAGCCCGCAAACCGTCACCGTGACCGGCAATGGCGTGGCCGCGACGTCGGCCCTCGTTGCCAGCCCGACAGCGTCGTCGTTCGACGACACTGTGGTTGGTACGCAGAGCCAGTCCCAGGCGCTCCTGTTTTTTAATTCCGGCAACACGCCGATAACGGCTTCGACGCCGCAGGTGAGCGCGGCCGATTTCAAGATCACCAGCAACGGCTGCAGCACGATCGCGCCGCAGTCTTACTGCTACATCTACGTGGTGTTCCAGCCACAATCCGCGGGAGCCATCAGTGGGACGCTGACGCTGGCGACCTCAGCGCCCCGCAGTCCGACGGTGATCAGCTTGTCGGGTAACGGGCTTGTCGCGAGCGATTCGCTGGTCGCCTCGCCCTTGAGCGCCGGTTTCCCCGACACCGTCGTGGGCACGACCTCGTCGTACCAGCTCATTTATTTCTACAACCCCGGTAATTCGCGGGTGACGGTCAGCAACGTCACCATCGGCGGTGACTTCGCCATTTACAGCAACGGGTGCTCCACGGTTTACCCCGGGAGTTACTGCTACGTATATGTTCAGTTTGTGCCGACCGCAGCCGGAACCCGTACGGGTACGCTCGCGTTATTCGACGACGCCCCCGGCAGCCCGCACACTGTGTCGCTTTCGGGCAACGCCGTGAATCCGCTGACGGTGCTCGTCGCTACTCCGAGCAACCTTGGCTTCGACGATCAGGTTGTCGGCACGACCAGTTCCACCACGTACGTCCTGCTCTATAACCCCGGAAACGAGCCGGTCACGATCAGCAATATCAATGTGAGCGGAGATTTCGCTTCCACCGGCGGTTGCGGAACGATTTCGGCGCAGTCCTATTGTTATTTGCCGGTCACCTTCACGCCCACGGCCGCTGGGCAGCGTACGGGCACTATCACGCTGACCGACTCAGCGGCCGGCAGCCCACACGGAATTTCGCTGTACGGCAACGGCATTGCCGCGACTACGACGGTTGCGGTCACGCCCGCGAGCGTCGATTTCGGAAACGTCGTCGTTAACACGAGCGCGCCCGGGCAGACCGTGTACCTGACCAACACCGGATCTACGAACGTCACCATCTCCTCGGTGACAGCAAGCGCGCCGTTCACGGGTTCCGGATGCGTGGGCACGCTATACCCCGCCACATATTGCTCTTTGACTGTGTCGCTGAACCCGGGCGCGACTACCGGCGCCATCACCGGCACCCTGACATTCACCGACAGCGCTACGGGCAGTCCGCACGTAGTAAATCTCGCCGCGAACGGCGTCTCTTCCGCGCCGGCGATCTCGATGTCGCCGAACGGCATAACGTTCCCGCAGACCGTGGTCAATGTCGCCTCGAGTTCACTGAATACGACATTCATCAATAACAGCGGAAGTTCGATCACGGTCTCCGGCGTTACGACGACCGGCGATTTTGCCCTGACCTCGAACGGCTGCTCGGCGGTCGGCAATAACGGCTCGTGCGGTGTCAGCGTCAAATTCACGCCGACCGCGTCCGGCAACCGCACCGGCACGCTGGTCTTTACTCACAATGGGCCGGGCGGCTCTACGACCATTAATCTTTCCGGTTACGGGCAGCCCTCGACGAACTCGGTACAGCTTTCGGCGAGCGGACTTGCGTTCCCGACGCAGGTGGTCGGAACGACGAGCGCGTCGCAGACGGTGTACGTTTGGAATAACGGCACCTTGCCGCTGACGTTCAGCTCGTCGACGATCACTGCCGGGTTCAACATCTCGTACAACGCCTGCACCGGTACGGTGAATCCTGGCAGCTACTGCTATGAGAACGTGAATTTCCAGCCCAGTGTGTCAGGGGCAGCGACAGGGTCGTTGACCATCAATGCCAGCGATCCTGCCAGTCCGCATGTGGTGCAACTGTCCGGGACGGGCGCGGATCCGACGCAGACGCTCGCTTTCTCCGCCACCCAACTCCAGTTCCCGGACCAGACGGTTGGTTACGCGAGCAGCTACCAGACGGTGACCGTGTACAACACCGGCAACAGTCCGGTGAATTTCACTTCGGTGGGGATCACCGGCGACTATTCGATCCCCTACAACAGTTGTTCCACGTTGCAGGCCGGCAGCGCCTGTTACGTGAACGTCACGTTTACGCCGACCGCGACGGGCAGCCGTGCCGGCACGGTTACTTTTACCGACAGCGCTACCGGCTCGCCGCAAAGCGTCGGACTGTCCGGCAACGGCATTGCCGCGACCAAGTCATATTCGCTGACCGCCAGCGCGCTGGCATACCAGGACAATCCGCTGAACGTCCAGAGCAGCACGCAATACTTCGAGCTGTTCAATACCGGCACGGCCCCCCTGGTGCTCTCCGGTACCGGAGCGACCGGGGACTATCTTGTCAGCTATAACGGTTGCTACTCTCAGACCCTCGCGCCGGGTAACTCCTGTACCGCCGGGGTTGCTTTCAAGCCAACCGCGACCGGCACGCGCACGGGGACAGTAACCATCGGCACCGACGCTCCGGGCGGAGCTGTCAACGCCACCGTCTCGCTTACCGGCAACGGCGTCGACCAGTCCCTCACCGCTCGCCTGTCCGCGACCGCGCTTACGTACGCCGACCAGGCGACCGGAACAACCTCTCCGTCGCAGTTGGTGTACCTCTACAACACGGGCAATATGCCGCTGCCGATTTCCAGTGTCCTCATCACAGGCGACTACAGCAGCACGTACAACGCTTGCGGCGGCACGATCGCCGTCAGCTCGTATTGCTATGTCTATGTTGTGTTCACGCCCACGGCGGCCGGCACGCGCACCGGAAGCATCACGATAACCGACACTTCGACCACTAGCCCGCACGTGGTTTCGCTCACCGGAAACGGGACTGCGCCGTCTTTGCGCGTGAACATCAATCCCGGCTCGCTCGTGTTTCCGCCAACCGTGGTCGGCGCCACCAACCCTAACTACGCCGCGGTCACGGTGACCAATACGGGCAATGCGCCGGTGCAATTGAACGCCAGTTCGATTACAGGCGCCGACTTCATTATTTACTACTCGAGTTGCGAAGGAGCCCAGCTCAACACCGGCGGCTACAGTTGCGTCATCGACGTGCAGTTCAAGCCAACCACTACCGGCGCCCTCACCGGGACGCTGAACATCGCGGACAATGCCGGCGGTGGTCCGCACAGCGTGGCGTTAAGCGGGACAGGCGCCGACCCGAACAGCGCCGTCCAGCTTTCGCAGAATTCCATCACCTTCGGCAACACGCCGACGAACACCACCAGCGCTGCTACCACGGTGTATCTAGTGAACCAGGGGAATACACCTGTGACCATTTCGACGGTGGTCCCGGCCGGCGACTTCCTGGTATCGGGCTGCGCAGGTTACACCGTCTACCCCGCCAATAACTGTGCGATGAACATCAGCTTCAAGCCGACGGCCACCGGCACGCGCGCGGGTTCGGTCACGATCACCGACAACGCCGTCGGCAGTCCCCGGACCATTTCTCTGACGGGCACCGGGGTCACGCCGTTCCCGGTCGTAACGCTCGTTCCAAACAATCTGGTGTTCGGCAATACCAATATCGGCAGCACCAACGGCAACCAGTACATCGAGGTGTACAACACCGGGAGCGCGCCTCTGAACGTTTCCAGCGTTACCGGCGGAACATCTGAATTCCCCTTGACCAACGGTTGCACCGCGCCGCTTGCGGTCAATAACTATTGTGTGATCACCGTATCGTTCGCGCCGGCGGGAAGCGCTGGAGCGCGCAACATCACCTTGCAATTGAACGACGACGCCCCTACCACGCCGCAATCGATCGCCATCTCCGGCAATGCCACTGCGGCGGGCCCGGTCGCGAGCTTGTCGACGACCACGGACTCCAGTGGCCACACGTTGTCGTTCTCGTCCCAAGTAGTGAACACGACGAGTGCCGTGCAATCGGTGAACATCACCAACACCGGGACGACCAGCCTCACGTTTGGAACGGCAGTCGTGACGGGACCATTCGCGATCGCGGCGAACGGATGCACGACGTCGCTTGCGCCTACGGGCTCGTGCACGATCCAGGTGACGTTTACGCCATCGGCGTCGGGCGTCGCTTCGGGAACGCTGTCGATTCCCGATAACGCTCCCGGTACCCCGCACGTTGTCGGGCTGAGTGGTACCGGCGTGACTGGTCCGCAACTGACCATCTCCCCCAGCAATCTGGTCTTCAATTCGCAGCAGCTGAATACCACCAGCGCGGCGCAGACCGTCACGCTGATCAATACCGGCGCGCCGGTCTCGATCTCGCTCATCTCAGTTTCGGGAGCGGGCTTCGCGCAGACCAACGGATGCTCGACCATCGCCACCAACGGCAGCTGCACCATCTCGATCAAGTTCACTCCGACCAGTGTTGGCACGCTGAACGGCACGCTGTCGATCACCGACAATGCTGCCGGCAGCCCGCAGACGGTCGCTCTCAGCGGCACCGGCGTGGGTCAGCCCTCAGTGAACCTGTCTTCGAACTCGCTTACGTTCACCAACCAGAACGTCGGCACAACTTCCGCGGCGCAGACAGTCACGATGACGAACAACGGCGCCGGGCCGCTGGCCATCAACAACATTGGCTCGACCGGCGACTACGGAGTCACTCACAACTGCGGTAATAACCTCGCCGTGAATGCCAGTTGCACGCTCTCCATCACCTTCTCGCCGAGCGGCGCGAACACGCGCAATGGCTCGGTGAATATTACCGACGACGCCCCGGGAAGCCCGCAGAGCATCTCGCTGACCGGCGTAGGTGTCGGCGCGGTAGCGACACTCTCTGGTAGCTCGCTGACCTTCACGACCCAGACCGTCGGCACAACCTCTGCCGCCCAGACGTTCACGTTGACGAACACCGGTAACGCCGACTTGGGCTTGAATACGATCTCTTCGACCAATCCTGAATTCGGCGAAACCAATAATTGCCCGGCTACGCTGGTGGCGAACGCCAATTGCACCATCTCGGTGACGTTCGGCCCGACCGCTGCCGGTAATCAGGGCGGCTACATCTACGTCTACACGTCCGTCAGTACGCAGTCCGTGGCGCTGTCCGGTAGTGGCACGGGACCGGTAGGCTCGGTATCGCCGTCGCAGCTTGGATTCGGCAGCGTTGGTATCGGCACACCGAGCGCGGCGCAGGCCGTGACCATCACCAGTTCGGGTACGACCGCGCTTGCGATCAGCGGGATCAGTATTGCCGGCGACTACAGCCAGACCAATAACTGCCCGGCATCGGTTGCGGTCGGGAGCAACTGCACCGTCCAGGTGACCTTTACCCCGTCGGCGCCAGGCACCCGTAACGGCACGTTGTACATCGGCGACAACGGCTCGTTCGGCGGACACACGGTGACCCTGACAGGTTCCGGTCTTGGCCCGCTCTTGACACTGAACCCGGCTTCGCTGACGTTCGGAACGGTCGCGTTAAATACCACGACCAGCGCGCAGACGATCACCGTCACCAACACCGGTACGGTCTCAATCACCGGGCTGACGGTAAGCGCCGCAACCGGCGATTTCAACCAGACCAACAACTGTCCGGCATCGCTATCGGTGAACGCCACGTGCACGATCAACGTGACCTTTAAACCCACCGCCGCGGGCGCACGCACCGGTTCGTTGACGGTCACGAGCAACGCGGCCACGCAGACCGCGACCTTCAGCGGCGCGGGTAGCGGTCCGCTGGCGCAACTGAACCCAACGTCGCTGAGCTTCGGCAATGTCGTGCAGAACACGACCTCGCCGGCACAGACCATCACCTTGACGAACGCCGGCAATGCGACGCTGAACATCTCCTCGATCACCTCCAACGGCGACTTTGCCGAGACCAACAATTGCCCGTCGGCGCTCAGCGTGAATTCGCTGTGCACGATCTCCGTTACGTTCACGCCGACGATAATCGGCGGTGAGTCCGGCGCGGTGACGATCGTGGATGACGCCGCGGGTTCGCCGGACACGGTCAACGTCACCGGTACGGGCATCGTTCCGCAGGAAGACCTGGCGCTCACCGGCGTTCCGAATCCGCCCAGTATTCCGCCGGGCGGAAGCACGACCTTTACTTTCCTCATCACTAACAACGGTCCGTCGACGGCGACGTCGGTGAGCTTTACCTCGTCGGCGCCGACGAATGCGATCGTCACCTCGGCGACTGCGTCGAATGGCGCCTGCACCATCAGCACTTCGATCACGTGCTCGTTGAGCAATATGGCCGTGAACGCAACCGCCACGATCACGATCGCCGCTACGTCGAACGCGAACGCCGCGCTCACGACGACGGCATCCGTATCGGCGGCCGAGCCCGACCCGAACTCCGCGAACAACTCCGTTACCGTGACGGCGGCGGTAGCTGTCGCGGACCTGGTCGTCACCAGTTCGGGCCAGGGCGGTTTGTCGCCGACGTACGTGGTGACCGTGACCGACGCGGGTCCGTCCTCGGCATCAAATGTGTCGCTCACGTGCACATCGAACCGCTTCGGCTATAACGGGGTCACATCGTCGCAGGGCTCGTGCTCGGTGAACGGGACAGACGTCGTGTGCGGCCTCGCTTCGATCGCGGCGAATGCCGCGGCCAGCATCACGCTGCACCTGCTGCCGCCGTCGACGGGTTGGGCGTCGGTCACGTGTCACGCAACGGCGACGCAGTATGATCCGAATCCGCTGAACAGTACGGCGCAGATGACCAGCGACGGCGCAACGAACACCGATGCGGGCGATAACGTCGGTGTGCAGCTCTATGACGGCAATTCGGGCGCCGCGGCGCGCGTGGTCTTCCCCAGCGTGAAGTCCCCCGGTACAACGAGCTTGAGCAGCGTAGCGGGCGCGACGCCTCCGGCCGGGTTCCGCAATGGCCTGGCTGCGTGGACCTACGAGGTCAGTACCACAGCCACAACCAGCGGTTCTCCGTTGGTGGCGTTCGCAGTCGCTCCGTCGCAGTTCCATCACTCGGCGAGAGTACGGTTGTTCCACCTCGAGAATGGCACGTGGGTGGACCGCACCGTCGCCTCCGATCCGACCACGAGCACGGTCGCGGCGATCGCGGCAACCTTATCGCCGTTCGCGCTCTTCGAGCCTGTAAACCACGCGCCGATAGCGAACGCGGGTTCGGACCGCGTCGTCTCCGGAACCAGTGTGCTCGGCGCGACGATCGCCCTCGATGCCGGCAGTTCGTCAGACCCGGAGGGCGACGCGCTGACCTATCGCTGGACGGGACCGTTCACCGAAGGCAACGGCGTCGCCAGCGGCGCGCGGCCGAACGTCACGCTGCCGTTTGGGACCTCAAGGCTCACGCTCGTTGTGAACGACGGCGAAACGGATTCACCACCCGTGACGGTCAATGTGGCCGTCAGCGACTTCGGGGTTGCGGTCGGCAACTCGACGCCTTCCATCGTGCGCGGCTCCTCGACTTCGGTGCCGGTCACAGTCAGCGCCGTTGGCGGCTCGTTCGATTCGACGGTCACCTTGGGATGCGCAAATGTTCCGGCGGGGATGACCTGCTCGTTCTCGCCGGCGACCGTCCAGCCCGGCGCGAACGGAGCGAACTCGACGCTGACGCTCTCGTCCTCGACGTCTGCCGCGAATCACCGGCAGCAGGCGCCCTGGACGTTCGGTACGTTGATGTTCGGCGCTGCCGGCGTGGTGCTCATGGGCGGCAAACGCAAGCGTCATGCTCTGCTGCTTACGCTGGCGTTAGTTGCCGTGGTGCTGCTGCTCCAGGCGGGATGCGGTGGCGGCAATGCGAGCGTCTCGACCAACCAGCCACCCGCGAATCCGGCGACTACGGTGACGATCACAGTGACGGGAAGCTCGGCTGGCCTGCAGCACTCTTCGACGATGACGGTCACGCTGCGGTAAACCAGTCGCCAGTTACGAGGCCGGCAAAACACGAAGCTGTTACGAAACTCACAATGGAATGGGTCGAATGGAGCAACAGCGGAGCAACAGCCCTGTCTAGCGCCGCAGGCGCGCAAGTTCATAGCGCGGGACGTAAGTCCCGGGACTTGTATGTGGGAAGTTTGTCGAGTCCCGTCAGGGACGGCACGAGTTTCGTAACAGTCCCGATACACCGGTGGCCTTTTTATTCTTCGTTTAATTAACGCTTCCGTTGGTATGTGCCCATAAGCTCGGCTTGAGCCAGAACGTGTCCTTGCATCGCTTTTTCAACGTCCTGTTTAGTCGCTCCAGCGCGCAGATTCAGGGTCGTGTCGAGCGCATAAAGCTTGAAGAAGTAACGGTGCGGCTTTCCCGGCGGCGGACACGGACCTCCATAACCCGTTTTGCCGAAGTCATTGCGGCCATGCACGCCGCCCGCGGCAGATTCCGTTTTCGCAACCCCCTCCGGAAGCGCGTTCGTCTGCGGCGGGAGGCTGAAGATCACCCAATGCACCCACGTGCCCATCGGCGCATCGGGATCGTCGGCGATGAGCGCGAAAGTCTTCGTGCCCGGTGGTGCATCCGACCAGCTCAGGGGCGGCGAAACATCGGGTCCGTCACACGTGTATTTCTGCGGGATGGGTTGTCCGGAGCCGAAGGCGGAGCTCTCGATCTTCATGGCGCTCCTTTGCTGCTCGCTCGGAGCAGCAGCGAAAAGTACAGACGCGATTGCCAGCGCCATCGCGAACATATGTGTATGCTACGCCCGGCGCGAGCTGCGCGCGAGCACAGCCGGCCCGCCGCTCATCTTTACACTCCCAACCGCGACCTTTCATCGAAGCCCACATCCAATAGGCAGCTAAACGTCCTGCTTGCAGATAGCGTGGCGTTCAGGATTTGTACGGGTCTGATCGGCGGATCCCGTCGTTACCGATAA
This sequence comes from uncultured Terriglobales bacterium, assembly GCA_964559835.1. Classification (GTDB taxonomy): domain Bacteria; phylum Acidobacteriota; class Terriglobia; order Terriglobales; family Acidobacteriaceae; genus DAISJI01. The sequence continues at coordinate 30,365 of CAZLJE010000037.1, forward strand.
GGAGTTCGAATAATGAAGCTGTATCGTTCGTCGTTGTTGGCCCTACTTCTGTTCATCGTAGTGCCTGTCCTCTCTTTTGCCGCAACCAAGAAATCCATCAACCTCTCAGAACCGGTGAAGGTCGGCAGCACCGTACTCAAACCCGGGGACTACACGGTCCAGTGGGACGGAGGCGGCCCCTCCGTTCAGGTGACCTTCAAGCAAAATAACAAAGAGGTCGCAACCGCACCCGCAACCCTGCAAAAGCCGACGTCGAATTACGATGGCGCGCTTGACCTGACGGCCGCGTCTGGCGATCAAGCGAAGACGCTGCACGCCATCGAATTCAAGAACACGGCCCTCGTGTTTGGGCAGGAATCGATGTCCACAAGTCAATAACCCACGTTCCTGTGGCGCTGTCGTGGTGCGTACCTATGCGCACCACGATTTTCTTTGCGAGCCGCTTGTCCGCCAACAACCAGAAACGGCCCCTTGCCTCGATGTGCCACAATAGACACCAGCCGTTGGGGTGATTCCAGACATTTGACGTTTGCGCAGACATAGAGGGGGAATCGCGCTTGGTCCCTGAGTTCGATCTGGTCGTGATTGGCAGCGGTCCGGCGGGGCAGAAGGCCGCCATTTCCGCGGCCAAGCGGCGCAAGAGAGTGGCTGTCGTGGACCGGCTGACGATGGTCGGCGGTGTGTGCGTGCATACCGGCACCATCCCCAGCAAAGCCCTGCGCGAAGCGATCATCCACCTCACGTCCTTCGTGCAACGGACCGCCTACGGACACAATTTCGCGCAGCGCGTCAGCATCAAGGATCTCGCGTTCCGCGTGAACGACATCATCTCGCGCGAGACGCAGGTGATCCGCGCCCAACTCGGGCGCAATGACGTGCAGGTCTTCGAAGGCGCCGCTCGTTTCCTCGATGCGAACACAGTGGAAGCCGCAAGCGAAGACTCCAGCCAACTGCTGCGCGGCAAGAACATTGTCATCGCCTGTGGCACGCGCCCGGCGCACGCGCCCAACATCCCGTTTGACGGCAAGAACATCATCGACACCGACCAGATCGCAAAGCTGGAAGAAGTTCCCCGAGAGGCCATCGTCGTCGGCGGCGGCGTGGTCGGAATAGAGTGCGCGTCGTTCTTTGCGGCGCTCGGCGGGAAAGTCACGCTCATCGAAGCACGCACGAGCGTGCTCGACTTCGTCGACCACGAGATCATCGAGGCGCTCATGTTTTACCTCCGCCGCCTGGGCGTGATCTTCCGCCTCGGTGAGAAAGTCGTGTCGGTGGGCCGGGATGACAACGGCCGGGTCTACGCGGAACTGGAGAGCGGCAAGCGCGCTCATGGCGATACACTGCTCTACGCTGTCGGCCGCCAGGCCAATGGCGACATGCTGCAACTCGAGGCGGCGGGGCTGAAGTGCGACTCGCGCGGCAAACTGGAGGTCAACGAGTTCTTCCAGACCGCCGTGCCCCACATTTACGCCGCCGGAGACGTCATCGGGTTCCCGGCGCTGGCGAGCACGTCCATGGAACAGGGAAGGCTCGCGAGCGTCCACATGTTCAACGGCGGCACATGCAAGATGTCGGACCTGCTGCCGTACGGCATTTATACGATTCCCGAGGTGTCCGTCGTCGGCCAGACCGAACAGACGCTGACGGCCAACAAGACGCCATACGAGATCGGCATCGCGCGCTACGCCGAACTGGCTAAGAGCATGATGCTCGGCGACGACACCGGCATGCTCAAGATACTTTTTGACCCGAAGTCCCTTAAGGTGCTGGGCGTTCACGCCATGGGTGACCGGGCTACGGAGATTATCCACATCGGCCAGGCGGTGATCGCCTTTGGCGGAACGCTCGAGTACTTCCGCGACTCCGTGTTCAACTACCCCACTTTGGCGGAAGCATACAAGGTGGCCGCGCTCGACGGCTTCAACCGTCTGTAAGCACCTGCCCCCGGTTAGTAGTGCGACTTCTGACCTGTCCAGCGGTGAACCAAGTTCAGCAATTCTCCTTGCGTTTCAATCAGTTAGACTTGGCCATCGTCTTACCGTTTAATGCACAATGTTCCCGCTTGGCGCGTAAATCGTTCCTTTTCATGATTTCTGACTCAATATGTCAACTTCGCCGTTTACGATGCACAGTGAGGAGCACTATCGCACGTGCTGGGGTGTACGTGTAAACGCTCCTCCATTTCGAATGGGGTGGATCAATGCCGAAGCCGATTAAGTACGTAGAGCAGGGCCTGGTGTATGCCGCCAAGGCGGGCTGGTTCGTGTTCGACAAGTTCAACCAGGTGAAGAAGCCCGGCGGGACCTTTACGCCCAAGTGGTCGGAGAAACCGCTGCTCAATTCGTACGAGAAATCCAAGCCGCCGCTGGGGTGGCCGCGCACCACCGACTCTCTCTGCCCGAAGTGCGTTCCCGAGATTCGCCAGCAGATCCTCGACGGCAAGCTCCCCCACGACATCCTTCTTAACGAAAAGGTCGGCGAGATCAGGGCCACCATCATTGAGCGCGACGGCAAAATCCTGATGGTGAAAGACTGCCCCAAGCACGGTCACTTCGAAGACGTCATGTCCATCGATCCGGTCATGATGAAACATATCGAGGACGTCTTCCCTGGCCGCGACATCCGCTCGCACGCCGATGAAGCCCTGCACAACCACGGCACCTCGACGGTGAAGTTCGGCCGCGGCGCTGTGCTGACGATTGACCTGACCAATCGCTGCAACATGATGTGCGACCCCTGCTTCATGGACGCCAACCAGGTCGGCTTCGTCCACGAGTTGAGCTGGACCGAGATCCAGCAGCTCCTCGACAACGCGATCTCGATCAAGCCGAAGCGCCAGATGTCGGTGCAGTTCTCCGGTGGCGAGCCCACGCTCTCCCCGTACTTCCTCGACGCGGTGCGCTACGCCCGCAAGGTCGGCTACACCTCGGTACAGGCCGCGACCAACGGCATCGAGTTCGCGAAGAGCAAAGATTTTTGCAAGCAGGCCGCGGAAGCCGGTTTGCGCTATGCCTACCTGCAGTTCGACGGCATCGGCAACGCCGCCAACTCCCACCGCAAGGTCGGCAACCTGTTTGACGTGAAGCTGCGCGCCATCGAGAACCTCTACGCCTCCGGCGTCGACATCGTTCCCGTGGTGACGATCGTCAACGGCATCAACAACGAGCAGGTCGGACGCCTGGTTCAGTTTGCGCTCGACAACCCCAGGGTCATCAGCTTCCTCTCGTTCCAGCCGGTCTCCTTCACCGGCCGCGACGAAGCCGTGACCGACGAGCGCCGTGCCGCGCAGCGTTACACGCTGTCGCACCTGGCGCACGACGTAAAGAATTTGACCGGCATCGGCGAGCCCGCTCGCGATTGGTTCCCGCTCAGCTTCATGGGCACCTTCTCCGATTGGGCCGACCACGTTCACGGTCCCGACGCGCAGTGGGGACAGCTCTCCTGCGGATGCCACCCGAATTGCGGCGTCGGCATGGGCGTGATGGTGGACAAGGAAACCAAGGAAGCCGTTCCGATCACTGCTTTCCTGAACGCCGACCAGTTCGCCAAGGACGTCGCCCGCGTTACCGACATGCGCCGCTCCAAGTTCTGGTCCGCGTTCGGCATGGCGCTGAGCGTCATGCGCAACTACAAGCCGTTCGTGGCGCCCAAGCACTTCACGCTGGCGGCCTTCCTCCAGAAGCTGGACAAGAGCTTCGGTGTCTCGAAGAAGGCGCAGACCGGTGGCTACGGCAAAGTCACTGCCGACCGCACGATCGAGGACGTGGAGAAGCGCCGCAAGGACCGCTGGAACATCCTGTTCATCGCGGGCATGTGGTTCCAGGACCTGTTCAACTACGATTTCCGCCGCACTGAGCAGTGCATCATCCCGTACGCCACGCAGGAAGGCGAGATCAGCTTCTGCGCCTACAACACGGGCATCGGCTGGCGCAACATCATCGAGAAGATGCACATGACTGCCACGCTCACCAAGTGGTACGAGGAGCACGGCCGGCATGAGATCTTCGCCGGTGGCAAGAGCGTGAACCTCGACGGCCAGACCAGGCTGCGCGCCCTGCAACTCAAGGACGAGCTCATCACCACCGAGGAGCAGCACGACCTCGAGCGCCTGGGCATCGCCAAGAACACCACGGAAGAAAAGACGCGCAAGCGCAACGCCAAGATGGCGGAGGACGCGGCGCATAACGAGAAGATGGCGCGGCTCTACCGCGAAGTCGTCCTCAAGGAAGCGAAGCCAAAAGAGAATTTCGTTCCCCTGTCGACGATTGCGCCGATCGCTCCCGCCAATGGCAACGGAAACGGTAACGGCCACAAGCCTGCCGTCGAGAAGCACGAGGGCGAGCTGGTTTCCGGCGACTAATCTTCGGGTCATATTCCTGGCAAAGGCCATCGAGACATCGGTGGCCTTTTACTTTGCTGGCTGGTGAATTTCCGCCGACTGCTCCCAACACCGCGCTCCTCAACGCCATCTCACTAATGTTCCAGCAGGAGGCCAGAGATGACGCAGCAGGACGACACCATCAGCGTGCTCGAAAAACTCATTGAAACTTGTCGCGATGGACAGAATGGCTATCGCGACGCAGCTGAACACATCAAGAATCCCGATATCCGCAACTGGTTCAACCAGCAGTCGCTCGAGCGCGGACAGTTTGCGGGCGACTTGGAGGCGCAGGCACAGCAGCTCGGCAAACACGACCCCGACCGCGAAGGAAGTCTTAGCGGTGCCATCCATCGCAAGTGGTTCGAGCTGAAGGAAAAGGTGTCGCACAGCGACGAGAGCGTCCTGGCAGAGGTCGAGCGCGGAGAGGACAACGCCAAGCACAATTATGAGGACGCCTTGAAGAAAGACCTGCCGGCCGATATCCGCTTGATCGTCGAACGCCAGGCGCAGAGCGTGTTCATTGCCCACGATCGCGCCAAGTTGTTGCGCGACCAGTTCAAGAGCGCGGCGTAAGAGCACCAGCCGTCATTTCGCGAAAAAAAATGAGCGGCCATCGCTTCGCGCGGTGGCTGCTTGAAAACTGACGATCCTTTAACTCGCGACAGCTTCCGCCCAGGCGCACAGCTTGCCTTCGTGTACACCCCTCTGAACGGTGATACGGAGATAGAAAACCGTTCCGTCCTTGCGCACGCATCTCCAGCTGCCGGCGTCGCCCGAGACGTGTTCGTTGCGAACGGTGCTCAGGCGGCCAAGTTCATCGGGATGGAACAGTCGATCCGCGCCCATCCCGATCATCTCGGCGGCGGTGTATCCCCACAATTCGGGGGCTGCAGCGTTGCACTCCAGGATCACTCGTCTTTGCAGGTCCACGACCCAACGCGCAGTTCGGTTGCCCGTGTTCATTCTTATGGGATATCACAGCGGCCAACGGCGCACATCGCACGTTCGTGACAGGCGCGTGAAAAGGTTTGCCAGTCCGTGGTGGTGTGTTCGCGCAATTTACCTTAGAAGATATTGCGGAACTCCGGATGGAGCATCCAAATACTCATGGCTGCTCTGCCGCGCAATATCGAGCCGTTCATCCATGCACGCATTGGTGGCGGGCGGCTGATCGTCTCGCGTTGCGCCCAATGCGGTCTCGTAGTGGCTGCGAGTCCCTACGAGTATGTGCTCTTTTTCGCCGAGCGGCTGCATGAATGTCCGGTGTACTTGAACTACAACCGGGCCTGACTCCGGCAAAAAGCCCGGACCCTACGGGCCCGGGCAGACCACGCACGTCCTCGCGCTTTATTTCACCCTGTGAACTTCCAGACTGACGATCTGCCATGAGCCATCCGGCTGGCGCTCGAGGTTGCGTGTCGAGGAATAACTTCCGTCGAAGCGCTGACCCTTGTACACGCCACGAACATCGGATGTGCTGCGCTCGACGGCCGTATTGCCGTTGACCTGGATATCTTCATCGCGGTCTTGCAGGGCTTCGTACTTGATGTCGTTATTGCGATGGGCTTTCAGGATGTCGTTCTTGTCCTCCTTCACGCCCTGTGGGTTGATGGCCTGGTAATTGGACGCGAGCAACCGGTCGAATGTGGACGCGTCGTTAGTCAGCGCCGCCTGGTTGAGTTGCTGCACTAGCGACTGGATCTGCGCTCGGTCCCGGCTCACGGCTACCGAAGGCGCCGCCGCGGGTTCAGCTCCCATCGGTTGGTCGGGCGCGGCGGGCTGCGGCTGCGCGATCCCGGGTTGTTCCGGCGTTGCGGGTTGCGGCTGCGCGATCGGTGGATTCTGCTGCGCCAGCGCAAAACCGGAGACGAGTAACACCAATAACAGCACCAGCATGGGTGTGCGGTTCATGACATACCTCTCTTCACTAGCGATAGTTGGTTCGATTAACTCTCACTTGCGCGTGTTGGCCGAAATCGAGAACAGCAGCGGGGTTTCACCGAGCTGCTGCTGGCGTGACGTGCTGCGGCGCAGTGGCCACGGCCTCTTCGCCAGGGCAATCTGGAATGCGACCCAGCACTAAAGAACGAAGCCTATTTGTTGACCGCGCATCTATAATGGGGATGAGTTTCCGACTGTCGTGGCCTTCGGGTACACCCTGGCTGCGGCAGCGGTGCTACGAACCACGTAGCCGAGGGTGCGAGGGGAAACGCTTGCGCCTCCCGTTTGGAAAGGAAACACTCGCCGATGGCGCTTGCTTACCCCGATATCTGCAGTCGTGAATTGCGGGACAAATATGGCCGTCCCATTACCGACCTGCGCCTGGCGATCACCGACCGTTGCAATTACAAATGCGTGTACTGCCGCACCGGCAACGAGGGCGCGCAATACGCTGAACTGAGCTTCGCCGATTACCTGCGTATCGCCCGCCTTTTTGTCGATCATGGCATTCGCAAGATCCGTGTCACCGGCGGCGAGCCGCTGCTCCGGAATGGCGTCATCGGGTTTGTCCGCGAGCTGCGGCGCATTGACGACACGCTCGACATCGCAATCACTACCAACGGCCATCTCCTGGCGGACATGGCTCAGGCGCTGAAGGATGCAGGGCTGTCGCGCGTCACCGTCAGCATGGACGCAGTCGATCCCGTCTCCTTCGCGCGCATTACCCGCGTGCCAAACGGGTTCGAAGCCGTGCGTGCCGGAATTCGCGCGGCGCAGCGGGCCGGACTGGAACCGGTCAAGGTCAATTGCGTCTTGCTGCGCGGTTTCAATGACGAGCAGATCGCCGACTTCGGCAGGTTCGCCCGCGACGAGAACGTCATCGTGCGCTTCATCGAGTTCATGCCCCTGGAAGAGGAGCGGGTGTGGTCCCCCGAGGTCGTCGTCCGTCTCGAGGAAATACTCGAACGCATGGCTGCGTTCCGGCCCCTGCTAGAGATCCCGCACGCGCGCAGTGAGACTGCGCGCCGTTACCGGTTCGACGACGGCCTCGGCGAGATCGGGATCATCGCCCCGGTATCGAACCCATTCTGTGGCCAGTGCAGCCGCATCCGCGTGACGTCCGACGGCAAGATCCGGACCTGCCTGTTCTCCGTCTTCGACCACGACCTTGCCGGACGCATGCGTGCCGGCGCGACCGACGAGCAGTTGGGCGCATTCCTGAGAGAGGTCGTGAACCACAAGGAAGCCCGTCACCACATCGGCGAACCGGACTTTGTTCCTGCCTCCCGCACGATGGTCCACATCGGTGGATAAAAAGGCCGCCGGGATTAGGCAAATCTAAGGTAAAATCCCAACCAATCTCCAGCCACAATTGAATTAGAGTGTTCCATATCACCAACCATGGTGCAGGAGCAGCACGTCTGATGAGGAACATCTACGACGTTATTCGCCAGAAAGAGTCGCAACTTCAAGACATTCAGAAAGAACTGGAAGCGCTGCGGCTCGCAGCCCGTCTGCTGGTCGACGAAGACAAGGCCGAATTCGACACGCCCAAGATGCGCATGGCCGCAGCCTCGTCGGTGGCGCCGTCGCCGATGGTGACACCGTCCCCGATGAAGACCGACGCAGAGATCTTGTTGTCGGCGCCGCGGCGTCCATTTCCGTGAGGAGCAGTGCAGTACTGCCGCTCCTGAACGGGGGCGGCGCGGATGGGCGAACCAGCTAGATAGGAGATGAAGTTCAGTCCATGTCGAACCTTCAGCCACTCAACGCAGTCAACCGGCGCGAAGCGGACCGCCGGTGTGCGCTGGACGATTACCTGTGCCTCGTCGATCTCGGCGACAGCCGTAGCGCCATGCTGCTCGACGTCAGTGAGACCGGCATTGGTGTTCAATCGGTTGAGGGTGTCGGCGAAGGGTTCACAACAAGATTCCGTTTCCAGCTCCCCGACACCGCCGTTCTCATCGAGGGCGAAGGCGAGATCGCCTGGGTCGACCGCGCCGGACGCATGGGTGTCCGCTTCACAAGAATCGCGGATGACCTCAAGCCCGAGTTGCGCAAGTGGGTCGCCTCCGAAGCCAACCCGCTGTTCGCTCATCAGCCGGAGAGCGAAGAGACCGCCGATCTCGACGCGCGCGACCGCGTAGCGCAGTTGGAGGCGCGCATCATCGTCTCCGGATGGGCGCAGCTCCAGGCGCTGAATTTCCTCGTCGACCAGATCGCCGCCATGACCCAGGCGAGCGGTGTTGCCATCGCCGTCGAAGACGGTAGCGGGATCGTCTGCAAAGCGTCGTCGGGCATCGCGCCGCAAGCCGGTGTCAGGGTGAACCCGCGCTCGGGACTTTCGTGGGAATGCGTGCGGACGAAGGAAGTCGTCACCTGTGTCGACACCGAAAACGATCCCCGCGTCGACCGGTTGGTGTGCCGCGAACTGAACATGCGCTCCGCGATGCTGGTGCCGGTGAAGAAAGACGACCGGGTAGCGGGCCTGGTCGAGGTCTTCTCCTCGCGGCCACATGCGTTCACCAACCAGACAGTGATCCTGTTGCGGCGTGTTGCCGAAGCCGTGGCCTCGCTCGATGAGACTGCGCCGGACGTCTCGGACAACTCCATACTCCGGATGCCGCCGCAGAAACCGAAAGCACAACCGGTCGCGACAGCTCCTGCGCCTCCGACGCCTGTCGTAGCTAGATCTGCGCCGCAGGCCGTCCCTCCTCCAGCCCCCGCGCCAAAGGCAGCAGCGCCGGTCACGGTTACACAGCGACCCTCGATTCCAACGGGGAGCGTACCTGCAGCGGCTGCGGCGCCCGCGCCAGTAAGGCCAACTCCAGCACCGGCGCCTGCTCCGGCCGCTACGAAGATCGGAGTCCCATTCGCCCAGGAAGTAGCCGCGGCGACAGCAAAACCGGCCCCCGCTCCAGCGAAGTCGGCCGAGAAGCCACCTGTAATTGCGGCGCCCGCAGCATCGGCCTCGCACCCCGCCGTCAAGCCGGCCGAGGTGAAGCCGGTCGAAAAGCTGGCGCCCGAGCCGGTTATCGCGACCGCGAAAGCGCAACCCGCGAGCGTCCCGCCTGTCGAAGTTAAACAAGCTCAGCCGCCGCAACCGAAACCTGTGGCCGCGACGACCGAGGTCCCGCTTCCCGCGAAGCCCCCAATACCGCAACCAGCGCCACAGAAGATCGCAGCCGCACCGGCCGTGGAAAGAACAGCCGCCGTGCCGAACCCGGTGCCGTCACCCGCTCCGATCAAGCCCCCATCGCAAGCAGCACCCCGGCCGGTCGGATCCAGCGGTGTTTCTGCCTCTCCTGCGACCGGGATGTTCGAAGCTCCGGCCGCGCCTGCTGCGAAGATCACGGCTCCGGTGGCCCCGCAGAAAGAGGAGCGCCGGCCTATTCCCGACGACATGCCCGATATCCTGCTTCTGCCACACCCCGACGACGCTCCGAACCGTCGACGCATGTACGTCACGGCCGCAGTAGTTGGGATGATCGGGATATCCACGGTCGGCGGGTGGTACGTGGCAAAGCAGGGTTCCGCAACCACGCCCCAATCCGCCGCGAGTGCGACCGCGGCTACTGCTCAGCCGCCGGCGACTCAACCCGCGGCAGCGTCGACCGCGAATTTGTCCTTGCCGCTCACATCGGAAACAGCGTCACCCGTGCCCACAAGCACGCAGCCGTCGTCGAAGCAGCCGGTAACGACTTCGTCGCCTGCATCCAGGAGCGAGTATGCGAGCAGGGCGAGCGGGACTGCGCAACCGTCTACGCCTGAGCCAATGCCGGTTGCCACGCGGAGTTCGGTTCCACCGCCGGTAGAATCTTCACCACCACCTCCTCCGGCGCTCGCGATTGCTCCACCGAATACGGTCGGCATGGCTAGTCTCCTGTCCGGGCCAGTGGCCGCTCCGACACTCGGCCGCGCGAACATCAGCCGTGGCGTGAGCGGTGGCAGGCAGATCGTCAAGACCCAACCCGTCTACCCCGCGACAGCGCGGGCGTTGCATCTGAGCGGCGTCGTGGTGATGACGGCCCACGTTTCCACCAACGGTACCGTCAGCGACGTTAAGGTCCTGCGGGGACACCCGCTACTCAATGGCGCCGCCATCGAAGCCGTGAAGCGCTGGAAGTACGAGCCTTTCATGCTCAACGGCGAGGCCATCGAGAATGACGTCAACGTGCAGGTTAAGTTCGACATGCCGCGGTAGAGCAGCCGTGCGGATTTCTGTTGCGCGTAACCCAACGCAGATTGCACAATGGAAAGGCCTTATCACACGTAAAATGTGCTGAAGCCTTTGCCGTTCCGGCACATCTGTTAGATTAGGCGAATTAGTAAAGCGGCTTCAACAACCCCGTAGGTGGGGGCCATTCGTCAGCGCACCTACTGGAGCCGAAATGGATGCTTTCAACATCCCCGTTCCGGCCAGTCCGGGACTGAAAGCGAGAAAAACAGTTGGGAACAGCTACCGCTACATGCAGTCTGGATAATTATCTCGTTCTCCCCGACCGCTCCATGGACGAACGCATCCTCGCGGCCAAACAGGCCTTGGGGAATGAGGTCGTGGTCCTGGGACATCACTATCAGCGCGACGAAGTTATCCGTTTCGCAGACTTCACCGGCGACTCCTACAAGCTCGCCAAAGAAGCCGCGAAAGCCCGCGGCCGCTCCATCATCTTCTGCGGCGTGCACTTCATGGCCGAGAGCGCCGACGTACTCAGCCGTCCCGACCAGCAGGTCATCTTGCCCGACCTGAACGCCGGCTGCTCCATGGCCGACATGGCCGAGATCACCCAGGTCGAAGATTGCTGGGAGCAACTGGTTCGCCTCGGCATTACCACCGACGCCGGCAAGGGCATCACGCCGCTGACGTACATGAACTCGACTGCGGCCATTAAGGCTTTCTGCGGGGAACGTGGCGGCCTGGTTTGTACCTCCTCCAATGCGCGCGGCGCTTTTGATTGGGCCTTCGCCAACAACGACAAGATCCTCTTCCTTCCCGACCAGCACCTGGGCCGCAACACCGGATTCGCCATGGGCATTCCGCTCAGCGAAATGGTGGTGTGGGACCCGTTCCAGTTACAGGGCGGTGTCAGCGCCGAAAGGCTGCGCTCGGCAAAGGTCATCCTGTGGAAGGGACACTGTTCGGTCCACCAGCGCTTCCTGCCAGAGCACGTCGACAAAGTGCGCGCGAACTATCCGGGTATTCGCGTTATCGTCCATCCCGAGTGCCGCCTGGAAGTTTGTCAGAAAGCCGACGGCATCGGCTCCACCGAAAAGCTGATCAAGATAGTGAAGGACGCGCCCGCGGGAACAAATTTCGCCATCGGCACCGAGATTCATCTCATCAATCGCCTGGCAAAAGAAGTCGCGCCGGAGAAGAAGGTCATCACCCTCGACGATTCCGGCTGCCTGTGTACGACCATGTTCCGCATCTCGCCGCAGCACTTGTGCTGGGCGCTGGAGAACCTGGTCGACGGCAACGTCGTGAACCGGATCAAGGTGGCCGACGATGTGAAGCACTGGGCCAGGGTCGCGCTGGCTCGCATGCTCGAAGTCCAGTAAACGGCCTGTGTTACTTGTACAATCGGAGAGATGAAGAAGAAACATTTCACCCTCGACGAAGCGCAGAAAGTGTTGCCTGTCATGGAGGGATTGCTGCGCACCTGCATGCAAGGGAAGCGCGAGATCGAGGAGATCGAAGAGGAGTTCAAGCGCATCAAGCACAGCGTCTTCCTGCGTGGTGGCGCGCAACTCGACATTGTGGCCCTTTCGCGGCGGCGCGCGGAAATTGACACGGCCATCCAGCGAGTCAAGGATGCCCTGGGCGAGATCGAATCCATCGGCGCACTGGTGAAGGATCTGGATCTCGGGCTGATCGATTTCCCGTGCCGGGTCGATGGCAGCACCGTCCTGCTGTGCTGGAAATTCGGCGAAGACCGCATCGCTCACTGGCACGCAACCAACGAGGGATTTACCGCGCGCAAACCGATCGACGAGCGCATTGCACGAGCCGGTAAGGCGCGAAAAGCGAATTAAGTCCCGAAACGGACCTTCATGTACTTCGGACGCGGCCTGCGGGCCGCGTTTTTCCTTTGCGACTTGCTACAATTTGATGGGTTTGCACGTCTATATTCCTATGAAGAAGCTGGTGCAAGTAGCGGCTGCTCTTATCCTTCTCTCGTCGGCGGTCCTCCTCATCTCCTGCGGCCATGATTTCTGGGCAACTAGCACGACCACGAATCCCACAGGTGCGGTTTCAAAGTTCGTTTTCGTCGCCAATAATGGCGCCGGCAGCATCTCCGAATTTACGGTCGGTTCCGGCGGGACGCTAACGGCCGTCAGCGGATCGCCCGTCAACGTGGCGTCGGGGCTGATTTCGGTAAATGCGAACTCCGCCGGGACTTTCGTCTTTGCTGCGAGCGCGAACGGCAGTGTTTACGCCTATACGGTCAACCGCTCGACGGGCGCCCTCACGGCTGTGAGCGGCAATCCGTTCGCCACCGGCACCAGCCCGACCTGGGTCGTGGTCACGCCCGGCGGCTCCTTCGTGTACGTCCTGAATAGTGGCTCGAAGGATGTGTCGGCTTTCGCGGTCAACAGCAGCACCGGAGTGCTGACTTCGATCGGGGCGACGACTCCGCTGGCGGGAACGCCTGTCCGCGGTACCACCGATCCGGGAGGCAAGTTCCTCTATGTCGCTGAAGGCACGACCGGCACGCAGGTCTTCAGCATAAATTCTGGAACCGGAGCTTTGACCTCGGTTGGCACCGTCACACCCTCGCCCTGCGCGGCGGCCGAGGACGTCGCGATAGACGCCAACACCAAGTTCGCGTTCATTGCCGACGGTACCAGTGCCGTCTGCGGTTATACCGTAAACGCGAGCACTGGCGCTTTGACCGTGATCGGCACGAGCAGCACTTCGGCAGGGACGTCGCCCGTCGCGATTGCCAGCGGCGCGGGTGGCAAATTCGTCTTCGCCGCCAATTCCGGCAGCAATAACCTCTCCGGCTGGACGGTGAACGTCGACGGCACGCTGACACCGGTCACTTCATCGCCGTTCTCCACCGGCAAGAGCCCCAGCGACGTGACCGTCGACCCTTCCGGCAGCTTCGTATTTGTCACCAACAACGGTGACAACAACCTGTCGGTCTTTACCATCAGTTCCAGCAACACGCTGACCAGCGCGGGGACAACCGCGACCGGCGCCAATCCAACTTCAGTGGTGGCCACGCAGTAGAGCAGTCACGAGATCGTGTCCGCCATGGTGCAGGGGATTGCAGTGTGTTTCGGGATCAGACTAAGTGAAGCGCAAGCCAGTTGGCTTTGCCTAGTACCCTACGCCCTGAGCCCTTAGCCGTAAGCCCTGCGCCTATTTCTTGAACAGATTCTCGAACGCCTTCCGTGCGTCGTCGGCGCGATTACCGGAGGACGACGTCTCGCGCTCGACCGAAGTTTTCAGCAGGAACGAGGCGCAGGTATTCGCGGCGTCCTTCTTCGCAACGCGCTCGACAACCGGCTGGCGGCACTCGAATCGCGACGCCGGATCGAAATGCGCGCACTGCTTGCAGGAGTGCAAAGCGAACCCGCAGGTGCACGCCGCCGCCAACTCACCGGCCACGTTGATCAGCTTGCCGCATTGTGCGCAGCGCGAAACGGTTCGCGTTCCCGGCATATTGAGCGGGCGCGGGCCGTACGTGTTATCGCGGTTCGGACGCTGTGCGATCGGACGCTGCGATTTATCTCGTTTGTCGTCGCCGGAATCCTGATAGCCGGGCTGGCGGTATTTACGGTCGCTCAAGAAATCTCCAGAAGGATGCGGATCAGAGCACGCGCCGGATGGGTCTGCAATTTCGGAGTGCTGAACGCAGTGTACGCCCGCGCCCCAATGCGAGCAAACGCCTAGTTGTGGATTTCCAGCACCCGTGCGAACCAGCGAAGTGACTGCGGAGATACTGACCGTCGTGGTACATCTCAAAAAGGCGGAAATCAAAAATGAGTACCTGGTAATCGGTAAGCGCGACCCGACATTCAGACCGAATGAGGGGCGCGGTACTCACCGATCACCGATTACCGATTACCGATCACCGTTTTTCATGGCCAAGCGAGTCAGTGTCGACAAGACGTTGTTCACGGTGACTCTGCTGCTCGTGTTTGTCGGCCTGGTGATGGTCTTCAGCGCCTCTGCGGTCATCGCCAAGGAGCGCTTCGGTTCGCCGTACCACTTCGTGCTACGACAAGTAGGCTGGGCTGTCGCCGGGATGCTGGCGATGGTCGGCGCCATGAACGTTGACTACCGCCATTACAAACGCGCCGCCGTCGTCTTCTCCCTGATCGCTGTCACAACGCTTTTCCTCATCCTTGTTTTCTTTCTCGACCGCTCGCACAACACGCATCGCTGGATCAAACTCGGCGCGCTTTCGTTACAGCCGTCCGAGATGGCGAAGCCGACCCTCATCCTGTTTCTCGCCTACTTCCTCGAATCGCGCACCAGGACCATGGACGACTGGCGCGGGACACTGCTGCCGGCCCTCATTCCCGCCGTCGCTATGTCGGGCCTGATCCTGATGCAGCCTGATCTGGGCACCGCACTCGCCTGTGTCGCGATCACCGCCGTCGTGCTCTTTGTCGCCGGATTGCCGCTGAAATACTACGGATGGGCGCTCGCGCCGCTCCCGGTCTTCTTCTACGTCTTCATCTATCGCGTGCAGTGGCGCTACGAGCGCATCCTGGCGTTCGTCAATCCGTATTCCGACCCGCAGGGGCGCGGCTTCCACATCATCCAGTCGCTGATCGCCGTCGGCACCGGCGGCATGACCGGCTTGGGATTGATGGAAGGCCGCCAGAAGCTGTTCTACCTCCCCGAGCCTCACACCGACTTCATCTTCGCCGTGACCGCGGAAGAACTTGGCCTGGTCGGAGCGATGGTGGTCGTGCTTCTGTTCGGTATCTATATTTATCGCGCCATCCGGGCGGCCGTGCTCACCACCGATAACTTCGCCCGGTTCATCGCGACCGGGATCGCGGCGATGATCGGTGTCCAGGCGCTGTTCAACATCAGCGTCGTGCTCGCCCTGCTGCCCACCAAGGGCATCCCGCTGCCGTTCATCTCCTATGGCGGCACGTCGCTGTTCATTACTCTTGCGACCACCGGCGTATTGCTGAACATCACCCAACATACGGACTGAAAGTGGAACATCGGCGTCCCGACGGTCCGTCCGCCTGCACCGGAACATCGGCGTCCCGCCGGTCACATGGAACCTCGGCGTGCTGATTCGGTGTTTTTCAATCACCAACTCACCCACTCACCAAGTCACCAAATCAGCAACTCAGCAAATTAAAATCTGCTGTTAAGCTCAAGCCATGCGCGTAATCCTGGCGGGCGGCGGCACCGGTGGACACGTCATCCCCGCCCTTGCCATCGCCAACGAACTTCGCCAACGCCATGCCGCCGAAATCCTGTTCGTCGGCACCTCGCGCGGCATCGAGAACCGCCTCGTCCCCGCAGCCGGATACGAACTTAAGCTCATCGAAGTCGGCGCGCTCAACCGCGTGTCGCTGATGACGCGTATCAAGACCCTACTTTCGCTGCCGCTTGCCATTCGCGAGGCGAGGCAATTCCTTCGCGAATTCAAGCCGGACATCGTGATCGGCGTCGGAGGCTACGCCTCCGGCCCAGTCATGCTGGCGGCCACCCGGGGCGGTTATGCGACGATGGTCTTCGAGCCCAATGTCGTGCCCGGATTCGCGAACCGAGTTGTCGCTAAGCGCGTCGATGTTGCCGCCGTGCACATGCAGGAGACCTGCCGGTTTTT
>CAZLJE010000038.1:0-46488 GCA_964559835.1 uncultured Terriglobales bacterium
ACTTCGTCTAACCACTCTCGTCTTGCAGGCCGGCGGCGGACCATACATTATCGTATCTACTTACGACCCCCAACGCCCTGCGCCCGGCCCGTAACTTACGATATGCCGATTTCACGACAATTGTTGCTGCCGTCGGGTGCGTGGCCCGATTACTGGTGATCCTGCGGTTTCGCTTTAATCCGGTCTGTGTACCACGCCATCCAGGCCTGCGCGTTCCGCCCAAGGTCTTTTCCGACAATCTGCGTCAGGCACGCTTCCACCTCACCGCTAAAGGCACCCGCGTCATTAGCCAGTGCAACTTGAAAATCTCCAAAGAAGCTCGCAAGCAAAGGCACGGTCTCGGGGACTTGGTGTTTGCAGAGAGATCTTTCAATGTCAATGTCCAATCCAGAGATTCCGGGCTTACCCGGCAGAAACTCCCTCATTGCCGACTTGATTACGGGCAGGTTCGCCGCGCCTGGCATGTCCCGAAACGCGTGCACCGCCGCCTCGGTCACCTGTTGCAAGTGATATCTGGCCGCCCATAAGGCTACCTCACGGATGTAGGGCAGGTCATTGCGGTCTTTGAACCCGGCGAGCCCCGCGAGCGCATAGTAAGCTTCACCCTCTGCATCTTGAATCTCGCGCGGAATGCTGTTCCAGTCCCTTTCATTCCTCGGTACTCTTCCAAAGCTCGCTACGAATGCTTCGTATACTCTTTCCTCTCGGTCGATACCTTCTCGAACCTTGCGTTGTAACGCTGCGCTGCCCAAATCGCCTGCATGAGGCAGCAAAAGCATGCGATCGTTGTGTCCCATCTCGTCGAAGTGTTCGGCCAAATATTCTCCCGACGCAGGGCGTGCCAGTTCGAGTTCTTCTTCTGTACGCTGAAAGAATCTAACGCCGTAAGTGAATATTGATAAGTACGGCCAGAGTTCCGCGACCCGGTGCTTGAGGTCGGGAATGGCGACTGCTGTCTGCCACTGCTTTCTCAATTCCACGGCGCGCTCGGCTGCGCGCCTCAGCAGCGGTTCATCTTGCGGCCTCTCTACCCAGAAAAATGATTCGCGGTAGTAAGTGGGCTCCCACACGTCGGTGGAGCCGCTCACGTGCTGAAGAAACAGGAGAATCCGCGAATCGAACGTTATCGGCTCGACGGCTGGTCGTCCGTACTCATGCACGGTCGTCAACTGAAAGTGTGCGAGATTGATCCTGTCGCCCTTCTTGGCATCGCTCCAAAAAACCTCGTCGACCTGGAACATGCCAGCGATGTTGTCATGCGACCTCTCCACGATCACGACGAGCTGCGCGTCCAGCACGCCGTTCAACGGATCCTTGCTGGGCACCAGTCGTGCTGAGGCGGTCAGCGCGACAAGGGCTGTGCACAAGAACCCAATGGATCGTAATTTGAAACTCCTCGGTTCGGCAGCCATCAGTCTTCCCAAGAGGTTGGCGGTTCCAATCCGCGGAACCAAGCGTGGCGGAACACGGCGGGAATCTCAGTGTGGCCCGGCAATTCTCCCTCGCGTTTTCGATCTAACCTCAACGTCAACGAGCGTAAACAGGGCTACACACAAGTATGCGCCTTCCATTCGCCGATCTGACGAAGAAAAAGCGCAAAGGTGCTTGAAGCCGATTTCACACTCGTTATACGCGATGTTCAGTCCAGCAATCCAAGGAAGTACCACCACGAGCAAACCCCGAGGCCACCGACGACTGAGTACAAGCGAGCATGACCGCGACCGAACAGACACAGTAAAACAGCAATCAGGGACAAGGATGTCCCCACAGGAAAGCTGTGTCGCCAAAACGATTCGACAAACGACTGCCCGTGCACACTCCTCAAGTACGGCATTGAAATCTCATGCGCCGCAAGTAATAGCCAAGCTCCAGAAGCTGCGACAATTCCCGCGGTCAAAAACATCCGCCGCCACCGTGGCACCATCACACTCGACTTGGTATTTGCGGCGCTTCTCCATCCCGAAATGACGAACAGTGCTGGTGCAAGCAGCATCACAACGAACGATCCGATTGCTCTTAGCATCGAATTCTCCGCACCTGACGTTCGAAACAGCAGCACTTTACGCTTATTCAGCGAGACGCTGCAATCGGCATGACTGCGAACGATTATGCTATCGCTCAACGAGCCATAACAGGCCTTCTCGCAAGTATGCGCTTTTCGCTCGCTGATCACCGGAACAAATAGTGCTTGTTTGCGTGAAGGCGATTCACGCTCTTTGTCGTCTTTTTATGCAACTGTTCAGCAGCTACTTGCATCCTGAACGTCAATTCCGGCCACGTCGCCGATCAGAAGCGAAGGAGTCACCATGCGCTTGCTGACAGGTTCTCTGGGCCTCGCTCTCTTGTTCAGCACCTCAACACTGGCAGAAGACGCGCAACTGCGGGCCGCTGCCTTCGAACTAGTCGAGCACTCTGTACAAGCCAGTACGGTAAAGCAAAGTGCGCCTATTCCCAATGAGACCGTCCTCACCTTTCAAGCCAAAGGTGCCGACGGGGTTATGCGTCCAGGAAGCTATAGCAGAATCTACGCTCGTCCTGGTCATGTGCGCGAAGAGTTCACGTTCGGCGATTTCCATTTGGTTCGCATCAGCCTGCCAGACCGCATCGCCTTCATTGGCGGATCGCGAGTGGTACCGCCCGAAGAACGGGAGATGCTTCGTCTACTCCCCATCCAGTTGTGGCATTTGGACCACGAAGACGTGGTCAAGAATATCGTCCAGTCCAGCAAAGCGGGTCAAGCCGTGACGTGCGTCCAATTCGATACCATCCGTGGCGCTGAAAAGAACGCGAATGAAATGTGTTTTGACGCGAAGACGGGCACGCAGGTTTATGATCGCAGCGGCAACGTAGAGCTGATCAACTCCGAGTTCTTTGATTTTTTTGGCGCTCAGGAACCAGGCCACATTCAACAATACCGAAACGGCGCGCTGGTCATGGACGTTCACGTCACGCGCAGGGTAATCACCGACACCATCAGCGACGATATGTTCACGCCGCCCGCCGGCGCTGACGTCGGCATGCGGTGTCAGACCTTCCAGCGAGCGTTCGGCCAGTCGATGCCGCAACCTCCTGGCAATGCCGGCACCGTGACCAGCATCCTAGTGCACGTGGTTATAGGCGTTGACGGCCGGGCGCACGATGCCGCCGTGGAAAGTTCGGACCGTCCCGACCTGAACACCGAGGCGCTGAAAGTGGTACAAGCTTGGACTTTCACCCCGTCGATGTGCAACGGCAACCCGAATCCGCAGGAAGCCAACTTGGTGGTGCATTTCCAAGGTCGCTAGGTCTCCTTGCGACCGGCGCCAGCCGCTTGCATCATGGGAATCTCACCGGAAGGCGAAGCGATGCGGCGGACTGAATCGGAGAAGAAAAGGCGCAAAAATGCGTGATGCGGATTTATCACTCATTGACTATTGTCGCGTTGTTGTTTCCTTCGACCGAAGTTCTTCGTAGCAGTGATGGCAGACTGCTACGATGTCGCGTTTAGATTGGTTCGCCTCGTTCCATTCTCCATATTCCAGAAACAAAGCCTCGCATCCTGCGCACCATGCGTCAGGCCATCTATCCTCCTCGATTGGCGGATTTGAGAACCACACCTGCTCGGGTTTCTCGACCAAATGCTCACAAATGAAGGTCGCAAACCCGTTCGTGTGGTGATGGCATTCGATTGTCGGTTTGTCTATGGTCACGTTGCACCTGGTTGAAGAGCGAGAACAGGACTTACCGTGAGTTACGCGAACACCGGACGACAGCGAAAATGATGCAGATCGCGAAGCAGAACGGTGCGAAACGGAATCGTTCCGCGCCTAAGCCAGCCTGACTGCTTTAGCGGAATCCTCCTTAGCAGAATCTTCGCGGAATACCTTTAGGCGCTGGCCGCCGATCGACAGGATGGCGCCCGCGGGCACGGTCATCTTTTCGCGGGCCATGACAAAAGTGCCGTTCGTCGATCCTGCATCTTCCAGGAAGAAGTCCTCGCCGCGGTGATAGACCTTGGCGTGCGCACGACTCATCGACGTATCGGTCGGGAAGGTATAGGTGGCCTTGGTACGCCCCCATGTGACCTGCTGTTCCAGGATCGGATAGCGCCGGCCGTCCGCGTCCAGCGATACGAACTCGGCGACTGGACCATGCAGCACCGCCGACAGCTCGCCAAAATCCTTACCCGATTGCGCGGCTTCGGCCACGGCGCCTTCGTCCACCCGGAATTCGAGCACCTGGTTGCCGAAGCTGATCACGTCTCCCGATTGCAACCGGTAAGAGCCGACCAGGCTCATGAACGTATCGGCCTCGGGCATCGGCTCCAGGAAAAGCTGCCCTGACTCGAGCATCAGGCGTGTGTGTGCGGGCTGCATGTACTCGTCGTTCGGAAACGTGAACTGCCCCTGTACTCGCCCGATCAGCGCGCTGCCCGACGAGAGTTCGAGCTCACGCCCGGGATTGCCGTCATTGCGAAGCTGCACCAGCTTGTAGCGGACTTTCGGCGCCGCGGGCGCGACCATCCCATGCGCGGCCGAGGCCTCGGCTGCCTGTTCGCGCCAGATGACCTCGAACAACTCGCGTTCTTCGGCTTTGCCCTTGAGCGAAAAACGTCCGGCCAGGCGGAAGCGGAACTGGTTGCCCGGAGGCAGCGCGCGGTAGAGCGTGTCGGAAACCAGGATCTGGTCGGGACTCGCGGCGCTCTCGACGCGTGACGCGACGTTCACCACGTCGCCGAAGACGTCGTTCGACTTCACGAATCCCAGGCCGAAGTTGATCCCGATGCGGATCTTCACCCTGCGCGGCTCGGGCTTACTCGCGGCGTCGGCGGTGATTGCCTCCTGCATTTCGATAGCGGCGGCCACCGCGTGCGTGTGGTCCTCGAACGATGCCATCACCGCGTCGCCGATCGTCTTGATCACCTTGCCGCCGTGGCGCTCCACCACCTGCCCCAGCAGCGAATTGCAGTGGTGCACCATGAGCAGTCCGGCGGCGTCTCCGTAGCGCTCGAAGTAGGCGGTCGAGCCCTTGATGTCGGTGAACAGGACGGTGATGTTCCGGCGCAGACGATCCAGTTCGGCAGCCTGGTCGTCGTTGCCGAGACTCAGGATCCGGGTTACGCCGTCATTCGGATTGATCGTCAAGATCGCCTCTCGCTTATCGTCCCAGGAATTTCTCCAGCGCTTCGATGTCCGCGGTGGCCTTCTCGGCAAACCGCTTCGCGCGCTCCCCATCGTTGTGCGCGATCGCGTCCTGCGCCTTCGAGAGATTCAGGTTCATGCTCGCCTGGTGGCCTGCCATGTCGCCACGCAACCCATACCCTGCCGCCGCTTGCTGGCGCTGCAGGTTGGACAGACTGGAGTTGACTGCCGCCGCACGCGACGTGAGCTGGTCGATGTCGTGCTCGATCTCGTCGAGCTCTTTCTGTTTCGCCGCAGCGGCAGCAGCGGCATTCGCCTGCGCTGCTTGTGCCGCTAGTGCCGCCGAGTTGTCCTGCTTCGGCTGCTTGGGCGCGGCGTTCTTGGCCAGCATCTTTGCGACGGGGATAGCGCCCGCAGTACCGACCGCCGCAGCCGCTCCCGACGCAGAAGAGCTGGTGTCAGTCGGGGGAGCCTCGGCCGGCTTGGTTTCCGCGGGCTGAGAATTCTGGGGCACCGGTTCACTCGCCTTCTGCTGCGGTTGCGAGGCGGCCTGTTGCTGTACGGGTCCAGCGGTATCCGGTGCCGCGGAGGCCTTGCGGCTCTTCGGGATGTAGAGGCCGGCAGCAACGAGCACGACGAGCACTGCAATCGCGCCCAGCGCCACCCACAGGCCGCGGTTCGATGGCGCGGGTCCCATCTGAGCCGGTAGTACCGGCGCAGGGGGCGGTGCAGCGTATGTCGGAGCCGGCATCGCGACCGTCTGAGCGGCCGCAACGGGTGCCGGGGTCGGCGCTGCCGCAACGGACGCGACGGACACAGGTGTCGGCGGCGCGACGGGCACGCCGGTGATCCGGCTTGCGATCGGCGTCGCGGTGTTGACGGCCGGCTTTGGACGCGTGATGGGGCCTGTGCGTACTTGCGGCAGAGGCGTGCGCGCTCCCGGCGCCGCGTCGTAAGACGCCTGGAACACGGTCTTCGAGTCCTCGAGCTCGCGCATGACGTTCTTGACGGCGTGCCGGAAGGCATCTGCTGTCTGGAAACGTTCCGCCGGACTCTTCGCGATCGAAGTGAGGATGATCTGGTTCAGCCCCGCGGGCATGTCGGGCTGCAACTCGATCGGCGGACGCGGCGGCTGGTTCACGTGCGCCGCCATCAGCGCATAGCTGGTGTCTCCCTGGAACGGCCGCGACGCCGTCACCAGTTCATATAACGAAATTCCGAGCGAGTATAGGTCGGAGCGCTCGTCTGTCTTTTCGCCCTTCACCTGCTCGGGAGACATGTAGTTCATCGAGCCGAGGGTCGAACCGGGCGTGGTAAGACCGGAATCGTCCTCGGTATGCGCAATGCCGAAATCCATCAGCTTCACGGTGCCGTCGGCGCACAGCATCATGTTCGCCGGCTTGATGTCGCGATGAATGACGTGCCGCTGGTGGGCAAAGCTGAGGGCGTCGAGTATCTGGTCGATATACGACAGCGCCTCCGCCGGCGGGATCGGCCCCCGCGCCAGGGCGGCGGACAGCGGCATGCCCTCGACGTATTCCATGATCATCACGAGCTGGTTGTCGATGGTCAGAGCCGTGTGAAGTGACGCGATGTTCGGATGGTTCAGCGCGGCCAGGACCTTGATCTCGCGCAAAAACCGCGCCGCGATCTCTTCCCTGCCGGCGATCTCCGGCAGCAGCACCTTCATGGCTTCGATGCGGTCGGTGATGACGTTGCGCACCTTGTACACACGGCCCATGCCGCCGGCGCCGAGAAGGTTGAGGACTTCGTAATCGCCGATACGCGGAGTCTCGCTCATTTCAAACTCCTACATTGCGCTGATTAGGAACACCATGGATGCGCGCACACAGAGAGAGCGGAATTATGGATTCAACACGGGCAGGGGTCAAGAGCAGAGCACCGGCTTGGTCGGCCTGCGCAAAATGCGTACACTCGCCGCATGCGCTGCGCTGTCATTCTCGTCGGATTCATGGGCGCCGGTAAGACGACCGTCGGGCGCATCCTCGCGCAAAAGCTCGGCTGGCAGTTTGCCGATCTCGACGACCGCATCTGCGCCCGCGAAGGCCGGAGCGTGCCGGAGATCTTCCGCGATTCAGGCGAAGCCTACTTCCGCCAGGTAGAGACCGAGTGCCTGGGCGACGCCCTGCAACCTGAGTCTGGTAGCACCAACGGCGTCCTCGCCCTGGGTGGTGGCGCGTTCGTGCAGCCGCGCAATGCCGAACTGATCCGCATGTCCGGCATTCCGGTCGTGTTCCTCGACGCAGCTGCGGAAACCCTGTTTCAGCGCTGCGCTCCGCAGGTGGGAGAGCGTCCGTTGCTGGCCGATGAGAACCAATTTCGCCAATTGTATGAAGCGCGCCGCGAGGATTACATGAGGGCTGGAGTGCGGATCGATACCACCGCGCTCGGGCCCGAACAGGTCGCGGCAGAGATCGCCGGGCGACTTGACCTCGCGGGCTATAGTTAGGGCCATACGGAGTTGCTGATGAAATTGGCTGTACGCACTCTACTGCTGCTCTCGCTCATCCTTATTTCCCTGCTGTGCACAGCCGCCGACAAAAAGACCCCGGTCTCGGCAAAGGTTGTGGATTCCGGCAGCTTCGGCATTTTTGTCCGGGGACAGCGCGTCGGGACCGAGAAGTTCGAGATCGCGCAACAGGCGGACGGGAACGTCACCCGCGCCGAACTGAAGGTGACTGACGGCGGCAATAACGCGGTGCAGAAGACGGAGTTGCAACTGAGCGGGGCCGGAGAATTGCGCCACTATTCCTGGAACGAACTCAGCCCAGGCAAGGCGCAGACCACGGTCGATCCCGACCAGCAGTTCCTGATGGAACGCATCATGCCCTCCCCGTCGGAAAAAGCGGTCGAACAGCCGTTCATCCTTCCCGCGTCCACGGTGATCCTGGACGATTATTTCTTCTCGCATCGCGAACTGCTGGCGTGGCGCTACCTGGGGTCGAGTTGCTCGCAAAATCCGGGCGGCCAGATCCAGTGCAAGCTGGCGAAGACGCAGTACGGAATCCTCATCCCGCGGCAGCGCATGTCGGCACTGGTGACTATGGAATATGTCGGCAAAGAAAAGGTCATCATCCGCGGCCAGCAAGTCGAACTCGACCGCTTTGCCCTGCAGGGCGACGGCATCGACTGGGCCATGTGGTTCGATGACGCCCACAAGCTGCAGCGCGTCGTCATCGCCAGCGATTCGACCGAAGTCGTAAGAGACTGAGCATTTTGGGCAGGTTCTTTCGGAAGCGCGCGGCTTCAGCCGCGCCGAAACCAATCCCTATAGATTGTCATTGCGAACGGACTCTAGTCCGTTCCGAATCAGCCTTTCGATGGCTCCTGGCGTTCGCTTTCAACAACCAACTGGCAACTGGCGACTGACAACTGTTATTTTGTTCTTATGGCTGCCGTGAAGCAGGCGCTGCTCAAGGTCCTCGCCGAGAATTCCTTCCGGCTGGGTGAATTCAAGCTGTCGGCGGGCGGGACCAGCGACTATTACATCGATTGCCGCACCACCACGCTGGACGCCGAGGGCGCGCGCCTCACCAGCCGCGTGTTTCTGGACGAGATCTACCGGCGCGGCTGGAATCCGGAGGCGGTCGGCGGTCTCACCATGGGCGCGGATCCGATCGTCGCTTGTGTGGCGATGCTGTCTGCCCAGCAGGTACAAGGGCGCGCCAAGGCCGGACAGCCTGGAGATGCGGAAGGATGGCTCATCCATGGCTTCCTGGTGCGCAAGGCCGAAAAGGCGCACGGCACCGGGCAGCGTATCGAGGGATTCCGTAAGAAGGGTGCGAAGGTCGTGATCGTCGATGATGTCTGCACCACGGGCTCGTCGACGGTGCAGGCGATCGAGGCCGCGCGTGAGTTCGGCTTCGATGTGATCGGCGCCATGTGCCTCGTCGAACGACAGGAATCGAACGGACGAGTGAACGTGGAGAAGGCCGCCGCGCCCGCGTTGTTCGTCAGCATCTTCACTGCGAACGACGTGCGCGAGGAACATATTCGCCTCAAAGGGCTGACAGGAGCGCCGGCAATAAAGAATTCGTGATTTGGCGATTTGTGATTGCGCGATTGCTCGATCACAAATCACTCAATCACAAATCACTCAATCACAAATGGTCAAAACTCTCGAATGGACGGACGAAGGGGTGCGCTTTATCGACCAGCGCAAGCTCCCGACTGAAGAAACTTACGTTGTCTGCCACGACTACGAAGAAGTTGCGGAGGCGATCCGGAACATGACCGTCCGCGGCGCACCCGCCATCGGCGTGGCTGCCGCAATGGGTGTCGCCCTCGGCGTCCGCGATGCCGATGCCGGCCACGTCAGCGAACTGCGCCGCGCCTTCGATGAGATCTGCGAAACCATCGCCGGCACGCGTCCGACGGCGGTGAACCTGTTCTGGGCCATCGAGCGCATGAAGAACAAGTTCGATGCCCTCAGCGAAATGCCCGTCGACCGCATCCGGCAGGAGATGGTCGCCGAAGCCCAGCGCATGTACCTGGAAGATATTGCCGCGAACGAAGCCATGGGCCAGCACGGCGCCACGCTTCTTCCCTCTTCCGGCGGTGTGCTGACACACTGCAACGCCGGGGCGCTGGCGACCTGCGGCTACGGCACCGCGCTTGGCGTTATCCGCGCCGCCGTCGAGCAGGGGAAGAAACTGCACGTCTTCGCCGACGAGACGCGCCCGTTCCTCCAGGGTTCGCGCCTGACCGCGTGGGAACTCATGCAGGACAACATCCCTACCACGCTCATCTCCGACAATATGGCCGGCGCCGTGATGAAGCAGGGCAAGATCGGCGCGGTTGTCGTCGGGGCGGACCGCATCGCCGCCAATGGCGACGTCGCCAACAAGATCGGCACCTACACGGTCGCAGTCCTGGCGAAGGAGCATGGCATCCCGTTTTATGTCGCCGCTCCATTTTCGACCGTCGACCTCGAAACGCCGGACGGCGATCACATCCCCATCGAGCAGCGCGCGGCGAAGGAAATCACGCACATGGCCGGGAAGCAGATCGCGCCCGACGGCGTGAAGGTCGAAAACCCCGCGTTTGACGTCACACCCAACAAGTACGTCTCCGCAATCATCACCGAGCGCGGCGTGGCAAAGGCACCGTATACGGAATCGCTGAAGAAGTTGGCAGAGTAGAATTTGTGGGCCCCGGCGCCCTCGCCGGGGCTGCGCTGTCCCGAGCACCAAACGCGCCTACGGCGGCCGCCCTCGGCCGCCGTCTAATGGTTCAGGTTGCGAACTTTCTGCAACCGCTCTACGTATCTAGCACTTGGGGGCGCTGCCATGTTCACATTTCTGCTTTGGTGCCTGCTGTTCATCCTGTGCTGGCCTCTGGCTCTGTTCGCGCTCGTGCTGTATCCGATCGTGTGGCTGCTCCTGCTGCCATTCCGGATCGTGGGCATTGCCGTCGAAGGGGTGTTGAAGCTGGTGTGGGCGGTGGTGACGCTACCCGCCCGCCTGCTGACCGCGCCCGGGCGTCTCTAATTCTTCATTCTAACTTCTTCATTCTTCATTAACTCGTCCCGTGCATTCGGTAGGCAGCCAGCACATCTTCCATAGTGACCACTCCCTCGACCTGCTGGAAGTCGGCGCGGTTGACGACGGCCAGCACCGGCCATTCGTCGAAATAACGTAGCGCGGTCTCCAGCGGATGGTCCGGATGCAGTTGCGGCATGGGGCGCGCCGTCAGCACAGAACCGAGCGACATCTCGCCCTTCCCAAGACTGTTCATCTTCAGGATGTCTTCCTTTTTCGCCACGCTCCATCCCGAAGGCGCACGCCGCACCAACAGCATTTCGTCGCCCGCGTGCTCCGCGATCCGCGCCGCTTCTGCAACCGATAGGTCGTCATAGAGCGACAGCGGCGGCGGTGGTTGCATGGCGTCCTCCAGGCGCAGCACGGCAGCCTCGCGCTGTTCCTCCATGGAGGGCAAGTCAAGCCCATCCTGGCGCGTAAGCAGGTCGAAGACCGGCACCGGCTGGAACGTCCGCGAAATGAGATATGCGATCGAGTTCGCAATGATGACCGGCAGGATGATCGAATAGTTCCCGCTGACTTCCAGCACCATGAACACCGACGTCATCGGCGCGCGCAAAAATCCCGCAAACAACACGCCGATCCCCACCAGCGCGAAGGAGGCGGACGACGTCGTCAGGTGCGGGAAAATCGCCCGTTCCAGCCCGCCGACGCATCCACCCAGCATTGCGCCGATGAACAGCGTCGGCGCAAACATCCCGCCGGGAGTGCCGCTGACGAACGAGATCGTCGTCGACAGGATCTTCAGTCCCGCCAGGATCCCGAGCATCTGCCAGGTGAACTGGTCGTGCATGGCCTGGTCCACGTACTCGTACCCGGCGCCCATCACCTGCGGATAGCCGAGGAAGCCGATCAGGCCGATGAGAAATCCCGCGATCGCCGGCTGAAAGAACTGTGTTGACCGAGGCATTGCCTTCAGCCGGGCGCGGAAGATCTCGATCCCTTTGACGAACACCAGCGATCCGAATCCGCCCGCGACTCCCAGCATCGCGTATCCCAGCAATTCCCCAGGTCGCACGCCTTGGAGCGCCGGAATCCGGAACAGCGGCGCGAATCCAAGGAACCAGCGCTCCACCACGGCGCTGGAAACGGCCGACAACACCACCGCCCCCAGCACGCCCGCGCTCCAGCGCCCGATCACCTCCTCGATGACGAACAGCACGGCGGATATGGGCGCATTGAACGCCGCAGCCAGACCCGCAGCCGCGCCGACGGGAGCGATCAGCCGCACCCGTTCGCGCGACAAGTGCAGGCGCCGCCCAAGTGCAGAAGCGAGTCCCGCACCGATCTGCAGCGACGGGTCCTCCGGTCCCAGCGATTGCCCCGACCCGATCGCCAGCGCCGAACAGATGAATTTTCCGATCACCGTCCGGAACGGGATGTAGCCGTTGTAGATGTACAGCGCCGCCTTGGTCTGGTTCACGCCGCTGCCGCGAGCCCGCGGGAACACGAAGATCACCAGCGCCGCGACCACCAGTCCGATCACCGTCGGCGCGATCAGCAGCCGCCGTCCGACCGGGGGCACTGCCGATCCGAGCAAATAGAACCGCGAGAATTCGATCGCCACCCGGAAACACACGACCGAAAGTCCCGACAAGATGCCGATCACTACCGCGAGCACCAGGAACATCCGCTCTTCGCGGAACGCCGCCAGCAGCGCGAGCCGGTGTTTGCGCGGCGATACGTCCGGTTCCGGAGCGGTGACGGCCGGGGGCGGAGGCAGGGGCGCGCCGCTCATTGGGCACCTCCATAGCGACGGCCGATCAGCGTCAATGCCAGGTCAGCACCCGTCGGTGAACCGCACGCCGACGCTGCGTCTTTCTGGCTACGAAAAACCAACTGCATCGCGTTGTCGACCAAGTCCGGATCATCGCGCATTGCGCGCACGCCCAAACGAGGGCTAAGCGCCTCGAATTCCTGGTAGTCGGCGGCAATCGGTATCCCCGGTGGCTGCGAGGCAAGTGTGATCCCCTTTTCCTCGGCGCACTTCTCCAGGCGGTATTGCGTTTGTTCAAATGCGCGCAGTACCCGGCCGGCACGTTCGTCGCGGCCGATGCGAGCGAGGTACGGGTCCAACTGCAAGACCAGGTCCGATGTCTGGAGCAGGTTCGCCGAATGCGCATCCTTGGAATCCAGCGCAACCGCGCGTTCCAGATATCGCCGCGCGATGACGTAATCCTGCTGCTGGAACGCTGCTTGTCCGGCGCCGGCGAGCGCCTGCGTGTTCCGCGGCTCCTGGCGCAGGACATCGCTGAACTGCGCAAGCGCGTCGGTGGCATCACCCGCCTCGAGGAACAACGACCCGACCTCCATCTTCCATTTAGGGTCCGGCGGTAGATCGGCGGCCAGTGCGATGAGCTCGCTTTCAGCGTCTTGTATGGCATGCCGCGCCAGCAGGAAATGGATCAGTTGCAAGCGCACGTTACGGCGCCGCGAGATCGGATCATCGTTCCACACACCGTAGATCGCCCCGTGGTAGTAGCGCTGCGCGTCCGCGACGTTGCCGTTCCTGACCGCCAACCGCGCGAGTTCCAGGTTGTAAATACCGTTCGCGGGCGCTTCGTCCCACAGCGCGAGCAGGTACGCCTGTGCCTGCCGCGTCTGGCCCGCGGCTGCCAGCGCCTCCGCCAGGCGAAGCCGCACGTTGGGATCGTCGTGGGAATACGCCAGCGCGGTCCGGAAATCCGCGATCGCTGCTTCAACCTTTCCGGCGCGAAAAGCAGCGTCGCCCACCTGGTACCAGGTGCGGGCCAGGTGGTCCTGGCGATGTCCGTACGCCTGGGTGACGCCATGCGTCACGAGCCAGAGCACGACTGCCAACGCAATGATCGCCGCGAACAGCACCGGGTCGCGGTGAAGGAATGGATATACCTTGCGGTGGGCGCAATACGGGCAATCCGCCTCTCCCGGCGGAAGCGGTTCGCTGCATTCCGAACAGACGTTGTCGCGCACCATCACTTAGACTTCGATGATATCGCGGCGAACAAATTATGTCGTGCGGCGAGCCACGTGCTACTTCAGCCCGTACAGCTTTTGCGCCGTCCCGTGCAACACCATATTCGCCAGCTCGAGCGCGCGCGTACGCGTGATCTCGCCGTCCTGGACCATGCCGGTCAGCGCGAGCGCCAGCGCGAATCGCGCGTTGTGCGACGTTTGCCACGCCACCGTGTCCCAGCCGTACTGCGGCTCCGACCCGGCGTACGTGTCAGTTCCGAACATCACTTTTTCCGGCTCATACTCCAGCCACTCGCGGATCGACTGCGCGAATCGGCGGTTCGATACCAGGAACGTCTGCGCCGAAGTGTCGGTAAAAACATTCGGCCGCGATAACATCGCCGCCATCTCCTCCGTGAACGGCCACGCCCCGTGGAGGAACACGAAGGTCGTCTTATTCATCGCCGGCTGGTTGAGAAAAGCCTCCATCAGGATCGGATTCGACCCCGCGACCTGGAAGTACCGCCCGCAGCCGCTGCCGGTATGGATGTGGATCGGCAATCCCAGTCGCCCCGCTTCGAGAGCGATCTCGTACAACAGGTAATCCTGAAGCGCTTTGTAATCGGCGTCTTTCAGCGAATCTGCAGACGCGATCCCGCGCCGGTAGGCGTCGGCAGCGGCCTTTTCATCGCTCGGCGCGAAGTCGAGCGCGCGCAAGTACGCTGCTTCGAACTTGATCGCCACCGCACCGTTCTGCTTCTGACGCTGAAGTGTTCGGAATACAACATCCTGCAGGTATCCCCCGAATGTCGGCGGCAATTTCGAAACTTTCAAATCTGAAAGGTACCGCTTCAGCAGCGCCTCCTCGCGACCGTAGAAGAACTTTCGGTCCGGCGTGTTCGCCACCGATCGATTGCTCAGCGGGAACAGTAACGCATCGTCGTAAGGTACCCAGACAAAATGCGGCGCGGCCAGACCCCTGCCCATCGCAACGCGGTTGGCGAACATCACGCGCGTGTTGATGCGGCCCAGCACCCAGTTCGCGAAATTGTCGCCCTGCTGCTGCATGAGCTTCTCCCGTGCCGCTATCAGCTCGCGGACATGCTCGGGGCTTTGGTCGTCGTACCGATACCCGTACAGGTCCTTCCAAGCCGCAATGACTTCGGGCCGGTCCGGGCGCAAGAAGAACTGAGGGTCGTACGGTTCCAGCGTGTCGCACGGGAGCGCATCGAACTCCTCGTCTCTTTCGCCCGGAGCGGTGACCTTCATGACGTGCGTGTGGTTGTCGATCGCGGGGATCTTCTCGATCTCTGCAAGCAGAGTGGCATCAGGCGCGCTTTGCGCAAATGTGGCGAGCGAGCAAACGAGGATCAGCAGAAGGCGTCGCATGAGAGAGTCCTTGAGCCGGGGTCCACGGCGAGCCCGCTTTGGCTCGCTGGTGTGGTTGAGCGACGCATTGTACAAAACGCTCGGCCTGAGTTGGAGTTTACAGCGCGCCGGCTTGCCGCAATCGGGTAACGAGGTCGATCTCCTCATGCGTGCGGTTCTCACGCGCCAGCAAGCGCATGAGCAATATTCCAAGAGCGAAGGTGAGGAGAGGAAGCGTCTTCTGGTTCATGGTCCCTGCCGTGTTCCCGGACCGCCGGGAACGTTCATCTACTCTGGTCGGATTCAACCTGCACACGCCGCGTTGCATGGCCCGGAAGAAGTAAGTGCAGTCCATTTCGGGAACACCTTCCCCGGAAAAGCACCGCAAATCACAGTCGCGCTCATAAACCGGCCGTTATCCTGACCGTTCTCATTGAATCCACTTGACTCGATATACCAGAACTGGCATATATGACACGAGAAACGCGTGCGGCAGGCGAAAAACCTCTGGTCTGGATCAGAAGTGCAAAACCTGACTTTCTGAAGTTTCCTCAAGCTGCAAGGACACGGATCGGGAGGGCGTTGGAAGACGCGCAGTTCGGCGGCACGAACGCAAGTGCGAAACCGTTGCACGGCTTGGGCTCTGGAGTTTTCGAGATCGTCGAGGACTACGACCGCGCCACGTACCGAGTGGTTTACACGGTGCGATTCCCAAAGGCGGTTTTCGTCTTACATGCGTTCCAGAAGAAATCGACTAAAGGCATCAGCACTCCCGAACGGTTCATCCGGACGATCCGAGAACGCCTGAAGACGGCGCAGAAAAACTATGAAGAAGACTTTGAGAACGCGAGTGAACCCGAACGAGATTGAATACGTGATCAGCAGTGGAAACGTATTCGCCGATATCTGCTTACCAGACGCGGAAGAACAGCTCACGAAAGCACGTCTCAGTTGGTTCATCAGACAAGCTTTCGACTCGCTTAAACTCAAGCAAGCAGAGCTGGCAAAGCTCCTGCACGTCGATCAGCCGAAAATCTCTGCGCTTGCCAACAATGACGTCGATCGCTTCTCCGTTCAGCGGCTGATGGAGTTTGTCTCTGCTCTCGGCTACGACGTCACCATCGACATCCGCAAAGGTCGCTCTCGTAGCCTCATGCGCATCCCTGTCATTGCCGAGCATCAGCGCACAGCCCCGAAGGTCGTCACCCGGCGAGAAGCTCGGAAGCGAGCGTCCAAGCGCACACCACGGCCCGCACGCAAGCGCGCTGCCTAAATCGAAGGGCCGCCCTCGCGAGCGGCCTCTTGTATTCGGTTTTTCGTTGGTCCTTGAGCCTTGCCCCTGGTGCCTGCTACTCGTCCTCTTCCCTCAGTTTGGCGATGACGCTCAAATCTTCCAGCGTGGTCGTGTCGCCCTTGACGTCGCCGCTGGTCGCCAGTTCGCGCAGTAGGCGCCGCATGATCTTGCCCGAGCGCGTCTTCGGCAGCACGTCGGTGAAGCGGATGTCGTCCGGACGCGCGAGCGCTCCGATCTCCTTCGTCACCCACTTCCTCAGTTCTTCCTTCAGTTCGTCGGTGGGCTGGTTTCCCTGCTCGAGCGTGACGAACGCGGAGATCGCCTGCCCCTTCACCTCGTCCGGACGCCCGACCACTGCCGCCTCTGCGACTTTCGGATGCGCCACCAGCGCCGACTCCACTTCCATCGTCGACAGCCGGTGTCCACTGACGTTAATGACGTCGTCCACGCGCCCCATGATCCAGTAATAGCCGTCCTTGTCCTTGCGCGCGCCGTCGCCGGTGAAGTAGATCCCCGGGATCTGCGACCAGTACTGCCGTTCGTACCTCTCTGGATCGCCGTAGATGGTGCGCAGCATGCCCGGCCAAGGTTTCTTGATCACCAGAAACCCGCCGGATCCCAGCGGGACCGACTTGCCGTCCAGCGTGACCACGTCCGGCACGACACCCGGAAACGGTTTCGTCGCCGAGCCCGGCTTTGTCGCGATCGCACCCGGGATGGGCGTGATCATGATCTGCCCGGTCTCCGTCTGCCACCACGTATCGACGATCGGGCAGCGGTTATGGCCGATGACCTCGCGGTACCACATCCACGCTTCGGGATTGATCGGCTCGCCGACCGTGCCCAGCAGCCGCAGCGAATCCATCTTGTGCTTGTTCGGCCACTCCGCGCCCCACTTGATGAAGGTGCGGATCGCCGTCGGGGCGGTGTAGAGGATGTTCACCTTGTGCCGGTCGACGATCGACCAGAAACGGTCCTGCTGCGGGAAGTTCGGCGCCCCTTCGTACATCAGTGTGGTGCCGCCGTTCTGCAGCGGGCCGTAGACGATGTAGCTGTGACCGGTGACCCAGCCGATGTCGGCAGTGCACCAGTAGACGTCGTCGTCCTTGAGATCGAACACCCACTTGGTCGTCAGGTAAGTTGCCACTGAATAGCCGCCGGTCGTGTGCACCACGCCCTTCGGCTTGCCGGTCGTGCCGGATGTGTACAGGATGTACAGCGGATGCTCCGCCTCGTGCGGCTCGGCCGGACAATGGTCGCTGGCCTTGGACATCAGCTCGTGCCACCAGTGATCGCGCGGCGCCTTCATCGTGACCAGCGAATTCGTCCGTTGATACACGATCACGTTCTTCACCGTCGGGCAGGACTCGAGTGCCTCATCGACGGCAGGTTTCAGCTTCACTTCCGTGCCGCGACGATACGATCCGTCCTGCGTGATGACGGCCACCGCCTGCGAGTCGGTGATACGGTCCACCAGCGCGTTCGCCGAGAACCCGCCGAACACCACCGAGTGCGGCGCGCCGATGCGCGCGCATGCCAGCAGCGCGATCGGCAACTCCGGACACATCCCCATGTAGATGGCGATGCGGTCGCCTTTCTTCACCCCCAGGCCCTTCAGCACGTTGGCGAATTTCTGCACTTCCTTCAGCAGTTCGGCATACGTGATGTTGCGGATCTCGCCTGGCTCGCCTTCCCAGATCAGCGCCGTCTTGTTGCCTTTGCCCGCGAGTACGTGACGGTCGAGGCAGTTGTAGGACAGGTTGATCTCGCCGCCGCTGAACCACTTCGCCCACGGCGCGTTCCACTCCAGCACTTTGTCCCACGGTTTGAACCAGTGCAGTTCCCGGGCGATGTTGCCCCAGAACTTCTCCGGGTTCTCGACCGACTCGTTGTAGATGCGCTCGTATTCCTCGAGGCTCTTGATGTGCGCTTTAGCCGAGAACTCCGGCGGCGGCGGAAAACTGCGCTGCTCCTGCAGTATGGAATCAATGTTCGAAGGGTGTGGCGTAGTAGTAGCCATTGTTTAATCCTCGATGATCTCGATTTCAGTCCCAATCACCGGGTGCAACCGTGTTCCGCAACCGGCGACTGACAACTAGCAACTGACAACTGTTTTTCACTGCTCCATGGTGGAGATGTCGCCGACGTCCTGGCCGGCCTCCTTCGCCTTCAGGAAACGGCGGAGGATCTTGCCCGAACGCGTCTTCGGCAACGCGGTCACAAACTCCAGCGCCGACGGCGCTGCAATGGGTCCCAACTCCCGGCGGACATGCTCGATCAACTGCGCCGCCAGCGTATCCGAAGCAGCGTGTCCCGCGCGGGTGGTCACGAAAGCCTTGATGCTCTCGCCCTTCAGCGCGTCGGGGACGCCGATAGCCGCCGCTTCCGCCACTGCCGGATGCGAAACCAGCGCGCTCTCGACTTCGGCGGTGCCGATGCGGTGTCCTGCCACGTTCAGCACGTCGTCGACGCGCCCCAGCACGCAGATGTACCCGTCCTCGTCTTTCACCGCGACGTCGCCGGTCTGATACCAACCCGGGATCTGCTGCCAGTCGCGAACAAAGCGCTCGTCGTTGCCCCACACCGTGCGCATCATGTGCGGGAAAGGCCGTTTCAGGACCAGCCGCCCACCCACTCCCGCGGGCATTGGCTTCCCGCTCTCGTCGACCACATCGGCCTGCGAGCCGGGCAATGATACTCCAGCCTTTCCGGGCCGCATGGGCAGCGTCGCCGGCGTTCCGATGGCGGGCCCACCCAACTCGGTCTGCCACCAATTATCCACCACGTAGCCCCACTTGCCATCCCCGGCAAGGTGCGTCTGAGCCCATCGCCATGCCTCGGGATTAAGGGGTTCGCCCGCGCACGCGATCAGCTTTAGCGTGGTCAGGTCGTACTTCGCCGGCAGCGCGTCGCCGTACTTCATGAACATGCGTAGCGCCGTCGGCGCGGTGAACACCTTGGTCACGCCATATTTCTGCACGATCTCCCACGCGATGTCCGGCCGCGGAAAATCGATGGCGCCCTCGCGGAACATCGTCGTCACGCCCGCGCACAGCGGTGCATACACAATGTACGAGTGGCCGACGATCCACCCGATGTCGCTCGTGCACCAGAACACGTCCTTCGGCCCGACGTCGTAGTAATTGCTCAGATGGTAAGTCGTGCCGACCATGTACCCGCCGTGCACGTGCACCACGCCCTTCGGCTTGCCGGTACTGCCCGAGGTGTACAGGATGAACAGCGGGTCCTCGGAATCCATGATCTGGGCGGGACACTCGGGCGGAAAGTTCATCAGCGCATTGAAATCGACCTCGCGCTTACTCGAAGGTTCAAAGCCTTGGCGCGCAAAGACGACAATGTGCTCCACGAACTCCAGGCCATCCACCGCTTCATCGGCGATCGACTTCAGCGCGACGATTTTTCCTCTGCGATATCCAACATCTCCGACGATCACCACCCGCGCTTGCGCGTCCGTGATGCGCTCGGCGAGTGCGCCGTGCCCGAGTCCGGCGTAAACCACCGAATGGATCGCCCCGATGCGGGCGCATGCCAGCATCGACACCACGCCCTCGATCGTCAGCGGCATATAGATGACGACGCGGTCACCCTTCTTCACACCGAGCGACTTCAGCCCGTTCGCAAAGCGGCACACCATGCGATAAAGCTGGCGGTAGGAAACGGTGCGCTCGCTGCCGTCCTCGCTCAGCCAGATGAATGCCGCGCGATTACACCGCTCGGAATTCGCGTGCCGGTCGAGAGCGTTGATGGTGATATTGGTGCGTGCCCCCAGGAACCACTGGTGATGGCTGCCGTCGAAACTGGAAACTTTCGTCCACGGCTTCGACCACTCGAACTGGTTCGCGTACTCGCCCCAGAATGCGTCGTTATCGGCAATCGACCGCTCGCACTCGCCCTTGAAATCTTTCAGGATGACGTTGTCTGCCACCACTCGTGGCGCCGCGTATTCGCCCGTGTCGGTAAGAAGATTAGAAATCCCCTGTGCTGCTGTACTGCTCATGACTCATCTCCGCGAAGACTTCCGTTCGTCGTAGGCGGTAGGTCGTAGGTCGCGTTGAGGTCTGCGTTTCAATTGGCGACCTACGCCCTACGCCGGTTTTAGTGAGCTACTGCCTTCTCCGAGCCCAGCCCCGTGTTGGCCCGGACTTCCAGTTCGGTGAACTTGGCTTCCGCGCTGAGTTCGCGTCCGCCCAGGATCGTCCCCAGCCACGCGCCGAGGAATCCCAGCGGCACCGAAAGAATGCCGGGGTTCTCCAGCGGGAAGATGGGAGCGTGTTTAAAGAATGCGGTTGCCGAGGTGTTCATGACACTCGGTCCGATCAGGATCAGCACGATCGAACTTGCCAATCCCACGCCGAGTCCCATGCACGCGCCCATGGTATTGAACCGCCGCCAGAAGATCGAGAAAACGATCACCGGCAGATTCGCCGAGGACGCCACCGCAAACGCCAGCGCGACCAGGAAGGCCACGTTTGCCTTGGGACCAAGCACGATGGCGATGCCGATCGAGATGAACCCCACCACGAACGCGGTGATCCGTGCTACCCGCACTTCCTCGCCCGGCGCCCGTTCCACACCCTTGTGGATCACATTGGTGTAGAAATCGTGCGCGAACGAAGTCGAAGCGCTGATGGTCAGGCCCGCGACCACCGCGAGAATGGTCGCAAAAGCGATGGCGCAGATGAATGCAAAAAACACATTCCCCGCCAGCGCCTGCGCGAGCAGCGGTGCGCTCATGTTGTTGCCGCCGTGGCTTGCAATGTATTCCTTGCCCACGATCGTCGCCGCGCCGAAGCCTAGGAACGTCGTCATGATGTAGAAGCTGCCGATCAGGATCATCGCCCACACCACGCTGATGCGCGCAGTCTTAGCGTCGGGCACGGTATAGAACCTGACCAGGATGTGCGGCAGTCCGGCGGTGCCGAAGATCAGCGCGATGCCCAGCGAGATCAGTTCCAGCGCGCCGTAGGGCGGTTTGTATCTTAAGCCCGGTTGCAGGAAGTTCTGGACCTTGCCGCCGCCGACGTTCACCTTCGTGACCGCATCGAAGAAATTCGAAAGGCTGAAGCCGAAGTGCGCCATCACCAGGATGCTGAGGAGGATCGTGCCGCCCATCAGCAAAATGGCCTTGATGATCTGTACCCACGTCGTGGCCAGCATGCCGCCGAACACCACGTACACGATCATCAGGATGCCGACGCCGATGACCGCGGTACGGAACGAAATACCGCTGTCCTTCAACAGCAGGCTGACCAGCGCGCCGGCGCCGACCATCTGCGCGATCATGTAGAAGGTGCTGACCGTCAGGGTCGACAGCGATGCCATCGCCCGCACCGGACGCGGACGCAGGCGGTACGCAAGCACGTCCGCCATCGTGTATTTGCCCGCATTGCGCAACGGCTCCGCAACCACGAGCAGCACCGTCAGGTAGGCGACAAGCCATCCGACCGAGTACATGAACCCGTCGTAGCCGAAGAATGCGATCAAGCCGGCAATGCCGAGGAACGACGCTGCCGACATATAGTCGCCGGCGACGGCAACGCCGTTCTGCCACGCCTTGATCTGGCGTCCCGCCGCGAAATAAGCGGCCGAACCCGACGAGCGCTTGGCCGCCCAGTAGGTGATCCCGAGGGTCACCGCGATAAAGCCGAGGAACATGATCAGAGGACTGGACATTATTTGCCTCCCTTGAGCCGTTCCACAGCGCTGATGATCCGGCTGGCGGACTCGTCAAAGCCGCGCGCGGCGCGGACATAGAGCCATGCGATCGCCCACGCAACCACAAACTGCGATAGCGCGAACAGGTACGCGATGTTCACTGGGCCGATGACCGGCCTCTCCATGAACTTCGGAAAGTAGCCGACCGAGATCGGCAGCAAAAAGTAGTAGACGATGAAAAAGATGGTGGCCGGGATGACGAACTCCGCTTTTTTCTTCAGCAGCTGTTTGA
This sequence comes from uncultured Terriglobales bacterium, assembly GCA_964559835.1. Classification (GTDB taxonomy): domain Bacteria; phylum Acidobacteriota; class Terriglobia; order Terriglobales; family Acidobacteriaceae; genus DAISJI01. Next base: position 22,246 of record CAZLJE010000038.1, read on the forward strand.
ATTCGTCCATCGCGGCGACTCTTTCCCAAATGTCGCTTATGGGGGCCTGACCGGCGCTCGCCGGACCAGTACCCGCATTTGTATTGGCCATTACAGGCTCCTGAGGCATGACGATCTCCTGAGACGATGCCCCGCCGCACTCGCGACGGGGCTGCTTTGTCAGAACGTAAATATCGTCCCGATCTCTGAACGGTTATCGTGCCAGTTACGCGCGGGCAATCCGCGATACAGCGGCAGACCCGCTGCTCCGAGTCCGCTCACCGTGCGCGACCGGTAGATCGATTGTTCCCAGCTGAAACTGATCAAGCTGTTCAGCTTCCAGTACAGCGTGGCCGCGGCCAGGTCGTTCTTGTTGACGTTGCTGTTGCCGAAGCGCCGCAGTTCCTTTCCCGGCACCTCGTCCAGGCCGTAGTGCAGGTACAGTTGCCAGCCGGCATTGCGCCCGGTCGGCTCGGCGTGGAAGATGCGTCCCAGCGGGAAACCGACGTTCACGAACCCGCCGACGTCGCGGAATGGGCGCTGATTGTACAGGATTACGGCGTTCGTCGTCGGGTTAAACGCGAACGTGGCGAAGTTCGTGCTCCGCGCCATCGCCACGTTCGTGGCGGGTGTCGCCGGGGTCACGCCCGAGGTCGACGACGTGCCATCGATGCCCGCCACCGGGATGTTGACGAACCCGGCCGGCGTCGTCAGCGGCATGTTGTTGTAGAAGGAGAGAAGGTCGCCCACGAAATAAAACCGCAGGTCGCCGCCCTTCCACCACTTCGTCGTGAAGGTGACGTAGCGCGTCGGCAGTTGCAACTCCGCCGTCCAGCCCCAGCGGTCGCTGCCCACCTCGGCGCCGTTCGGAAACTTCGCCAGGATCGCCGCCCGCGCCGCCAGGTTCGCCGCCGTCGCGGCGGTGATGTTCGCCGTTGGGATCTCCATCACGCGCCGTCCCTGCACACCGCTGAAGATCAGCTGCGCCGGAGCCACGCCTTCAGCCCGGTCGAGTTGCCACTGCGTCACGATGCGGGCCTGGATGTCCGGACGCTCCGCGTCGGCGCCCTGGCGCTCGCCGTAGTAGATCTGGTTCCACGGATCGATCGGGTTGTCGCCGTACGCCGGCATTACCACCGCGACTTCCGGCTGGATGAACAGCTTCCGGCTGCCGCCGAAGTTGTGTCCGACGCCGAAGCGGAACTGCGGTGCGCGCTCATACAGTACCGCGAAACCGAGGCCCAGTCCCGTCGTCTCGAACAGGTTCGGCAGCGTCGAGGAAGCGAACGGCGTCCAGTCCTGTCCAAACAGCGCGAACAAGCTGGTGTCGGGGGTGAACTTGTAATCCACGCGGCCCCACGCCAACCGTATCGAGAACTGGTTGGAGCGGATGGTCGAGATGTTCCGGTTCAGCACGCGGGTGAAGTTGCCTTCGAAGTCTGCCTCCAACTTGCCCGTAATCGCGACGTTCTTGGAGATGTCCGGCCACTCGAAATTCGCGCCGATGCGGGCGAAGCGCGCCTTGGCGTGGAATTCCGAGGCGCCGCTCGGCCCGGTATCGGACACCAGCGATGTGATGAATCCCGGCAGCGGCTCGTCCGAGCCGTACGGCGACGACGAGTCGTAGATCGTGCTCGCCTTCACAAAGCCGTAGATCTTCAAGTTCGCCTTGCTGCCCAGCTTGATGTCCGGGATCATCCCGCCCGGTTTTGACGGTTCCAGTTGCAGCACGCGCAACGGCGCGATGGCCGGGATCACTGGCGGCGCCTTGGGAGGAGCCGGCACGGCCTGCTGCGGCTTTGACGGCTCCGTCGTCGTCAGTACCGCCGGCTTCACCGTGGCGGAGTCGCCCAGGAAGCCGACCAAACGTTCGTTCGGTTCCGTATCGCCTTTCAAGTCCGCCGCCGAAATAACACCCTTCTTCAGCAGCAAGGCGGTGAGTTGGTCGCGCTGCTGGGCCGCGGGTAGCGCTCCCAGCGTTTGGGCTTCTTCCGCCGTCAGGATGCCCTTGGCGGCAAGCGCGCGCACCAGGGGATCGCCCTGGCTTGATTGGTTGGCCGGAGCTTCCGGCGTATCGTCGGCGACCGCAGCGGTGCCGCCGACAAGCAGGCCCACCAGAACTAAGAACACGAGTAGACGTCGCATGGGATTTACGAACCTCCAGACGGATCAAGGTGAGAGGCATGGAGTACGAACGAGAATGAACCGCTGAACGACGGGGCACGCGGTCCGGACCGGCGGCACGCCAGGAAGAGTGCCGGGGATAGAACGTTCCGACGGAAGGGGAGACGGGACGCGGAGCTGAGAGGAGCCAGTACTGTCTCCGGATTCATCAACTCGGGGCCGAGTTGCTGAGCACGCATGAAGCGTCTCCCGCCGGGGCGCCTTGGATCGCGCTCCCCGTCATTCAGTGGGGCGCATTCTCAATTTCGCGTGGGCCGAGGGTCAGTGACGTACATCACACATGGCCAGTGATGTGGGTACGCAGCAGGTCCGCGTCAACACTGGAAGACCGCACAGAATGCGGCCCGCAGTATACACACCCTGGAGGTAGACAACACAATAATTATCTGAACGAACGTTCGAAATTGTGATCCCGGCCGTAGCACCGGCGTCCCGCCGGTCACTCCCAATCCGTAGCACCGGCGTCTTACCGGTCACTCTGCCGCTTGCCGCGGGCCCAGGAAGCGCTGGAACACTTCGTTGCTCAACAAGCGGCCGCGCGACGTCAACCGCACCCTTTTGCCGTCGCTTTCGATGAGCCCCGCGGCCGTCATTTCGGAGATCACGTCGCCGGCTCGCGCATCCTCGATCGCCGCGCTGTCAATCCCGCGCGTGAGCCGCAGCCCGAGAAATAGCTCTTCTTCCCGCGCTGCAGCGTGGTCGATCGCTGTAACTGCCGGTTCGCTCCCGCCCACGTACTGCTCCAGCACGTCCGGCGTGGCCAGGCGGACGGACTCGATATCCGAGCCACCCTCCGCGAGAAGCATGGAGTGCGCATCCACTCCGAAGCCCAGGTATGGCGACCTCGTCCAGTACTTCAGGTTGTGCCGCGACTCGCAGCCCGGCCGCGCGAAATTCGAGATCTCGTATTGCGAGATTCCGGCCTCGTTCAGCCGCTCGCAGGCACGCTCGTACAGGTCGGCCGTGACGTCATCGTCGGGAACGAAATGGGCGTGATAGCGTGTGCCGCCGGCAATCAATTCCCTTCCCAGCCGCGAATCCTCATCGACTTCGAGCATGTACACGCTGACGTGCGGCACGCCCGCAGCGATCGTCTCCGACAGCGAATATTCCCAGCTCTCAGGCGTCTGGTGCGGAAGGCCGGCGATCAGGTCGATGCTGAGGTTCGTTATCCCCGCCGCCCGCAGCCGCGCGATATCGTCGAGCGTAATAGCTCGTGTATGAAGGCGCCCGACGCTGCGCGCCTCTTCGTCCACGAACGACTGCGCGCCCAGGCTCACACGGTTCGCTCCACAGCCGACGAGCGTCTCCAGCATCGCGTCGCCCAGCGTCCCGGGCGCGACTTCGACCGTGATCTCCGCATCCGGCGTGACGTGAAAATTTCCCCGAACGGCTTCGAAGATGCGAACCAACTGCTCGCCATCGAGGACCGTCGGCGTTCCACCGCCGAGGTAGATGGAATCCACCTCTGGGTGCCCCACCCTAGCTGGTTTTGCTAGAGCCTGCCCTGAGCTTGCCGAAGGGGTGGGTTCATCGAACCGGCCACCGACGCTTTCCGCCAGGCGCTCGGAATTGGCAATATCGTTCACCACGCGGTCAACATATCGCGCGAACGAGGCCTTCGACACCACTCCTGACGCGAAGTTGCAGAAGCTGCACTTCGTCCGGCAGAACGGGACCGAGATGTAGATGCCGAGCATTGGTGATTGAGTGATTTGCGGTTGGTGATTAGATGGACTCCCGCGCGATTTCGACCAAATCGCCACTCACCAATCACTAAATCACAAATTCCGCGTAACGTCCCGCACTGCCTGTATTCTGAGGAGCATGGGACGGGTGGTCATCACCGGGTTTGGCGTCGTCAGCCCGAACGGTATTGGCAAACAGGCATTTTGCCGCGCCATTCTCGACGGCCGTAGCGGCGTCAAGCGCATCCGCAGTTTCGATACCGAGGGACTCCAGGTGCACATCGCCGGCGAGGTCGCCGATTTCGACGACTCGCAGTGGATGGCGCCGCTCGAGCGCAAGCATGTCTCGCGCGCCGTTCCTCTGGCATTCGCCGCGTCGACCGAAGCCCTCGCCGACGCCGGTCTCGAACCCCAGCGCATGACCCTCGACGAGCAGCGCCAGATCGGTGTCGTACTCGGCACCGGCGGCGGGGCCCAGGACTACTCCGAGCACCAGTACCGGCTATGGCTGAGCGGCAACGTCCGGCAGGTCAGCCTGTTCTCGATCCCAAGCGGCACGATGGGCACGATGTCGAGCGAGATCAGCATGCGCTTCGGCTTCCGCGGCCTCAGCCACGTCGTCACCACCGGCTGCACTTCGTCGACCGACGCGATCGCCTACGCCGCGAAGGAGATCCGGCTAGGCACGGTTCCCATGATGCTGACCGGCGGCGTCGATGCTCCGCTCGCCTACGGAATCCTCAAGGGATTCCAACTCATGAAGATCTTGTCGACCTCACGCAACGAAACGCCCGAACGCGCCTCGCGTCCGTTCTCGAAGGACCGCGATGGCTTCGTCATCGCCGAGGGCGCATGGATGTTCGTGCTCGAGGACCTGGAACACGCCCGCGCGCGCGGAGCCCACATGTACGCCGAGATCGCCGGCTACGGTTCCACGTGCGAGGCCTTTCATCGCGTGCGCCTGATGGAGTGTGGTGAGGAGCCCGCGCGCGCCGTCGAGCTGGCGATGCGCGATGCCGGGATCGCCGCCGGCGACGTGGACTACGTCAACCTGCACGGCACCGCGACCGAACTCAACGACCGCATCGAGACTCGCGCGCTGAAGCTCGCCCTGGGCGAAGACCGCGCCCGCCAGGTTCCGATGTCGGCACTAAAGTCTCAGATCGGGCACCCGCAGGGCGCTTGCGGCGCCGCTGGAATCGCCGCGACGCTGGTCGCCATGCGCCACTCGCAGCTTCCGCCCACCATCAACCTTGAACAGCCCGACCCGGAGTGCGACCTCGACTACGTCCCGGAGCCAGGTCGCGCGCACTCGATCGAGCACGCCGTGTGCAACTGCATCGCATTCGGCTCGAAGAACTCGGCGCTGGTGCTGCGGCGGATTTAGTTTACCGAGTGGTTATCCCTACCCCCTCGGCGACAATATACGTCGCACACAAGCCAAGTTGAGTCACAATCAGATGGACAGGGCAGCAGTTCACAATCAGTAAACTCGTCACGGTCCGGGAAGCAGGGATTTAATCTGCTCATAGTCCTTGCATTGCTCGTCGTAGCAGTTGTGCTCTCTGCAAATTGCATTTTGCCAGTGCAATTGGATATTGGGTTCAGACAGTTTGCCATTTATTTCCACTTGCCTGCCGTACTGGAATGTCAGCAATTCAGGAATGTAGTAGCAAAACTCGGTTACCCGTGGCGGATCCCAGTCGAATACGTCCCTGTACACATAGGCCCCCCAGAAGTAGAGCTGATAGCGTCCAGTATGAGCAGCATTAATCGCGTCAAGTGGAACTCTGACGGTGATGCTCACCTTCGATTTAGGGCCAACTGGGCTATAGACCCGTGGAACATTATCGAGAGGAAACGCGAAATTCGCGGGAAGTCCGCTATCGACTGGAGCGAGTTGGTACGTTCCAACCATGACGCCCTCTTTCGCCGGAGTCGTTCCACTGTTTTCCCATACATTGAGGAAGTTCTCGGCAAGCCACATTTTGTCGTCATTGGTAAGCTGCTTTCCACCATCGGTTGGTGAGACTCATGTATGCCCTCTGAACAGAGGCGAGGCCTTTTCTGTTGATGTCGTTCGAAGTGATCATTGCATTCCGTTGCTGATAAGCAGCGACGGTGTAGAACGCCAATCCAATGAGCGCCAGGATTTCCAACCAGAATTTCGGCGTTCGGGCATCGTGCATAAGTCTGCGCTTAAGACGTACAAGCGCATACTCCTCTTTGTGTGCGGTCTTTGTTTGATTGCGATTGGCATGACGATCATCAGGCATGAAGTTCCTCGGCGCGTGACTCTCGGCGCAGTATTTGTACTTGGCATAAGTGGCTGTTCGTGCGTGGTGGCCGGATTCATCTTCCTCTGTCGAGCACTATTAGGCGTAGCATGATGAGCATGAAATACGAATACAAACAGGGCAAAGAAGCAACAGAGAACTTTGAACACGCCATGAAGGCAATTTTCAAGGCTCCCAAGACGGTTAGCGTCGGGGCAAAAGTAAAGCGCCCTAAGAAGGGCGCTAGCGCCGCAAAACTGACGTTTCCGGCAAGGACTAGACCGCTTACCGCGTCCTTGCCGCCTACGAGTGGAGCGCGTCTACATCCTTGCCAGTGAGCGCGGCATACGCGAGGCGCTTGCCAGCAACTTGGGCCATCGCAGTCTGGAACCGCTGAAGAATCGGTGATTACATGCTCACCATCCTTGCGGTGATTGAAGCGGAACACTTGCTCATCAACGTAACGGTCAAGATGAAAAGGTTCGACAGCAACGTAGGTTCCCTTTAAAAGACGGCACCTGACGGAACAAACCCGGGGCATTCGCTTTTTTCCGCAACACGCGCAATTTGGGCGTATCCCGCGGCTCGATTGACACGCCTTCTCCGGGCTCCTAGACTCAGCCCGATTCCAATTGAGGAGGGCGACCATGAATCGCACATTAACGGTCCTGGTATTGGGGCTGGGTCTCGTGTCGGTGGGGTGGGCCCAGGGTAAGAGCGCGTCGCCTGCCAAGGGCGACCTGGCGGACGAGGCGATCAAGGCGGAGCAGCAGCGATGCGCTCAAAACGCAAAGAACGATACCGCGGGGATCGAGCGCGGCACGGCCGATGATTATGTGTTCACCGACATTACCGGCAAGGTCAGCGACAAGGCGCAAATGATCCAGGCGTTCAAAGGTGGGCGGACCCACCTCGACAAATACGATTGTTCGGACCTGAAAGCGCACGTGTACGGCAACACCGCGGTGGTCACCGGGCAAGCGACGGTGAGCGGAATGGTAGCGGGGCAGAAGGAAGACAATCGCAATATCCGGTTCACGCGGGTATGGGAGAAGCAGGGTGGTCAGTGGAAGTGCGTCGCCGTACAACAAACGGAAGTGAAATAAAGCTGGTCACGTGTCGTACAGGGTGTTTAGCGGCGGGCGACGGCGCCCGCCGCATTGTCATTTCGGCAGCTTCAGGTGCAGTCCCGGCGAGGGCGCCGGGCCCACAAACCTGACCTGCACCGCTGGGGCCGACGGGCCTCCGTCTCGGTCTATAATTTCTGCCATGGTGGTTCGCACCTCGGCCATCGTACTGGTATCGGCGGCGTTAGCAATGCCGTGCTGGGGTCAGTGCCCCGACAGTGCTGGGCAGACTTCCATCGCTCCGTTCTCCCAGCCATCAGTCATCGCCGTTCGAGAACTCCACCTCGTTAACATCACCCGCGCCACAGTCGACGAACAACAGCAAATTGCGAACTCACTGAAGGGTGTCTGCGTGAGCGAAATCGGCGAGCACATTCGCGACCAGTTTCAACAGCGCGGTTTCTTTAAGGCCGAGGTGCTGGACGTCGACGTTAGCGGCTTGGATCGAAGTGCCTCACCGCCGACGGTCGCGGTCACGGCGAGCGTTGCCGAAGGGGACCGCTACCGGCTCGCATCCATCCGATTCACAGGCAACAAGGTCATTAGTAATACTGTTGCGCTTCGAAAACTGATTCCAATCAAGGATGGCGACGTATTCAACATTGCGCAGGCACGCGAGGGTATTACTCAGTTGAAGGACGTTTACGGTGAACTCGGGTTTATCAACTTCACTCCCGTTCCTGATTTCGCATTCGACGAAAAGAACAAAACATTGACGATGAAGATCGACATCGACGAGGGTATGCAGTACTTCATCACCTCGTTCCACGTGCGCGGCGCCGACGCGCAACTCGAGGCGCACCTTGCCTCCGCCTGGTCCGAACTCTTTCCGGCTCGTTCGGTTTACAACGCGCGCGCGGTTGAGATTTTCTTCGAGCGCGAGAAGGACCTGTTCCCTCCCGGCGCGGCTCCCGACCGCAATCTCCAGATCAAACAGGACAACGACAACGCCACGCTGGACATCGTTCTGGATCTCAATCCCGCCCCGTAAGCGGGTGGCCCACCCAAGCTGGTTTTGCTTGGGTGGGACTGAACATCGTTGTCAACCTCGGTCTGACGTCGTCGACGGCTTATCACACTCGAACGTATTCCACATCACCGACACCATTCCCGCGCAAATGCAACAATCATCCACGTGAGGCGAGCGGATTTGTGTCCCTCACTCACAACCGTTACCACTCGGTAACAAGTTCCGGAAGTATGGAGTTTACGCAACCCGTTGAAAATCAAAACCGAAGCAAATCCTCCATTACCCCTCCGTAAAAATTTCACGATGCTATAAAAAACCATGTACCAATGTCGGGTTCTCGTGTATCTTAATCCCAACGTATGAGCACAACCGCAGCAGCACCCGCGCCCAACTTCAACGAAGCACCATGGACTGAATTTCCGTCCTTAACCCAAGAACGTCTTGAGATCGTAGCGGACGCACTCCGAGAAGCGCGGCGCAAGGCTGTTCTCCGTTATGAACCAGATGAGGGCGAGAACAGTTGGAGCCTCGGCTGCGTCGCCTATGTCCGGCAGATGAAGGCGGTCAGGAATTTATCCGAGAAGCACAACTGGCTTGGAATCCTGAAAGAACAGGCTGCGCTTTGCTTCTCGTTCTCCATCGGCGAACACGCCGTTCGCTATTACAAGGGCGAAACCGAAGATGCTCCGAATCACTACCTCAGCCGTTCGCATGGAGAGCTGAAACACTTTCAGTACCTCATGGAGTATTTCAAGGACGTGAAGGTCAAGGAGTACCTGTTTCGCTTCGCCGTTTCGGTCGACGCGGACGGCTATGCGTCCGACATTTATTTTGTGAAGATGGATGACGAGGGAACTGTTCTTGGAAGCTATTTGGTTCCGAAGAAATCGAGCACCAACGTTGTCCCGATGCAGACAAAGCCTGTCGATCTGCCGCCCGCCACTGCGGTTCCGGTAAAAGAAGAAAAGCCAACTGAAAAACCAAGCTCTGACGAACTCGGCGACGTGAACAAGAATGCTGGATAGATGCGAACTGTTCTGCGGAGAACGACTCCAACTAGCTCGGGAATTTAATAACTGGACGCAAACCAAACTGGGCGAGGAGGTGGCGGCGTCTGCCGCGCTGATCTCGTTGTGTGAGACGGGAAAGAAAAAAGACCCGTCGTCCGACTTGGTTGACGCGTTCGCGCACGTTCTCGGGTTCGAGCCTGGATTTTTTTACCGTCCCATCGAAGATGCGTTCAATGAAGGCCAGTGCAGTTTCCGTCATCGACGGACAACACCGGAGAAGCTCAAGACTCACATACGTGCGCATGGAACGCTGATTGGCATGGTCATTGACCAACTGAGGGCGCATTTTCAGTTTCCCAAACTTAACGTGCCCAGCTTCCCCGCTGTGACCGACGCGCAAATTGAGGCATCTGCCGAAAAGGCGCGCCTGTACTGGAATCTCGGCATTGATGCTCCTATCATGCACGTTGGCCGCGTGATGGAACACGCTGGAATCATCCTCGTTCCCCATTTGGCCAGCGCCAAAGTTGACGCATTCTCTCGGACTGGCCGCACAAGTGTAATCTTTTTGAACAAGGCTATAAGCAGCACTTCCCGTTGGCACTTCGACATTGCACACGAATGCGGACATCTCGTGATGCACGCCGGAATAGAAACCGGAACAGTTGAGACGGAAGCGGCAGCAGACCGATTTGCTAGTGCTTTTCTAATGCCGCGCAAGGCTTTCATTAGAGATTTTCAGTCATTTTCGTGGCAGCACGTCCTCGAATTAAAGCAGCGTTGGCGTGTAAGCGCTGCCGCTATTGTCCGGCGTGCTTACGATCTCCGGCTTATCGGCGCAGTCACGTATCGGCGCGCATATCAACATATGTCGGCCCAAGGGTGGCGTTCAGGAAAGGGAGAGCCTTGTGAGCCGACATTCCAAGAGCCTGAGCTTCTTGCTTCCGCACTTGGCGCGCTCGGGAAGGTCGTACCCTATACCGCCGCTGACCTTTGCAGCGACTTGCAATTCACGCCTGAGACGTTTGAGAAGATCACTGGCGTGGAAGTCTCGGCTACGTCGAAGAGAGGTGAGATCGTCAGTTTTCGTGCGGGGTAAAACAATGTGGGGCTGCTAGGTGCGGTCGGCGGACTTTGGACCCGGCTGACTGGGGGTTCGATTCCCCCTAGCTCCACCGCAGACCCCACGACTTCCATTGTACGTCGATAGTCAAGCGCATAGTCTGCAATTTTTTACTTGACGCAATGTTTGCGCTATGTATAATAATTCGCATGGACAAGAAACACAGCCTGTCAAAGTCAGAGTTGGTTGAACGCCTCCCACTGGCGTGCTCTGACGAAACCGCAGCCGTCGAATTCCTAGAGGAACAGCGCTGGGGCAATACTCCGGCTTGCGTGAAGTGTGGCAGCGTCGAAGTCTACAAAATGACCGACGCCAAGACAGGCCAGCGCAACAAGCGGTATCTGTGGCGCTGCCGCGATTGCAAAGAGCAGTACACCGTCCGCATCGGAACCGTGTACGAAGAATCGCGGATTCCGCTCAAGGTATGGTGCTATGCGTTCTGGCGTGCCTGTACGTCGAAGAAGGGCGTCAGCGCATTGGAGCTGAAGCGCCAGTGCCAGATCAGCTACAAGTCAGCACTGTTCCTGATGAATCGCATCCGGTTTGCCATGGCCCCTGACGCGAACGCACCGAAGTTACAGGGCGACATTGAATGCGACGAAACTTACATCGGGCCGCGCAAACCGCGCTGGAAGAACGCTCCGCCGAAGCCTCGTCCGGAAGCTGGACGCGGCACTCTCAAGACTCCGGTATTCTGCGCTGTCGAGCGAGACGGTCGCATTGTTCGTCGCGTGGTGGCGGATGTGACATCGGCCACACTGAAAGACGCCATCCGAGAAGAAGTAGATCGCCGCTCGCGCATCATAACGGATGAATGGATAGCCTATAAGGGTATTGGGAAAGAATACGAGGGCGGACAGTGTGCCACAGCACGAAGGAATACGCACGCGGCGACATTCACACGAACACGGCGGAATCGAGTCATGCCCTTGGTAAAACGCGGCATCGCTGGAATCTATCACAACGTCAGCCGGGAGCACTTGCATCGGTATCTGTGGCAATTCGATTTCCTGTGGAACAAATCGCCAGTTGAACGATGGTGAGCGCACCATCCTTGGAATTCAGGCAGCGGAAGGAAAGCGACTGATGTATAAACAGCCAGCGTGAGGAGACTGAATTACGAAGAAAAGAGTTTCAGGAAAACGACCGAAGAAGGCGGGAGCGAAGCGCGGCCCGAAACCGGATACCCTCAAGATCGAGGGAAACTGGCGCGAAGCCGTCAAGAAATCGCTCGCAAAGAAGAAGCCCCCTTCGGGCTGGCCGGATTGACTCCAGCCAGCTCTCGCTATTCGATTAGCGCCTAAAATTCCAGAATACTTGCTTCATCACAAGTTGCCACTCTGGAGCCGAAAGCGATCCGAGCTTTTCGATTATCCAGTTCTTGTGAACAGATTGGATTTGATCTAAGCGAACAAGTGACGTGGCTTCAAGTCCGTTCGTGTCGGTGCGCGGTAATTCCAAATCTGATTCAGCTTTAGGTATGAGCCGCGTGGTCAACGGCGCGACCGCCACTACGTCATACTTGGCGCAGAGCAAAGTGTTCGACAACACAAGGCAAAACCTGCGGTCGTGTGGCTTACGAACCAGGTTCATCGGGAATCTGATTTCTTTGTCTTTTACGGCAATGACATCGCCGGGATAAATATTGATGCTAATTCCGGCTTTGGCAAAAGCATCTTTCAGGCTCAAGCGACTTTAGCCGCTCGCCTTCTGATATTTGCCCATTCCGCGAACGTGTCGAGCTTCGCCCGGTTGATCTCGTCGCGAGTGCCTCTCGTCGTCGTTGTCATTTCCTCAGCTTCACGCTGCAAGCGCTCAAGCTGCTCGTCGATTGATTCGGTCTTTTCGACGGCAGGGGCGGCGAAAGTGGCCATTTTTCGATTTCCCTTCTGGTTGGCCATACAGTGTACTCCGTGATGTCAATACGCAGTTTTCGTGCCAAATGGCATCACTGATTCTCAACAACTTATAGACGTATTAACCGTCTCAGAGTGACAAATGTTCCGGCTGGAGAACTGGATTTTCTCATTTAGGGCAATCCGAGGGCCTTGCGTAAAGTCTATACTTCCGACAAGTTCTTTGAAAACTAAGCCGCAGAAATCGCCACCCGCCTGTGGAAAACTCTGGGTAACCCATGAGTATCCTGATGGGTTATGAAACTCGGATATCCTCCTCCGCAGCATCGACTTACACACTTACGCTGGGTTGAGGCAGGGGGAGGGGGGTTGGGTTAACTCCTCGGTAATCTTCAATCGTCGGCGCTGACCTGGACTGCTGGGCCGCCGACCTGGGCGGGGGCGACTCCGGGCGAGACTTCCTGGTCCTTGTACTGGAGCTGGTAGAGCTTCCAGTAGATGCCGCGCTGGGCGAGCAGTTGCTGGTGGCTGCCCATCTCGCGGACGCGGCCTTTGTGCATGACGATGATCTTGTCGGCGCGCTGGATGGTCGAGAGGCGGTGCGCGATCACCAGCGACGTGCGCCCTTCCACCAGGCGCGTAAGGGCGTCGCGGACGCGCATCTCGGTCTCGGTATCGACGCTGGAAGTGGCTTCGTCGAGGATGAGGATGCGCGGATCGTGGGCCAGCGCGCGCGCGAATGAGATGAGCTGCTTCTGGCCAGTCGATAGCGTGCTGCCGCGCTCGTTCACCGGTGCCTGGAAGCCCTCGGGTAGCGAGCGAATGAAGTCGGCGACGTTGACGTCTTCGGCGGCGCGCTCGATGCGGCGCTGGTCGATGCCAGCGGTGCCGAGCTTGATGTTGTCCTCGATCGTGCCGGTGAACAGGAAGGGATCCTGGAGCACGACGCCGAAGCGGCGGCGGAGATCGCTCAGGTCCATCAGGCGGATGTCCACGCCGTCGATCTTGATCGCGCCCTGCTGCACGTCGTAGAAGCGCAGGAGCAGGGAGATGATGGTGGTCTTGCCGGCGCCGGTATGTCCGACGAAGGCAGCGGTCTCATTCGGGTCGACGGTGAAGCTGACGTCGCGAAGCACCCAGTCCATCTCGCCGGCGTTGGCGTTAGGCTCGCCGTCGGCGTTCTTATCTGGGACGGTGCGGTAGGCGAACCAGACGTGGTCGAACTCGATGCGTCCGGCGCCGGCAACCTGCTTCGGCTCGGCGGGCGCCGTGACTTCGACCGGCGTGTCGAGCAGCTTGAAGATGCGCTCCGCCGACGCCATCGCGCCTTGCAGGATGTTGTACTTCTCGCTCAGGTCCATGATGGGGCGGAAGAAGCGCTGGGCGTAGGAAATGAACGCCACCATGATGCCGAGCGTGGTGATGCCGCGAACAACCTGTCCGCCGCCGAACCAGATCACGCCGGCGATGGCGATGGACGACAGGATTTCGACGACCGGGTAATACAAGGCGTAGGCGAGGATCGCGTCCTTGTACGCCTCCATGTGGCTGGCGTTGATCTCGGTGAACTTGGCGTAGGCGCGTCGCTCGCGATTGAAGAGCTGGAGCACGACCATGCCGCTGACGTGCTCCTGAAGGTAGGCATTGATGCGCGCAATGGCGGTGCGGATGCGGCGGTAGCTGTCGCGGACGTACTTGCGGAAGATGGCAGTCGCGATAAAGATCAGCGGCAGCACGGCGAAGGTGATCAGAGCCAGCCGCCAATCCATCTTCAGCATGATGATGACGATGCCGGCGAGGACGAAGACGTCTTCAAAGATGGCGACGACGCCGGCGGTGAACATCTCGTTCAGGGCATCGACGTCGGTGGTGACGCGGGTGACGAGCCGGCCGACGGGATTCTTGTCAAAGAAGCCGACGTGCATGCGCTGGAGGTGGCGGAAGATCTGGCTGCGGAGGTCGAACATGACCTTCTGGCCGGTCCACTGCATGACGTAGGTCTGGATAAACTCGAGGAAGAACCCGAAGAGCAACAGTCCGACGTAGAACCCGGCGATCTGGCCGATGCCGACCAGCGGTTGCGAGCTGAGGTAAGGATCGAACCAGCTATGCGCGCCCTGGGTGTGGGCGAGGTACTTGTCGATGGCGGTCTTGGTGAGGTAAGGGCCGAGGACGTCGGCGCCGGCCTTGAGGACGATGGCCAGCAGCGTGAGAGCGACCTGCCACCAGTAGGGGCGCAGGTATCCCATCAGCCGCTTCATCAGGCGACTGTCATACGCTTTACCTAGTACTTCTTCCTCGGCGGCCACGGATCTCAGATTATCAGACGAAAACAGAGCGGGAGAGGATTCATGGTTGAGGGCTTAGGGCGCAGGGCTTACGGCGTAGCGTTCACCACGAGATCAGCGCCACGGCGACGAGCGCCGCGACGATGCCGGCCGCCTGCATGCGTGACAGGTGCTCCTTCAACACGACTCGCGCGAGAATGACGGTGCTGGCTGGATACAGCGACGACAGGACTGCTGCCACATCCAGCCGGCCTCGTTGGGCAGCCGCGACGTAGAGTGCGTTCGCTGCGGAATCGAGGATGCCGGCCACGATCGTGTACTTGAGCACGGCTGCGGTCATGTGCTCCTTAGCGTTGGAAATCAACACCATGAAAAGCATCAGCAGAAAGGAAGCCATGCGGGCCGAAGCCAGGGGCCAGAAGACACCATCCGGGCCCGCCAACTTCATCAGGAGAAGAAAACTGCCGAAACCGATCCCCGCGACAACCGCCAAACCGATTCCCCGCTGCTGTCGTGCGAGGCCGGTGCGCGGGGCCGCGATAACCCAGATGCTGAGCAGCGCCAGGACAAAGCCACCGATGTGGACGGCGGTTGGCAGTCCCTCTGTGGCAATGCTGAACACCAGCGGTACCAGCGCAGTCACGACTGCCGAGAGTGGCGCGTTGATACCCATGGTGCCGACGGCGAGGGACTTGTAGAACGCCGCCAACCCAATGCCTCCAACCGCTCCGGCGACAGCGCCGAACAGCAGTGCCCGTCCGGTCGCGAAGGGTTCGCCAAAGGCCAGCGCAAGCCCGACCATCAAAATCAGGCCTGTGGCGTGCGCCACGACAACAACACGGAACGGACTGGCTGACTTGGTGGCGAGACCGCCGCTGAAGTCGGCGGCGCCCCAAGTCACGGCAGCTGAGAGGCTGAGAGCAGGAGACGTGAGGTTCGACATTACTTTCGGGGACTCGCGACTTCGTTCTTCACGACTTTGCCGCCCTTCATGACGAACACGACACGGCGCACGGCGGTGATGTCGTTCAGAGGGTCGCCGTCAACGGCGATGATGTCGGCCTGATAGCCGGCGGCAATGCGCCCAATCTGGTCGCCCAAACCGAGCGATTCGGCGGAGAGCGAGGTCGCCGCCGTCATGGTGTGCATCGGGTCCTCGCCGGCGTCCTTGACGCGATAGATGAACTCTTCGGCATTGTGGCCGTGCGCGCCTGCGACGGCGTCGGTGCCGAAGATGATCTTGAGGCCTGGAGTTTTCAGGGCGCGGCGGAAGAGGTCGGCGTTGAGCGGCAGCGCCCCCTGCATCTGCCGGAATCCCTCTTCCGTGTAGTTGCCAATGCCGAGGAAGTTAGCTTTGTGGTCGAGATAGTTCTGGATGACGAGCCGCACCTGGGGATCGAACCACGTCCCGCGCTCGGCCATCAGCTTCAGGTCGTCGTCGGTCGCGAAGGTGCCGTGCTCGACGGCCGTGCATCCGGCCAGCACCGCCGAGCGGATCGCCGTCTTGTATGCGTGGACGACCGACCGCAAGCCCTGAGCTTTGGCTTCACCGCAAGCGGCTGCGAGTTGCTCGTCGGACATGGTCTGGCCGCCACCCTCGCGGATGCTGCGCGAGGCAAAGATCTTGATCACGTCGGCGCCATCCTGCTTCTGCTTGCGCACCCATTCGCGGATCTGGTCGGGCGTAAGCCGGCCGTCAGTAATGGGGCGAAGAGCAGTCAGGATGCGCGGGCCGGGAATCTCGCCGGCATTGATGGCGTCGCGGAGGGGCTTGTCATCGGGCGCGCCGAGGCTCTGGACGGTCGTGAAGCCGGCCATGAGGGTCGCCCAGGCGTTTCCCGCGCCTGCGAGCGCGGCCTGCTGGGGCGTTTCACTGCGCGTGTCGGCGCGGCCGTCGGGACCGAAGTGCCAGCCGATGTGGACGTGCGCATCGATCCATCCGGGAAGGACCGTGTAACGCGACAGGTCGTATACCTTCGCACCGGCTGGCCATTGCGACTGTGGACTGATACTCGCGATCTTGCCGTCGTCAACGACGATGCTTTGGTTGTGGAGGACATGGCCGGTGCCATCGATGACGGTGCCGGCGCGGAGGACGATTGGCTGGTCCTGGGCGCGGACCCACACAGCCGAGGCAAACATTGCGAACAGCAGGAGAGAACGCCTGGTATTGCGGTGCATCATTGCTCCATCCATTCAATCGCGGGATTCTACACTGCTGGTTCACACGAAGGACACGAACGTATACACCAAGCAGTTGCACGCAGCTTTGCTATTCTGTTCGACTCTGATGCGGATTCTGATCTCATCCGGCGAGGCCTCCGGCGACACGTATGGGGCGCAGCTCATCGAGGCGCTGAAACGTAAACAGCCGGAGGTGGAACTGTTCGGGGCGGGCGGCGAACGCATGCGGGCAGCCGGGTTCGACACGGTCGTCCACGCGAAGGACATCTCGGTGGTCGGAATCGCGGAAGTCCTGACGCACCTGCCGAAGATCTACCGCGAATACAGGAAGCTGCTGCGCGAGATCGACCGCCGCCGTCCCGATGTCGCCGTCCTCATCGACTTCCCTGACTGGAATTTCCGCCTTGCCCAGGAACTGCACCGGCGCAAGATCCCCGTCGTTTACTACGTCAGCCCGCAGCTCTGGGCGTGGCGTCCCGGGCGCATCGAGCAGGTGAAGAAATTCGTCGACAAGATGCTGGTGATCTTTCCTTTCGAGGAACAGTGGTATCGGGAGCGAGGGGTGGAAGCCGAGTACGTGGGGCATCCGCTCATCGATGTTCCGCAGCCCACGCCGCCGCCCCTGCGGTCGCCGCAGATGCCTATCGGGCTTCTGCCCGGCAGCCGGCAAAAAGAGATCAGCATGAACTTGCCGGTGCTGCTGCAAGCGGCAAAGCAGCTCGGGCGCGAGTACCAGTTTTTTCTTCCGGTGGCGTCGACGATCAATTCGCGATGGATGGTCGATTTCATCCACAAGGTGCTGGGCGAAGACCCGGGCGTGAATCTAAAGATGGAAAACGACGCCCGCCTGGTGCTGGCGCAATCGCGCGCGGCGATGGTCGCGAGCGGGACGGCGACGATGGAGGCCGTGCTTATCGGGACGCCGTTCGTGATGGTCTACCGCGTGTCGCCGGTGACGTACAAGGTCGGGCGCGGCATGGTCAAAGTGCCGTTCTTCGCCATGCCGAACCTGATCGCCGGACGCGAGGTGGTGCCGGAGCTGGTCCAAAACGACTTTACGGCGGAAAACGTCACTACGCGCATGCGCGAGATCCTGCCCGACGGGCCGGCGCGGGAGCAGATGCTCAGCGGATTCGCGGAGATCAGGGAGAAGTTGACCATCGCGGCGGAAAGGACGGTAGCCGAGCGGGTGGCAGAGCGGGTCATAGAAAATGTGTCGCCCCTCTCGGTCGTCGGTAATCGGTAATCGGGCGGAAGCGCACGACAGATTAGCCAAATATCGGTCGTGCGTACGCGACCGGCGCGACAAGCCGGCACGAAAGTCGTGTCGTCCCTGACGGGACTCAAGGAATTTCGCGCGTACATGTCCCCGGGACTTACGTCCCGCGCTATGAACTGGCGCGCCTTTCGAGTTGCGGTCCTGCCCGGCGCGACGTTTCCCCTCCGGCGGGGTTAAACTAGGGGCAGGCCAGCCATTCACGTGCTGATTCCTGCGATTCGGAGTACGTGGATGACCATTCAGGACGCGGTGATCGCCGAGCGCGCTGGATTCAACGCATCTATTCTGCTCACCCGTTCATCCAATTTGCGCGGGTACTCCGGAGATTGTTTCATGCAATCAGCACCACACACGGAGCGTCGCCTCGGCGCGAAGCGCGGGCTGCTCCGTCCCCTGGGCCTGGTATGCGCCCTGATGATGGCGCTACTGGGTGCAATCCCATCCCACGCGGCGGACAAGCAGCGCATCCAGATCGATGGATACGATATTTCGGCCGAACTCCAGCCGCGCACCCACCGCCTGGTCGCGCACGCCGTGGTCAAGTTCACCGCGCTCGAGGACATCAGCGTCGCGACATTCGAGCTGCACAACGCGCTGCGTCCGACGAAGGTCGTCGATGCCAATGGGAAAGTCCTCAACGCGGAGCGCATTTCGCAGGACAACTCTGTCCGCGTGCCGCTGCCCGAAGGGCTCCAGAAGGGCCAGAGCAGCGCGCTGACGTTCGATTACGAAGGCACGCTCGCCTCGGCCGACGACAGCCCGGTACAGGGCCTCAAGCTGGCATATGTCGGCGAAGACACGAGCTATCTCCTGTACTCGGGCCGCTGGTTTCCGATGGTCGGGTATGGCACCAACCGCTTCACGGCGAACATCAAGCTGACCGTTCCCTCGAACTGGGTCGCGATCGGCAGCGGATTGCAAGGCGGAATGGCCGCGGCTGCGCTGCGTCCGCGCGTGATGCCTGAATATTCGGAGCCGCACTTTGTCCTCGCCTCCTATCAGCAGGAACAGGCACCGCCGGTGTTGAGACGAAACACCGGGAAGGCGGCGGCCAAATCCAACGCGAAGACGCCGGCAAGCCGCAAGACGGCCACGACGGCCGTTGCTGCGGACAAGCCGAAAGCAGCTCCTGCGCAGACACCTCCGTCATCGCTGTCGAGCACGAAAACCTACACGTTCGTGTGGGACAAGGCGAGTTTCCCCGGGACGATCATCGCCGGGCAGTTCCTCGAGCACACCAGCAACGCCGCCGGCCTGAACCTGCACGTCTACTTCAAGGCGGCGCACAAGGACCTGGCATCGCAGTATTCAGAAACGGCCGTCAAGGAATTCCAGTACTATGCGGCGCGATTGGGCCCGCCGCTGTCGAACACGCTGCGCATTGTTGAACTGCCGGACGACACGGTCCCCACTGCATGGGGGCCGGAAGTGGCCGGGATCGCCAGTCACGCGCTGCTCGGGAAGGTGAATTACCGCCTGCTCGCCAACACCATCGCGCACCAGTGGTACGGCGTCGATCTCAGCCCGGCAAGCAAAGCCGACTGGTGGATCAGCGACGGCTTCGCGCGGTACGAAGAGGCGCGTTATGTGGAATACGCTGCTGGCCAGACCGCGTTTGAAGACGTTGTGAAAGACCTCGAAGTGGGCGCGCTCGCCTATGACACAGTGCCACTTTCGACGGTCGGACGCATGGACACGTTCGCGCCCGAGTTCCAGTCGCTGACGACCGACAAAGGGGCGATCATCCTGAACATGCTGCGGTGGGTGATCGGCGACGCCGCGTTCGACAAGACCGTCCAGCAGTTGGTCAAGGAATATCGCGGGAAGCCGGTCACGGTAGATGACCTGCGCAAGATCGCCGAAGCCAATTACGGCGAGCAGCTCACCTGGTTCTTCACGCAGTGGATCGACTCGACCGGCGCTCCGGAGTTCAAGAGCAAGTACACGGTGTATCGCATGGGGAACGGCAAAGGCTTCCGCGTGGTCGGAGAGATCGCGCAGGATCTCGACCTGTTCCGCATGCCCGTCGAACTGAAGATCGAGACCGACGGCCAGAGTGAGACCAAGCGCGTCGAAGTGGTGGGGACGAACAGCGCCTTCACGGTCGAGACCTTCGGGCGGCCGCGGCGCATCGTGGTCGATCCCGGCAATCGCGTGCTCAAGAATTCGGCCGAACTGCGCGTGCGCGCGTCGATCCTGCGCGGCCAGGGACTGGTCGAGCAGGGCGACCTTGCGGGGGCATTGCAGGAATTCCAGAAATCGCTGGAGAACAACAAGAATTCGTCGCTGGCGCACTACCGCATCGCCGAGGTCTTCTTCCTCCAGCACAACTACCAGGCGTCGGCGAACGAGTACCGCGAGTGCCTGAACGGCGACGGCGAACCGCGCTGGACCGAGGTCTGGAGCCACATCCAGCTCGGCAAGATCTTCGACATCACGGGCCAGCGCGAGCGCGCGACCAACGAGTACCGCCAGGCGTTGCAGACCAACGACAACACCCAAGGCGCGATGGACGAGGCGCGGAAGTATCTGCAGTCGCCGTACTCGCGGGATTCGCAGAGCTCGAACGGGGAATAAGAATGGCTCAGGGCTCAGGGCTCAGGGCTTAGGGCGCAGGGCTTAGGGCTTAGGGCCAAGTACATCGAGATTATTGGCGTCATGTGCCATGTGTCATGCGTCATGCGTCATGCGCCAGGTGCCCTGAGCCATGCGCCATGCGCCATGCGCCATGTGCCATTGTCAGCGGGGTTGAATCTCTCGCGCGAATTTGAGGCCGTCCAGGCGGGCGGCCTTTTCTCTTTCTACTCCACGCGAAAGCACGAGCACGTGGAAGATGTCGCCCATGCCGGCGGGTGTCGCCAGATGTTTGAGTTGGAGGGCGACCTTTGCCTTCTCCTGCGGCAGCTTGCAATCTTCGAAGGCGTCGGCAAATTGCGTCTCTTCGCCGATGCCGAGCAGGAATTGCGACTGCGTAACGAGAGGAAACACGTCCCACCCCGCTTCGCGCGCGGTGCCGGCAATGGCGGTGAAGTTTACGTGCGCGGTAATGTCCTGTTCGCCGGGCGCTTCGTAGGGATTCGTTCCCGCTGAGTGTTGGCGGTACGTCATCAGCGTGTCGAGATGGCGTCGCTGAAGCTGCTCGTCGCGGGTGTACCCATAATCGACGAACACGCAAAAGCCGCGTTGCACCAGCGGTGTGATGGTACGAACGAATTGCACCGCCGCCAGGTTCACCTCCACGCGCTCTCCTTCCGCGGGGCGGACGCTGTAGCGGTCGATGTACGCGTGAACTTCGGGCGTTGGCGATTGGAAGCGCTCGACGAACGCGCCGTTCTCGATGTCGATGTAAAGCTGGCCTTGCGGCGAGACGATCTCCACCGGCATGGCGTCGAAGAGTTCGTTGGCGAAAACGATCGCGTTACTGAAATTTGCACGAACGTCATCGATGGCGGAATGCACTTCGAGTTCGCGGCGTTCGATGCGGTCGCTAAATCTCTCTTGCATTTTCGCGCGTAAACCCTCGGAAGATTCCACCAGCGTGAGTTTCAGCACGTGCGCGAAGTGCGGAAACTTCTTCGCGCTCCAGTCGAGCACGTCCTGCATGAGCAGGCCACGGCCAGGGCCGAGTTCGACGAGATCGAGTCTCTCCGGAGCGCCCAGCGCGCGCCACATCTGGTCGAACTGGCGGGATAGCAGGCGTCCGAAGACGGCGTGAACATCACTCGAGGTGTAGAAATCACCGGCTTTTCCGAACTGCTGGCGATCACCGGAGTAGTAGCCAGGGATTTCGCCCGCGCCGTAGAGACACAGCGCCATGTAGCGCGAGAACGGCATCGGGCCACGGGTTCGGATTTCTTGCTCGATGAAATGGCGGAGCGCTGACACGACATCAGTGTAACTGGCGGCTCGTGACGGCGGGACACCAGCGCTACGTGCCCCCGTGTGTCGCCAGGCAAGCCTGGCTAGTACACCCCTGGTGCATGCCGTGGCTACTGGCGACTGGGGACTGATTGGGGGGTGCGCGTGAACATCTCGACCAGGTAATCGTGGAGGCAATCGTAAAGCTGTCGCTGGAAGGTCCACTCGAACTGCGGATTTTCAAGATCGCGCGGATGGAGTTCGAAATAATACGTGTGCACGGGAACCGCGGGATCGCGGAAGTCGATGATGACCTCGACGTTGGTGCCGTTGTCACGCGCGTCGAACCGCAACAGCGGATGGTCGTACTTGGCGAGTTCGGATTTGACGCGATCGAGGCCAGTCATGTTGGATTGCTCACTCGAATGACCGCTTATTGTAACGCCCGCGGAAAACAAGAGGTCGTTCGACTCGGGTGCGCATCGTCAGCCCGCGTCGGCCAAAAGCGGGCCGCGCGGGTCTGATGGCGCATCCTCACTCAGGATGACAGCTACAATAAACCTTTCATCCCAAGGAGCAATCCTTCATGAGCAGTCCTGGGCACAAGTCTGACCCGCAATGGTCCCTTTACGTCGGCGATTTCCGGCGCGCCGCGCATGAGGCCGCCGATAAGGCCGCCGATTACCTCGAGCACGTCCGCGAGTATCCGGTCGTGCCGGACGTCAAGCCCGGCGACCTGACCGACTCGCTTCCGGCCGCCGCACCCGAGCACGGCGAGAGCTTCGACGAGATCTTCCGCGACTTCGACGACAAGATCATGACGGCCGTCACGCACTGGAACCATCCGCGCTTCATGGCTTACTTTGCGACCAGCGCCTCGACGCCCGGGATCATCGCCGAATTCCTTGCCGCGACGGTCAATACCAACGGCCTGCACTGGAAAACTTCGCCCGCGATCGCCGAACTGGAGCAGGTCACGCTCGGGTGGCTGCGGCAATGGATGGGACTCGCCGACGATTACTTCGGGATCATCTACGACACCGCGTCGGTCAGCAGCCTGCACGCGATCGCCTGCGCGCGCGAGATGGCCGATCCTAACGCGCGCGTAAACGGCAGCACGCCGAACCTGGTGCTGTACACGTCGCAGGAGTCGCACTCGTCGATCGAGAAGGCCGCGATCTGCATCGGCATTGGGCAGAAGAACGTGCGCAAGATCGCCAGCGACGACGATTTCCGAATGGACGTGGATGCGCTCGAGCAGGCGATCCAGAGAGATCTCGCGGCGGGGTTACGGCCGTTCTGTGTGGTCGCGACGGTGGGTACGACATCGAGCACGAGCGTTGATCCGGTGGCGAAGATTGCGGATGTCGCCGAGCGGAACAAGCTGTGGCTACACATTGATGCGGCTTATGCCGGCATTGCGGCGGTCGTGCCCGAACACCAGCACATCCTGGCCGGCAGCGAGCGCGCGCATTCGCTAGTGGTCAACCCGCATAAGTGGATGTTCACGCCCGTGGACCTGAGCGCGTTCTACACGCGATATCCGGACATACTCAGGCGCGCATTCTCGCTCAGCGCGGAGTATCTCTACACGGCCGACAATACGCGGCAACTAAACCTGATGGACTACGGCGTTCCGCTCGGGCGCCGCTTCCGCGCATTGAAGTTATGGTTCATCATGCGCTACTTCGGGCGCGACCGCATCCAGGAGTTGCTCCGCAATCATATCGAGTGGGCACAAAGGCTGGCGAAGCTGATCGAAGCCGATCGGCGCTTCGAGATCGCAGCGCCGCACCCGTTCTCGGTTGTGTGCTTTCGCTACAAGGGCTCTGACGCAGAGAACAAGGCGATCCTGGAAAAGGCGAATGCAACCGGCGAGATTTTCTTGTCGAGCACGGTGCTGAGGGGGAGGGTCGTGCTGCGGGTCGCGATCGGGAACATGCAAACGACGTGGGAGGATGTACAGCGCGCGTGGGAGTTGGTGCGCGAGAACACGCCAAAGAATTAACCACGGAGTTCACGGATCTACACGGATTTCTAAATGCAGAATGAAGAAGTCAGAATGAAGAATAAAATAGCGGGCGGGTCTTAATTCTTCACTCTGACTTCTTCATTGTTAATTCTGTTTTTGGGCGGCTTTCTGCTCCTCGTACGTGTACACGCCGCGGCCTGATTTTTTCCCGAGTCGTCCGGCCTTCACATACTGCACCAGCAGGGGCGCGGGGCGGAACTTCTCGCCCAGTGTTTTGTGCAGGTATTCGAGGATGTGCAGGCGCGTATCAAGGCCGACGAGGTCGATCATCTCGAACGGTCCCATGGGATGGTTCAGGCCCAGCTTCAGGGCTTTGTCGATGTCCTCAGCCGACGCGATTCCCTCCTGCAACATGTAGAAGGCTTCGTTGCCGATCATCGCGTTGATGC
>CAZLJE010000039.1:0-46277 GCA_964559835.1 uncultured Terriglobales bacterium
ACTTCGTCTAACCACTCTCGTCTTGCAGGCCGGCGGCGGACCATACATTATCGTAAGTATGCGCTTTTTATTTGCTGCAACGCTAACGCCTATGCTTAATTGCAACGATGGCGAGAAATACTCCTGCCCACACGGACACAATCACGGCGGCGTCTCTGATATACGGCCACGCATTTGCCGTCGTTCCAATTCGTAAGGCGCGACCGCACCATACAATCGCGACTGAGCAAGCAGCCACCAAGGCGAACGTGGTTATCAAAGAAAAGGTCGAGGGAGACTCGAATCCACCTTCTCTCTTCCAACGTTCTTCTTTTCGAAGCTTTCGCTCCTCACTGGTTGTCACGGCTTGTTTCCTTGATGGGACAAACCTTTTACATCTGAATACCTGCACGTTTTCAGCGTCAACGAGTGACAACAGGCCTTCACACAAGTATCCGCCTTTCATTCGCTGATCTGACGAAGAAAAAGCGCAAAGGTGCGTGAAGCCGATTTCACAATAATTAGCCGTCGCGTCGCCTGCGACAAACGCTTTATCTCGTTCCGCGAGATCAGCAAGGACTTCAGCCGTAGCCGGGGATTGATCAGCCACCGCCTGAATCATTCCACACACAATTGCGCCCACTAGCAACATCTGCAGCCGGTTTACGGCCCTCAGGCACTGTATCGCATGCAGATACTCGCACCGAAACAGAACGCCTTCACTGACCCTAACTCTAAAGAATAGTGAACCGAACAGCTCTCTTTTCGGCAATCCGAGAAACAGCAATGGTCGAGTTAATACGCGATCGTCACGCCTTGTAACAGTGCTCTCTCTGGAGAGAGCTGTTGATTGTGGCTGGTCACGTGCAACACTCACATGAGAAGGATTGGACGAGTTAGTGGGTGCCTTCTCCTTTACTCTCCTGTTTCCCTAGAGGCGCCGCCACCCCGCAGCCTCCATTCCGCAGGAGAGTCATTAATGCGGTTACTCCGGACGCGAGCAACAAGCGCACTTTTCGTCGCATGCCCTCTTAATCCTTTCCGCGGTGACTCAGTCGTGGGCACAGATCAATATCCCCACGTATCACAACGACAATGGCAGGACGGGCGCGAATTCCAACGAAACCTCTCTTACTCCTGCCAACGTGAATATGAGTTCGTTCGGCTTGGCCTTCACTTCGGCGATTCCTGACGGCAACAAGGTCTATGCCCAGCCACTCTACGTCGCGAACGTCAACATCGCGGGACAGGGGACGCACAACGTCGTGATCGTTGCGACCATGGGAGACATGGTCTATGCCTTCGACGCGGATGGACTCTCCAATTCGCCCTTGTGGACCGCTGACCTAAGCAACTCGGCAAATGGTGGCGCGCCCATTCCCTGTAATGACGTGACCGGCAGCGATGCCGCAGGTTGCTACCTGGGACCGGTGATCGGCATTCTCTCCACCCCCGTCATTGATACAGGCAGTGGAACGCTTTATGCCGTCGCGCAGACCGAGGAGAACAGCGCGATCGTGGAGCGGCTGCACGCGCTCGACATCGGTTCCGGCGGAGAGAAGTTTGGTGGACCGGTGGTGATCCAGGGATCGGTTCCCGGCACTGGCGCCGGCAGCGACGGCCAGAACATCGCGTTTAATCCCAAGATCCAGAACCAGCGCTCGGCGCTCCTGCTGGCGAATGGACGTGTCTACATCGCGTGGGGAAGTTACGGCGACGCGGCTGCTCCTTATCACGGCTGGGTGATGGCATACGACGCCACGACACTGGCGCAGGTTGCGATCTGGAACAACACGCCCAATGGCAGTGCCGGCGGCATATGGACGCCCGGCGACCTGATGGCCGACGCCAGCGGCAATATCTTCGTCACCAGCGGCAATGGCGACAGCACCGCCCAGTCCGGCGGGACCGAATATTCCAATTCGGTGGTCAAGCTGGATTCCTCGCTGAATGTTCTGGACTTCTTCATGCCGCCCAACGTTTCCGACCTCAACACCAACGACCTCGACCTGAATGGCGGAGGGTTTGTCGATACTGGTGCGGGTCTGCTGATCGGCGGCGGCAAGGATGGAACGATCTACGTCATCGATGGCAACCACCTCGGCGGTTGGGACCCGAATGGCGGCAACGTGGTGCAGTCCTTCCCGAACGCGCTCGGTGGATCGGGATGTCAGAGTGATGGTTGCCTCTTTGCATTGCCGGCCATATCCAATGGCATCGTCTCGTTCATCGGGCCGAATGACGTTTTGAAAGTCCTCAGCTTCTCGAACAATGCACTGAGCGGTCCTACCTCGCAGGGCACTACCGTCTTCAGCATACGTGGTGCTCCGCCAAGCATTTCTTCCAACTCCGGAAACAACGCGGTCCTTTGGGCGGTGGATGTGGGCGATGCCAACGGCAACCGCCTCATTCTTCATGCCTATGACGCGACGAACGCGGCACGCGAATTGTGGAACAGCGACCAGTCTGGCGGTGCGGATGCGCTCGGCAATGGTGCGCTGTTTATTCCACCTACGGTCGCCAATGGCCGTGTCTACGTGGCTGCCACAGGACAGCTCGTCGCCTATGCGCTGAAGAACGGGAGCGGTGGAGGAACTGGCGGGGGTGGCGGTGGCGGAAGCTGCGCGGCGCCATCCAGCCCAGGCGTGAACATCTGCTCCCCAGTGAACGGATCGACGGTCACTTCACCGTTTACGATCTCTGCCGCGGGCACCGATTCGAGCCAAACTCAGGGAATGGATGTGTGGCTCGACGGCCAGAAGCTCAGCTGGTTCGGCGGCACGAATACTGTCAACATTCAACAGTCGCCCTCGGCGGGTTCGCATCAGCTCGACATTTACGCTGTCGGCAGTAACAACGAGTTGCAGCACTCGACCTCGATCTTTACCGTGGGTAGCTCGTCTGGTGGCAGCACGGGCGGAACTGGCGGCGGAAGCTGCAGCCAGCCGTCGAGTCCGGGCGTGAACATCTGCTCACCGACGAAGGGATCCAGCGTCAGTTCGCCGGTGACTATCTCTGCCGCCGGACGCAATGCCGGCAGCACAGATGGCATGGACGTCTGGATCGACGGCGCCAAGCTCGGATTCTTCCAAGGTACCACCGTGAGTACTCAAGCGACGCTCGCTGCCGGAAGCCATCAATTAGACATCTATGCCGTCGGGAGCGATGGTTCGCTCCAACAAAGTACCGTCATCTTCACCGTTACCAGCAGCTCCGGAGGCGGCACCAGTGGTAGCAGCGCGTGTTCACCGCCTACGGGCCCTGGCGTAGTGATCTGTAGCCCACCGAATGGTTCGACGCAATCCTCGTCGTTCCACATCCTGGCGTATGGCATGAACAGCGGTTCGACGTCAGGCATGGACGTGTGGCTGGATGGTAACAAAGTCGGATGGTTCGGCGGCACGACGACTGTGGATACGAGCGCCAGCGCCGCGTCGGGCTCGCACCAACTCGACATCTACGCCGTGGGTACTGACGGCTCACTCGAGAAGGCCACGTCTATTTTTACGACGCCATAGTCACGAAGCTCGCGTCGCTCATTGTGCCGCAGAAGATGATGACGAGTGATAACAGGCTTCACGTAAGTGTGCGCTTTTCGTTCGCCAGTTTGCAACGGTGTCACTAGGAGTTTGCAGCTTCGCTTTCGCTGCGGAGACGCTTCGCTTCGGCCAGCAGCGACATGCTGTGCATCAGGTTTTGCAGGGTGATGATGCCGACCAGGCGCCCGCCGTGGACCACCGGCAATAAGGTCACGCCCTGGTTGGTGAGCTTGCGGAAGGCGGAGGCCAGCGTGTCGCCCGAATTCGCGGCCGAGAAGACGCGGTTCATCACCGACTGCACGTAGCCGTTGCCGCTGGCACGCAGTGCGTCCACGATCCGCTGGCGCGATACCACACCGACCATGTCGCTGCCGCGCACGACCGGAAAATCGTCCTGCAGCGTGTGCACGGCCTTGTGCAGCGCGTCTTCCAGCGTGTCGGCGGGCGAGAGCGTAGAGAAATCGGTGAGCATCACGTCTTCGAGCCGCACCTGGGACAAGACGGCGTGGAAGACAGCGTGACGGTCCTCCAGTTGCGCGGCGAGGAAGAGGAAGAAGCCGATCATCATCAGCCAGGTGTTCCAGATCCCAAGCAGGATGAACGCCAGCGCAAATCCTTGTCCGATGCTGACCGCACGACGCGTCGCGCGCACCCGGTCCATGCGCGCCGCGAGCACTGCCCGGACCACGCGCCCGCCGTCCAGCGGATATGCCGGAAGGAAATTGATGGCCGCCAGGAACACGTTCATCCAGACGAAGCTGCGCGGCAGGTTGCCGACGAATATTAGCGGCTGTTGCACCAGCGATTGCTCGGGGGCGATGCCGTAGAGGATTCCGGCGCCGACGAATGCAAGAAAGATATTGACCAGCGGGCCCGCCAGGGCGACGCGGATTTCATCGCGCACGGTGGGCGGGTCGCGGTCGGGCTCCTCCTGGATGGCAACGCCGCCGATGGGCATCAGCAGCACGGGGCGCGCGTGACGGTTCTGGTGCATGGCGGCGAGGCGGTGTCCGATCTCGTGCAGCAGCACCGAGGCGAGTACGAGAAAAGTGAGGGCCACGCCGCGGGCAAGTACGTCAGGGCCCAGTTGTACGTAGTCGTTCATCCAGACGAACGCGAGCAGGAATAGGAACGACACGTGGATGCGGAGGTCGATCCCGAAGATCCGACCCGCATAGATGGATAAAGAACGCATGTACACCGATTGTAGATTTGAAATTCGAGAATTGGAAATCAGCACAAAGTACCAAGTACCAAGACTGGATGCTTAGAATGAGTGTCGTATGCTGAGCACTGACCACTGAGCACTTTTTTATGCGCGTGATCGCCGGACAATTCCGCAGCCGTCCGCTGAAGTCCTTGGCGGGGATGGATACGCGTCCGACCTCGGACAAGCTGCGCGAGACCTTGTTCAATGTCCTGACGGCCGGGACTCCCGATGCGCTCGCCGGCAGCGTGTGGCTCGACGTGTTCGCTGGAACGGGAGCGGTGGGCATCGAGGCATTGAGCCGCGGAGCGCGCAGCGTGTACTTCATCGAGTCGTCGGGGAAGGCGGCGGGCTTGATCCGCGCGAACCTCAAATCGCTCGGCATCAGCGAGGGATTCGAAGTCGTCGAGCGTGAGGCGGACCGCGCCCTGCGCCTGCTCGATAGCCAGGCCATCCGGGCCGACTACGTCTTCCTCGATCCGCCGTACCGGATGCACGAGGAGTACGAGGAGGCGCTCGGATTTCTATCCCAATCGCAGATGCTGCACCCGGCATCGACGGTGATCGCCGAGCACGACAAGCGATTCGATCCCGGCGAGAAGGTGGGGGCGCTGGTCAGGAGCCGGGTTTTGCAACAGGGAGATGCGGCGCTGAGCTTCTATAAGATCTAAGTACGAAGTACGAAGTACGAAGTACCAAGTACCAAGTACCAAGTACCAAGTACCAAGTTCTGCGATTTTGGTACTTGGTACTTCGCACTTCGTACTTCTACATAATCAAATCTTCGGCGCGGCGGTAGATCGGGTGCTGGCGCTCGGCGAGGTCGTTCTTCACCTGGTTCAGCCCGTACACGCATTCCTCGAATCGGTCGGAAAGCTTGGCGAACAGCGGCGCGGCCTTGGCGTACTCCCACACGTCGAACTTGGAGACGATGTAGTAGCTCTCCTTGCCGGCGCGGATGAAGTCGACGAAGTTCTCGACGCGCTGCCGGCGCAGGCGGAAGTGATTGATGGCCTCGGGGAACATGCCGCTGAAGAACAGCGTGTAGTCGCCGATGTGCTTGCGGACCTGGCGCTCGCGGTCGAACGACGGCGCCTCGCCGTAGATCGGGTTCGATTCCAGCAGCATCTCGCCGACGTCGCACAACGGGCGTCCCTCGGCGCTGCGGAGCTTGTAGAGTTCCTCGACCTCGCAGAAATCGGCGAGTATGGCGGCGACGTAATGCGTGACTTCCTCGTCGTGCATGCCGAGGCTGTTCTCGAAATGGTCGGTAACCAGTTCGCTGAAAAACTGGCGCAGCGGATGCGATTCAGAGATCATTCGCGTTCCCTCACCCCGCGCTGTGAAGTGCTCTTGAGCGCGAGTTTGCCCCCACTTCGTCACAGATGCAAGTGACGTTTGTGCTCCATTCAGTAACACAGGGGCTACTCCATTGGACGCGCAGAGCTGCCAGTTGGTTGGAGCAGCAGCTTTGGCAGAGACGAGGAGAGAGTGCTAAAAAACGGTTGTACGTTGTAGGTTGTAGGTTATGAGCGGAGAAGTCGACGCAACGCGCTACCAGTGCGCCGGGTGTGGGGAGTGGAACGAGACGACCGTGGACCCCAGCGGCGGGCGCAAGCAGGAGTACGTCGAAGACTGCCAGGTATGCTGCAAGCCCAACGTGCTCCGCGTCGAGTGGGCGGACGGAGAATGGTGGGTGACGGCAGAGCTGGAATAAAGTCCAAAACCATTTTTGATTTTCGATTGCCGATTGCCGATTTGTCAGGTGCTCGAATGCTTGAGACGCTGATCCGACTATTCAGATATGACGCTTGGGCGAATGAGGAAGTGCTGCGGTCGCTACGGACGGCCGGCCATCCACCGGAGCGCGCGATCAGATTGCTGGCGCATATCGCGAGCACGCAGTGGCTGTGGCTGGAGCGGATGAAGAGCATGCCGCAGTCATTGCCGGTCTGGCCGGAGTGGACGCTGGACGAGATCGAGGCGCAGCTCCCGCGGCTCAAGCGCGAGTGGAAGGTCTTCCTCGGCGAGAAGAAGGCGCCGGACCTGGCGCTGCGCTTCCAATACACGAATACCAAGGGCGAGCACTTCAGCAGCACCATCGGGGATACGGCGATGCACGTCGCCCTGCACGGCGCATATCATCGCGGGCAGATCGCCATGCTTGTGCGCGATTCGGGAGCCGAGCCGGCGTACACCGACTTCATTCACGCGGTGAGGACGGGGAAAATCTGAAGGCAGTCGCAAGTTGTCAGTTGCCAGTTGCCAATTGAAAACCGACCAGCAAACCCGGCCCGCTGGAGTGTCGGCGATCGCGTGCATTTTCTTCTTCGCCGGGGCGGCCTGTATTGTGACCGCGGCGTGTACTGCGGCGGGCGTGTGGCCGCTGGCGTGGGGACGTTACCTGCTCGGTGACCTGGTAACGATGGGGCCGGCGGTGTTCGTCGTGGTGGCGTTGATTTATGCGGCGATTGCGGTGGGATTACTCCTGCTGAAGAACTGGGCGCGCCGCCTGGCGATCGTCGTAGCGGCAGTCGGGCTCTATTTCCTGGTCGCGCCGATCTCAAGCGCCGTGGTTGACCTGCGAATCGGCGCGATCGCGTTGAATGGGGCGCAGATCATCTTGCGGGTCGTCGTGCTTTGGTATTTGTTGCAGGAAGAAGTGCATCACGCATTCGCGAGTAATGAGTAATAAGTAATGAGTAATGAGAGCTCAAATTCGGTATTGCGAGACCCTTATTACTTATTACTTATTACTTATTGTTACTGCCTCCCTCCGCACCGGCAGCGTGACTTCGAACCTCGTGCCGTGCCCCGCCTCGCTGCTCACGTCGATGTGTCCGCCGTGGTCTTCCACGATCCGCTTCGCAAGCGACAACCCCAACCCGGTGCCTTTTCCTTTGGTCGTGTAAAACGGGCGGAAAATATTGGGCAGATGTTCCGCCGCAATGCCGGAGCCATTGTCGCTGACGGTGACGCTGGCGCTGTGGTCAAAATGCCCGATCGCCACGCGCACCTCGCCCGGCCCGTCGATCGCCTGGATGGAATTCAGCAGCAGGTTGAGCAAGACCTGGTGGATCTGTGCGCTGTCGTGTTCGACAGGCGCCAACTCCGCGTCCTTGATGAAATCGACCTTCACAGGTTTGGCGAGCGTCTGCTGGCGGGCGAAAGTCACCGCGTGCTCGACGGTCGCGTTCAAGTCGCTTAAACGATACTCCGGCGCCTTCGGCCGCGCCGTCTCCAGCAGGTCGGTGACGATGCGATTGACGCGCAGCACCTCGTGCCGCAC
This sequence comes from uncultured Terriglobales bacterium, assembly GCA_964559835.1. Taxonomy (GTDB): domain Bacteria; phylum Acidobacteriota; class Terriglobia; order Terriglobales; family Acidobacteriaceae; genus DAISJI01. The sequence goes on from CAZLJE010000039.1 coordinate 8,015, forward strand.
TTCCTTCACCACGTCACGCGCCGGGCTGCTTTCCGGCAGGTCGCGATTGACGATGTCCATAACGCCCGCGATACCGGCGAGCGGATTGCGGATCTCGTGCGCCAGGCCCGCCGCCAGTTCGCCCAGCGTCGCCAGGTGTTCAGCGCGGGACATCTGCGTGCGGTAGAGACGCTGGATCTCCTGCCGGCTCTCGCGCAACTGCTGCACCATGTCGTTGAAATTCCGGCCGAGGTCGCCGATGTCGTCGTTTCGATCAGCAAAGCTTACAGTGACCGTGAGGTCGCCGTCGCGCACGCGCTCGATCTTCTCCTGGAGTTCGAGCATGGGCCGGCTGACGATGAACCCGAGCGTCACCACCAGCACGCTGCAGATACAGATCGCTCCGACAGCGGCGACCACCAGGACGCTCTTCTGTTCCTCGATGCCGAGCGAGATGGTGACCAGGATGAAGAGCAGCAGCCCGTTCAGCAACACCGCGAGAACCGGCAGTATCGCTTTCAAGCGCCAATTGAGACGGACTGCCAACAAGAACTCCTGACCAGTAATAAGTAACAAGTTGCGTGAAGCCACTTGATGTGCTCCGCGTCTCAGACTTATTACTCATTACTTATTACTGAAAAAAGGCCCCGCCACGGCGAGCGGGGCCGAGTTCAGTACTGAGTGCTGGTACCAAGTACCGAGAAAAATCGTATTTGCCTTTCGCGATTCGTAATTTCCAACTCGATGACGCAACAACTGACAACTGACAACTAGCAACTGGTTTTCATGCATACGCGTGCAAGCCCGGCAGCAGGTACGTCACGCCGAAGAACGTGAACATCACCACCGCGAATCCGAGAATGGCGAAGTAAGCGGCACGGCGTCCGCGCCACCCGCGCGTGATGCGCATGTGCAGGTATCCGGCGTATACGAGCCACGTGATCGCCGCCCAGGTTTCCTTCGGGTCCCAGCTCCAGTACGACCCCCATGTGCGGTTCGCCCAGTAGGCGCCGGCGGCGATCATCGCCGTCAGCAGTGGGAAAGCGATGCCGATCGTCTTGTAGGTGACGCGGTCGAGAACGTCCGCGCTGGGAAGCAAGCGCTCCAGGTCCGAGCGCCGCCAGTACATCATCAGGTACAGCAGCGAAGCGAACACGCCGCTGATCACGCCCGAGAGGATGAACGGGCTGGCCGCCAGCGAGGTCTGCACCAATTGGCCGCCGGCATCGAGCGCCGGATAGGCTGAGTTACGCGCGCGCAGCACGAACGAGCCCAGCGCCACGATCTGCAGCGCGATGCTGATGAACACCGCGCGATTCGCCGTTACCAGGAAATTGTCCTGCTTCTGCCACTTCGCCCAGCCGTAGAGCGCCAGAGGCGTGACGGCGGCCAGCAGCACCAGCGCGAATAGCCATCCCAGGTCGGGGATGGTCACGAACAGCCGCACGCCTTTTTGTAAGAAGATCTCTTCCTTGTTCTGGAAGTCCCAGGCGATGACGTTCAGCCCGCCCCAGCGTTCGAAGCGCGTTAGGATGCCGATGTAGATCGCCGTGGTCATCGCGCTGGTGCAGGCGAGGAAGGTCTCGGTCTTCATTTTGTCCTGGATGAGGAACATCATGGCGAGCGCGAAGCTCAGCGCGCACGCCGCGTAGGCGAGCATCGCCAGCGACACGTGGATGTGCAGCCAGGTCGATTGCAGCGCCGGCACCAACGGCCGCACCGCCGAGGACAATAACTGCATCAGGATGACGCCCGTGACCGCCAGGGGCATGGTGATCGTCCCGATGATCTTCACGCCGTACTTGCGCTCGGCGAACAGCGTGAGCGCGGCGACGGTCCAGACAAAGCTCAGGAGCATCTCGTAGACACTCGCGAAGGGCGGGTGTCCGGCGGCGTACCAGCGATGGCCGGCGGCGAGCGTGTTTGCGGCAAAGCCGACCATGGTGGCGTACGACGCGAACTTTACGTACTTATCGATCCCGGTCACGCCGAAGCCGATGTACAGGGCCGAGGCGCTGGAATACAGGATCAGCGCGACATAGAGGAAGTTTTCTTCCGTAAGCAGGTTGCCGGGGGGGCCGCCGTCGGGCGGCTTCACCACGTTCAGGAAGGCCACGAAGAGAAGGAAGGCCGTCCCCAGAAGAACGGTGATCAATAGTGCGTTGCCCGACGGCGCTGTTTCGATTCGTGCGGTGGTGCTGCGTGTCGCCATGATTTTTGGTTCCTCCAACATTCCCGCTTATTTGCTCGCCTGCGGGATCGGCGTTAAAAAATCGGTAATCGGTAAAACCGACTCCTATGCGTGTGTCAGTTCGCGTGCAGGTGCTGACACCTGTTCGCGAATCGACTTAGTTAGTTCGTCGAAACGCTCCTGGAAGTGCTCGCGGTTCTTGTCGGCGGCGGTGCCGATCCACAGCACCGTCCCTCCGGTCTTCGCGTCGTCGTAGGCAACCGCCCAGAAGCGCTGGTGGACCAGGTAGAACGCCATGATGAGTCCAAGCGCCATGAGCAAGCAGCCGCCCCACACCGCCCACTGTCCCGGTTCGTGCGAGACCTGGAGGCCGGTAAAGGGAACGGTTTGGATGTCTTCGAAGCTCTTGATCCCGATGCTCACGCCCGATTCCTTGGCCTGCACCGTCGGCTGCTGCGTCGGGATGAGCCACATGCGTTCCGAGGAAGCAGTCTTCGCCGAGGTCACGACCAGCTCGAACGCCGGATTGTCCAGGAAGTTCGACTTGGCGTAGATCTCGCCTTCGCGGACGGCGGCGTCGGGAATGAAGTTCGCGATCTGGAGCGTGCTGCCGTCGGCGAGCTGTACGGGCTGGCGGCCATTCACGGTCACCGTTGTTGGTGGGCCGCCGGCGGTCGTCACATAAAAGCGCGTGGTCTCGAGCTCGCCGCTCTGGCCGTAACTGGCCTGGTAGAAGCGGATGCCGTGCGTGACCAGCGGATCGTTGACGATGATCTGCTTCTTCACGGTCTCGCGGCCGTTCTCGGTGACGACGAGGTCGGACCAGTATTTCTTCGGCGAGCCGTCGGGATAATTCTCCTGGCCGGCGTTATCGCAGCGCAGCGTGAATGGCAGCTGCTTGATGTCGCCGGTGCGCAGTTCAAGCTTGTCGGTGGACTGTCCTTTATTGAGCGTGACGTAACCGTGGTAGCCGTAGATCGCGTCGATGATGCCACCGGTGAGGATGAGCAGCAGGCTGGCATGCACCACGTAAACGGAGAACACCGACAGCAGGTGGCGCTCGGCGTAGATCGAGACCTCGTCGTTCTCGATGACGCGGCGCGGCCGCAGCCCCGCGTTTTTCATCGCCTTTTCAGCGGCCATGAGCGCCTGCGATCCGTTCGCGACCGGGAAGTGCGCCTGCATCGGCAAGGCGGAGCGGAAGTGGACGTCGGTGCGCATGTACGGGCGCGCGACCATCCGCCATGCTTTCGGCCAGCGGTCGATGGAGGCGCAGACGATGCTCACGCCGAGCGCGGCCATCAACAGGATGAACCAGGGCGCGTGATAGATGTCGGTCAGCCGCAGGCGGTCCAGCCATTGCAGGGTCTGCGGGGAGTACGCGCGCATCATGTTCTCGGGTTCGGTGATCGGCCGCTGAAGGATGAAAGTGCCGGCGGCGCAGGCGATCCCGACCAGGATGAGCAGCGTGATGCCGGTTTTCAGCGAGGCGAGAACGCGGAAAGTGCGTTCCAGGACATTCTGTTTGGCTGCCATGATTCCCCTCATAGGAGCTCACCAGCAACCTAGCCCAGCGGCCGAACATTTCACGGTGATTTGGGTCACAGGAGGGCGTGAGGATTGAACGTCGTGTACCAGCCAGGCTTGCCTGGCGCCACGGGGTCCCGCCGGTGCCGCCAGGCAAGCCTGGCTGGTACACAATTTCCCGCGCATTTGTGACGCAGTTCACAAACAGGAGTGACTCCCGTGTGCCACACTTCTTCGGAACGGAGAGGAACATGGAGAGCAACGAGAAGAAGGCAATCTGGACATCGACGCAGGTGTACGTGATGGCCGCCATTTGCCTGCTGTTGGGAATCGCCGCCGGGTACCTGGTGCGCGGTCCGGGGCAGCCCGTGACGATCACCGCGCAGACCGCCAACGCCGCGCCGCCCGACGCACAGCAGCCGCCCACGCCCGAGGCGATGAAGCGCATGGCCGATACCAAGGCCGCGCCCCTGCTGCAGCAATTGCAATCGTCGCCGAACGATCCCCAGTTGCTCGCCGAGATCGGCAACGTCTATTACGACACGCAGAATTTCCGGGACGCGATCAGCTATTACAAGCGCTCGCTCGATATCAAAGAAGATGCGAACGTCCGTACCGACATGGGCACCTCGTATTACTACCTCGGCGACTCCGACTCGGCGCTTGCCGAGTTCGACCGTACGCTGAAGACGAACCCGAATTTCGACAACGCGCTGTTCAACGTCGGCATGGTGAAATTCCAGGGAAAGATGGACGCGCGTGGCGCCGTCGCCGCATGGGAGCAGTTGTTGAAGCAGAGCCCGAATCATCCGCGGCGCGCCGAGATCGAGCAGATGATCGCGCAGGCCAAGAAGCACCAGAACCTCACCCCCGGGCAGAAGCCATCGAAACCGGGAGTGTGAGTTGGGCGCTGCCTGAGCACGTAGGTCGTAGGTCGTGCGTCGTAGGTCGGAAAACATCAACCACGGATTTGGACGCATAAACACGGATCAAAACGGTTCTTTGGTATCCGTGCTGATCCGTGAAAATCCGTGGTGAAACTGTTGTGATTCCCTCCGACCACCGCCTGCCCGGCATACCGTCGGGGTATTTCTTTTGTCCAGAAAAAAGGTGAAGGCCGGAGGAAGCTTTTTGAGGGAAAGGAGAGAGCTTCCTCCGGCGGCGCGATTGATTGCACGCTCCATGGAGGAGGAGCCGCAAGACGCGCCAATCTCGTCGTGCGAAAAACCCGGGGGCGCGCCTAATTCTTAGCGCGCGCCATCGCCTGCTGGATCTTCTCGAGGTGGAACAGACGTTGGACGGCTGACGTCAGCCGTTCCTGCTCCATCTTTTCGCAAGGCTCCTTCAGTTCGTGCGCGAGCGTGCCCGCGATCCGCTGCGTCAGGCGCGCAGCAAACGCTTCCACCTTTTCTCTTTCCTCGCTGGTGAGGGAACTGAGCCCGCTGTAGAACGACTCCAGTTCGTGCAGACAGATCTCGTCCAATCGCCTGCGCAAGGCGACGATCGTGGGCACGACACGCTCGGCCAGCAATTTCGAATAGGAGGTCTTGGCTTCGTGCATGGCGAGTTTCTCCGCCTCTTCCATGCCGGTGCGAGTCGCCTGCGCATGTAGGGCTGCGGAGACCGCGAGCGCCGTCTGCACGACCGCATCGAGAAAGCGCCCGAGCGTTCCGGCCTGGAGTGCTTCGACCGAAGCTTCCCTCAGGCTCTCACCGCATTCCTGCTCGCGAATCGCCATCGAATCCAGACCCGCCGTGACCAGGAAGATGTGCGCGAGGGCAATCTCGTCGAGCTTGCGGTAGAAGACCTTCCACTCGCAAAGTTTCAGCCCGTACGCACGGGTAAGGAAATTCAGCACGCTTCCGGACGCCGCCGATGCGTCTCGGGTCCAGAGGATGAACTCGGTGCGCTCGCTGCTCGACAGCAGGACGACCTCGTCGATGGCTTCAGCGCGCGCCAGTTCCGACAGCGCATCGCGCCGGCGGTCTACCGGGATCCAGAAGCGCTCGCGCACGTCCACCGGCGCCGTCCGGTGATTCACGCCGACAACCATCAATTGCGATTCCACGGGCCAACTCCAAAATAAAACTTCCAGACCACTCCAAGCGCACACCTTATGCCAAAGGGGCATGACGCATGCTGTATTGTTTTCAGCGGCTTGCGTGCAGTTTGTGGACAAGCTTGCGGCGCGCCATGAGGGATATTCCCCCATTGCGGGTTATTTCACACCGCTTAACCGCAGCGTTGAAAAATGCATCTCTTGTGACGAATGTCACTACGTTGTTGTTTCGCGGCGTGCCATTATGGGACTGTCCCGCAGTACTAATAGCAGTCCTAATTAGGAGAGAAAATCGATGACCAAGCTGGTAAAGACGATCACCCTGGGCGCCCTGACCCTTGGGCTGGCGCTCCCGACGCTCAGTTTCGCAGCCGATACCGCCGCGGACACCTTCAAAGCAAAGTGCGCCATGTGCCACGGCGAAAACGGCGCGGGCAAAGGCAAAGTCCCGGCCCTGAGCTCGCCCGACATTCAGAAGAAGTCCGACGCCGAATTGAAGGAAGCGATCGAGAAAGGCGTGAAGACTCCGAACGGCGTCATGCCCGCGTACGGCAGCAAACTCCCCGCCGACCAGGTGGACGCGCTCGTGAAGTATGTCCGCACCCTGAAGAAGTAAGTAGGACCGCTCGTCGCGCACCAGCGCGGTCGATGCACGACCGGCCGGAACTCCCGGCCGGTTTTGTTTTGCAATGATTTGTAAAACGCCGCTCGCCCATCGTGCGCAAATAGCCTGCCGCCATTTATACTGCTCCCGATTTCGCAGTCGTCCCAAAGTGAACATGTAAGACCGGGTCCGCCTGTCTCTGACATCGTTCTCCTGCCAACGTGAACTCGTCCGGCGTGAAGGCCGGGCGACCGCAGCTAGTGCGGAGGGGTCATGCGAGAAGAAGATAGTTCCACTCTGGAAGTTCCGGAGCAGCCGCGCGAAGGCGTATCACGCCGCGACTTTCTCAAGCTCGGCGCCGTTGCCGTCACCGTTCCCGCGGTGATCGGTCCCACGGTGCTCACCGTCGAAGGCCAGGATGTCCCGGTGTATGGACCGGGCAAAGTTCCGGTCACGCTGAATGTGAACGGCAAGGCGTTGCAGGCGAACCTGGAGCCGCGCGTGACCTTGCTCGACGCGTTGCGCGACCAGTTCGAACTGACCGGCGCCAAGCGCGTTTGCGACCGCGGTGCCTGCGGCGCGTGTACCGTGCTGCTGGACAACAAGCCGGTGTACGCCTGCTCGCTGCTGGCGGTCGATGTCCAGGGACACAAGATCACCACCATTGAAGGCCTGACCGCCGGCCCGCAACTACCTTCGGTTCCGCAGGCGTTTGTCGTCAATGACGCCCAGCAGTGCGGCTTCTGCACGCCGGGATTCATCGTCGCCAACAAGGCGCTATTCGACCGCCATCCGCACCCGACGCACGAGCAAGTCGTGAAAGGCCTGGGGGGCAACTTCTGCCGGTGTGGCACCTACTTCGGCATGCAAGGCGCCGTGAAGCAGCTCGGCGCCCAGCCACGCATCGCTGAGAAAGGAGGCGAGTAGCCATGGATTACAAGTGGCCTGATGCAGCAGATCGTCACGTGATCGGCACGCGGAGGAATCGCGTGGACGGCCCCGAAAAGTCGGCCGGCAAAGCCAAGTACACGTACGACGCCACGCCGAAGGGACTTCTGGCGGGCGCGGTACTTCGCTCGCCGCATGCGCACGCGCGACTCGTCAGCGTCGATACCAGCGCCGCCGAAAAGATGCCGGGCGTGAAGGCCGTCGTCGTATTGCAGAAACCCGGGACCGCGACCATTCGCTGGGCCGGCGATGAGGTAGTCGCCGTCGCTGCGGTCGATGAACCCACCGCGTATGACGCCATCAACAACATCAAGGTGCAGTGGGACGTTCAACCGCATTTTGTCGACGATTTCACCGAGCCGCCCTCCGACATTCCCGAGGACACCGGGCCGCTGAGCCAGGAAGACATCGTCGGAATGTTCGGGAACCAGGTTCCGGAGCCGCAGATAATCGCCGCCATCAACAAACGCGGCATCGATTTCGCGCCCACCCCGGAGATACTCGAGCGGGCCAAGCGCGGCTCACCCAACGTAGCAGCGGCGCTCGAAAAGGCGCAGCAGAAGCCGGCCTCCACCGGGCCCAAGGTCCCGTACCATCCGTCGCAGGCGACGACGACCGGCGATCCGGACGGTGCATTCAAAACCGCAGCTGCGGTCAGCGAGGGCATGTATGGTGTGCCGGCCATTTCGCACTGCTGTCTTGAGTCGCATGGCGCAGTCGCGATGTGGACCGACCCGGATCACATCGACATCCAGATTTCGACGCAGGCCGTCAGCAGCATGCCCGCGCAGGTCTCCGACGGTCTGAAGAACCCGATGTTCGGGATCGACATTCCTCCGACGAACATCCACATGCACCAGCAGCACGTCGGCGGAGGTTTCGGCAGCAAGTTCACCGCCGATCGCTGGAGTTCCGCGGCGGCAGCGCTGTCGAAGAAAGCAGGCGGCGCCCCGGTCAAGATCATGCTCGACCGCCGCGCCGAATTGGAAGTTGCCGGCATGCGCCCTTCCGCCTATGCCCGCGTCAAAGTCGCGGCCGACAAAGACGGCAAACTGATCGCATGGGATTCCCGCTCCTGGAGCACCGGCGGTCCGACGGGCGGCGGCGCGATGCCGATCCCGTACGTCTTCCGGGACATCGCGAACCTGCGTACGCAGCACACCGCGGTGGACACGAACCAGGGTCCGTCGCGCGCCTGGCGTGCGCCGAACCATCCGCAGGCGGCGGTGCTCACGATGTGCGCGCTCGACGATCTTGCCGCCAAGCTCAACATGGATCCGTACGACCTCATCATGAAGAACGTCGACATGGCCGCCCGCGCCCGCGAATACCGCGAGGAACTGGCCAAGGCCGACGAATTGATGGGCTGGAAGAAACGGTGGCATCCGCGCGGCGACAAGACCGCTGGTCCGATCAAGCGCGGCCTCGGCCTCTCCATCCATACGTGGGGCGGGCGCGGCCACGAGAGCCACTGCGACCTGACCATCCACTCCGACGGCAACGCCGAGATGAAGATGGGCACGCAGGACCTCGGGACGGGAACGCGAACGGCGATCATGATGGTCATCGCCGAGTCGGGCATTCCGATGGACGCGATCACGCTGAAGATCGGCGACACGAATTACCCGATGTCCGGCGGCAGCGGCGGCTCGACGACCATCGGTGGCGTTAGTTCGTCGGCGCGGCGTGCGTCGGTGGACGCCATGAACGCGGTGTTCGAGAAGGTCGCGCCAGCACTCGGCAGCACCGCCGATCAACTGGAAGCGGTGAACGGGCAAATACGAGTCAAAGGCGGCGGCAAGAGCATGGCGTGGAAGGAAGCCTGTGCCAAGCTCGGGCCGACCGGCGTGACCGCGCAAGGCGTGAACTACCAGCAGGCCTCGCGCAACAAGCCCGACCTGACGAACGCGGGCGTTGGGGGCTGCCAGATGGCTGACGTCAGCGTGGACATCGAGACCGGCATCGTGCGCGTGAATAAGATGGTCGCGGTACAGGATTGCGGACTGGTGGTCAATCTCGAGACCGCCGCGTCCCAGGTCTACGGCGCGCTCATCATGGGCATCAGCTACTCGCTGTTCGAAGAGAAGGTGATGGACCCGGGCACCGGCCGCTTGCTGAACTCAAACCTGGAGTTCTACCGGCTGGCCGGTTACGGCGACATCCCCGAACTGGTGGTCCACATGATGACCGGCCCCGGCTATGACGAGCGCGGCGTCATCGGACTCGGCGAGCCACCTGTGATCTCACCGGGCGCGTGCATCTCGAACGCGGTCGCGAACGCCATCGGCGTGCGCGTGCCGTTCCTGCCCCTCACTCCCAACCGTGTACTTGCCGCACTGAACAAGAACGGAGGTGCAGCGTGAGAGCCTTCGAATACGCAAATCCCAAGGGCGATCGCCAGGCCATCGGACTTCTCGGCCAGAACTGGGACGACGCAGTCGTCTTCGCCGGCGGCACCGAATTGCTGTCGCTGATGAAGGACGGCATCGTCGCGCCCAAGCGCCTGGTCAACATCAAGCAGATCCCCGGCCTGGAGAAGGTCACGTTCGACAGCTCCGGGATGCGCATCGGCGCGGCGGTGAAACTGCAGGACTTCGCCGACAACATGGAAGTCCGCCGCCGTTATCCGACCGTCGCATGGGCGGCCGACGAAGCGGCCAGCCCGCAGATCCGGAACATGGCGACGGTGGGCGGGAACATCTGCCAGCGTCCGCGCTGCTGGTGGTTCCGCAACGGCTTCGGATTGCTCGCGATGCAGGACGGCAAGTCGCTGGTGCTCCAGGGCGACAACCGCTATCACGCCATCCTCGGCAATGACGGCCCCGCGTACTTCGTCAGTCCATCGACGGTCGCTCCTGCTCTTATCGCGCACGGCGCGAAGGTCCGCATCATGGGGCCGAATGGCGCGCGCGAAGTGGACATGGCGAAGTTCTTCGTCATCCCCAAGTCGGAGAACGAGCGCGAACACGACCTGAAGCCGAACGAACTCATCGCCGAGATCGTCGTTCCGCCTGCGCCGGCAGGGTTGAAGAGCGGACAGTATGAAGTCCGGCAGAAGGCCGAATTCGATTGGCCGCTGTCGGTCGCAGCGGTCGCACTCACCATGTCCGGAAACACGGTCAAGGCTGCGCGCGTCGTGCTCGGCGCCGTGGCTCCGATTCCGTGGGTGTCGGAAGAAGCGGCGCAGGCGCTGGTGGGCAAGAGCATCAGCGAGCAGACAGCCGACGCCGCCGGTCAGGCCGCCGTCAGCAAGGCGAAAGGGCTGGGCAAGAACGAATACAAGATCCAGATCACCCGCGTCGCCGTAAAACGCGCCATCCTGAAGGCCGCCGGGATGTGGAAGGAGGAGGCATGAACACCTGCGATCCGCGCTTCGACGTTACCCAGCCGACACTCTGCTCGGCGCTGCGCTGGAAAGGCCAGTTCATCCTTGCGGAGCAGGAGTTGAGCGCTCCGCACGCCGGCGATACCAGCTTCTGGTGCTCGTACACGCAGACCTGCATTGGCCCAGACGGCATCAAGGCCGAACCGGCGATGTGCTCGACCGCGTTCCGCGCCTGCCACGGTACGGGGAACTGCGGGTGAAGGAAACTTTGAACGTTTCACAGCTACGCGACCGTGCCGCAAAATAGCAACGCGAGGAACTTTTTCCCATGCAGAACGTCAGTACTGCTGAGGAGGACCATCAATAAGGCATTACGTGTCTTAGCGATGAAGCTTACCTTCGCCTTCGGTAATCGACGTGCTCTTGACATTGCAGGTTAAGATGTATGGCTAGTCTCCCCCCGAAAGGTTCGCGAATGGCGACAGCGGTTGAGACCTCCCTCAGCCATGAGGTGAGCGCTCGGTTGCTTCGGGTCCCCAAAGTAGTCCAAGTGTTCGTCCGCCGGGAATTCGACGTATGCTACGTCTGGACCCTGGTCGATAAGTTCACCCCCGAAGTTCGAGCAGAGGTTCACGAAGTAGAGCGACGGCTAATTTCGGATTTCCGTCCTGCGAAATTCAGCTTCCGCGTGCTTCCGGCTGCGGAGGACGTGTCAATGGGTACGGCAGAGTCGTTCAAGAAGACTGCGTAAGGCGTGGCCGATAAGAGACAACATCTCAATCAGGCAGGACACAACGAGGCGCTAGCCGATTACATCTCCTCGAATCCTTATCCTGATTGGATCGTCACGCTGACGTTTTACGCATCACTTCATTATGTGCAGGCATATTTCCTTTCACTTAATCCACCGCTAAACCCGCAGAGCCACAGCCAGCGAGGCATCGCGATGGACAACGATTCGTCCTGGATCCGATTCGCGACAACTACCGTGACCTGCAAGATGTAAGCCAGGCGGCTCGCTACGCCTGCCTGAAACCGGATACCGCAGAATTGAAACTAGCAAAAGAGCATCTGGCGAAAATTAAGAAGTACCTGAGACAGTACATCGTCTAGAGCTAAGCGCGCGCCGCCGAATCGGTACGTCGACTGCTCCGAAGCCCCGTCTGTTGATCTTCCCGCTTCCATTTTCCGCGACATGCCACGATGTGAAATCATCAAACTCCAGGCCCACCCGTGTCGTAAAATAGACGTAGTTCTTGGGTGAGGTGCACTCCATGAAGAAAGTGCTTTTTGTTGCCGCGATCGCACTACTCGCGATGCCCGTGTTCGCGCAGATCCAGGGCGATTACATCGAGACCCGCTCGACCGACGTCTTCACCGGCCAGTGCTACGCCAACGGCGAGATGGGCCTGACCGGCAAGGAAGCCATCCTTGGGTGGCGCGTGTCGAAGGGAAGCTGGAACGGCGTCGCGCTCGACGGCCTGAGCATTGCCGCCGCTGTACGCGCGAAGGCGACGCTCGGCGATCCGTATGAAAATCCCTATCCCGCGAAGGCGGTGATGATCGTCGACGACCAGGCGACGCCGCAACAGCGCGAGGCGCTGATCTCGTTCGCGCAGCACATGGGCGGACACCTGCTCGATAGCGTTGAGCGCGTGATCGTCGCGCCCGTGGCGATCGAGATGTCGGCCGCGCATCATGGTTCGGCCCTGCTCCGCGCCGGCCAGTTCGCGACCATCCAGACCCGCGCCATCACGCCCGACGACCACAACTGCGGCAATGACGCGACCTTCTATCCGCCGCTGACGCCGACCGCGCACTCCATGGCTGCCGTCGCGCTCACCGACCGCTATGACGGCCCTGGCTTGGGCGAGAACTGGAACTCGCACGACCGCCGCAGCGCCTTCGTCGGAACGTTCTCGGTGGATGCGCACGCTATGGCCGCAAACCACGGCGACGCCGGCGAGTAATAAACATCAGCCACGGATCTGCACGGATCAGAACGGATAAGAAAGAGAATTATCCGTGTTGATCCGTGTGAATCCGTGGCTAGTTTTTTCGGCTACTCGTAAAATGTGGAACATGCGATTCCGCCATCTTCTTTCTCTCGCTCTCATTCTCGTTGCAACATCTGCATTCGCCCAAAAAGTTGAAAAGCTGCCCGCGCTCGACGACGCGTCCGTCCCCGCCGGGGTGAAGTCCGCACTCGATACCGCAGGCACGCGCGTCCTGCTCGCCGACGGTACCCCGCTCGCCGAAGTCTGGCTGCGCAAGACGACTCCGAAGAACGCGAAGGCAGGAGGCGACGTCCTGTACCCGCAGCTTGCGATCACGCAGATGGTCGGGGTCGTTCGCTTTCCGAATGGCGCGAAGGATTTTCGTGGCCACGCGGTGAAGCCCGGCATCTACACCATGCGCTACGACGTGCAGCCGTCGGATGGCGACCACCTCGGCACCGCGCCCAATCCCGATTTCCTCCTGCTGGCGCCGGTTGCCGAAGATACCGATCCCAATGCCATCATGGAGTCGAAGCAATTGGTGACGCTCAGCTCACACGCTTCCGGGCTGCGCCATCCCTCGGTCTTCGAAATGATGGGCCCCGAAGCGGGCGACCTGCCGCGTGCCTACACCAACGCCGACAGCTACGTGATTTTTTCGGCGAATCTGAAGTCTGACGACGGCAAGACTTTCCCGATTGCGGTCGTGCTGAAGGGGCAAGCGGCGCAGTAGACAGTTGCCAGTCGCCAGTTGTCAGTCGAAGAAGTTCACAGAATCCCGCAGAATCCCGCAGGGGCCTCAGTTCATAAGTTCATAGCCCGGGACGTAAGTCCCGGGTCACATTGCCCGAATAAATACCCGAGTCCCGTCAGGGACGGCACGATCGCCATTTAATCCGCCGCTTCGGCGCTACCTACTAGCTCCTCGCTCGTGACTGCTGGTTTCTTCGTTGTCGTGATCACGATCACGCTCACTAGCACGCACGCCGTACCGATGATCGTCCGCGTCCCGATCGCTTCGCCGCCGAGGAAGTAGCCGATGATGACCGCCACCACCGGGTTGACGTACGCATACGTTCCGACCTTGGTCGGGGACTCGTGGTGGATCAGCCACACGTACGCCGTGTACGCAATGATCGATCCGGCGACGATGAGATAGGCCAACGACAGCCACGCTTGTCGCGAAACCACCGCCGGATGGAAACGGCGAAACTCTCCCAGCACGCCCGATGTCACTGCCAGCAGCAGCCCGCCCGCGAGCATCTGCGCCCCGGAACTCATCACTTTCGATTCCGGTAACGGCAGCTTGCGCGAAAGCACCGCAGCGATCGACCAGCTTATAGACGCCACCGTCAGCGCCAGTGCCCCCATTTTATCGACCGGTGCGCCGCCCAGGTTCAGCGAGTTGCTCACCATGGCTACAACTCCGACTGCGCCCACGAGCAGCGCCACTGCCAGTCGCAACGTCAACTTCTGGGTGCCGAGGAAAATGATCTCCGACAGCGCCATGAACATCGGAATCGTCGCAACCATGACGGCCGCCACGCCCGACGGTACACGCTGTTCCGCCCAGAACAACAATCCGTAATCCAGAACGAATATGGCGAGCGCCAGCAAGACCACCGCGCCCCACTGCCGCAGGGTCGGCGAACGCTCCCCCCGCGCGCGCATCCAGCCGTACAGCACGAGGCCGGCGATGGTGAAGCGTATCGACGCCAGCAGGAACGGCGGCACCTCGCGCACGCCGATGCGGATGGCGAGGAACGTCGAGCCCCAAACGAAATAAATAATGGCGAAAGCCAGCAGAGTCTTCCAGGTCGGCCGATGCATTGTGCTCCATCCTAAATAAAAGCGGCCCGCACGGTTTGTTCGCGCGGGCCGGGTAATGGCAACAAGAAGATGACTTCCTCTAATCCCTCCCGACCGCGGTATCGACCGACCTTTGTCGGTGCGTCCAGAGGATTTCAGTATGGGTGAACATGCCGAGCCGCCTCATCACTCCAACCATTGATTCATACCGTTTGGGACCGATTCTGAGAAATTCAAAATTTCTATCAGGCCTATAAGCGCAACCTCATCGGCACCCATGAACATTTCATCAGTGCCGTTGTGAAACTCATCGAGACGCTAAGTTGTTGATTCGTTGTAACGCGCGTGTTCCACAATCGAATTACATGCAAATCGGCTGATGAATTCATCATCGAACGGCCGTAAAGAAAATCAGCAGCCGCAAGATGCGCGTATCTGCAAACAGCTCGTAACGCGAGATGTGTCAGGCACATACGATTGTTCGCGCGTTCTCCGCGCACTCTGGCACGGCGATTGCCTTTAGCAATGGTGGCAAGCGGCTCCGCACCGAGTTCTCAGGGCCCGCCAGAGGAGAACGACAATGACAGTTATCCTGGTACTCGCAACCTTCGTAGCCTTCCTTCTTATCGACCACTTCTTCAGCAAGAAGACCGTCATGGTCGCTGCCGAAGCCCGGTCGTCCAAAGCGCGTCCGGCACTGCCGATCGACGCCTCCCTGGTCAACGGCTTCAAGGTCCCCGAGAACCTGCGCTACCACCCCGGACACACCTGGGCGCTGAGCGAAAGCCCCAGCCTGGTCCGCGTCGGCATGGACGATTTTTCCAGCAAGCTGGTCGGCAAGATCGACGAAGTCACACTTCCGCAGCGCGGACAGTGGGTGCGCCAGGGGCAGAAGATCTGGAGCGTCATGCACAACGGTGTGAAGGTCGACATGGTTTCGCCGATCGAGGGCAGCGTCGCCGACATCAACGAAGCCGTCGCCAAGGACCCCGAACTCGCGCGGAAGGACCCATACGGCGAAGGCTGGATGGTCACCGTCCAGTCTCCCGACGCGAAGACGAACTTCCGCAACCTGCTCGGCGGAGCGCTGGCGCGGTGGTGGATGGAAGAGGCCAGCGGCCGCTTGCAGAAGCGGATCCCAGCCTTCGCCACCGCCGGAGCCTTCGCCCAGGACGGCGGCGTAGCGGTCGCGAACCTTACCGACGGGATGGAGGAAAAAGAGTTGGCCGAGATCGCAAAGGAGTTCCTGCTGAGCTAGTTCTGAATGGCCGTGCTGAGCGGACCAGGAGAAAAGCCCAGTCGCCTACCAGCGGCTGGGCCCTTTCGTTGAAAGCGGAAATCGATAATCGGTAATCAGAAATTGGCCTGAGCGAGACCTATCTGTTAGCTCCGCGTACCTGTCGATTTCCGATTACCGATTACTGCTTACCAATCACCTCTTACGCTGATTTCTTCGTGTACTGCTGCGGGTTGTTATCGAACTTCGTCTTGCACTGCTCGGAGCAGAAGTAGACTTTCTGTCCGTTATATTCGCTGCTGGCCTTGGCGCTTCTTTCATCGACCTGCATGCCGCAGACGGGGTCGGTTTTCATAGGTCCTCCTCGGCAGGATGGATGTCTGACGCGGATGTCGAGTGGCCTTCGCGCGCCGGTTCGGCGTCCCGGGGAACTGACCGAGATTCCCAAAATCAACCGTTAACACATCGCGATGTGCCGTAGCTCACGTCCGCCGCGGGTGTACAGGAGTATGAAGGATACGAAAGTTGCCGGAGCACCCGGCCATCGCGTCCGAAAATCAATGGGCGCAGGGAGACAGACATGAAGCGCAGAGCAACAGCGATCTGGAAAGGCGGACCCGGCGCCGGAGAAGGGACCGTCAGCACCGCCAGCGGCGTATTCAACAACGTTCTTTTCACAGCCTCGACCAATCGCGCGGAATTTCCATGTACCTGCCCGTCGGAGATGCTGGCCGCCTCCGCGGGTGCGTGTGTCTCGCTCATGGTCGCCAGGGAACTCGCTGCTTCGAAGATCCGCGCCGACCACGTGCGCACCGACACCGAACTGGAGATCGTCGAGCACGCGCGCAGCTGGAAGATCCTGGGCCTGAAGATGAAAGTTCATATCGGTGTCGGCGACGTGGACGAAGCCGAATTCCACAAGGCGATCAAGCGCGCCAAGCAGGGCTGCCCCATCAGCAACGCCCTGAAGGTGCCGATCACAGTCGAGGTGGAAGTCGAAACCCCGCACGCGGCCGCCGTTTAGTTCGTCACGCGACCTAACCGGGGCGGGCCATACGGCATCGGTCACGGGCGGGTGTCCAGCGGATGCTTCGCTTTGTCGTAGAACTCCTGCTGCAAGGCCAGCGACTTGGTGTCGGCCTTGATGGCCTTGATGGCATCGACAACATCGCGGATGGCGCTTTCAGCCTCGAACTTTCCGAGTTCCGGCGTCGCAGCCGCTCCTTGGCCGGCGTAGTGATTGGGGAAACGCGCATACCACCAGATGCCGGTGTAAACGTCGGACGGCAGGCTGAGACGTGCCTGGTCGGCGCCGGATTGCTGGGTGGCGCGGTCCATGTGTACCAGGTCAGGCCGAATGGCGAGGCTCAACGACGTCTCCGACTCGCCCGCGTGCATATCGGTATCGGCCGGCGTTTTGCGCGGGGGACTGCCCGGTCCCATACGCTGCGGCGTCTGCACGTAGACCACGTAATCGTGCGGTGTCTGCAGCTGGGTCTGCGCGAAGAAGGGCAGAAGGCTGTTATTTCCTCCGTGCCCGTTCACGATCAACACCTTCTTGCATCCGTTCCGTGCCATCTCGTCGGTGGTCTCCTGCAATAACTTGAGCTGGAGATCGGCGCTGTAGGCGATGGTTCCCGGCTGATGCCGCGCCTCGAAGATCTGTCCGAAGTAATACTCGGGAAAAACCACGGCGTATTCCTGCTCGGCGGCATGGAGTGCGATATAACGCACGTTAAGCAAGTCGTTTCCGAGCGGAAGGTGCGCACCGTGTTTTTCCAGGATGCCGAACGGCAGCAGGCACACTCCCTTTGCCTGCTCGATACCGCTACGGAAATCGTCGGCGGTGAGTTCTTCCCAGTGGACGGAAAGCTTCGTTTGCGCGAACGCGGTGGATACGCAGATCAGGATGAATGCCATGGCACGTCGCCGCATCGGTTTCCTCCGAAAAGGCGGATTCTAACATTCCGAATCTCGCATGCCCCTCCGGAAAAACGTAGGCGTTAATCGTTCGATACCAGTTCCGGACATTTCCACCTACTTACCTAGTCCTTCTACCCTGGAAAATTCTGACCGTGTTTACTTGTTGAGCAACACGGCTGGCTGCGGAAGCTTCTTTAACTCACAACGGCAGCAGTTCCCCTCATCGTGCCGACTCATGAGGCCCACCGTGCACAACGCATCGTTTCGCCTAGCCCTGCTCACCTGCTTCGCGGCCCTCTTTTGCACAGCCGCGTTCGCACAAACAGCCACGTTCACCACCACAACCAGTCCTTCCGGCATCTACCAGGCGCGCACCGTCACCGGCGACCTGAACAGTGACGGCCGCGAAGACTTCGTTTCCACCCAGCAAGTGAATTCGCCGCTGCCGGGATTCACGGTGCAGCTGTCCAACGGCGATGGCACCTACGCTGCGCCGACTTCGTATCAGCTTCCGGAAACGCAAGCCTTCGCGTACGACATCGTGCTCGCCGACGTTAACAGCGACGGCAAGCTCGACATCATCGTCACCGCCCAGAATTTCGGCTTCTATGAATACCTGAATAACGGCGACGGTACCTTCCGCCTGCAGGCGAATTTCGTCATCGCTACCGGATGGGCGCGCGTCATGGCGGTCGGCGATTTCAATCACGATGGCCGTCCCGACCTTGCTTTCGACTGTTCGCCCGACGCCACTGCCACGCAGATTTGCATTTATTTCGGCAACGGGGACAACGGCTTCGACGCCGGCCCTATCACCAACGTCAGTCCCTATTACGGTTTCGACATCCTGGTGGGCGATTTTGACGGCGACGGCAACGCTGACATCGCGCTCATCGGCACCACTTCCAGGTCCACAACCAACATCGTTTTTCTCTACGGTGACAACACCGGCAATTTCCAGGTTTCGAACGAGAATACCGACCTTGCACAGCTCGCTTTCCAGGTAGCGGACCTGAACGGCGACGGCAAATCCGATCTCATCGGCTCTCCGATGAACACGCAGAACGGCTCGCCGACGAATTTCCTCATCGTCTATTACGGCAACTCGGCGCGGACGGCGGACCACCAGACCATCCCGCTCGGAAGCTGCGCCACCGGCTATAAACCGGCTATAGCTGACTTCAATGGTGATGGCATACCCGACATCGTTGTCACGGAGTTCGCCACTTGCACCGCGCAGCCTTACAACCTGGTGATCAAGCAGGGCAACGGTGACGGAACGTTCTCCAGCGAGTCGGTCATTTACACTTCGTCCACCATTTTCTCCGAGGCGTACACTCTCCGCGCCAACGGGGACACCAAGCCCGATGTCGCGGTGATCCACTTCACCGCTGCCAATCCGCAGACCGAACTCGTCGATCTGCTCAACACCACGTCCGGCGGCGACTTCCCAACCTGCGTTCCGCCCCAGACGGCTACCGGGTTTAACATCGCATCCCCGGGTTCGACCGCGCCCTCTGGGAACGTGAACTTCTGCATAGGCGCGGCGGGCCAGACCGACATGCGCAAAGTCGAAGTCTGGGTCGACGGCAATAAGGTCGCCGAACAGCTCAAGCACCAGTTCTCGCACTACGGCTTCCTCAATGCGAGTGTGCCCATCGCGGATGGTTCGCACACGGTCGACATCTACGCCGCCGGCTGGGACAACCTGCTTCAGCACACCAGCTTTACGGTCACGGTCGGAGGTACGAGCGGCGGCGGTGGCGGCACGTGCCCGCAGCCGACATCGCCAGGCGTGAACATCTGCTCGCCCACGAATGGCTCAACGGTCACTTCGCCCTTCACCATATCCGCCTCTGGTCGCAACACGAATGGAACCTCGGGCATGGATGTCTGGCTCGATGGCAACAAGGTAGGCTGGTACGGCGGAACGACCAGCGTCAACATCCAGGTCTCGGCCGGCGCCGGATCGCACCAGCTGGATATCTATGCGGTCGGAGTCGATGGCGAACTGAAACTGTCCAGCGTCATCTTTACTGTCGGCAGCACCAGCGGTGGCGGCGGAGGCACAGGGACGTGCACCGCGCCCTCCAGCCCGGGTGTCAACATCTGTGCGCCGGCAAACGGTTCGACCGTCGGCTCTCCGGTGACGATCACGGCCGCCGGTACGAACAACGGCACCACGTCAGGCATGGATGTCTGGATCGACGGCCAGAAACTCGGCTGGTTCGGCGGCACGAACATGGTCAACACCCAGGCCACGCTCGGCGCCGGTACGCACCAGTTGGACATCTACGCCGTGGGGACGAATGGTGATCTGCAGAAGTCGACCGTCATCTTCACCGTCTCCGGCACGAGCGGCGGCGGTGGCGGTGGGACTTCGTGCGGACCGCCTTCGACGCCGAGCGTTGTCATCTGCTCGCCGACGAACGGATCCACGGTCAGTTCGCCGGTCCAGATCACTGCCTACGGCATGAACAATGGCTCGACTGATGGCATGGACCTTTGGATCGACGGCCAGCACACGCCGGGCTGGTTCGGCGGGACGACGAGCGTCTCCACCTCCGTCAACCTGTCTGCCGGAACGCACCAGTTGGACGTGTACGCCTCGGGTACGAACGGAGACCTCCAACACGCAAGCGTGGTGTTCACCGCCCACTAGACCAATGGTTCACTCTGGCCCGGGCTTCGGCCCGGGCTTCTTCTTGTCGTTCTCGTTAGGTGCTTAGTCCTGCTTTCCGGAAAAACCGGCTGCTACTCTGGATTTCGGAGCAACATCTCTCCTTCGATCTCGATTCTTTCCGGTGAACAGCAAAATCCCACCGTCTCCCCGCGGCTGGCTGTTACTGGAGAGCTCCCATGTCCTGCGGTACACCTGTGCGCCATGCGCTCATCGCTCTGTTCACAATTGCGTTCGTTCTCTTCCTTACCACAACACCCCATGCCTCCGCGCAAGCGGTAAGCTTCACCCGCGTCGCCAACAGTGGAAGCGCGGGCGTTGCCGCCGACCTGAATAATGACGGCCGCGAAGACCTCATCCTGGGCGACACCAACGGCATAGCCATCCGCCTCGCCACGGGCGACGGCACCTATTCGGATCCGGTGACCTACGGCGGCGCGGAAGATGCGTACTTCATCGCAGTCGGCGATTTCAACGGCGACGGCTTCCTCGACATCATCACCACCTCGAATTCCCCTTATCTCTACGAGTGGTTGAACAATGGTGACGGCACATTCCATCTGCAAGCGAGATTTGTCCTCGCCGACGGTGCTACCGGCATCGTTACCGCCGACTTCAACCATGACGGGAAGCCGGACATCGCCTTCAATACTGGCTACAACAACAACGCCGGCTTCGTGAATATCTGGTATGGCAACGGCGACGGTGGGTTCACGCCAATCTCTCGCGTGCCGTTGAACCAGGGATACTGGCGGCTCTACACGGGAGATTTCGACGGCGACGGAATCCCGGATCTGATGGCCGAAAACCACGACATCGGCACCGGCGTCGAGATCCTGTATGGCAAAGGTCCCGACAGTTACGGGCAATTTGTCCAGGGCCCCGATCTTTACGTCAAGACCCTGGTCGAACCTGCCGATGTGGACGGCGACGGCATCACCGACCTCGTCGCCTCCTACAACTACTACACCACGCATGGCACCGGCCGCGGCCAGGAGGTGGACGTCTATTACGGTCACTCCGACCGGACCTTCACCGCGCAGGTGCTTCCGCTTGCCCGCTGCTCTTCCTTTGGGACCGCGGTCGCCGATTTCAATGGCGATGGTATTCCCGACATCGCCGTGCACGAATATGCCAGCTGCGACGGCTCCACTCCGGGCGAGTACGTTTCGATCCTCTTGCGCAACGCCGACGGAAGCTACCAACCCGAGCAGGACGTGTACTCCAGCAGCAGTACGAGTTTTTACGATCTCCGCGCGATCCGAGCCAACCTCGACACCAAACCTGACTTGCTGGTCCAGGAAGTGATCTACACGGCCACTGCCCCATACACGTACAACTTCTCGGCCCTGTTGAACACCAGCAGCGGCAACTTCCCGGCGTGTGCTCCACCTAATGCGGCGACGGGTATCCACGTCTGCAGCCCAGGTACAACTGCGCCCTCCGGCTCCGTTAACTTCTCGATCGGCGCCGCCGGTCAGACGTTTATGCGCAAAGTCGAGGTCTGGGTCGACGGCAATAAAGCGAAAGAACAACTCGCGCATGCCTTCTCCCATTACGGATTCCTCGACGCGAGTGTCCCTCTCGCTGACGGGTCGCACACGATCGATGTCTACGCCGCCGGCTGGGACAACCTGCTCCAGCACACCAGCTTTACTGTCACCGTTGGCGGCACCAACGGCGGCGGAGGAGGTGGTGGCGGCACGTGTCCGCAGCCCACGTCGCCCGGTGTGAACATCTGCTCGCCTATGAATGGTTCAACAGTCGCTTCGCCGTTCACCATCACTGCATCAGGTCGTAACACTAATGCCACCGCGGGTATGGACGTCTGGCTCGACGGGCACAAGGTCGGTTGGTATCCCGGGACCAGCGTAGACATCCAGGAGACTGCCACCGCCGGCTCGCACCAGCTCGACATTTACGCGGTTGGCGACGACGGCGAGTTGAAGCTCTCGACAGTCGTCTTCACCGTCGGCAGCAGCAGCGGCGGCGGAGGTGGCGGTGGTGGCACCGGGACGTGTACCGCGCCGTCCAGCGCGGGGGTCAACATCTGCGCGCCGGCGAACGGCTCGACCGTCAGTTCTCCGGTGACGATCACGGCCGCCGGCACGAACAATGGCAATACGTCGGGCATGGATGTTTGGATCGACGGCCAGAAACTCGGCTGGTTCGGCGGCACGAACATGGTCAACACGCAGGCTACGCTCGGCGCCGGTACGCACCAGTTGGACATCTACGCCGTCGGCACCAACGGTGACCTGCAGAAGTCGACCGTCATCTTCACCGTCTCCGGCACGAGCGGTGGTGGAGGAGGTGGTGGCACTTCCTGCGGACCGCCTTCGACACCGAGTGTGGTGATCTGCTCGCCGACGAACGGGTCGACGGTCAGCTCGCCGGTGCAGATCACAGCGTATGGGCTGAACAACGGCCCGACCGACGGCATGGACCTCTGGATCGACGGACAGCACACGCCGGGCTGGTTCGGCGGGACGACGAGCGTCTCCACCTCCGTCAACCTGCCCGCCGGGACGCACCAGTTAGACGTGTACGCATCCGGCACCAACGGTGACTTACAACACGCGACGGTGGTCTTTACCGTCCACTAGACCCCATCCGTAGGGACGGGTAAGAAGGAAACGTATTCCGTATCACGTATTCCGTATTCCGCCTAATTCCACGACGGAATACGAAATACGGAATACGGAATACGCGTCTTAAGACGGTTCATGTCTATCAGCGTCGATCCGCCCTTACAGCGGTCTCGGGTCCCGAATCACCAATCACCAAATCACTAAATCACTAATTGTTTAGTGGTCACCCCAAATTGTGACTGCTGTCACGGCCCCGAAGCCCCTTCCAGTCGCACACTTAGTTGTTATAGAGGGTGTGTCTTCCGAAGCAGGGATGTGTACGGGACCGGGCGCGTGTGAAAACGCGTGTGCCGGTGGGTTCGGGCCGCCGCCACACGGCCAGCCAGGAACTGGTCGCTGCACGGCTGCAGCGGGGTCCCCAGCGCGCGCCGGTTTTGCGCACGATGGGGTGGAAGAGAGGAGGCAGACGTGATGCTGGCATATAGGTTAGTCAGGCTGATCGAGAACCATTCCGAGCGCCTGGCTGAGACCTTGTTGGAACGGCTGAAGACGTGCGACAAGTGCGCGGCGTTCCACAATGTTCCGGCGCAGGAGTTCCGGCAACGCGTTTACGAAGTCTACGACCACCTCGGCGAGTGGTTGTTGGGCAAGAAGGAAGAGGACATCGCGCGGCGCTATGAAGAGATCGGCGCACGCCGGGCGGCGCAGGGCGTTCCGCTGAGCCAGTTACTGTTCGCGATCGTGCTTACGCGCGAACACCTCTGGGAGTACCTCAGGCACGAGGCCGGCGTCGAAAAGCCGGTGGAAGTCTTCGGGGAACTCGAGATGTTGCAACTGCTGGAACAGTTCTTCGACCGCGCGGCGTATTACGCCGCAGTCGGTTACGAAAAGGCCATCAGTAAGAACCCGTCCCGTAGTGCGGAGACTGCGGAGGAGCTGGGACATGTCGTGGGACGTTGATTACAAGCGGAAGTTGATGAGCCCGGGCGACGCCGTGCGTTGCGTCGAGTCCGGCATGCGGGTCTACATCCATCCCGGATGCGCCGAACCCGAAGTGCTGATCGAAGCCCTGATGGAACGCGCTTCGTTCGTCCGCGACGTCGAGATCGTCCACTTGATGACCATGGGCAGCGCGCCTTACGTCGCCCCTGAAATGGAAGGTCATTTCCGGCACAACGCCGTCTTTATCGGCGGCAACGTCCGCAAGGCCGTTAACGAAGGACGCGCCGACTATACCCCTGTGTTCCTGAGCGAGATCGAAGACCTGTTCATCACCGGCGCCATGCCGATTGATGTCGCTCTCATCCATGTTTCGCCACCCGATGCTCACGGCTATTGCTCGCTCGGCGTCGGTGTCGACACCACGATGACAGCCGTGAAGTGCGCCAAGTACGTTGTCGCGCAGGTCAACGATCAGATGCCGCGCACGTATGGCGATTCCTTCGTTCCGGTCAGCCAGATCGATGCCTTCGTGGAATCCTCGGGCCCGCTGTGCGAGGCCAGGAAGATCGAGATTACCGACGTCCATCGCGGCATTGCCAAGCACGTCGCAACGCTCATCGAGGACGGCTCAGTGCTGCAAACCGGCATCGGCGGCATACCCGACGCGGTGCTGCCGTTCCTCACCGACCGCAAGGACCTCGGCATCCACACGGAACTGGTCGGCGATGGCGTGATTCCCCTGATCGAGGCCGGCGTGGTCACCGGCGCGCGCAAGAACTTTTTGCCGCGCAAGGTGGTCCTCGGGTTCGTCCTCGGTTCGCGACGTCTGTTCGAGTACGTCAACGAGAATCCTATTTTCGAGTTCCGGCCCAACGCTTTTACCAATGACCCGATGAAGATCGCCGCCAACGACAACATGGTAGCGATCAATTCGGCGCTGCAAGTCGACTTGACCGGACAGGTCTGCTCCGACTCCATTGGAACTTATTTCTATAGCGGCATTGGCGGCCAGGTGGACTTCCTGCGCGGCGCCTCGCGCAGCAAGAACGGCAAGCCGATCCTGGCGCTTCCGGCAACGGCAAAGAACGACACCGTCTCGCGCATCGCGCCCATGCTCGATCCGGGCGCCGGCGTTGTCACTAGCCGCGGTCTGATCCGCTATGTCGTGACCGAATACGGAATCGCCTACCTGCACGGCAAGACCATCCGCCAGCGGGCCGAGGCGCTGATCAACATCGCGCACCCGAAATTCCGCGACCAGCTTTACGACTACTGCGAGCGCACCAAATGGTTGCAGCGCCCGCACGTCGCGAGCGTCGCCACTGCGGGCTGCGCCAAAGACTGAGAGTAATTAGTAATGAGTAATAAGTAATGAGAAAACAGCACCGAGAGCCGAACGCCACGATTCGTCTCAGTACTTATTACTTATTACTTATTACTTGTTACTGGCAAAGAACGAGGTGAACTGATGGGTTCCCGCGGCAACGTGATCATCAACCAGGACGAATGCAAAGGTTGCGGCCTCTGCGTCGAATCCTGTCCTCCCAAGGCGCTGTTCCTTGCGCCCGAACTGAACCGCTACGGCGTCCATGCTGGACAGTACAAAGGGGAAGGCTGCACCGGGTGCGGCATCTGCTTCTACTGCTGCCCCGAGCCCGGCGCCATCACCGTGATGCGCATCAAGGCTGCGGGCGCTACTTTCGCAGCCGCGGAGAAGGTCCATGCGGCAACTGTGTAAGGGAAACGTCGCCATCGTGAAGGCCGCGGTCGTCGCTGGCTGCCGCGCCTACTACGGCTACCCGATCACGCCCGCCAGCGAGATCGCCGAAGCCGCCGCGCTCTACATCCCGCAGGTCGGCGGCACCTTCGTGCAGGCCGAGAGCGAGGTCGCATCGATCAACATGGTCTACGGCGCGGCTTCCACTGGCGCGCGCGTCATGACCGCCTCCTCCGGTCCCGGCCTCAGCCTGATGCAGGAAGGCGTCTCCTATCTCGCCGGCTCCGAATTGCCGTGCGTCATCGTTGACGTCATTCGCGGCGGCCCCGGTCTCGGCAACATCGCGCCCGAGCAGAGCGATTACTTCTGCGTCGTCAAGGGCGGCGGCCATGGCTGCTATCGCAACCTGGTGCTGGCGCCCGCCTCGGTGCAGGAAATGTTCGACCTCACGCTGCTGGCCTTCGAACTCGCCGACCGCTATCGCAATCCGGCGTTCGTGCTCGCCGACGGCTTCATCGGCCAAATGATGGAACCGATCGACATCGAGGAAAAAGAGATCCCGGACATCGAGAAACCGTGGGCGGTGAAGGGAACTCCCGAGACGCAGAACAATCTCATCTGCTCCATCTTCCTCGAGCCCGACGATCTGGAGAAGCACGTCCGCAAGCTGGAAGCGAAGTACAAGATCGCCGAGCAGCTCGAGCAGCGCTTCGAGACCTATCTCGCCGACGATGCCGAGATCCTGCTCGTCGGTTACGGCATCGTCTCGCGCGTCCTGCGGTCGGTCGTCGACATGGCGCGCGCGCAGGGAATCCGCGCCGGCTTGTTCCGCCCGATCACGCTGTGGCCGTTCGCGTCGGAAGCGCTCGCGCGCTATGCCGTAAAGACGTCGCGCGTGCTGACCGTTGAAATGAGCACCGGCATGCTGGTCGAAGACGTGAAGTTGGCGGTGAATGGCAAAGTCCCGGTGGAGTTGTATTCGCGCGTCGGCGGCAACGTTCCGCAGGTGGAAGAAGTGCACGCGGAGTTGCTTCGCTATGTCAGAGCCGAAGTTTAGGAGTGGCACATGGCCCATGGCTCATGGCCCATGGACCCAACGCTAAACGCCATGAGCCATGAGCCATGCGCCAGGAGCGAACGATGTCCGACTTTGAAGTGATCAACGAAAAATCCCCGGTCTTCTACGACATCTACGAGCGCAAGTCCGACCTGCAGCACCAGACGCACTACTGCCCCGGCTGCGGACACGGCGTCGCCCACAAGCTCATCGCCGAGGCCATCGAGGAACTAGATCTCCAAGACCGCACCATCTTCGTCAGCCCGGTCGGCTGCTCGGTGTTCGCCTACTACTATTTCAATACCGGCAACGTTCAGGTCGCGCACGGACGCGCGCCCGCCGCCGCTACCGGCATCAAGCGCGCCTGCCCCGACAAGATCGTCATCAGCTATCAAGGTGACGGTGACCTTGCCGCCATCGGCACCGCCGAGATCATCCACGCCGCCAATCGCGGCGAAAAGATCGCCGTCTTCTTCATCAACAACGCGATCTACGGCATGACCGGCGGCCAGATGGCTCCGACCACCATGGTCGGCCAGCCCTCCACGACCAGCCCGTGGGGACGCCGTCCCAACAACGAAGGTTTCCCGCTGCACGTGGCGGAACTGCTCTCGAGTTTGCAGGCGCCGGTGTACATCGAGCGCGTCGCCCTCGCCGACGGCAAGCACATCATGCAGGCACGCAAAGCTGTCCGCAAAGCGCTGACCTTGCAGAAAGAAGGCGCCGGCTTCACCTTCGTCGAGATCCTCTCGCCATGCCCGACCATCTGGAAAAAGGATCCGGTGGACGCGCGCAAATGGGTGGAAGAGCAGATGATTCCCAACTTCCCGCTCGGGGTGAAGGTCGACCGCAAGGTTGAGATCCCGCAGATCCCAGCCCCGCAACGCAGCGTCGCCGAAGTGCTCGAACTCGAAGATGACGGCGCCGCGGCGAAGCACCAGGGCAAGCCGTGTTCCATCAAGGTCGCCGGCTTCGGCGGACAGGGAGTGCTGCTGCTCGGCATCGTGCTCGCCGAGATGGGCATGCGCGAGAACCTGGAAGTGAGTTGGCTGCCGTCGTACGGGCCGGAGATGCGCTCGGGCAGCGCGCACTGCCACGTCTGTTTGTCGAAGGACCGCATCGGGTCGCCGCTCGTCACCCATCCCGAGGTCCTGGTGGCCATGAACGAGATCTCGCTGCGCAAGTTTGCGCCCTCAGTGGCGCCTGGGGGGCTGATCCTGTACAACCGCGACAGCCTCCCGGAAAATTTCACCTGCGAGCAGGCGCGCATCGAGTGCGTGCCCGCATCCGAGATCGCCGACAAGCTGGGCTCGTCAAAAGTAGCGAACGTCATTATGCTCGGCGCGCTGCTGGAAGAGACCGAGTGCATGTCGCCCGAGACCGCAATGCAGGTGATCGAAAGCGAAGTGAAGAAGCCGCACCTGCTCGAGGTCAACCGGCAGGCGCTGGAGGCGGGCCGCAAGTTCGTCGAGACGGCCGCGCACGCCGGCCCAGTCTCGCAACCGGACGGCTTTGCGTATTGATTGCCGGTTATATCAACTATCAACTGGCAACTAGCAACTGTTTTTTGGGCCGAACCCAGGGGTAGTAGGGCCGAACCCGCACTAATTAAGGTGCCCGGCTTGCTCGCAAGCCGGGCCTTATCTTTCTCCCGCTCGCGCGCCGCCGATGCAATAATGACTCGGTAATCGGAAATCGGTAACTGGAAATTGGTAAACGGAAATCGGTAATCGGTAAGTCGGAAGTTCGTTGACACTACCTTTTACCCCTTGACCTCCCGGTACCAATTACCAATCACCAATTACCAATTACCAATCACCAATCACCGATTGTATGGCGCAAGTACTCAAAGCGCGCAGGCGACCAGGAACGCTCAGTACACCACGCCTGCTGATCGTCATCATCAGCACGGTGACGGGAGTATGTTTTGCCGTGCTGGCTGGCCTGAGCATCAGCGAAATGATCGCGCCGGTCCGCACTTTTCACCCGTTCTCGATTGTTATCGCCGTCGTTTCACTCCCCATCGCATTCCTCGCGTTCCGCGCGGCCAGGACCGGCCACACCGACGCGGCCACGTCCGTCGAGTGTTCGTTCCGCGGCATGATCGGCGCCTTTATCGGCTTCATCGTGATGGCATCCTTGCTCTTCCTGTTCCGGCCCGACGGCGTCCGGTTCGTGGCGCACGCCCTCGGTCAGCGGCCAGACTCCTTCAGCGTCTTTCGGCTGTTGCTGGTCTCGATCCTGCTCGGCTTCGGCGCCGGGTTCGTCGCGCTCATCCGCGTATCGCGCCACTGAGTGGAGCGCTCGCTTCCAACCAGAGTGCGAGGGCATCTTGCGGTCAACAAAAAAGGCTGGAAGCTTTCGCCTCCAGCCTATTGTTATTTCTTTGTTGTTCTAGAACGCGTAACGCAAGCTCAACTGCATCACGCGCGGTGTGCCCTGCGTGCCGGTGTAGTTGCCGAAATTGGGATCGGGGATCTTTGCCTTGGGTCCGACCTGGGTTGGGTCAACGGTCCAAGCTGCGCGGCCGGTGAATGGCTGCGTGTTCGTCACGTTAAAGGTTTCCCAACGGAACTGCAGTTCGTGCCCTTCTCGGTAGGGCATCTTCCAGGTCTTGCCGAGCCCCATATCCACGTTGATATACGACGGATAACGGAAGTAGTTGCGCTGTCCGGTTTCGCCGGGATAGGAGTTACGGAAGCTCTGGTAGATGGCGTTGACGTCGCACTTTCCGAACCAGCTCGGCGGCTTGCCGTCGGAGCCATTGCTCGGGCAGCCGCTCGGGTTGACATAGTTGATCAGCGTCGTGTTCGAACCCAACTGGAAGTTCGTGGACCACGTGCCCGAATCCCCTGGCGTCCAGGAGGGAACGCCGGTGTTCCAACGGAAAATGTTGGAAAGCTGCCAGTCTCCGATGATCGCATTCAGCACGCCACCGGCTCCGCCGGCGAGCCACTTGCCGCGTCCCATCGGAAGCTGGACCACCGAGTTGACGTTGATCATGTGGCGCATGTCGAAATCCGACGATGCGTAGGAATCGCGCTGGCGTAGCGGGTTCTCGATCAGCGCCGCACCGGCGAAGTTGGCGGAGTTTTGCAGGCCGGACGCGTCGTCCAGCGAGTGCGAGTAGGTGTAGTTGAAGTCGACCGTCAAGCTCTTCGTGCGCTGCCGGAAAGAGAACGTCAGCGCATGGTAGTTGGAGTTGCCGATCGTGCTCCACGAATCGAGCGCGCCGTACTGCGGCTGGAAGAATGGGTGCGGGCCGACCGACGAGTACGGCTCCATGTCCC
This sequence comes from uncultured Terriglobales bacterium, assembly GCA_964559835.1. GTDB lineage: Bacteria > Acidobacteriota > Terriglobia > Terriglobales > Acidobacteriaceae > DAISJI01. The sequence goes on from CAZLJE010000039.1 coordinate 37,891, forward strand.
ACATCACGTCGGTCCAATCATTGGCCCAGCCGTTGTAGCACCGGCCTCGGCTCCCGCTCCATCCGCACGCATCGTCATACACGGCTTGCGTTGCATTGGTGTAGCCCCACTTTGTCGCCAGCTTTGCAAACAGGTTCTCGAAATAAGGAAGAGGATTCGTCGCGAAGTACGACGGGTTCGTATTCTGCTGCCGCGCTTTTTCCAGGATCGTGGCCGCCGTGTACCAGTCCATGCCTGTTTTGGCATCGACCAGGTTAGCCGGCGTCGCTATGTCCCGCTGCGCCAGGAGATGGCGTGCCATGCGCCGGAGGTAGGACACCTGGATCAGCGACCCGTGGGGCAGTTCGCGCTCGAACGTTGCGCTCCACACGTAATTCCGCGGTGTGGTCAGTTGCGAATCGAGCGAGCCTTCGATCAACGCCGGGCGTGCCACGACCGGCTTCTGTTGCGGGAATGTGAGGGTGTTCTGGATGACGATGTTCGGCAAACTACGGATGTCCTGGTTAAAGCCGGTGAAGAGAGGGCCCAACGCCGGCGTGCAGCCGCTGGCGTACTTTGTCGGGTTCCCCGCCACCACCCACGGGCCGCACCCGACGTTGAACGTGCTGGCCGGAGTCGTGTATTTGGAGTTGAACCCGAGCTGGTTCTGCTGGTCGAAGAAGGTCGCGATCTGCTGGCCGAAGTAGTCGTTGGCGATCGAAAAACCACCGCGAATAACCGATTGCCCGTTCTTGCCGAACAGCTTGGACATGATGCCGCTGTCGAAGCGGGGCGAATAGGACACCGCCACCTTCGGCAGGAACACCTTCTTGTCCCAGCTGTACATCGGCGCTCCGCCGTTCGCGGGACCGGACTTGTCGATGATGATCGGGTCCAGGTACGCCGAACCGGCATTCATCGCCGCCACGCGCCGCTCCCAGTAGGTCGTGAATGGGATGTTCGGTTGCACCTCGAAGCCGTTCCGCTCGTACACCGGGCGCCACAGGCTGTAACGCAGTCCGCCGGTCAACGTGAGGTTGGGACGGAACTTCCAGGTGTCCTGCACATACCCTTCATATCCCTGCGTCGCGTACTCGCGATGGCTGGAAGTGCCGACCGGCATCAACTTGCCGTCCGCGCTATAGGTGAACGCTGCCGTGTATTGCGTGTAGCGACCGAGCAATGCGGTCACTGCGTAGTCGATGTTCTTCGTGTTGAACGAAGGATCCACCCCGTAGCCGCGCGTCGCTTGCAAGTACGACAGCACAGCGCCGGAGATCACGTTCGATGGGTAATACGACGGGTTGGTCGTGGCGTTGTCGAACGCGGATCCGAACCGGTCCCGAATGTTGTTGACCAGCGTGGCCGACACTCCGAACTGGAACGTGTGGTTGCCCTTCACCCACGAGAGGTCGTCGACGAAATTGTGTACCGGAGTCTTGCGGCTGGAGTCATAGATAGCATTGACCGGATAAAACACGTAACGGAAGTTGATGTAGTTTCCGGTGGTGTCGCCGCTTTGCGTTTGGGTTTCCCGGGTCAGTCCGTAGCGGAAATTGTTCACAAGGTTGTTGCGGACCGTCCAGGTGTGCGCCGCGGCTATGCCCCACGGGTGCGACCACATGCCCGGGTGCTTGCTATCTGGAAGTGCGGGCGCATTGGCCGTTCCGGACATGTCGTGGTCGTGGATCACGTTGGCGCGGACAAACAGTTGCTGCATCGAGCTGATGTTGTAATCGAGGCGGGCCACGTGTGAGTTCAGCTTCACCGGCGCCGGAGCATTGAAGCGGATGGATGCAACGTTATAAAGCTGTCCTGGCAAGCTGTCGCCATAGGTGTAGTCGTTCGCCGGGTACTTTGCGGCTGCGTCCGCCAGCGCCTTCTGCGCTGCCGGGTTGATGCCGCCGGTATCCGGGAAGATTGCCAGCAGGTCGGCCCCCGTCAGTTGCTGCACGGTGCCATTGCTGGCCTTGAACCGGATGATCCCCTGTCCGAGCGTCGGCAGAGGCACATCGTTGGCCGGCGCAGCAATCTGGCTGGCGTCGCGTCGCCCCTCGTAGCTGTAGAAGAAGAACAGCTTGTCTTTCTTGATGGGGCCGCCCAAGGCGCCGCCGAACGTGTTGCGCAGCAGGAAGGGTCTTTTGATGCCGTCGTAATTGTTGAACCACGTGTTTGCGGTGAAGATGGTGTTGCGGTGAAATTCAAACAACGCCCCGTGGAACTGGTTCGACCCCGACTTGGTGACGAGGTTGACCTGTGCCCCCGCGCTGCGGCCGCCCGCGGCATTCGACGAGACGGTGTTGACGCGGAATTCTTCTATCGCTTCCGCGTTCAGCCGCAGCACCGGACCCGTGATCGAGTTCGTCTGCGCATCATTGATATCGATTCCATCGAGGGTGATGTTGGACTGGTCGCTGCGTGCTCCGGCTACGTACCCGTCTTTGGTGACCGCGGCCTGTAGCGTGAGCAAGGCCAGCGGGTTGCGCGCTTCCAGCGGAAGCTGCGTGATCTGGGTGGAGATGAAGTTTGCACCCAGGCTTGAGTCCTGGGTGTTGACGGTAACGGACTGGCTCTCGGCGGTGACCGTGACCGTCTCGCCCGTCGAGCCAACGGCAAGCTTCAGTGTCCCGAGGTCGGTCGGACGCGCGATCAGCGCCTCCACCGCGGTCTCCGTCTTTTTGAACCCGTTGGCTTCGACTGTCAGCTTGTATTGTCCCGGCGGGACCAGGTCGAAGGAGAAGTTACCTGCCGGCGTCGTCTGTTGCTGACGCAGAAAATTGGTTTCTTTGTTGAAGAGTGTGATGGTGGCGTTGGGGATCACGCTGCCCTGTTGGTCCGCGATCGTGCCGCGGACGCTGGATGTCGCCTGCCCCATCGCGGGGCTCGCCGAAACCATGGTCGCGATCACAACGCCGACGATAATGACTAGAAGGAATCGATTGCCTCGGTGCACGCTGCGCCTCCAATGAGTAAACCCGGGATGAGCGCCTCGTTCGCGACTCCGATCATTCGCGGACTCTCAGCAGAGGCGGCACAACCCGGATGACGAATGGCCCTGGGACACAAGAAATGCCTAGCAGCGATACCACAGGGGTGGGCGAAGTGCGGTGACCCCTGTCACGTCGAACCGTGAGGTGCTCGACGCTGGTCTTTAAGAACTGTCATTTCGAGCGAGGATGCGGCATGAAGTGTCGCCCGGTTGTGGCGACACATGCCGCATCCGAGTCGAGAAACCTGCATCGTTCCCGGCGCAAGCGCAGGCGCTTTCATTCGGCATTATCATTCCCCCGTGCCCACCACCGGCGAAACCGCGCCACGTCTTAGCTTGTTTCGCCAACGCTTCCGCCGCCATCCGGTTCGCTGGACCATCGGCCTCCTCGCTGTTATCGCTGGTGTTGTGTTTTCGCTCGAAGGACTCGCTCTCCGTCTCCGCCTTCCGCCCTTCACCGACCCTGTCGGTCAGATCCAGGTCCACCGCCTTTACGTCTTGAAGAAGGCGCGCAACAAGGTCGATATCCTTCCTGCCGAATGGGAAGCGCAGGACTGCGTCCGCGCACTGTTCCCGCATCGTGGTCTTACCCCGTGCTGGTGGCTAGCCCGCCACACAGAACAGCAAGTCGAGATGGAATGATTGGGTAGCCCGTTCCCGTTATGAAACTTCATCACACTGATGTGTGACCGAATCGCTTGCTATCGACCTGCTCCGGTCCTACGCTAATCGCGTGAGGTGCGAGTCTCTGTGTCCGCATCGCGCGGAACTCGTCGCACCATGACCAAATCGGTAAACTCGGCTCGAAATCGGGCCTCCTCGGAATGGCCGAAAATTCCCAAATCGGGCTGGGTTACCCATGGGTTACCCGCAAGTATTCAGAATTGAGCTATTCGCCTCATTCGACATGGTTTGTAGAAATTATTCCCAGGTCCAAGGGGGGAGGGGGGTATGCCCACTCTAAGGTTTACTGATGCGTTATATCTCTTCCCAAACAACTCGGAACTCGGAACTGCTCATGCCTGACCGTCGCGACTTCCTGAAACTCACCGGCGCTGCCGCTGCCGGAGCGCTTGCCACTACCGTCATTCCGCAGACCGCGGGCGCGTTGTCGCTGCCGTTCAATGCCGCCACCAGCGAATCGATGCCCACGCGCAACCTGGGCAAGACCGGATTTCGCGTCGGCATCTTCTCACTCGGCGGACAGGCGACCATCGAGCAGCCCGACCGCGAAGCCGAAGCGACTGCTATCGTCGAGCGCGCGATTGACCTCGGCGTCAACTACATCGACACCGCCGCGCAGTACGGAGGCAATCAGCGCTGGAGCCAGAAGTACATCGGCGTGGTCATGAAGCGCCGGCGCAAAGAGGTCTATCTCGCCAGCAAGTCGCACGACCGCACCCGCGACGGTTCCCTCAAGCTTCTGGACGAATCGCTGAAGCTGCTCAACACCGACCATCTCGACGCCTGGCAGATGCACCACATGACCACCATGGACGACGTCGAGCGTGCCTTCGCTAAAGACGGCGCCATCGAAGCGTTCCAGCAGGCGCGCGAGCAGAAGATGGTCCGCTTTCTCGGCGTGACCGGACACACCGACCCCGACATCCTCATCGAGTGCATTCGTCGTTTCCCCTTCGACCAGGTCCTGATGGCCGTCAACGCCGCCGACCCGCACCACCTCTCGTTTCAAGAGAAGCTGCTGCCGATGGCCGTCGAAAAGCAAATGGGCATCATCGGCATGAAGATCCCGTCGCGCGGACGCCTCATCTCCAACTGGCCTGCCGTCGGTCCGTATGCCGGCGGCAAGAAACAGGCCGGCCCGCTCAGCATGAAGGATGCGCTTTACTACGTCCTTTCTCTGCCGGTTTCGACCGTGATCATCGGCTGTGACAGCATCGCCCAACTGGAAGAGAACGTGAAGCTCTCCCGCGAGTTCACCCCCATCTCGCATACGCAAATGGCGACGCTTACAGAGAAGACCAAAGATGTCGCGAACGACGCTTTATTTTTCCGCCGATGGAGCTGAAGACGGCCAGGTCGCGCAGAACAGGATTTCCCTCGACGGTACGATATTTCCTACTCCAAGCGAATCCTGCGCTGCAATTCTTTGCAACATTGTGTCGTATGTCAATGAAAATGCAAGCAGGCTGCCTTGGCCCAACAAGTGCACTACAGCTCTCGCGAAGTGTGAATTCGAGAACTGTTTATGGGCCACCGTCAACACGAGATCCTCTGTATCGACGATGACGAGCAGAGCCTGAAAATCCGCAGCATCCTGCTCGAAAGCATGGGTTACAAGGTGCTGACCGAACCGGACGCCGTCCGCGGTCTCCGTACCTTCGAGAAGCATGACGTCGATGCCGTCGTTATGGATTACCAGATGCCCGGAATGAGCGGCGGCGACGCGGCGGTCGAAATGAAGCGCATGCGGCCGGAAGTTCCGGTGCTGATCATGTCGGCGCTGCCGTGGCTGCCGGAAAATGCGCCGAAAGACGCGATCGATGGCTTCATCCAGAAAGGCGAGCCGCTCGGAGTGCTGACAGAGAGCATCGCGCGCGCGATCGCCCAGCATCCGCATGAACTGCACAACGAAACCGTCGGCGCGGATCTCGAAGATGCGATCGGTTCGGTGTTCCACCAGCTCAAGGCGAGATTGCGCGACCGGCTCTAGAAATGAAGAAGTGTGAAGTCAGAATGAAGAAAACACATTCTTCATTCCGACTTCTGCACTGTTAATTCGGTCTTCTCTGCCCCCCAGCCGCGCTTGGACTGTTCCCGGTAAAGCAGCACCGCACTGATGACCGAGCCGAGCAGCAGCAGCAAACCTAGTCCCGGTTGACGGAAGAGCACCTTGCCAGCGCCGAACAGCGCGAGGTACACCATGGCGCAGCCGAGCACCCAGGCGACGAGGTTCGTGCCCAAGTCGCGGTTGGGGCGAACGTCGGGCGTGCGCGCGGCTACCGGTTTCCAGCCGCGGACGTCGGGACGGACCTTGCGATAGAACTTGTCCAGCACCTCGGCGGGTTCGGGCCGGGTGGCGAAGGTCACGACGATCCAGACGATGGTCGTCGCTAAGGTTGTTGTTAACGCCGTCTTGGCGAACACGGTTGGATCGTTGCCGACGAAAGGCTGCGCGCGACCGATGAGGTGGTTCCACAGCCACTCCCAGCGAAGCGATAGGCCGACGACGAGCGCGGTGGTCATGGCCGAGATCTCGCTCCAGGCATTGATGCGCCACCAGTACCAGCGCAGCAGGTAGACCATGCCGGTGCCGGCGCCGAGTTCGAGCACGAACTGCCAGCCCGAGCGGATCGAGGCAAGCTGGGCGGAGACGTAGCCGGAGCAAATCACCAGAAGAATGGTCGCCAGCCGCGAAACGACGACGTAATGCCCCTCACTGGCGCCCCTTTTAACGAAGCGGCGGTAGAAGTCGGAGACGAGGTAGGACGCGCCCCAGTTCAACTGCGTCGCGATCGTGGACATGAACGCCGCCAGGAATCCGGCGAGGATGATGCCGCGGAAGGCGTGCGGTACGTGGTCGTTAACGATTGCCATGTAGCTGGTTTCGGGATGCGCGAGTCCGGGATAAAGGACGATCGCCGCCAGCCCGGTGATGATCCAGGGCCACGGACGCAGTGCGTAATGCGCGACGTTGAACCATAGGACGGAGAGCAGGCCGTGGCGCTCGTCACGCGCGGAGAAGATACGTTGTGCGATGTAGCCGCCGCCGCCCGGTTCCGCGCCCGGATACCAGAACGCCCACCACTGCACGCAGAGGAAGACGAGGAATGTCAGCACGGGGACGGTCCAGAGGGCTTCGGTGGTCACGCCGCGATGAAAGTCGGGGAAGAAAGAGAAGGGATCGGAGGCTCCGTTGGTGGCGCGCAGAGCTTCGATCCGCGATTGTAGCGCCGCCATTCCGCCCGCGGCTTTGACGGCGAAGTAGGCGACGCCGATGACGATGCTCATCTTGAGGACGAACTGGAAGACGTCGGTCCAGAGCACGCCCCAGAGGCCGCCGAGCGCGACGTAGAACCCGGTGAACGGGATGAGAATAAAGACGCAGATGATGAGGGCGCGACCGTCAGGGCCGGCGAAGATATGGCCGAAGGCGCCAGTGAGTGCGGACGACATGGAGTTAAGCCATCCCCACTGGACCATCATGGGGTCCATGGTGTCGCGGACGATGGTGGTCATGGCCTTCGTCACCCAGCCGAGGATGAGACAGTTCATCAACAGGCCGAGGTAGATGGCCCGAAATCCGCGCAGGAACGCCGCTGGTTTTCCGCTGTAACGAATCTCGGCAAACTGGACGTCGGTCAGGAGTTCGGAGCGGCGCCACAGGCGGGCGAACAGGAACACGGTCATCATGCCGGAGAGCAGGAACGCCCACCAGAGCCAGTTTCCGGCAATACCCTGGGTGTAGACGAGTCCGGCGACGAGCAGGGGAGTGTCGGCGGCGAAGGTAGTGGCGACCATCGAGGTGCCGGCGAGCAGCCAGTGGACGTCGCGGCCGGAGACGAAGTATTCGTCGACACTTTTTCCGGAGCGGCTGCGGAAGTAAAGACCGAGGACGAGGGTGATGCCGAGGTACCCGAGAATGGCGGCCCAATCAAAGAAAGTGAAGTTCATGTAGGAAATCGCCCTTCAGGCGAAGGAAAACTCTATACGTTTGGGCGATTTGGCGCGAGTGTTAATCGCGTGGCTGGCGTGGGTGGAGTGCTCGCAGCCGGTTTAGGCGTACTGCACCAGCGAGGGCGTGAGATCATCGGACTTTGCCGCATGGACCACCAGGGCGGGTTTGCGGGCTCCGACGGCCCGCACAACAGCAGGCTCGGCAACGGCATCTACCCTGCATTGACGTGGCGAGAATCCTATCCATCTCGTACGACGAAACGCTCCTGCGCACCCGCGAACTGATGCTGAAGGGCGCGGGCCATACCACGGTTTCGGCGCTGGGTTATCACGACGGCCGGGTAGCTTGCGGCCGAGGTAACTTCGACCTGATCATCATCGGGCACAGCATCCCGGAAAAAGATAAGGTCGATCTGATCGTCTGCTTCCGCGAGGCGAATCCGGGAGCGCAGGTGATCGCGCTCACACGCGCGGGCGAGCATCGACTCAAGGAAGTGGATGCGTACCTGAGCCCCGGCGAACCGGAAGAGCTCATTCGGGCCATCGGGCGGATCCTTCATCTCCGAACGGAACGCTGGGACAGCAGTCGCCGAGCGTAGTGCCGTCGAGCGGCTTTCGTCTAGTCCCAACCCCTTTTGCGCGGTCAAAATCATTTCCACGAGCAGCATATCCGCGTAAGCTCTGGTTTGACCAGTATTTCCGCGGTTCGCTATAATCAGACGGAGCGCGGGAGTAACTCAGTGGTAGAGTGCGACCTTGCCAAGGTCGAAGTCGCGGGTTC
>CAZLJE010000040.1:0-41347 GCA_964559835.1 uncultured Terriglobales bacterium
ATTCACGGTGAAATCACGCCGGCGCAGATCCTCGACAATCGTGCCCGGAGCGAGTTTTGGCGGCTTCCCGGGCTTATCGTAAGCGGCGCTCAGGGCGGATTCGATCTGCGCGCGCACGTTGCCCCTGACGACGTACAGGATGCGGTACTCGTCGTCAGTGCCTTCGACAGTAGCGCCGGCCTTCTCAAGGTCTTTTTGTAACTTGAGAGCGTTTCCCTGGACGGTAAATTCGATGTCGCGGATGGGAAATCCGGAGATGAGGTCGCGGATAGTTCCGCCACTGAGGTAGAGGTTGAGTTCCTGAGCGCGGGCGACTTCCTCCACCTGGCTCACAAACCGCTGCTGGTCCGGCGTGAGCCGGGTTTCCATCATGTATAAAAAGTCTGGCATTCGTTCTGAAGTCCGGCCCGGTGGAAAACGGCCGATCCCGGGGGTCTAGTACCACTAAGTTATTTGAACCCAGTAACTTAGCTGGGCATTTCACGCGCCCCGAAGCGACGAGGATAGCACAAGGTTGCTATCTTGGCTACAGTGTTGCTCTTAGACGGTTAACGGCGGCGAAAACGTGCGAGAATCACCTTGGTCTACGTCGCAGGTAGTAGGTCGTCGTTGGGCGATACCGGATATAGTGTTTCCAATCACGGCACGCCGAACCGAGCCAGTCAATGCCCTCAACTCACAAGAAAGTCGTCGTACAGAAGCTCGACCGCGACACCATCAGCGGCTACGTCGCACCGGCGGCATACATCGTCGACGGCAAGGTCGAGGTCTTGAATACCGCCGGCAAGGTCGTCGGCATCGATCTGAGGGACATCAAGGGCGTGTTCTTCGTCCGCGAGTTCGGAGACACAGAGTCGCTGTTGCGCAAGACGTTCAGCACCCGGCCGCGTACAGAAGGCCTCTGGGTACGCCTTACGTTCAAGGACAACGACGTGCTCGAAGGCATGATGCCGAACGATCTGTCGCAGATCATGCCCGAGGGCTACCTGATCAATCCGCCCGACACGCGCTCCAACACGCAGCGAATTTTCATTCCGCGGACCGCGTTGGCAGTGGTAACGGTATTGGCGGTCATCGGTGGAGCCCAAGCCCGGCGCAAGAAACCGTCGGAGCCGCGGGTCGACGAGCGCCAGATGCCGATCTTCTCAGAGTAGTCCGAGTACCGAGAGGTGTTCCCTCGGTACTCGGTACTTCTACTTCCGTTTTCCTCCTGCTGCCGCGGCGGCCGGTTTCTGGTGATAGTTCGGGAAAGCGGGCCGCTCGACAACTTTCATGGGATTCGCGTTCAGTTCTCCCAATGCCACTTCGACCGCTTTCTCCAGTTGCGGATCGCGGCCCTGACGCCACGCAGCCGGATCGAATGGGACATCAATGTCCGGCGGCACGCCGTTGTTCTCGACGTCCCACTGGCTGTTCAGGTTGAAGAACGCCACGCGCGGTGCGGTCACAGTGCCGCCGTCGATCAGTGAAGGATAGTCATAAATCCCGACCAAGCCTCCCCACGTCCGCGTGCCGATCAATTTTCCAAGCTTCTCGTGGCGGAAGTACCACGGGAGTGCGTCGCCGCCAGAGCCGGCATACATGTTGATGATCATCACCTTGGGCCCGTAGATGGAGCCGACCGGCGTGCTGAAATCGGCGCCCTCGCGAGTCATCCAGCGGTTCATCAGCGGACGACGTAGGTTGTCGATGATGTAATCGGCCGCCGCGCCGCCACCGTTGAAGCGCTCGTCGATGACCGTGCCTTCGCGTCCGACCTGCGCGTAGTAGTAGCGGTTGAAATTCGTATATCCGCCGACCGCGGTATCCGGCAGATAGACGTAGGCAAGCCGGCCGTTGCTGAGCTCATCCACCTTACGGCGGTTGGCATCGATCCAGGCGCGGTTGCGCAGGTTGGTTTCAGCATCGATCGGGACAACGCTGACGATACGCGCTCCCTTGCCCGTTGGATCGGGGCCGACCTTTAACGATGTGGATTTGCCCGCCGTAGCGACGAACAACGCGAAAATGTTGTCCGTTCCCTTCAGTTCGCGGCCGTTGACTTCCAGCAGATAATCTCCGGCTTTCACGTTGACGCCCGGTTCGGTCAGCGGGGCGCGCAGTTCCGGATTCCAGTTCTCGCCGTAGTAGACTTTCTGGAAGCGATACCGCCCGTTCTCGATGACGTAATCGGCGCCGAGCAGGCCCGTGCGCGGTTGGGTGGATGGCTCCGGCTGCGGCGACGTGGTGCGCAGGTGTCCGACCGACATCTCGCCCAGCATGTCCAGAAAGACGTGCGTCACGTCATCGCGGTTGGCGGCGACGTTCACGAACGGCTGGTAGAACCTCTCGGCCTCCTGCCAGTTCACGCCGTGAAGGCTCGGGTCATAAAAGAAGTCGCGCTCGACGCGCCAGACCTCGTGGTAGATCTGCGCCCATTCCGCCTTGGGATCGACATAAACCTGCATGTCGTCGGTCTTGAGCGGAGATCCGGCAACGCGCGGCGTCGTAGTTTCGGGACCAGCGGCGGCCGCCTCTCCGGGACGCGTCGGAGGCGGGACCGATGCGATCAGCCACCTCGCGGCCGCTCCGGCGCCCTGGCGGTAAAGCATCTTCTTGCCGTCGAACGACAGCGCAAACGCGCCCACGCCGGACAGGATCGGCTGTACCTTGCGCGGTTCGAGCTCGAACCGGTAGACAGTCGCGCCCGGCGCACCCGCGCCGAACGGCCCGGATACGATCGGCACTTCGCCGAGATAAATCGTTCCCGCAGAACCGGCCAGCAGGTGGTTGTAATTCCGGGCGGGTATCGGCAATGCAAGGATGCGCTGGTTGATGTCCTCCAGGTCGATTCGGACGCTCACCGCCTCGGGCTTCTTGGGCTTGTCGGGTTCGTTGCCGGCGGCAGCGGCTTTGTCCTTGTCGGCTTGTTGCTGCGGCGAGTCCTGCTCGTCGGCTACGGACAGAACATCCATCGTCTTATCCGGCTTCGCTTCGGCCGCCGCTTTCTCTTCGTCGCTCAACGGGGCGATGGGCGAGGGCAGGTCCTTGCGCAGAACCACAACGTAAACACTGCGCGTGACCGGACGAGCCATGCTCGACAGGTCGAGCCAGCCGCTGGTCGGACCGGCATTGGTGCTGGCGGTGAAATACAGATATTTTCCGCTGCGGTCGAACTGGGCAAAGCGGGCGTCGCTCATGGCGTCGGTGATCTGGCTGGCCTTGCCGCTTTCCAACGAATACACGAACACGGCGCGCATATGACTCGGAAGCTGCTTCGTGTACGCCAGCCATTTGCTGTCCGGCGCCCACGCCGGATCCAGCGTGTGCTGCGGTGATTCGTAAGTGTCCGTGTCCACTTTCACCGGCTTTCCGGTGGCCAGATCGATGTACCAGACGTTGAGGCGCTTGTCGGTGTAGGCGATCTTTTTCGAATCGGGCGACCAGATCGGCTCGTAGAAAAACGACGGTGGATCGCCGAGGGAGAGTTTCTTCAGCTGCGTCCCATCTTGCGAGCGCAGGTGGAGTTCATACTCGCCGCTCGCGTCGGAGAAATAGGCGATCCAATGTCCATCCGGAGACCACGACGGGTCCCGTTCGGCGGCGCCGACGGTGTTTGTCAGGTTGCGGATGTCACCATGTTCCGCCGGCACGGTAAGGATCTCGCCGTGCGCCTCGAATGCGGCGCGCACGCCCGTGGGCGAGATCGCGTAATTCTCGATGTGAGCGCCGACTTTTTCGAAGCGCGGACGCAGGCTTGGAAGATCGCCTGCAACGGCGAACTTCAATTCCGCGTTCTTCATGGTCCGCAGATCGAGCTTGTGCAGCGACCCAAGCTGCTCGTACACGATGGTGTCGGACGTCGCCGAAGCCCACTTCACATCCGAAGTCGCGCCCGGAAGCAGAGGATCGACCTTCTTGCTGCGGGTGTCGTACACGAAGAGCGACACCGGGCCGCTGCGGTCGGAGAGGAAATAGACCTTGTCACCGACCCACATCGGTTCGAAGTCGTTGGAGTTATCGCGCGGAACCTCTTCGACCTTCGAATCGGAAAGTCGCGCGATCCAGATGCGCGATGTCTGGCCGCCGCGGTAGCGCTTCCATGCCGTCGGCGGTCCGATGGCAAACGCGGGAACGTACGCCAGGGACTTTCCGTCGGGCGAGAAGGAACCCATGACGCCTTCCGGCAGCGGGATCTCGTGTTCGAGGCCGCCGCTCAGGTTGACCGTAAACAGGCGGGTGAAACGCGAGTAGCTGTTGCGCGCGGAGCGGAAAAGGACCGCCGAGCTGTCGGGAGTCCAGCCAACCACGTTATCGGCGCCGGGATGGAACGTCAGGCGCTTGGGTACGCCCCCACCCACGGCCATGACATAAACATCGGTGTTGCCCTCGTACGTTCCGGAATAGGCGATCCACTTGCCGTCGGGCGAGATGAACGGATCGGTTTTGATGCCGGAACCGGTCGTCAGCGGGTGCGCGGCGCCGCCATCACGGGGCGCCGCCCAAAGGTCGTCACCATAGGTAAAAACGATCTCCGATTCGCTGATGGATGGCTTGTGCAGTAACGCCGCCGGGGTGCTTTGCGCAACGGCAAACAACGAGAAGAAAATGCATAGGAGCAATGCGCGAACCAATGTCTTCATGGCAGGTCCTCCGCGAGCAGCGGATTATATGCCGAAACACTGGTTCGAACGCATACGATTCACGATCGCCGATCGGTTGCTTACGCCGCTCGCTCGATGTCCCAACTGTGGTGGAACGGTTCCGCTCCGAACGAATGGAACAGCGCGTGGACCTGCTCTTCCTTTTCTTTGGAGTCGACGCTGACAACCACCAGGGTGCGCCCGGTTTTCAGCAGGTAACGTAAGCGGCCAATCTCGTCGATGGGAATGCCGTTGTCGAGGGCCTCCTCCGAAGCGCGGCCGATCGCAGCGCCGGTAACTGCGCCGCCGATGCCGAGTAGCGCGCCGGCGCCCAGTCCGGCTGCAAGGATCGGACCGACACCGGGAACGGTCATCGCCGCCAGAGCGCTGCCGATGCCAAGCCCAGCGCCGCCTCCGATGGCGGCTCCGACCACGCTCGAAATCGCTTTTCCAATTCCCGGACCCTCGGCGGTGGTGGTCGGAACTCGGGCGAGTTCCGCGTCCGACGCCTGCGGCGTGAGGAATACGATCGAGCCTTCCGGCTGACCCAGGCGTCTCAAATCATTGACGGCGTTTTCAGCGGCAACGCGTGAACGGAATACCCCGACGACCCCTTCCATGGCTCCTCCTGACAGGTCCTTTAGGTGGGATGCCGGACAGAAATCCCGTGTTCGCCGCTATGCTGCTTTCCGCGGGCGGCTGGCGCTCTGCTTTCGACCTGCCTGCGTCTTCTTTCGTCCCATGCCCGCGCCGGACTGTAGCCGCGGTTCTGCGCCGGTGCGACGCCCCGAGTTCCCGCCCGCGCCCGATTCGGCTCCCTGCTGATGATGCGGCTGCTTCGACATCGTTCCTCCTTGGCGTTTCTGATTTCGGATGAGCCTCGCACGCGGGCCGTTGTGTCGACCACTCCGGCATCCGCAAAACCGGCGCCTGCTGGGGACCCCGGGGCCGAAGGTTTAGACTGTCGGCATTCTTATGAAACTCTCGCACATCGCAAGCACGTTGGGCGCTCGCCTCCAAGGCGCCGACGCAGAAATAATCGGGGTCGCCGGGATCGAGGAAGCAGGCCCGGGGCAGGTCACGTTCGTGGCCAATCCGAAATACGCCGTGGCGGCCAGGAGCACGAAAGCATCGGCGGTGATTGTCACCAACGATTTCCCTGCCATCGCCGCGCCGACACTCCGTTGCGACAACCCGTACCTGACATTCGCTCGCACCATCGCGCTGTTTTACCGCGCGCCGCGCCAGCACCCTGGGATCCATTCGACTGCCGAGATCCATTCCTCGGCCAGGATCGGCGAGCACGCCTCGATCGGACCCTATGTTGTCGTCGAGGAGGACGTCGTCATCGGCGACAATGCAGTCCTGCACCCGCATGTGGTCATCTATCGCGGCGCGAAGATCGGAAGGAACTTCCAGGCTCACGCGCACGCCATCGTCCGCGAGTATTGCGTACTGGGGGACAATGTCGTGCTCCAGAACGGGGTGATCGTCGGCGCGGATGGTTTCGGGTTTGCGAAGAATGAAAAGAAACAGTGGGAGAAGATTCCGCAATCGGGCCCCACGATCATCGAGAATGACGTGGAGATCCAGGCGAACGCCTGTGTCGACCGGGCCAGCGTGGGCGAGACTCGCGTTCGTCGCGGGGCGAAGATCGACAACCTGGTGCAGGTCGGACACGGCAGCGAAGTCGGTGAGGATACGATGCTGTGCGCGCAGGTCGGGCTCGCGGGATCGACCGTCGTCGGTAATAACGTGATCCTCGCCGGCCAGGTGGGCGTCGCGGGACACTGCACCATCGGCGACGGCGCCATTGCTACTGCCCAGAGCGGCATCCCCAATGACGTCGAGCCGGGCAAGATGGTCAGCGGCTATCCGGCGATCGAAAACCGGCAGTGGCTGCGGTCCGTCGCGGTGTTCAATAAACTGCCCGAGATAGCGAAGGCGGTACGCGCGGGAAAGAAAACGGATTAGGCTTTGGGCTTCGGGCATCAGGGAAATCGACGGCCCTAAAGCCTAAAGCCCAATGCCTTCCCTCACCACGTACAATAGGCGTTCCTTCTATGGTCGAAGTGACCAGCATCGGCAGCGGCAAAAGAGCAGGACCGATCCGCGTGCTCCTGCTCGACGATCTCGAGGAGAACCTCCTCCTGCGCTCCACCATCTTGCGGCAAAAGGGCTACAGGGTGGTCACTGCTTCCACGGTGGAAGAAGCCGAGAAGAAGCTCGGCGATATTGATATCGCAGTCCTCGACTATCACCTCGGCGCAGGAAAATTCGGTACCGAGGTCGCCGAGAGCCTTCGCAAGAATTATCCCAAGGTGCCCATCATCATCCTGTCCGCCACCCTGGAACGGAAGTTCGGTGGCGTCGCCGACATGCACCTGCTCAAAGGCTACAGCTCCGTCGATGACCTGGTGAACGCGCTGCGCTCGTTCGAAGCCAAGCGGCGCGGCAAAGCCGTCGTCGTCGACGCGCGCGACTTTTACTACCGGCGCATCGGCGACGCCATGGGCGACGACCAGGTTCTGGAAATCATGGACGGCGATGGCAACTGGCAGTACGTCAACGAGTACTTCGCCGCGCTTTACAACAAGAAGCCCCCCTGGTTCGTCGGCAAGAACAAGTTCCAGGAGTTCCCCGACGTAGGTGATGAGTGGAAGGAGATCATTCGCACGGTCGCGACCACCCGCGAGACGTACATCGATCGCGGATTCCGCGGCTTGCCGAACCTGCCCAAGAAGTCGGCGCGTTACACGTGGAACGTGCTGGTCTTCCCCATCAAACTCCACGACGACCGGGACGGCGCCGTGCTGAGCGCGAGACTGATTGAGAAGAAGGGATTCACTGTTAGTTGAGGTAGGTCGTAGGTGGTAGATCGTAGGTCGGGAAAATTGCTGATGGCACCGACGACTTACTTCGACCTACCGTCATTTTTCCCGCCCTACCACCTACGACGCATCCGCCGTCTTCGCCCTTGCGAATCGATGGTTTGACTTCCCGACTTACCACCCACCACCTACGACCTACCTTCTCTCCGACGGCAGTGCACTGGCAATCGCCGCCCGCGTGGCTTCGATGAGCGCATCGCGATCGGCAAAATCTTTCGGCCATAGCGGCTCGTGAAACACCATCTCCGCCGTCCCCTGTCGGATGAAGAATTTCCCTTTCGGCAGGATCTCGTACGTGCCGACGATCGTGACTGGCACGACGGGGTAGCCCAATTCCATCGCGAGGTAGAACGGTCCTTTCTTAAACGGGAGCAGGCGTCCGTCGCGAGAGCGCGTGCCCTCAGGAAAGATGGTCATGTCGAGCCCGCGGCGGATGACCTCGGCCGCATCTCGGACGCTCTGCACGGCAGCGTCGCGATTGTGACGGTCCACGGGAACCAGGTGGCCGACGCGCATCGCCGTCCCCAGTATCGGGATGCGGAACAACTCCTTCTTGACCAGTACGGACGTCCGCTTCGGCAACGACGGGATCAACGCCGGCGGGTCCACGTTGGAGACGTGGTTCGCCATGAATATGTACGTCTGTTTCGGATCGAGGCGGTCGCGACCGCTGACCACCACGCGAATGCCACTGATCCAAATGCCGGCGCTCACAATGCGCATCGCGATGTTGTAAAGCGGGTCGCTGTTGCCGGTCAGCACCGCGTACGGCACGACGAACAGCGCCGCTATTGGCGTGCTGATGGCCCACCACAGCAGGGTCAGGAGCGTTCGCATCAGTCGCCGCGCGCCCACGCGGAGCGGCGCGTACGCTGCTCGGGCGTGACATTGTCGAGGTCAACAAGCGCGTAGTTGTCCTGCGGCTTGCCGGCGAGTTTGAAGACGATTTCACGGCTGCCGGCTAACGTGAGCCGGACCTCGTCACCCACTTGCAATCCATACTGCTGCAACGGGCCGGAGAATGGTTTTCCGTTCACCTGCTGGATGACATTGCCGACCTTCAGCCCCGCTTGCGCAGCCGGGCTATTCGCATCCACTTCGCTGACAGGGTTCGGCTGACCTGACGGTTGTCCGAACGTTCGGCCGATGCGGAACCCTGGGTCGGGCACCGTAGTGGTGGTCTTGTTTATATGCAGGCCAACAAAGCGAAAGTATTTGTCGTAGTCGAGCGGCGCCGTCCCGGCTACGTATTCGGTAAAGAATTGCTTCAATGCGCAGGAACACACGGTTTCACTCGCCTGCTCGATCCCGGCCGAATCCGGAAAGAACTTGCCCTTCTTCGCATAATTATCGTTGAGCCAATGAAAGACGTCGCGGAGTGATTTCCTGTTCGCCGTCGCGTCGCGCACGGCTAGGTCCAGCAATATGCCGAGCAGTTCGCCCTTGTTGTAGTAGCTGATACTGCGCTCGGGCTGTCCGTAAAACGGATATTTGTCGTACCAGGTCTCCAGGCTCGACTCTTCGGCCGACTGCGTCAGGTGCGCCGGACGATTGTCGACCGAGCCGATGATGCGCCCGATGGCGTCCACGTACCGTTTTTCATCCCAATAACCGGCGCGGACCAGCATGAGGTCGCCGACTGTGCTGGTCACGCCCTCGCTCCACCACAGCGCGCGCGAGTACTGCTCCTTCGTGTAATCGATGGGCTCGAGCGACTGCGGCCGGATGCGCTTGACGTTCCACAGGTGGAAGAACTCGTGCGCGGTAACGCCCGCGATCGATCGTGGGTCCTGCTTCACGCGTTGCGCCGTGGCGTCGATCGCCGTCGAATACGCGTGTTCCATGCCGCCGCCCGCGGGACCGCGGCGGAAGTGATAGATGAATACGTAATGATCGAATGGGCGGTCATTCATCCATTCGACTTCGGTCACCGCGAGCTTGTGCGTCTGCGCCGCGATCGCGCCCAAATCGTAATCGGATGGGTCGGCGTGAATCACAACCTGGTAGTGCGCCCCGCCTTCGTCAAATGCCTGCATCGCGAACTCACCGATTTCTACCGGTGAGTCCACCAATTGGTCGTAATTCGTAGCAGTGAACGTCGGCATGTCCCTGTTCGTGTGAAAGACGCCGCCCGCCGGAAGCGCGGTCGCGATCTTCCAGTCCGGAGGAACGTCTGCCAATACGAGCAGCATCGGCTGATTCCGCTGTGCTGCGTCGTAGGCCAGGATCTCGGCGAGATTGAAGAATGCGTGCTCCTCGTTGAGCTGCGCGCCGAACGGGCCGGCATTGTCGGCAAGGATGTCGTACTCGAAAACGAACGGGCCTCCAGCGTTCACTCGCCACGTGGTCTTGTCCACTACCGCGACAGGCAGCGCTTTCCCAGCGTCGTCATGGGCCTCAAACTTGATCACATACTGCGAGAAGTCGCGCACCTGGTAGAGCGCATTCCAAACCGGCAGGACCAAATCGTGGCTGGACCCTGCAGTCTTCGGCACTCTCACCGAGACGTGCACGATGTGGTCGGCTCGGCGGGCAAGCGAGACGGTATAGAAAATCTGGTTGGCGTCGCTCTGGGCGAGCGCGGCGATTGAGAGCAGAAGTACAACGACGATTTTCCGGATCAGAGCGAGCCTCCAAAAGATCAGCGCAGAGCAGCAGAGGATATCAAAGCCGCGCCGGCAGCTTGTCGTAGATGCCCCCAAAGCCGCCGTTGGACAGGATGGCTACAACGTCTCCAGACTTCAGTTCCGGAGCAACAGTCGCCACGATCGCATCCGCATCGGCGAGGTGCCATGCGGGGTGTCCGTCGCGCTTCAAGTCGTCTACAACGGCCTGTACGTCGAGACGCTCGGCCTCGGGGATCGCATCGGCTTTGAAGATCGCCGCCACGACCGCCGCATCCGCCAGTGCCAGCGCGTCCGTCAGGTCCTGCTGCAATACTCGTCGGCGCAGCGTGTTCGAGCGCGGCTCCAGGATTGCCCACAACCGTCGGCCCGGATAACGCGTTCGCAGAGCTTGGAGCGTCTGCGCAATCGCCGTCGGGTGATGCGCGAAGTCTTCGATGATGGTGACGCCCTTCACTTCCGATCGAACTTCCAACCGGCGCTTCACCGACTTGAAACTGCGGAGCGCCTCCGCCACCTGCGCCGGCTTGATCCCGTATTGCGCCGCCATCGCGGCTGCGGCAGTCGCGTTCAGGACGTTGAACTCCCCCGCGAGCGAAAACTCGAATTCCCCCCAAGCTTTCCTTTCCCGCAGCACCGACCATGACGTGTGCTGCGCATCGAATTGCAGCCCCGCGATGCGCCATGTCGCTTTGTCGCCGAAACCGTAGCGTTGAACCCGCGAGAAACTCCGCCCAACACACTGATCGACGTTCGCCTTTAATTGAGTCGCTGGCCCCGCACTCCCCAACCCATCCCACGCCATGATCACGCCGCGACGAGGAACGAGGTTCACCAGGCGCTTGAATGCGGTCTTCACCGCGTCGAGGTCGCGATAGATATCGGCGTGGTCGAATTCGACGGACGTCAGGATGACGGAATCCGGAAAGTAGTGCAGGAACTTCGGCCCCTTGTCGAAGAAAGCGGTGTCGTACTCGTCAGCCTCGATGATGAATTCGCCGCTGCCGAGCTGAAAGCTGCCGCCGAAATTCTCCGCGATGCCGCCGACCAGGAACGACGGCCGGCGTCGCGCCACCTCGAATATCCACGACAGCATGGATGTGGTCGTGGTTTTTCCATGCGTCCCCGCGACGGCAATGACCTCGCTGCCGCGCAGGAACTCCTGATGCAGGAGCGCGGCCATGGACGTCATCGGGATACGCTCGTCCAGGACGCGCTCCAACTCGGCGTTTCCTCGCGAGATGGCGTTGCCAACGACCACGAGCGAAGGCCGCGGATCGAGGTTCTTCACAGCGAACGGTTGCGCGACAGGGATGTTGAGCCGGGCCAGGAAATCCGACATCGGCGGATAGACAGCATTGTCCGAGCCGGTGACATGAAACCCGCGCTGCTTCAGCATTCCGGCAAGCGATGCCATCGCGGTGCCGCAGATGCCGATGAGGTGGATGTGACGTTCGTCGCTGGCCATGAGAGCTGAGCTTATCGAGAAACCGCGGCGTCCATTATCTCCAAGCGAGTGTCATTCTGCTCGACCGTCAATCGCGCGCGCACGCCGAACGGCAGCGTAATGTTTTCACGCGAGACGTGGCCGGAGCGCAGCCCGTACGCTACGGGTATCTTCAAGTCCTCGAGAACGCGCAACACCACTTCCTGGAGCGTGTACGACTGGTCCGGCGACTGCACGCAACCCAGCATCTCCCCGAACACAATTCCCTTCACCCCGTTCAGCTTTCCCGCAAGTTTCATCTGCATGAGCATGCGGTCGATCTGGTATGGCTTGGCCGCGACGTCTTCCAGAAAAAGCAGTTTGTATTCGGTCTTCGCCTCGTACGGTGTCCCGATCGACGCAACCAGGATGGACAGGCATCCTCCATAGAGCACGGCTTCGCCTTCGCCCGTGACCAACGACGCGAGCCCGCTGTTTCGGTCCAGCAACCACTCTGACTCACCACCCAATGCCGCGCCCCAAGTAGTCTCATCGACCCCGGGTGGATTGTTTTCCGCGAAATCCTTGGCTGCCATCGGGCCATGGAACGTGGGCAGGCCGGTCGCATCGTGCAGATAAGTCAGCAGGCACGTCACGTCGCTGTAGCCGACAAGTATCTTCGGATTGCGACGAATGAGGTCCAGGTCGAGGCGCGGCAGAAGATAGTTCGCCCCGTAGCCGCCGCGAGCACAGATCACTGCCCGAATCTCATCGCGCTCGAACATCTTGTGGAGTTCACGTACGCGGCGCTGGATGGAGCCGGCGAAGTAGAGGTCCTTATCGACCAGGCCGGGCGCATGCACGGGAACGTAGCCCATTCTCTTCAGCGTCGCCAAGCCTGCTTTCAGGTGCGGCTCATCGACGTTGCTGGCGGGCGCGACAATACCAACGCGGTCGCCAGGTTTCAGAGCCCGGGGTTTGATGGTTTTAGGCACGGATAAGCTCTCGACAGGACGCTCGACGCATACTAAATCAGGAACTCGCCGCGGCAGACGATCTGTGCCGGCCCGCGCAGGACGACTTCATTCTTCTCCCAGCGCACCAGCTGCGATCCGCCCGGAGCATGTACCCGCACCGGCGATTGGACGCGTCCGGTTGCGATTGCCGCGACTGCAGACGCACACGATCCGGTCCCGGACGACTGTGTCTCGCCGGCGCCGCGCTCGAAGATAAGGATCTCAATATCTTCTTTGCTTTTAACATGTACCAGCTCAACATTCGTGCCGTACTTGAAGTCTGTGTGGGCCTCGATTTCGGCCGCCTGTTCCTGCCAGCGCGCGGCGAAAGAATCCACAAACATCACGTAATGCGGATTGCCCATCGATACGGGTATCCCGATGACCTCGCGGTAAGCGAGTTTGACCGTCATGAGTTCTCCGACCTCAGGCTGCCCCATGGACATGTCGAATTCGAAACGTTGGCCGGTCCGGGACGTCAGCGTACACACTTTGATTCCCGCTCCCGTGCGGATCGCCACCACAGCGCTTCCCCGTTCCGAACTCAAGTACGCCGCCACACAACGGGTGCCGTTGCCGGAGAGCTCGGCGTCGGAGCCGTCGGCATTGATGAGGCGGATCCGCGCGTCTACCTGCGGGTCGGCATACATCACCTCGATGCCGTCTGCGCCGATGCCCTGGTGCCGGTCGCAGATGGCCACGGCGAATCCGCTCAGGTTGTCGGGAACGTGGCGCGAATCGACCAGGATGAAGTCATTACCGCAGGCGTGCGCTTTGACGAAAGGGATCGGCATGCTCATTCTGCTTCCGAAACTCCGAGACATTCCACGTGCTGCGCAACCGGGATTTGGCGCAGGCGGAGCAGCAGGCGCTCATGCTCCACGCGGGTTGCGTCAACACTGAACTGCACTCGGGAGTGGTAGTCCATGCGAGCGACCTGGACGGATTGCATCATCTTGTGCTCGTCGGCGAGTGCGTTGTTAATTCCATCGATCACCACGCTGGGGTCCTCGCCCGAGACCTCGTAGGTCATCTGCAGCAGTTTCAGGCTGAACTTCTCCTCCAGGTACCCGAGAGCCAGCAGAACAAGCAGGATCACGATCGTCGCGAAGATCGCCGGCACATACAGGCCACCGCCGGCGGCCATGCCGACACCCGCCACCACGAAAAGGGTGGCCGCCGTCGTCAGGCCCGTGACCGAACCGCGCGAGTGGAGGATTGAGCCGGCGCCAATAAATCCGATTCCCGGGATGATCTGTGCCGCGATCCGAGTGTGGTCGCCGGGCCACTCCGAGGCAAGTTCCTGCGACAGTATCGTGAACAGCGCCGCACCGAAGCAGATGAAGATATTCGTACGCAGGCCCGCCGGCCTGCGTTTCATCTCGCGCTCAAGGCCGATCGCGCCACCCAGAATTGCGGCGACGACCACGCGGACCATGATTCGCGCCAGCCGGACCGCTTCCGGCGAGTGCGGGCCCCAGTGCTGCCAAATGTCATGCATTTCGGCGAATTCTAACAAAACCGTGATTCGTAATCGGAAATTGGAAATCCTTAACCCGACTATTTGCGACCGGAGCGCATCAGCAGCCTCAAACGGGATCACCGATTACCGAATACCAATCACCAACCACCAATTACCGATTACTGATTACCAATCGGCCGATAGATGCGGATCGGCTTCTGCCATGGCGCATCCACGACGCCGACGCTCATCAGCCCTTTAGGATGACGCCCGACCGCATCCGCGACCCGGTCGCCATCGGTGGCGATGATGTAATCGGCGGCTGCGGCTGGATGCTCCATCGCCTTATGCCACAAATCATAATTCCCTTCATTGATCGTCCGCCGCAGCGGGATGGCTGCACGCTGTAACGCTCCGCCATGATCTCCGAGGTACATCAGGATTGACGACTCCGGAGGGATGCGGCGCAGGATAATCGAGAGCTGTGTATCCATGGCGTAGCGCGGCCCGCCATTCGCCCGCACCTCGCGCAGACAGATCGGGACCGTGCGCCAGACGGACCCATAACTGAACCCTACATATGTCAGCACGGCAACCGTCACCGCTACGCACCAGTACCGTCCTTGGTGCGACCGCAATAACAGCCATGCCGCGGCGACCCAGAACATTGCCAGCGCCGGCAGGAGTTCGAGAGCGTAGCGCGTGTTGTAGTAGGAGAACGGCCACCACACGGGAATGAACATGGGTACCCCGCCCCACGCGATCGAGATGGCGTAGAACGGCAAGGGCAGCCATAGCAACAACGTCGTCGAGGCGCTGCGGCGCAGAAACAGGACGGCCGCTGTGCCGAAAATCGCGACGGGGAGCCATAGCCATTCCCATCGTCCGGGGTGCGCTGTTGGCGCGAATGCAGTCTGCTGCGGCGGCCCCGCGAGCAAGCGCCCCGCGCCAACGTTCAGCATCGCGTCACGCAAGAAATATTGCGCGGCTACGCCAGGCGAGTGCCATCCGGGATGGTGCGGGTCGCCCGGTCGTCGCGTGCGCTCTTCGATGGCTTTCGCAGAGTATGGACCAGTCGCGAATTCCAGTGGATTGCCAAAGATCGCCGCGTTCCACGCAAGCCAGAGCCCGGGGCCGATCCCGACCACCAGCAGGAACACGACCGCCGATTTCTTGAGCGCCGCCGTCAGACGCCCGCGCCGATGCGCAACGGCCAGCACTATGGCGGTCACGACGAGAAAAGCGCAGGAGTTGAACCAGCCGTCGTAACGGAGAAGGCTGTTTGCGCACAGCGCGAGCCCGCACAGAAACAGAGCACGTAACGCGGGCGTCTCGCCTGCCACACCGGAGCTCGCAGCACGTACGTACTCGCCGAACCACACCACCGCCCAGATCAACAGCGCCATCGAGAGCGGCTCGTTCAGCGCGGTGGTCTGGACATAGAGCAGGTTGGGATTTGCGCCATAGATGATCGCGCCGATCCAGGCCGCCAGGCGCGAGCCCAGGTTGTCGCGCACCAGCCGATACATGCCGACAACTCCGAGCACATACCCGATCATCGACGGAATACTGCCGCCGATCCCGCTCGACCACCCGGCGTCAGAAATGATGAACGGAATCGTGAGGACGTGCTGGAGCGGCAGCCAGACCGTCCCTAGCTGCGACGGGCCAGGAGTGCGCGAGTCGAAAACGCGCCGGGCGATCTGAATGTGCGCAACGGCGTCACCGGAGAGCAGGATCTGCGCGTAACGATAGTAGTGCGCGAGGAATGCGATCGACACCGCGGTTGCAGCAAGGGCGAGAATCTTCGGCGACGGATCGGAATCGTAGGTCGTAGGTCGGTGGTCGGAAGTCGGGGCGGGAACTCGCACGCGACAGGATAAATGATTGCTCCCGACCTACCTACGACCTATGCCCTACCCCAAATGCGTCAATTCCCTGAACAACTGAAATCTCGCGTCGATCTCCTCGCGCGTCAATTTCGTCAGCCGCTCGGGCCCGAATTGTTCGACGGCAAACGAGCCCATGACCCCGCCGTAGAACATGGCACGCTTCAGCACTTCTTTGTTTATCTCGCCTTGCGATGCGAGATAACCCATGAAGCCGCCGGCAAAGGAATCGCCGGCGCCCGTCGGGTCCTTCACTTCGTCGAGCGGGAGGGCGGGAGCGCGGAAAGGATGCGGACTCATCTTGAGCCACCCGTCGCCGAAAAAGATGGTAGCCCCGTATTCGCCGTGCTTGATGACCAGCGCCTTCGGGCCGAGCGCCAGGACCTTGTTCGCCGCGCGCAGCAGGTTCGACTCGGACGCGATCATCTTCGCTTCCGTGTCGTTGATAAGGAGGATGTCGATGCCGCGCAGCGTCTCCAGCAGGTTCTCGCGATGTCCGGTGATCCAGTAATTCATCGTGTCGCCGCCGACGAGCTTCACCTTCGGCATCTGGCTGCGCACGCGCTTCTGCAGGACGGGATCGATGTTGGCGAGAAAAAGAAAGTCGGAATCGCGATACGAGTCCGGGATCGTGGGATTGAAATCTTGGAACACGTTCAGGTGCGTGAAATTGGTTTTGGCCTCGTTCAGATTACCCGCGTCGTACTCGCCGCCCCAGTGGAAAGTCTTGCCCTTCGCGCGCTGGATGCCTTCGATGTTGATGTTGCGCGCGCGCAGCACCTGGTCCTGGTCGAAGTCTTCGCCGACGACGGCAATGATGCGCACGTCCGTGAAGTAGCTGGCCGCGAGCGAAAAGTAGGTCGCGGCGCCGCCCAGGATCTTCTCTACGGAACCGGAAGGAGATTTGATGGTGTCATACGCAACCGAGCCCACAACCAGGATCGACATTTAAGAGCTTGCCTCTTTCGCAAAATATTTATCCAGCAACAGGCTGAGACGCTGGCGCGCCTCGGCGGGTATCTTTTTCGGATCGGTCATGATCGCGTACTTCAGCGCCGAACCGCAGTGACACTTGCGCTCGGTGGGCATCGCCGCCACCGCATTGCGCACGACTTCACAAGCGTTCGCGGCATTCTTATTCAGCACGGCAACGATCTGCTCCACCGTGACGGAATCGTGGTTCGGATGCCAGCAGTCGTAATCGGTGACCATCGCCAGCGTGGCATAGCAGATCTCTGCCTCGCGCGCGAGCTTGGCTTCCTGGAGATTCGTCATTCCGATCACGTCGATACCCCAGGTGCGATAAAGCTCCGATTCCGCCTTCGTCGAGAACTGCGGCCCCTCGATGCAGACATACGTCCCGCCGCGCTTCCCTACGACATTCGCTTTTTCACACGCGCTTTGCATCGCCGTTTGCACTTCCGGGCACACCGGGTCCGCGAACGCGACATGTCCAACGATGCCGTTGCCGAAGAATGTCGAGATGCGCATCTTCGTGCGGTCGATGAACTGATCCGGGATGACGAAGTCCGTCGGTTTGTGTTCCATCTTTAGCGAACCCACGGCTGACAGCGAAATGATGCGCTCGGCGCCGAGCATCTTGAAGCCGTAGATATTGGCGCGAAAGTTCAGTTCATGCGGCAGGATGCGGTGCCCTCGGCCGTGGCGCGTCAGGAACGCTACGCGCTTCCCTTCCAATTTGCCGAGTACGTAAACGTCGGAGGGATCGCCGAACGGTGTGTCGAGCTTGCGTTCGCTGGTGTCGGTGAGGCCGGGCATGTTGTAGAGCCCGCTTCCGCCGATAATGCCGATTTCCACGTCTGCCAAAGAGCGCTCCTGGGTGTCGGGTGAAAAGGGGGATTATAAAGGACAGGCGTCAGGTGTCAGGCTGCAGGAATTCTTATTCGCGCGTTACTGCTTCACCAGCACACCACGAAGTTTGTCGACTTGCGCTTCATCAAGCGACTCGAATACCACGAGCACATCTCCATGACTCTCAATGAACGCATCGCCCTCATTCGTCTTCCATCGTGTCGTGACGGCAGCAGCGTCGGGCGAATCCGGCGCCTGGTCTGTTGTAACCGGTTGAACATCCGAGTAACGCTTCTTCAGCGACGAAGCGTACAAGTGAGCGAACGTTGACTGCGCTGCCGGTTCCGCCCACTTTGTGACAAACACCAGCGCGAGATCGCCCGGCCCCTTCACTTCCGCGCCCTTCTTCCGCACGGCGTAGTAATATCCGCCGCGCCATGCCGGATAGATCGCCTTTGAAAGCGCGGCGTTGGCGAACTGCTCGGCGATCATGGCGACATCAAATTCGCCGATCGAGCCCACGTCATACATCTCCCAATCCTTCCCCAACACCTTCGCCAATTCCGGCGGATTCAGCGGCGCAAGATTTTCGTTCTTCACGTATGCGTCGGGTTCCATGACCTCGCGCGTGTTCTGCGGCGGACGTTGAAACACGCCGGCGTAAGCCTTGTCTTTGCTGTCCTTGAGCAGCGCGCGCTCGAAATCCAGGCCGTATGTATAGGGGAAGATCAGCACCCGCTGCAGGTACAGCGGCGCTTTGTTGAACACCGGTGAATCACCGCCCTGCGCCATACCGGCTTCCATTGCGTCGGCGATCTGCGGAGAATCCATGAGCGATTTCCCAAGCGGCGCCAGCATGTAGTCGATCATCACCGCCATCGCCTGGCCCTCCAGCACCGCGTGACGCGCAACGCTGGATTCGTCGTCGGCGATCGTCTCTGCCGGCGACATCTTCTTCTTGTGGTGCGGCCCCTTCACCCACTTCTCCATCCCGAAGTTCTGGTCCTGGAGGGCATGCGTGAGCTCATGGGCGAGCACGGGGATCTGCGTCTCGGGCGGCAGCCAATCGAGCAGGTTCACGAACTTCGTCTGCGGGTCGTAGTAGCCCGCCACCTGCTCGCGCATGAGCTGGACCAGGAAGGTGTCGACATCGAAATCGCGCGGCACCAGCCCGAATTTCTTCAAGACCATCTCGCCGTTCTTCAGCCGTTGCGCGTCTTCGTCTTCGCGCAACTGTTTTTCGATATACGCCTGCACTTTGTCGCGATCGATAAGTTGGCGCTTGACGTCCTTTTTGATCGCCAGCCCGGTGTCCTTGCTGTCGAACTTCAACACTTCATCAACCGCGCCGAGCAGCTGCTTCGCCTCTTCCGGCGAGATGTGGTGATCTGGCGCGGGACTTTTCTGTTCCTGCGTTGCGGGAGGAGCGGGGTTCGTCGGCTGGACCGGATGCTGCGGCGGCGTTTGCTGGGCGGTGACGGATAGCGAGAACAGCACCACGCATACGAAAATCAAGAACAACTGAATCGATGATTGCCGATTTCCGATTGCCGATTGAAAAACGGTTGGAAAATCGGCAATCGGCAATCGACAATCGGCAATGGTTTTGTTGTTCGTCATTGGCTCACCCGGTCTGCAATCCATTCCGCGACTTCCCTCGTCCCCATGCTCCCGCCGATATCCTGCGTGCGCTTGCCTTCGCGGACCGCTGCCACGACCGCTGATTCGATGCGCGCCGCCTCCTTCGCGAATCCCAGATGCGCCAGCATCATTGCCGCACTCAATATCGAACCCATCGGGTTGGCGACATTCTTTCCCGCCAGCGGCGGCGCCGACCCGTGTACCGGTTCAAACATCGAGGTCTTTCCAGGATGGATGTTGCCGCTGGCCGCCATGCCCAGACCGCCCTGGAGCGCGGCGGCAAGATCGGTAATGATGTCGCCGAACATGTTGTTGGTGACGATCACCTCCAGCGACTGCGGCTCGCGCACCATCTGCAAACAGAGCGCGTCGACAAACATGTGCTGCGTCGCGATATCGGAATATTCCGCCGCAACTTCTTTGAACACTCGTTGCCAAAGACCGCCTGCGTAGGTCATGACATTCGATTTGTCGCTCATCATGACCTTCTTGCGGCCGTTCGCGCGCGCATACTCGAAGGCGAAGCGGATCACGCGCTCCACGCCCTTGCGCGTGTTGATGTCTTCCTGCGTGGCGACCTCGTCCGGCGTCCCCTGCTTGAAGACGCCGCCTATATCCATGTAAACGCCCTCGGTGTTCTCGCGGATGACGGTGAAATTCACGTCTTCTACGCGCGCGTTCTTCAGCGGGCAGAGCGATGCGTCGAGCAGCTTGACCGGCCGGACGTTGGCGTACAGGTCCATCTTGAAGCGCATGCCAAGCAGGATCTCTTTGGCGTGGACATTGCTCTTCACCCGCGGGTCGCCGAGCGCGCCGACGAAGATAGCTTCGTATTCGCGGGCGAGCATCGTGAATCCGTCGGCCGGGATGGTGGTGCCATCTTTCAGGTAATGGTCGGCCGACCAATCGAAATCTTTGAATTCCACGTCCGCGCCGCTTGCCTGTATCACATTCAACGCCTGCGGAATGACTTCCTTCCCGATACCGTCGCCAGGTACGACAGCAATGCGCTTGCTGGGCATGGGGAGAATTTAGCAGATGGACCGCACGCGAGTGGTCAGTGGTCAGTAATGTCACTAATCAGCGATCAGGAGGTGGAACCCGATATTTTCGTTAAACCTGCTGATCACTGACCACTGACCACCGATTACTGACCCCGTATAATTAAAGGTTCGTCCTATGTCGCACACTCCACTGTATGAACAACTCGTAGCTGCCGGCGGGCAAATGGCTGACTATCTCGGCACCGAGGAACCGTCCTCATTCGGAGATCCGCGGCGCGAATATGTCGAGTTGCTCACAGGCTGCGGCGTGTACGACCTTGGGTGGCGCGGAAAGTTGGTGGCCACTGGTTCCGACCGCGTCCGCTGGCTGAACGGCATGGTCACCAACAACATCCGCGACCTCGCCGTGAACCACGGCAATTACAGCTTTCTGCTCAACGCCCAGGGACGCATTCTCGGCGACCTTTACACCTACAACCGCGGCGACTACATCCTGATCGACACTGCGGCTTGGCAATTGCCAAAGCTCAAAGAGACCTTCGACAAGTTCATCATCATGGACGACGTCGAGATCACCGATATCAGCGAGAAGCTGACGTCCCTCGCCGTCCAGGGACCGCGTGCGAAAGAAATACTTCACGATGCGGGCGTGAAGTTCGCCGACGTCGAACCGATGGAAATTCAGGACGTCACCTGGAACGACGCCGGGCTGTCCATCACGCGCATGATCAGCGATATCGCGCAAACATACGAGATCTGGCTCGCGCCCGGAGCAGCAGCGCCGCTGTGGGACGCGCTCGTCGGACGTGGAGCGAAGCCGATCGGAACGCAGGCGCTGGAGATGTTCCGCCTTACCACCGGCGTGCCCCGGTATGGTCAGGACATCACCGAGCGTTACCTCCCGCAGGAAACGGCGCAGGATTCGGCGCTTAACTTCAGCAAGGGATGCTACATCGGGCAGGAGATCGTCGAACGCATCCGCTCGCGTGCCCTGCTGCACCGCCGATTCACCGGCCTTATCGTCGACGGCGCTCCGCCCGCGTCGGGTGCAAAAGTTCAATTCCAGGGAAAGGAAGTTGGCGAGATCACCAGCGCGGCCAGCGTTCCAGCCGGCGACGGTGAGCTGACGCTCGCACTAGTTTATCTTCGTACTGAGGCCCAGACGCCGGGGACGGAAGTGACCGTGGGCGAAACAAAGGCCCGCGTGAGCGACCTCCCGTTCCAAGAGGCACTGGGCATTCGGAAGTAGGCATCAGGAAGAGCAGGTCATCCAATGGCAGAAGACAAAAAATCAGAATTCACCGTCACCGATAAGCGGCGTTTCAGCGCCGAAGGCGAAACTGCCGCTTCGGAACCGGAACGCACAGAAGACCGTAGCACCGGCGTCTCGCCGGTCACGGAAACCTCCGCGCCCGCATCAGCCCCGCCGCCCGAGCGCGAGATTCCGCCTCCGCCCAGCGCCGAGGAGCGGCAGGCGCAGCACGACGCATTCAAGGAATCGAGCAAGCAACTCGACGATGCCCTCGCCAGCAACATAGGCGGGCGTACGGCCAAGGACTTCGAAGTCACGTTCGAGCGCTTCGCGGCGTCGCTGTACATGAGCGCGCTGGTGCAGCTTGGACTTGTGCACGAGCAGGGGGCGCAGCCGCAGGTGGACCTCATCGGCGCGCGTCAGTCGATCGACACGCTCGGAATGATCTCCGACAAAACCAAGGGAAACCTGACACCGCCGGAAGAGAATCTTCTGCAGAATTGCCTTTACGAGCTGCGGATGGCGTACGTGGACGTCACCAACATGCTCAGTAAGCCTCCGCAGCCGGGACCAGGCGGGCCGGGTGGACCGATTCCATTTCCGGGCAAAAAGTGATCAGTGTTCAGCGCTCAGTAATCAGGAGGGTAGAACCCCAGATTGCAGGCACGCGATCGAAGCTCGATAAAACACATTCCGATCACTGACCACTGATCACTGACCACTCGATTAGCGCAAATTCGAATGAAGGCCACCCTCACAGTCCTCGGCAGCGGTACCTCGATGGGAGTTCCGACCATCGGCTGCACGTGCGAAGTCTGCACGTCAAAAGATCCGCGTGACCGCCGCACGCGCCCTTCGGTGCTGGTCGATTTTGACGGCCGGCGCGTGCTCATCGACTCCAGTCCCGATTTTCGCGAGCAGGCAATACGCGAGGGCATTCAGCGCCTCGACGCCGTCCTCTACACGCATGCCCACGCCGACCACATTCTCGGCTTGGATGATCTGCGCCCTCTGACGTTTCGTGCGCACGGCAAGATCCCGCTGTATGCACAACCGAAAGCGGCCGAAACGATCCGCCGGATGTTCCAATATATTTTTGCGGGCGAGTACAAATTCGGCGGTCTCGCGCAGGTGGAGTTGCACGAGCTCAACGGCCCGCTGGAGCTGTTCGGCGCAACATTTCAGCCCGTGCCCGTCATGCACGGTAACGCCGAGATTTGCGGCTTTCGCATCGGCAGCGCTGCTTATCTCACCGATTTCAGCGACATTCCCGCGGCCTCCGAAGCGCTGCTCCAGGGACTCGACATTCTCTTTCTCGACGCGCTGCGCCACAAACCGCACCCGACGCACTCTACGGTAGAGAATTCGCTCTCCATCATCGAGCGCCTGCGGCCAAACCGCGCGTTCTTCACCCACATGTGTCACGACCTCGGCCACGAGGCGACCAACGCCAAGCTCCCCGAACACGTGCGCCTGTCGTATGACGGCATGAAGTTGGAATTCGAGATCTGATGCAAGTCTTCCATCACCCCGACGACATTCCCGATGATTTTGGCCCCGCCATCGTCACCGTCGGGAACTTCGACGGCGTCCATCGCGCACACCAGGCGGTATTGGCGGAGGTAGTACGGCGTGCGCGGGAAATTTCCGGACAGTCGATCGCCGTCACGTTCGACCCGCATCCCACGCGAGTGCTGCGGCCCGACGTCGCTCCCAAGCTGCTCACACCGCTTCCGGCAAAGCTTGAATTGCTGGGAAAGGCCGGCCTCGATTTTGTACTGGTGCTTCCCTTCTCGCGCGACCTCTCGCTGATGACGCCGCGCGACTTCGCCGAAAATATCCTGACCGAGAAGCTGCACGCCCGCGAAGTGCACGAGGGGTTCAACTTTCATTTCGGACACAAGGCCGAGGGCAACGTCGACCGCCTCGCCGAATTCGGACGCGACTTCGGATTCGAAGTAAAAAAATATCCCGCCCTGACCATTCGTGGCGAAGTCGTGTCGAGCAGCCGCATCCGCAAGCTGCTGGCAGAAGGAAATGTTTCGCGCGCGCGGGCGTTGCTGGGTCGCGCATTCAACATCTATTCCACTCCCGGCCGGGGCCGCGGTTATGGCCATAAGTACACCGTCCCCACCATAAACCTCAGCCGCTACGACGAGATGTTCCCCGACAACGGCGTGTACATCACGCGCACCCGCATCAACGACGAAGTCTTCGACGCGGTAACCAACGTCGGTGTGCGCCCGACGTTCGGCGAAGATTCGTTCGCAGTCGAGAGCCATCTCTTGAACTTTCATCCCATCTCCCTGACAGCGCAAACGCCGGTCGAGCTTTGCTTCCTTGACCGCATCCGCGACGAGCAGAAATTTCCGAACGTCGAAGCCTTGCGCGAACAGATCGCCAAAGACGTCCACAAGGCGCGCCGCTATTTCAAACACCTCCATCGCCTGTCATCCCGAGCGAGGACGTAAGTCCCAATCGTTGTCATCCCGAGCGAGGACATAAGTCCGAGTCGAGGGACCTTTTGTTTTCTCCGTGTCCTCTGTGACCTCTGTGGTGCAAATTCTTTTTGCAATCCCTCGCCTTTCCCTGTCTAATCGCCCGTCTCATGTTCTGGTCGCAAGTCAACCCGCAGCAGCGCAAAACGCTCATCGCCGCCGCCCTCGGCTGGATGCTCGACGGCTTCGACGTCATGCTCTACGCCACGGCCGTCAGCTACGTCATGCGCGACCTGGGCATGAGCAAGCCCATCGCGGGGCTTCTCAATTCGCTCACCCTCATCGCCTCCGGACTCGGTGGGCTGATGTTCGGTTTTATCGCCGATCGCCTGGGACGCAAGCGCGGATTGATGCTCAGCATCCTCACCTACTCGGTTTGTTCCTTCGCCTCGGGGCTTTCGACATCGATCGCCATGCTGGCCGTCTTTCGTTTCATCCTGGGTCTTGGCATGGGCGGCGAATGGAACACCGGCGCCAGCCTCGTCGCGGAGACCTGGCCGACCGCACTGCGCGCCAAGGCGCTGGCTGCCGTGCAGAGCTCCTTTGCTATCGGCTTCGCCGCGTCCGCTTTGGTTGCCGGCCTTGTGTTGAAGATCTCGAACTGGCGCTGGGTGTTCTTTGTCGGCGTGCTGCCAGCGCTGATACTCCTCTGGATCCAAAACAGCGTGCCGGAGTCGGAGATGTGGGAGGAGCACCGCCGGTCGGCGCAGGATTCGAGCAACGCCGCCGCCGCGCAGAAACACCAGGCAGAGTCCAGTTTCCTTCGCTTGTTCTCCTCGGAGTTCATCCGTCCCACGCTCGCCTTGCTGTTCGTGAACTTCTTCGGGATGTTTGCCTGGTGGGGTCTGTTCACCTGGGCGCCGGCATTCCTGTCACTGCCGGAGAGTGAAGGCGGACGCGGCTTTGGACTCGCCGGCACGACAACCATGCTCATGGTCCAACAACTGGGCGGGATGTTCCCCGGATATTTCAGTTTCGGCTGGGTCGCCGACAAGTTCGGCCGCCGCCGGTCTTTCATTTTGTACTTGGTGGCCGCCGCAATCCTGACGCCCATCTATGCCATCGTCCGCGGCACGACGTTGATCCTACTGCTCGGCATTGTTGTGGCGTTCTTCGGCACCGGATTTTTCTCCGGCTCGAGTATCACGGGCAGCGAAGTCTTTCCTACGACCCTGCGCGCTCGCGCTCTCGGGTTCACCTATCCCGGCGCGCGCATGTTGAGCTCCGTCGCGCCATTCGCGATCGGCTGGATGTGGCAGCACCACGGCTTAACGGCGGCGTTCCTCATGTGCGGAGCGTCATTCCTCCTCGCCGCCATCGTCGCAACACAATTGCCGGAAACGCGGGGGAAGGTCCTCGATTGATTTGTGATTGAGCGATTTGCGATTGGTGATTGCACACCGCGTTGAATTTCAATCACAAATCACTAAATCACCAATCACTTCACTCCATTGGCTCTACCGTTGCCGGCTTCCCTGCTGCGTCCGGCATCTGGATCAGCACTGTCGCCGCAAGTACAACCATAACGCCCACGATCTGCACCGGCGTGACCGTTTCCCCGAGTGCCACGGCCGCGATGATGATCGAGAACACAGGCTCCAGGCACGACGTGACGATGGCGCGCGTCGCATCCAGGTACTGCAGTCCCGCGATATACAACGAAAATGGCAGCAGTACCGACGTGAACGCGAACAGCGCCAGGAATGCCCACTGCTCGGCTGCGAGGTGCGGGAATCGCCACGGCGGATTGACCACCTGCCAGAACACCGCCGCCCAGAACAGCAGCCACACCAGCACCTTCCAGCGATCATGGTGTTGCAATAGCGGCGGGATCGCGACGTTGTAGTAGGCAAATGCGAGCGCGGCCGTTTCCGCCGCCAGGATCCCAACCATGCTGATCCGCAGCTTTCCGCCGACGATCCCCGTGATCAACGCGATCCCCAGCAGCGCCAGCCCTACGGCGACCACGCGCGGCGCGGTCGCGCGCTGCCGGTGACGCGCCACCATGTACATGAGTACCCACACGGGCGCGGTGTATTGCAGAACAATCGCCGTCGCCACATTCGTGATCTGGATGGCGTAATAGTAGAAGTAATTCGAGCCCGCGACGCCGAGCACGCCAATCAGCAAAACCGAAAGTAGGTCGCGCCGCGTAAGTTGAACGACGCTACGTCCGCGCCGCGCGAGCAGGATGGGCGCCAGAACGAGCAGCGACAGCGTCGTACGGCTCTGCGCCAGGATGAGTGGACTGATGGGTTGAAGGGCATGCGTGGCGATCAGCTTGCCCGTAAAGACGGCGCGTCCCAGTGTCGCCGATATTCCCCAGCAAAACGTCGCGCCGGCAATGAACAGATAGCCACGAACGGGATGTTGAGCGGGCGCGCCAGTCACCAGCGCAGTGTAAATGACTGTCTTGGGTACCCCACCCTGGCCGCTTTTGCCAGGGTGGGTTTACGCGTTACCCAAGACTTCGTCCAGCCGCTGCGGATCGAAGCCCACCATCACTTCCTCTCCGATCACCAGCGTGGGCGTGGTTCGGCTGTTGTAGGTGCGCACGAGCTGAAACACAAACTGCTCGTCCGCCGTGACGTCGCGCTCTTCGAACTCGATACCTCGATCCTCGAGGTAGGCCTTTGCCGTCCGGCACGGCGGTCAACCCGGTTGCGTAAAGAGAATGACTTTGGACATGGCAGGAATGGATGAGCGTCGCCGCCAAAGGTTGCAAGAAGTGACGGTACGGAGGTAACTGGCCTGATCAGTCGCCTAGCTCGATCTCGTAACTCACCTTGACCGTCTTCTGCAGCATCTGCGAAACCGAGCAGTACTTCTCCTCCGACAGACGCACGGCATCCTCAGCCGCCTTGCGATCAACCTTGCCGGAGATCCGATACACCAGCTTGATGCTCGTGTACACCCGCGGCGGTTCGGGGGCGCGTTCGCCCTCCGCTCGGACTTCTACCGCGGTAAACGGCTGACGCTTCTTCTTCAGAATACTGACTACATCTGACGCGGTGCAGCCGCAAAGACCGATCAGCACCAGTTCCATCGGGCTGTTGCCCGACTTCTTTTCGCCCGCGTCGACCACGATCGCGTGCCCGCTGTTTGCCGCTCCGATGAAACGTTCATTGTCCGTCCACTGCGCTGATGCGGTGATCATAGTTGCTCCTCATTCGAGGTTCGTTGTCGCCGCAAGGCTCCCAAATCGGCAATCGGGAATCGACAATGTCTTTGTACTTCTGCTCTCGCGCATCTCCTCCTGCGATAAAATCCAGCGATGCCCACAACCCCTGATGCCATGCGCTCCGAGAAGCGCGCCGTGGCAGCCAATTCCGTCTACGCCGCGGTCGCGATCACGGGGTTGAAGATCGTCGTCGGTGTCACCACCGGTTCGCTGGGCATCCTCTCCGAAGCGGCGCATTCCGGTCTCGACCTCGTTGCGGCAGTGATCACGCTCATGTCGGTGCGCGTCTCCGACAAGCCCGCCGACGCCGACCACCAGTACGGCCATGGCAAGGTGGAAAACTTCTCGGCGTTCATCGAAACCGGGCTCCTCCTGCTCACGTGCGTGTGGATCGTCTACGAAGCCATTCGACGGTTGTTTTTCCATGAAGCACATGTCGAGCCGACGATTGCCGCGTTTGTCGTCATGGGAATGTCGATCGCCGTCGACGCCTGGCGTTCGCGAAAGCTGAAACATGTCGCCATCAAGTACGACAGCCAGGCCCTTGCTGCCGACGCGCTTCACTTCTCCACCGACATCTGGTCCAGTTCAGTGGTCGTCGTCGGCCTGGCCGTGGTCGCCATCGGCCGTTACACCGGCAACCACTGGCTCGCCATGGCCGATCCGATCGCCGCACTGGTTGTCGCAATCATCGTTGTCTACGTGAGCTCTCGCCTGGCCCGCCAGACCATTGATGCCCTGCTCGACGCCGCTCCTGCCGGCGTACGCACGCACATCATGGATGAAGTAACAAAGCTGGACGGCGTTCTCGAGGTCGATCGCGTCCGCATCCGTCGCGCCGGTAACCGCCACTTCGCGGACCTCGGGATCTCGCTCAGCCGTAACGTGACTTTCCAGGCGGCCGAGCAGGTTGGCGAGCGCGTCAGCGAAACAGTGCGGCGCGTACTCCCGGATGCCGACGTGGTAGTCCACACCGCACCCCGTGCACGCGGTGGCGAGAATATCTTCGACCGCATCCGCGCTGTGGTCACGCGAGCCAACTTCAACGTTCACGACATCAGCGTCCAGGACCTGCGCGGACGCCTACACGTCGAGCAGCACCTGGAACTTGATGAGCGCCTCAGCCTGAAGGAGGCGCACGACCAGGTCACGGTCCTTGAGGGCGAGATCCGCCGGGAGTTACCCGAGATCTCCTCGATCCTGACGCACATCGAAAGCGAGCCCGCAACGATCGAACAGGGTGACGAGATCGCGCGCGACCGCAAGCTCGAAAACGCCGTCAAGCGCATCGCTGCCCAGATCTCTGAAGTCGTTGACATCCACGAAGTCGCGGTCAAACGCGTACGCGACAAGCTCTACCTGTCCTGTCACTGCACCTTGCCCGACTCGCTGCCGTTATCGCGAGTCCATGATATTCAGACGGAGATCGAGATCCGTCTGAAGCAGCAAGCTCCCGAGTTGTTCCGCGTGCTCATTCACCCGGAACCCGCGACCGATAACCGCCGGTGAACCCGCATGCCGTTCCAGCGGGCGCACCAACCCTTGTGCTACGATTCTCATTATTGGAGTCTTCCTGAATGCGTTTGACGGTACTCGCTGTACTTCTCCTGTCTTGTTCAGCTTTTGCACAAACCGCGCCCAAGCCGCAAACGGCCGCGC
The DNA here is from genome assembly GCA_964559835.1 of uncultured Terriglobales bacterium. Taxonomy (GTDB): domain Bacteria; phylum Acidobacteriota; class Terriglobia; order Terriglobales; family Acidobacteriaceae; genus DAISJI01. The sequence continues at coordinate 28,978 of CAZLJE010000040.1, forward strand.
CTGCGACACACGCGCCCTCGGCTTTGGCGGCGGAAAAACCTGCCGACGTGCCTGCCGCTGACGCCATCGTCATCAACGGGTTCTGCCCCGGCAAGCAGGCGACCGGCGCCGACTGTAAGACCGAGATACCCAAGGCCGACATCGACAAGATCGCCGAAGCCGTCGGCGCTCCAGAGGCCCGCAAGCGTGAACTGGCGAATACGTACGCTCGCGCCCTCGTGGAAAGCAAGCTGGCGCAGGAGCGTGGTCTCGATAAGAAGCCTCAGACCCAGGAAGTTTTGAAACTCGTCCAGATGCAGACGCTCGGCCAATTGTTCGAAAAAGATATCCGCGAGGAGGCCGCCAAGATCCCGCAGGCTGATATCGATAAATATTACGCCGATCACGCGGCGCAATACGAGCAGGCGACGTTGCAGCGCATTTTCATCCCCAAGATGCCGCCCAACCCTCAGGAGAAGGTCGACGAGGCGGCCGTAAAGGCGGAAGGTGCAAAGATGGTCGCTGCTGCCAGGCAGCCCAATGCGGACTTCGCCAAGCTCCAGAAACAGGCGTACGAGGACTTGAAGCTCACTGCAACTCCGCCTCCGACCGATCTGAAAGACGTCCGCCGCGACAACGTCCCCCCTGCACAGGCCAAAGCGTTCGACCCGAATCCGGGCGACGTCTCTGAGCCGATCGACGATGCGGGCGGCATTTATATCTACAAGGTTGTCTCCAAGAAGAAGCTCACGCAGCCGGAAGTGGAAGCGGACATCAAGCGTGCGCTGGAGCAGGAACGCGCGCAGGCTGCCATGCAAAAGGTCGTTGGGCAGATCAAACTGGACTACAACGAAGCTTACTTCGGCACTCCCGACCGCCAGGCAGCTCCCAAATTGGAGTCGCCACAGACACAGGCGCCGCCAAAATCCAGTTCGCCTGCTTCGAAAGCGCCGGCGACCGCTCCGAAGAGTTCGACCGCACCCAAGACGCCCAAATAAAGAGAATTCATGAACGCTCGGCCCACCGTTGTCGTGACCGGCATCGCAGGAAACCTGGGCCAGCGACTACTACCGCTGCTGAACGATTTCTCCGTGGTGGGGCTCGATATCCACGAGCCCCGCGCCGGTCTTCACCCCGACCGCTTCGAAACATTCGATCTCGCTTCCGAAGCTTGCTGCGGCCGCCTCATCGAACTCATCCGCGAGACGCGCGCCGTAGCCGTGGTCCATCTCGCCTTCGTCATTGACCCGGTCCGTACCGGCGTGCTCGATCGTGATCGCATGTGGCAGATCAACGTTGCGGGTACCGCTCGCGTGATGGAAGCCATCACCGAAGTGAACCGCGCCGGCAATGGCACTGTCACCAAGTTCATCTTCCCGAGCAGCGTTTCCGCATACGGCCCCGAATTGCCTTTTCCCGTCACTGAGGACTACCCGCTCGGCGCGCATACGCTGCCTTACGCGATGCAGAAGCAGGAGGCGGACGATGTCGCTCGCTTGCGTTCGTCGGCGTTAGGAAGCTGTACGACGTATTTGCTCCGGCCCCACATCTTTGCCGGAGCGACCATGCAGAATTATCTCGTTGGATCGCTGCGCGGGACCATCGGAGGCAAGGGTAGGCTGGCCGACTGGTTGCGGTCGCGCGGCACACGATTGCCGATGTTGCTGCCCCGCGGCGACGAATATCTGGTCAAGCGCTTCCAGTTCCTCCACGTAGACGATATGGCGCGCCTGGTCGCGTGGATACTCCACCGTCCCGACCGCGGAAGCGGCGTCATCATCTTGAACGTTGCCGGTCGTGGCGATTCCATCAGCATCCATCTTGCCGCGCGCATTGCCAGCCAGAAGATCGTGCAATTGCCGTCGCCGCGACTCTGCCGGTGGGCGCTCGCGCTGCTCTGGACATTGGGGATCTCGTCCGTCCCTCCGGAAGCGCTGCCCTACATGATCGGAAGTTATCTGATGGATACCAGCCGGCTTCGCGCCTTCCTTGGCGTCGACTACCAGCACGTGATCCAACACACGACGGAAGAAGCGTTACAAGACACATTCGTGCCTGAGGCCGGCCCCATTGTGATCGGCACTTCCGCGTCTGCCTAGTTTCGACACGTTTGCACTCCGCCGCCGTAGCAGTTACTATCTGGTTAACCTCTCTCACGCAGGCGGTAAATGATTCAAGCCGGCTCCCATACAACTATCCTTGTCGCTTCTCGTGACCCGCAACTCGCCGATGTGCGCAAGTCGGTATTGGAACGCGCTGGTTTTTCCGTACTCACCGCCTCCGACAGCACGAGCGTCAAGAAACTTTGTGACGAAGGCACGATCAAGCTGGTGATGCTCGGATACTCGCTGGCGCCGGCGGAAAAACGGCGCATCTGGAAAGCGGCCCGCGAGAACTGCAAGGTGCCGATCCTCGAATTGCACCGAAAAGGCGCGCCGGAAGTAGTCGATCAGAACGTCTTCTATCACGAGTCCAAGACCGCCGATGACTTCCTCGAAGCGGTGAAGTTGCTGACCTCCCGGCCTCCTTCCTAGACCCTGGACCCGCACAGTCCGGCGACGGCGCTCTGATACACTTAGGCGTTTATGCCGGAGAATTCCTTCGATATCGTCAGCAAGATCGATCTCCAGGAGGTCAACAACGCCATGCAGCAGGCGTTGAAGGAGATCCACACCCGTTTCGACCTGAAGGATTCCAAGTCGAACATCGCCATGGAAGGCAATGACGCCATCATTCTCGCCTCGCAGGACGAGTTCAAACTCAAGGCCGTCAACGACGTCTTCCAGGGCAAACTGGTCAAGCGCGGTGTGCCCCTGAAGGGGCTTACCTACGGCAAGATCGAACCCGCCGCCGGCAGCACCGTCCGCCAGAAGATCACGATGCAACAGGGTATCCCGATCGAAAAAGCACGCGAGATCGTTAAAACCATCAAGGACTCCAAGAAGAAGGTCCAGGCTTCCATCCAGGGGGACCTGGTGCGGGTCTCCAGTAAGGACCGCGATACGCTGCAGGACATCATCGCGCTATTGCGGAAGAGCGATTTCGGCATTGATATGCAGTTCACCAACTATCGGACCGTCTGACACAAAGTGCTCACCTCGAACCTCGGCGCTGTCCCGCTGAGTACTGAGCACTGAACACTGAGCACTCGATTTTGACGACACCTGCCACAATCCGCGCTTCAGAAGTCTTTGAGCTGTTGCGCGAAGACCTGGCCGCCATCGAGCGCGAGTTCGGCCGCGACACCGTCTCCAACGTCGGTGTCATCACCGAGATCGGCGAGTACCTTCGCGCCGGCGGCGGCAAGCGCATCCGACCCGCGTTGGTGCTACTATCGGCCAAGCTTTTCGGCCGCAATGGCCGGTCGACCGTACGGCTCGGCGCGGTGGTCGAGATCATCCACACCGCCACGCTGGTCCACGACGACATCATCGATGAAGCCCAGACCCGCCGCGGGCGCGCCGCCGCCAACACGCAGTGGGGCAATTCGAAGTGCGTCCTCTCCGGCGACTGGCTGTACATGCAGGCCTTCAAGATCGCCGTCCAGGAGCGCAACTTCCGCGTCCTCGACGTGCTCATCGACCTGACCCAGATGATGGTCGAGGGCGAGCTGCTGCAAATGGAGAAGCTCGGCCGCTGCATCTCGCTGGATGAATATTTCGACCTCATCAACCGCAAGACTGCGTGCCTGTTCTCCGTCTGCATGCGTCTCGGCGCTATCGTCGCCGGCGCGACACCGCAAGAGGAATCGCTACTCGGCTCCTACGGGCACAATGTCGGCATGGCATTCCAGATCGTCGACGATGTCCTCGACCTGACGGCCAGCGAAGACATTCTCGGCAAGCCCGTCGGCAGCGACCTCCGCGAGGGCAAGTCCACCATGGCCATCATCCACGCGCTCGACCGTTGCACCCCCGAAGAGCGCCGCTGGATCGAGACCGTGCTCCAGGAGCGCGCCTTCCACAGCGTGACTCACGAGCAGATCCTGGGCATTTTGCAGCGCTATGGTTCGGTGGACGCGGCCCTGTTGCGCGCCTCCGAATTCTCCGCCGCCGCGGTCGATGCTTTGTCAGGTTTTCCGGACTCCGAGTTCAAGCGCGCTCTTCTCTGGGTCCCGGAGTTCGTGGTTTCACGAGATAAGTAGCTCGCGTTTACGGAGCTCTTCATGGTCAGATTTAAGTATTTGTCGTTTGCGTTGTTTCCTCTGCTGTTGATCGCCGCGGTTTCCGCCCAGCAGGGAGATACCTTCCGGACACAATCCAATCTCGTTCTCGTCCCCGTCGAGGTCCGCAGGCACAATCAACATGTTTCCGGTCTCGACAAGGACAAGTTTTCCATCCTGCAGGATGGAAAAGCGCAGAATGTCGCCGTCTTCGAGGAGGTCCGCACCACCACCGAGCGGTTGAAGAAAGTTGCGGTGGGTCCGCAGGAGTTTTCGAACCAGTACGAAGGAAATCCGGCGACCGCGCGCTACACGGTCATCGCCATCGATCGCATCAACACCACGACGATGGATATGCAGCGCCTGCGCCTCGGACTGATGAAGTTCCTGACGCAAGTCGCGGAATCGGGCGAGCCGATCCGGTTGATCGCCATCAATCCGACCAGGATCGAGATGCTGCAGGACTTCACTACCGATCCCAAGGCTCTTGCCACGGCACTGCAACGCAACAAAACGGCCGCTGGCCGTGCCACGGAAAACAGCACGCAACTGAATGAGGGCATTCAGGAGATCGAGGAAGAACTCCTGAATGCAAAAGACGAGCTGACCGCGGCCAAGGCTGCACAACGGATCGCGACGCTGGAGGCGAGCAAGGATCAAGAACAGGACATGATCGCCTTTCAGCAGCGGAATCTGCGCATCAGCTCGCTGGAGGCGTTGCAGATGATCGCGCAATCGCTGTCCGGTTTACCGGGACGTAAGTCGGTTGTATGGGCCAGTTCCGGGTATCCTTTCGCGATTTCCGTGCGCGAGGGCATTCATAGCACGACCCAGAACTTCAGTCAGGTGAGCGAGGCCGGTGACCTCGATGAGTACACCATGCACCTCCTGAATTCGGCCAACATCGCCGTCTACCCGGTCGACGCGCGCGGGACGGTGAACACGGCTTACGAGGTGATGGACCCATCCCACAAGTACTCGGCGACGATCGGCCAAAAGGAAGCGGCGCGCATGAACAATGAGGAGACCATCACTACCTTTGAGCACCTCGCCGACGCAACTGGGGGGAAGGCGTGTTTCGACCGCGCCGACTTGAGCGGCTGTTTCAAGGACGCGATCGATGATTCCCGCGACTATTACATCGTCGGCTTCTACGCCGACCGCGGCCTCAAGCCCGGCTGGCACAAGTTGCAGGTCAAGGTCGCAGCCGACGCGAGCGTCCGCTCTCGTACCGGCTACGTTTATACAAAGCTCAATCCCGTCGAGACCCGCAACGACGATATGCGGCTCCAGTTGTCGACCTTGCTCTCCGATCCGGGCATTCCCTTCTTCGGGCACTGGGACATCAAGGCCGCGAAGGGAGACAAGAAGAACATCGGCTTCGAAGTGAAGATCCTTCCCCAGGCCAATCTCCTCTCGTCCATCGACCCTCACTTGAATATTGATATTGTCGCCGTGGCGCGCGCGAAGGATGGCTCCGTAGCCGGCCAGTTTTCCCAGAAGATCGACCGCCAGATGCCATCCGCAGCGGTGTCTACGATTACCAGCGAAGGTATTGTTTACAGCAACGGGATGACGCTCGCGGGCGGCGATTACCTTGTCCGCATCGTGGTTCGCGACAACAACACCGGCCGCATCGGCAGTGCGACCACACTCGTCCAAGTCAATTAGTCCGTTTCGCATACCGGAACCGGTTCGTCCCGGTTTTCGCGTAAATCTTTCCAGCCTGCGGCAAGAAAAGCTGCCGTCTTCGTGTCTCGCGATCTACAAAGCTACTGGTCTTCAACAGCTTAGCTTCGGCATGGGAGTTGCTCCTCCGGTGTACGAGCCAGGCTCGCCTGGCGACACAATCCGTACCTTCGTCGATTACCGGAGCAGGCCATGAACGAAGAGAATTACACCGAGTCCCCTTCCCCCATGCATGGATATCGCGCCGCAGCCGTCATTGCCGTCCTCGCACTCTGCATCGGACTGTTCGGTTACGCCGTCCACGAGCGCAGCGAAGTGGCGAAAGTGACGGCGCAGAATCAGCACGTGGCGTCCACGCTCGCCAACACCAAAGGACAGATCGACACGCTCAGCGCCAAGCTCAACGACCTGACTGCGGCCGAGCAGGCCCGCCAGCAGGAACAAGTGCGCGTGCAGGCCGCAGCTTCGCACCGCGGTGCGCGCGTGGCCGTGCAGCGTCGCCATGCCGACGACGCCCGCTGGAAAAAGGTCCAAGCGGATCTCGACGCCAACAAGCAAGCGATCGACGCCACGCGTACCGATCTCACGCAGGCCAGGACCGAGTTGGGCAGCTCCATCGCCCGCACCCACGACGACCTCGTCGTTCTCCAGCGCAAGGGCGAGCGCAATTACTACGAGTTCGACATCGACAAATCAAAACACGACTTCCGTTCCGCCGGTTCGGTCGGCATTCAACTGCGCAAGGCCAATACGAAGAAGCAGTACGCCGATCTGCATTTGAGCGTCGACGACGCGCAGCTCGAAAAGAAGCATGTCAACTTGTTCGAGCCGGTCACATTCCTGAATACCGATAGTGGCCAGCCCGTGCAGTTGGTCATCCAGCGCATCACCAAGGACCACATCCACGGATATGTTGCGGAGCCGAAATATCGCGCATCGGAACTCGCCGCGACTTCCCCTGGCAGCGATGCAGCGGCGCAGTCGGCCCCCGCGCCTGAACGCAAGAGACTCACCGTCCCCCAGTAACTCTGACGTTGTACTGCGGATTGGAAACGGCCGGCGCTCCTCCCCCAGCGCCGGCCTTCGCAGTTTCGATACGGATCCGCACTCTCCATGAAATGGGATTCGCTTCCTCGCCTGATTCTCTTTTTGGAATTCGCTCACCGCGCACAGCACGCCGTCCACCTTGGTGGGAACGCACCGCACAATCGTGCGCTCCACTTTCCTCATCCGACGTTGGTACGCCTCGTGCAACGTAAGTACATCATCCATTGAGTGGGGCGGTCGCGGTGTCCAGCACGTACCTGTGCTATGGGCGCGTGACTGTTGGCTTTGCAGAGTATTGGGGGATATTCGTGGGGGCGCGAATCTACACCTTTCTGGAGAATGTCGCTTTTTCGGAGTACCGAATTTCATATCGGCAAACCCGCACCTGCAGCGGATCTCAGGACGACTTGCATCATCGTGAAATGTTTTGCGGACTACGCCGATCGCTGATATATAGCTCGTACCGTTCCCCCCAAATTTCCTCCTACAAAGCGTAACGGCCCTGTTGTTTTTCATTCGATGTTGGCTTGGTTGGGCATCATTCAACGGCCGTAAGGCCAGTTTCACTGGAGGCAACGTATGGGGTTTCTGTCTGGGTCGAGGTTTCGACCGACATTTACATCGCTATTGGCCGTCATGGCCATTGTGCTGGTAAGCGTATCTGTGTTCGCACAAGGCAACACGGGCCGCATTACCGGCACGGTGACTGATCCGACTGGGGCTGTGGTCGGCAACGCAAAGGTGACCGCGGTGAACGTAAAGACGCAGAAAGCTAGAGAGGCTTCTGCCAACGAGCAAGGCAACTACGTCATCGCCGCGGTTGACCCGGGAATCTATACCCTGACCGCGACCGCTGCCGGTTTCAGCAAAACCGTCATCAGCAATCTCGCGGTTGAAGTTTCCGGTACCGCTGAAGCCAACTTCAAGATGACGGTCGGCTCGAGCAACGAGACGGTGGAAGTCGCGGCCAATGCAGTTGCGGTACAGACCACGGAATCTTCGAAGTCCGCCGTCATCACTATGAAGGACATCGATACTCTGCCCGCTCTTAACCGCACTCCGATCACGCTCGCTGTGTTCCAGCCTGGCGTTCAGGTGAACCCGGGCGACGTCAGCTTCTCGCGCATTAACGGCCAGCGCCAGGGCAGCAATAACGCCACGCTGGACGGCATCGATGTGAACGATTCGGTTGTTCCCCGTCTTGGTCTCTCGCTTACGGCGAACAACTCCGACTCCGTCGGTGAGTTCCGCATCATTACCCAGGGCGCGAAGGCGGAATACGGCCGTAACGCCGGCGGGCAGGTCGAAATGATCACCCGCAGCGGTACCAACAGCTACCACGGCAACGCGTTCGACTACCTCCGCAACACCGACCTCAACGCCAACGACTTCTTCAACAAGAACACCGCCACTCCGATCGACCGGCCGAAGTTCATCCAGAACATCTTCGGCGGCTCCTTCGGCGGTCCCATCAAGAAGAACCGCCTCTTCATCTTCGGTAACTACCAGGGACGCCGCACGCGCCAGGAAGTTATCCGCAACCGCACCGTCCTGACCAACGCAGCCAAGGCCGGCATCTTCACGTACAAAGACTCGACTGGCGCCATCAAGACCTACGACATCGCAGCCAACGATCCGCGCGGCATTGGCGTCGATCCGCAGGTCAAGAAGATCTTCGCCATGTTGCCGGCGTCCAACAACTGTGACGTGGGCGATGGCTTGAATACCTGCGGCTATCGTTTCAACAACCCCAGCAACAGCTACGAAGACCAGTTCACCATCAAGGGCGATGCCAACATCACCGACAAGATCAAAGTCTTCCTGCGCTGGAGCTGGCAGCGCAATTCTTCGATCGACTCGCTCAATAGTGCTGACGCGACCTACCCCGGACAAGTCCCGGGTACGCAGGGCGGTCACCGCTGGGGCTATTCGACGGGCGGCGACTGGACCATCAGCAACACGATCGTCAACGAGTTCCGCTATGGACACCAGAGCGCGCAAGTCGCTTTCGTCCGCGATGCACGCCTGGCTGGCCCTACCTGGGTCAGCAACCTCTACACCGATCCGATCAGCTCCTCCTACGCGCAAGGCCGCAACTCGCCCGTCAACGACGTCATCGACAACGTCACGAAGATCTGGGGCAACCACGTCTTCAAGATGGGCATGAAATACAGTCACACCAGCCAATACGGCTACAACCTCAGCGGTGTCTGGTACAACCTGACTGACGCCCTCGCCAACGGAAACGTTCCTACAGTTCCGGCGGCGTTGTCGTCACTGGCGTCCGGTACGAAGACCACGTACCAGCAGCTCTACAACGATGTTCTGGGCCGCATGGACAGCATCGCTCACACCTTCTACAGCAACGACCTCGCCACCTTCCAGGCCCCGGGCGTTCCCCGCGTCCGTACGCACGTTCTTCAGGAGCACGGGTATTACTTCCAGGATGACTGGAAGGTCACGCGTAACTTGTCGTTGAACCTCGGCGTGCGTTGGGAGCTTTTCCTGCCACCGGTGGAGACCAGCGGTGCTCAGGCGACCATTCAGAACGCCGCACAGATCACGCCCACCAACACCGCGACCAACCTCACCATCCAGCAGAGCACGAAGTGGTACAACACCGATTGGAACAACTTCGCGCCTCGCATTGGTTTCGCTTATGATGTGATGGGCGACGGCAAAACGGCTATCCGCGGCAATTACGGCTTGTTTTACGATCGCAATGCCGGCGCCACCGTCAGCTTGACCGACAGCAATACGCCCGGCTTCTCGCAGGGCGGTCTGACGACCCCGCAATCGTTGACGGCAGCACAGTTGACGGCGGCCGGTTGCAATGCTCCCGTCGGCGATGTCCGGTTCAACGACTGCATCCCGCTGCCTGCCACTCCAGCCTCGCCTGCTCTTACGCCGGCAGTCAGCAACCGCAGCACGTCAATCGTGATCTTCAATCCCAACCTTCGTACCGGATACGTTCACAGCTTCGGCCTGAACGTCCAGCGCGAAATCACCCACAACACGATCGTTGAAGCCGGCTACGTCGGAAACCTCGGCGTGAAGCTCTTCATGGACCGTGACTTCGATCAGATGCACATCGATGGCGATTTCCTGAATGCCTTCAAGGAAATCCAGGCGAACCAGATCTCGGGTACGCCGGTTTCGGCGAACAATACGCTCGTGAAGATCTTCGGTTCGGTTGCCTCGGCCGTGTCCAGCCTTGGCGCGAGCAACTTCACAAACGGTAACGTTGGCGCGGCCGCGAACACTCTCGACCGTACCTACAACAGCAAGTACGCCGCTGCCGGTCTGCCGCAGACCTATCTGCGCTCTTACCCGCAGTTCAACCAGATGATCGTCGGCGATAACAGCGGTCGGTCGTACTACCACGCGCTGCAACTCAGTGTCCGCCGCAACACGGGCGCCCTGCGCATGGCTGCCAATTACACCTACAGCCACAGCATCGATAACATCTCGGTCGACGGCAACGGCTTCACTACCGTCATCGACAACTACAACTTGGCCCTCAACCGCGCCAGCGGCGATGCCGATCATCGCCACAGCGGCAACGCCTCCGTCAGCTACACCCTGCCCTTCGGGCAGGGCAAGCGCTGGGGCTCGGGCTGGAACCGCGTCGTCGACTCGCTCCTCGGTGGCTGGGAAGTCGGACAGGTCTGGATCATCCAGGACGGTACGCTGTTCACCGTCAACTCGCAGCGCACTACCCGTCACCTGACCGGTACTGGTACGACGAACGCCTCGACGACGTTTGCCGATTACAGCGGCACCCGTGCCGGCACTGCTGTCCAGAACTCCGACGGCACCGTTAGCTGGTTCAACACTACCCAGATCGCCGGATTTACTTTCCCGGTGGCCGGCGCGTACGGCAACTCCGGACGTAACGGCTTCCGTGGTCCGGGCTACTTCGACGTGGACGCTTCGCTGGTGAAACGGTTCAAAGTGACCGAGAGCCAGTCCTTCACCTTCCGCGCCGAGGCCTACAACCTGTTCAACAAGACCAACTTCACCAACCCCGGCGTGAACCTGAACAACATCGCGACCGGCACCTTCGGCAGGATCACGAGCACCACTGGCCCTGCCGGAACCGGCGCCCGTAACCTGCAGCTCACCCTGCGGTACGACTTCTAACTCTCGGCAGCCACACTGCTTTTACAGGGCCAGCCTTCGGGCTGGCCTTTTTCATCCCGGGCGACCGCAAGTCAAGCCTTTTCAGCTCCTGTTTTATTCACAACATAATCGAGTCCGAACCACGCCCAGCATGGGCACAGCGCCGCCTTCATCGCTTATAATGCTGTTCAGGCGCACTGGGGGAAGTGGCATCTCCGGCTACACTTGCGCTCATAGGTGTACATGACTCAGACCAAAGAAAAGTTCGAGACCAAGAAGCTGCCGATGATGCCCATTCGCGACGTGGTCATCTTTCCTCACATGATGACCCCGTTCGTCGTCGGCCGGGAATCCAGCGTCCGCGCCCTCGAAGAGGCGCTCGCCGCCGACAAGAAGATCTTCCTGGCCACCCAGCACGACGCCAGTGTCGACGAGCCCAAGCCGGCCGAACTGTTCCAGGTCGGCACCATCGTCAACATCGTGCAGAGCCTCAAGCTCCCCGACGGCAACATCAAGGTCCTGGTCGAGGGCATCGAGCGCGCCAAGATCGTCTCGGTCACCGACACCGAGGGCTACTTCGAGGCCACCATCCGCACCGCCAAGTACACGCTGGAAACGACGCCGAACACCGACACGGCGATGCAGCGCGTCACCGGTCTCTACGAGCAGTACGTCAAGCTCTGCCAGTCTCTGAATTACGAGACCATGATCAACGCGGTCCGCATGGAGGACCCGGCGAAGCTCACCGACACCATCGCCGCCAACCTCCAGCTCTCGATCGAGGAGAAGCAGGAACTGCTCGAGATCTTCGACCCCATCGATCGTCTCAACCGCGTCGCCGACGTCCTCGAGATCGAGATCGAGAAGCTCAACATGGACCGCACCATCCAGTCGCGCGTCAAGCGCCAGATGGAGCGCGCCCAGAAAGAGTACTACCTTAACGAGAAGATCAAGGCCATCCAGAAGGAACTCGGCCGCGGCGAAAAGAGCGAGTGGGACGAGCTGAAGAAGAAAGTCGACAACGCCGGCATGCCCAAGGAAGTCCACGAAAAGGCGCTCCAGGAGCTGAAGAAGCTGGAAGCCATGCCGCCGATGTCCGCCGAGTCCACCGTCTCGCGCAATTACCTCGATTGGCTGCTCGCCGTTCCATGGAAGAAGCGCTCCAAAGAGATCCGCAACATCACGCGCGCCGAGAAAGTTCTCAACGAAGATCATTACGGGCTGGAGAAGATCAAGGAGCGCATCCTTGAATTCCTCGCCGTTCGTCAGCTCGTCAAGAACCCGAAGGGCTCGATCCTGTGCTTCGTCGGACCTCCGGGCGTGGGCAAGACCTCGCTCGGCAAGTCGATCGCGCGCGCGCTCGGGCGCGAG
>CAZLJE010000041.1:0-38077 GCA_964559835.1 uncultured Terriglobales bacterium
CATCTTTTGGGGACAGGATGACATTTTCTTCACACGCGAAGGAGGAGAAGCTTATTTGCGAGACTTACCGCACGCGGAGATGCACCGTCTCGACTCCGGTCACTTTGCGGTGGAGGACTGTCTCGATCAAATCGCAACGAACATCGGGCGATTCTATGACGAGAAAGTGAACCCGGATGCTCATAGGCTGGTCTCTAGAAGGGCCGGGTAATGAGCGAGCGATGTAAGTTCAACGCTCCTCTGTCTCATGCGCGACTTGACGCGTAAGTTTCTGACCCGACCGGTGACTTAACCGGTTGACGGTCGCATTGAACGAGAATTGCTTTCGATTGAGTGGGCGCATTGGAGGAAATAACATGGCAAATGTGACGTTTGAAAAAGAGATCACCGCACTCGTCGTCATCGATCCGTACAACGATTTCATTTCCGAGGGAGGCAAAGTATGGGATCGCTTGAAGACTGTCGCCGAAGGAAATGACTGTATTCCTCATATGTTACAGATCCTGAATGCTGCGCGGAAGGCGGAGCTTCGCGTCTTCTATGCGCTGCATCGTCGATACCGTCCAGGCGACTACGAGACCTGGAAGTACATCGCGCCCATCCAGAAGGCAGCCTGGTCGCGTAAGGCGTTCGAATACGGCACGTGGGGAGGCGAGATCCGCAGCGAGTTCAAACATCAACCGGGGGAAATCGTCGCTCTGGAGCATTGGGGTTCCAGTGGTTTCGCCAACACGGACTTGGATCTGCAGCTCAAGAGACACGGCATCGACAAGCTGATCGTTATGGGGCTCATCGCACACACATGCGTGGAGGCAACCGTTCGTTATGCGGCGGAGCTTGGCTACGAGGTAACGATGGTAAGAGACGCGACCGCGGATTACTCGGACGTGGAAATGCGCGCCGCTCTCGACATCAATATCCCAAACTATGCCACTGCCGTTGTGACGGCCAATGAAGTCGTCGAGGCCCTTTCAACGCGCGTTCCGCTTAAGCAGAGCGCCTAGACACGCGCGTCGTGGAGGACTCAGACTCAAGCCGGGTCTCGTCCGATCTTGAGCGACTAACCCGCCCATGTCACGGATCCGAGAATTGAATATGGCGATGAATTTCGGTTCCACGTTCCGGACAAGTAAGGAGCTAACCAGTCTTCTCGGTATCCACTATCCGATCATTCAAGGTCCGCTGGGAGGTTTGTCGTCGCAACGCCTCACCGCAGCCGTGTCGAACTTCGGAGGTCTGGGTTCGTTTGGCGCTCACGGGCTCGAACCTGGAGCCATCCGAGATGTCATCCGGGAGATTCGCTCCCTGACGTCTCGACCGTTTGCCATGAACCTCTGGGTATCGATGGAGGATGAGGCAGCCTTCACGTCCGACGAACAGGCTTTTCGTCGTAGTCTCTCCCGCATATCGAAGCACATCGAAGAAGTCAGTGGTGTTCTCCCCGCCTACGTGCCTTACAAGCCGCTGCGATTTTGAAGATCAGGTCCAGGTTCTGCTCGAAGAGAAAGTGCCTGTGTTCAGCTTCATCTGCGGAATTCCGTCCAGGAACGTCCTCGACGAATGTCGTGCGCGCGGAATCGCAACCATCGGCACCGCAACGACCGTCGATGAGGCGATTGCTCTTGATGAAGCAGGCGTCGACGGCGTCGTTGCTTCCGGCTTCGAGGCCGGCGGCCACCGAGGCGCGTTTCTCCGGCCTGCAGAAGATTCTCTGATCGGGACGATGTCGCTCGTGCCCCAGGCGGTCGACGCAATCAATGTCCCCGTTGTCGCCGCCGGCGGAATAGCCGACGCGCGTGGGATCATTGCCGCTCTTGCGCTCGGCGCATCCGGCGTGCAGATGGGAACCGCGTTCCTCACCTGCAAAGAATCAGGCTCCAGCCCGAATCATTGCAATGCTCTCCTCAGCACCGGCGCGCGAACGACGGCTCTGACCAGAGGCTTTACCGGAAGACTCGCCCGTGGCATCGCGAACACATTGCTGGATGAGCTGAATGCTAAAGACGCTGAGATCCTTCCCTACCCGCTTCAGCGGGCCCTGATGCGTAATCTTGTCGTCTTTGCCGACAAGGCGGGCCGTCTCGACCTTATGCAATTGTGGGCCGGACAAAGCGCGCCGCTCAGTCGTTGCGACGATGTAAATGCTTTCCTGAGCAAGTTGGTGACGCAAGTGTCGGAAGTGTCTAAGACCGTTCAGCGCTCAATGTCCGACGGCTTCGGTCGCACCCAGATCTGACCCTTTGTTAATCATCCACAATGCGGTTGGCTAGAGTCGTCTGGTGGACACAGCCGTCTCCATTGCGTCACAAAAGCTGAATATGTTTGTTTCTCATCCTCGAGAGCGCGCTAACTTATTGCGCGAGCTCGCTGAGGAACTGCTGGCCGTCTCTCAACGGAGCATTGCCCCGGCACATTGAGCGGAGGCCGTACAGCACACCGGAGCGGGAAGACTTAGCGTGGCGAGAGGTAGAGGGCCGGATGGAAGGGCGGTTCCCGCAAGGACCGCCCTATTTCGAGTGACGATCAATCAACGCCCGTGGCCGCCGCCACCGTGGAATCCACCGCCTCCATGAAAACCGCCGCCTCCATGAAAACCGCCGCTATGGACGGCTCCGCCGTGGAAGCCGCCTCCCTCGAATGCGGAATGACCGTGGACCTCTCCACTGTGGAAGCCCGGGTGTCCGTGGAATCCCCTATCGTGTAAACCATCAAGCGGCCTGTCGTGAAATCCCGCTACGAACGCACCACGTTCACGGAAACCGAATCCGCGATCGAAGTGATGGTGAAAGTGGTCGCCGAAGCCAAAGAAAAAGGGCGAATCGACGAGCAACCCGGGCGAATAAAATCCCCAACCGAATGGGCTGTAAAAGATGCCGTCACCGGGGATGAAGGTATAGCTGCCAAACCACGGATCCCAATACCAACCAGTTCCGGGCCAGAAGCCCGAAGTATAGACTTGGGCCTGATCGCCGTTGGCTTCCGCTAGATACTCCGAGCGCAGACTGCTCCACCGGTAAAAGTCTTCCTGCTTGTAGGAATTCTTATCGACCTTATCTGCTTTCTCGTTCGGACTGTCAACGTTGAGCGTTCGGTTATCGCCCAATTTGACTTGTTGCGAGCCGCGACCCACTACGGCTTCGCCTTTGACCACTGTCACTTGCCCATGGTCAGCATCGAAGGAGTACAACCCGGCCTTTCGAATTGTCGTGGTCGAGTCCTTTTCGTCGATGCGAATGTTGTTCTCCTTATGAATTGCGGCCACTTCAACCGCGGCGCGCCCCGTTGCAAGGTGCACGTCGATGTTGGTCAATCTGGCCGAGACCAGGGTCGCTGAGCTATTGTCGTCGATCCTGAGGAACACACCAGGCGTCAGAAGAATTTCAGCTCTCCCATTTTGCGTCGAAACCGTCTGGCCTTCGAGAAGAGTAGCTGAACCTACAGAATTAGCGTCGAGAGGCTGCGCATTGATGAATGCTTGACCCTCGACATAGTTGATCGTACCCGGTTGCGCTGGATTTGCACCCCAAGCAGGTGCAGATAGAGTCGCAGCCAGGATGAGCGCAAACAACAGCTTCAACCATGACTGCTTCATAATTGATCATTCTCCTTCTGGCCATTAGATGAACACAAAGTCAATTGGTCGCGCGGTGCCTCGCGCTACCCACGACACACGCAAGATGCAGCGACTCTACCCGTGTTGTTATGTATTGATGATTTGCTCGTTTCAGGAATCGTCACGGTCGTTAAGAGCTGCTTAACATAACGCAATGAATCTGAGCCAGTTGAGAAGGCATCGAACGGGTAGCAGTTAAGTCAGGACATTGTGAAGAGGACAACTTACATATCGGCAGTGATTCTACTAGTGCTCGTGCTACCGGCGTTCGCGCAGATCAGGGGCGTACCTCCATCGGTGACTTCGATGGGGCCGGGGCGAGGCAGGAATCCCGGGCCTGCGGCGAGCGTCACGTCGCTCGGGCCACGCGGCTTCGCGCCCCGCGGCGCCGGGCCAAACCATTTCTCCAGCGGCTCATCCTTCCGAGATGGACGCCACCGTGGTTCCAATAATCTGCGTAACGGCCGTCGTCACCGCAATGACGCGGTTGGTTTCTACCCGTACGTGCCCTATGGATACACCTACGACCCTTATGGATATGTAGATGGAAATGGGTATCAGGATCAGGCGCCCGCCGATTCTGAGTCGGACCAGGTAGCAGAACCAGACCCAGGTGTTCCGACCGCGGCATCTGCTCCACCCGACAACAGCCAGCAACCGGCCGCAGGCGAGCAACGTCCTGCGGACACGACGCCGCAGATCCCGGTCATGTTGGTTTACCGCGACGGCCACGAGCAGGATGTCATGAACTACGCCATCGTTGGGTCGACGCTCTATGACATGGACGCGTCTATGACGCACAAGATTCCCTTGGCGGAACTGGACCTGAAGGCGACGGTCAAGGCGAATGACGATCGCGGCATCGAGTTCAGCCTGCCAACGTCGGCGAACATGGAATACTCCGCTGGCAAGCAAGCCTCAGGATCCGTCTGGTGAAATTCGTGAAGCAGCACGCCGCAGCGCAAGTCGATCCGGAACAAGCTGCGCGTCGCGAAGCAGCTTGGGAAAGAATCCCCGCTACCCTTCAGTAAACTTGCGTGACCCTTATTTGACCCGAGCGCTTTTCGCGGATTTGCGGTAAGCCGCAGAAAAGAATTGGCTCCTCAGGTAGGACTCGAACCTACAACCCTCCGGTTAACAGCGAACGGACTTGCTGTGAACTCAACAACTGAGCGGCACCGATGGCTACTCTGGAAGCCGCATAAATACTGATGACAATTCTTGTCCGTCCCCTACTTGTCCCTTGGATTTGGCAGAGATTCTCCGGTAGATCCTCCGGCAATGAAACCTGTAGACGTCACTCGCGTTGGCGGCAAATCTCGACAGAGATTTGCCGCCTCCTTACCTAGTGGTGCCGGTCTGCTGCGGCGGCGTGCAGTCGCCGCAGATTACCGTAAGCTCTGCCGGAGATGATCCCTACGGGTAAGTACGCTGCACGCTATCGTAGTCCTTACCAAACTTGTTCTTGTGGGCGACGGGGCCTTCGACGGTCTGCCGGATGCGGAGCGCGAGCGTGGAATCGGCAGGGACCGTGATCTCGCGGGAGGCAGCGGCCAAAACATCGCTGCTGCTGAGCTCGAACCACGTCTCAACGCGATAGCGGCCAGGCGGAACGCCGGGGATGGTCACGTCGCCGGACGCGTCGCTGACGCCGAAGTACGGCGTTGGCATGGCCACCACTACCGCGCTCATCTCAGGGTGAATGTTGCAGAAGATGAACGACACACCCGCCTTGTCGAATTTCACGGCACGGGAACTGCCGGCTTCGTAGAGGCCAAGGTCGAAACGCTTGCCCTTGTAGAGCGAAAAGACGTTATGAAAGAAGGGGTCCTGGTTGGGAAAATCGACGACGGACCCAACGGGTATGACCAGCAGGTGGGGCTCGAATCGTTTGTTGTGCTGCGCGAGTCTGGCGCGAGTCGGCTCGACAGGCGGAACGTCTCCCGACAGCGGCGTCAGCCAAACGACGACGTTGGCGTTGCTGACGTTATTGTGCTCGGTGGCGCTCTCAACCGTGACTTTGGCATGAAACGCCGACTGGCCGACGCTGAGACCTGCGCCGGCAAACAGGGCGAACAGACAGGCACCGATTCCGCGCAGGGTCCGCTTCAGAATGACACCCCGATCGACAGATTGATATGGTCGGCCGAGTTCTTCGCGCCGGTTAACCCATATGTTCTCAGGTGACGATATTCCAGCGCAAACAACAAGTTCGAACGCGGACGAAAGATGGAGTTGAATATCAGTGTCTGGTTACGCGAGAGCGGGGTGAATGCATAGGTGCGCGGCTTGGCAAAGAATTCCAGGTCCTTGCTGAGCGGATTGGAAGTACCCGCAACGGCGTTGAACTCGAGCTTGTTCACAGGATGGAACTTGAGTTGCGACCATCCGCCGATATCGTTCAGGGGGCGTATATGAGTGGTGGCGAGGTCGGGGTCTCCGTCGAACAATGCGCTCATCCAGATGCCGCCGCCGAGACCGCCAATGGCTTGGCCGCGGTAGATTTCGCCCGAGAGCGCGACCGTGCGCGTGAGCGGAAGATTAAAGTCGCCGGTCACGAGCCAAGAGTCGATGTCCTTACTAAAACCCCAATTCTGCCGGCCGTAGTAACCGCCGAATCCGGCACTGGCGGTCTGACCCCGAGCAATGGCGTTCCACCCGAAATGGGTACCGAAGGCGGGTAGGCGGCTGGCCTCCGCATTATCGGGAGTACGATTAAAAGTGTTGTCGGGAGGCTCCTCGGTCAACGTATCGAGGATGCCGAAGCTCCAGGCGAGAGTGGATTTTTCTGAGATTGTCCAGCGGCGCTCGGCACGGATCTGAGGCTGCCAAACCCACAGGTTTCCCGACCATGAGAGCGCCGGCTCGGCGATCGAGGCATAAGAGGTAGGCGACAACGGCGAAAAGAACGGCGTGTCCTGGCCTGCGATCACACTCCAGTTCTTCCAATCGAGGCGCGCGTGCGCAGTGCGCAGGCGGGCGATTCCCATGCTCGCTCCATAGTGGGTCGCGGGCAAGCCACCGTAGAAGTCGACCTCGGCATCGGCGCTGCTGCGGGCGCCTCCGACGACCGGCCCGATCACTTCGACGCCCAACGTGGTCTGGCGGAGTGTAGCTCCGGTATCCCCGCCGTTATTCCCGGCACTCCCACGGAATGCGCGGTTCGGCAGATCCGTCACGTCCACGTTCCCGAAATTGCTGTAGGTGTTCATCAAGACCATACCGTTCAGACGGACCTTGTACCGTGAGACGCTTTCGACCTTCGTCTGCTCGTACTCCGCGACTTTTGCCGCGATCAGGTCCTGATCGCTAGATGGCGCTTCGGCCTGTACCGCGGAGGGATTCTGGTTGATGTCGGAAAGCGTCGGGAACTGCGAGCGGTCGGCCGGCGCTGGCGCAGCGGGAGTAGCCTGGGCAGGTACTCCCAACCTTTGCTGAATCGTGCGCATTTGGTCGCGCAGGGCGGCAATCTCCTGCTTGCACTGTTGCAGCTCGGAGCGCGTCGACGCCAACTCGGTACGTAGTTCCCGCACGTCCGGAGATACAGGGGCCGCAGGCGCCGGCTGTTGCGCGCCGTACAAGAGAGCCGTACAGAGTAGGACAGGTAGGACGGAAAAAACCCGTTTCAGCGAAAGCATGTTGTGCCCTCACACGGAAAGATGATGGGACTATATCGCGCCCGAGCAGGTGAATGCATTACCTGCGTAACCGAGCAGGTTGTAACGAAACCGGTTCCGTAATCTCTCTCGTGCGAAACCGGGTAGCAAATGGGACTACGAACAAAACTGATGGTGTCGCTGGTCATTGTGACGGCGGGCGTGAGCATTACCTCTCTGCTGACGGTGCGGAACCGCGTGGGCAAGCACGTCTACGACGAATTGGTGATGGCGCTGAACAATTCGGCGGCGACGTTCCAGACGGTGCAGCACGATAAAGAGGCCGCGGCGCAGCGTACGGTACAACTGATCGGGAACGTTCCGGCGCTGAAAGCGATGATGACAACCGGCGACGCCGCGACCATTCAGGACGCATCGGCGGATATCTGGCGCCGGGCAGGGACCGACCTGCTGGCGTTGGCGAGCCCATCGGGGAAGCTGCTCGCCGTTCACGGTGTCGGGGAACCCGCCCCGACGCGCGATGTCGAAGTGCTATTTGCGGAGTCGATGGGACGCGCTCAGGACTGGTGGTTTGTCGACGGGCAGCTCTACGAGGTGTTCCTGGGCCCGGTCTCCTCCGGGTCGGCGTCGGATGCCCATTCGCTCGGAGTGCTGGCCATCGGGTTTGTCATCAGCCCCGCCGTCGCGGAACAGGCCGCGCGCATCGCCGAGGGGCAGGTAGCGTTTCGATTCGGCGATCGGCAGATCGTCAGCACATTAAGAGACGCGCAAGCGAAGGAATTGGATCGCTATCAATTTGTCAGGGCCGGCGAAGAACGCGCGATGGAACTGGAGCTCGGTGGCGAACGTTACGTCGGCACGGAAGTCCGGTTGGGCAGCGAAGGCGATCGCTCCGTCCAGGTGGTGATGCTCAAATCGTACGACCGCGCGACCTCGTTCTTGAACACCCTGAACCGGCTGAGTGTCGGAATTGGAGTCACGGCGGCGACATTGTGCACCGTATTCGTATTCTTCATCCTACATACGTTCACGCGGCCGCTGGGCGAACTCGTGGTTGGAGTGCGCGCCCTCGCCAAAGGCGACTTTAGTTATCCGTTAAACACACGCGGAACAGACGAGGTGGCAGAGGTGACGCGCGCCTTTCATGCGATGCGGCAAAGCTTGCAGGAAAGCCAGAGCCGAACGGTGAACGCGGCGCGCATGGAGGCTGTCGGGCAGCTTGCCGGCGGCGTGGCGCACGATTTCAACAATCTCGTCACCATCATCAAGGGTTACACCGAGCTGCTGCTGATGTACGCGAAGGACGATGATCCGATCACCGGATATTGCCAGCAGATCCAGAAAGCGGGCGACCGCGCGGCGTCGGTAACGCGGCAGTTACTCGCTTTCAGCCGCCGGCAAGTGATTCAGCCGCAAGTGATCGACCTCGCTGCGGTCGTCACCAACATGACCAAGATGCTGAAGGTACTGATCGGGGAGGACATCGAAGTCAAAGTTGTGGCAGAGAACGAGCTGCGCCGGGTTCTTGCCGACCCCGGTCAAGTCGAGCAGGTACTGCTGAACCTGGCGGTAAACGCCCGCGACGCCATGCCGAAAGGGGGAAAGCTGACGCTGGAGACAATCAACGTCGAAATCGGCCGCGAGGACATCCCCGACGACGTTTGTGGCGTGCAGCCGGGTCGTTTTGTGCGCCTGGCGGTGAGCGATACCGGAAGCGGCATTTCGCCGGAAAACCTGGAAAGGATATTTCAGCCGTTCTTCACGACCAAGGAGGTCGGCAAGGGCACAGGCCTGGGTCTCGCCATAGTGTTCGGTATCGTCAAGCAAACGGGCGGGTTCCTGCGGGTAGCCAGTGAACTCGGTAAGGGAACCACGTTCCAGATATTTTTTCCCGAAACGCTCAAAAAGCCGGACCTGCAGATGACGGCCTGCCCGGCATGGAAGCTGGAGCCCCGCGGAGAAGGAACCATCCTGGTGGTGGAAGATGAGGAAGCGCTGCGTGCGATCGCGCGAGACGCGTTACGTCTCCAGGGCTACACGGTATTGGAAGCTTCGCAAGGCGTGGAGGGACTCGCCGTGTTCCAGAGGACTGGAGGCAACGTTGACCTGGTGTTGAGCGACGTGGTCATGCCTCAACTTAACGGCTTGGACATGGCGGAAAGAATGCGCAAGGTCAGGCCGGAGCTGAAAGTACTGTTCATGTCCGGCTACTCGGACCGCATCGACGAAGTCACGAGTCCAGCGTTCGATTTTCTTCCGAAGCCATTTACGCCGGACCAGTTGCTGAAGGGCGTGCGCGCAATCCTGGCACTCGGACCCGAACTTCCCTCAGTGGTTTCGGCCACGTCTCCATCAAGTTAGGGCATAATGGGCGACACTACCGGCATCTCTACCAACGCCGGGAGCCCGGGAAAGCTCGTGGAGACAATTTTGGTCATCGAGGACGATCAGCGCGTCCAAAAGGCACTCCGCCGACTGTTCGAGCCGGAGGGATACGCAGTCCAGGAGCGCGGGGACGGGCGTCAGGGCGTCGATGCAGCGCGCGAACTCTCGCCGGCCGCGGTGGTGCTCGACCTGCGCTTGCCCGGGATGAACGGGCATGATGTTTGCCGCGAGATCAAATCCCAAACGCCGGATGTGCCCATCATTATCTTGAGTGCAACGACGGATGTGGTCGATAAGGTTTCATTGTTGGAGCTAGGGGCTGACGATTACGTAACCAAACCGTTCAGCCCGCGGGAGCTGCTGGCGCGCGTGCGGCGCGCGATCCGGCGCAGGACCGCGCGCAAGTCCGAGGTGTTGGCGGAGACCTATCAGATCGGGGAGGTCAGCGTCGATTTCAGCCGCATGCGACTTTCGCGCTCGGGACAGATCCTGGCTGCGACCGCACAGGAATTCAAGATCCTGAAATTCCTGGTACAGAATCCCGAGCGAGTGATATCGCGCGAAGAATTGTTGAACGCGGTATGGGGATACCAGCATTATCCGACGACCCGGACCGTGGACACGCACATGCTCAAGCTGCGCCAGAAAGTGGAACCGGATCCGGCCAACCCATCGCACATCATCACAGTGCACGGCGTTGGCTACAAGTTCGTACCATAACCATGCGCGTCCGCAGCAAACTCCTGGTCGCGATGCTGCTGATCTCGGCGGGACTCACCTCGACGAGTCTGCTGGTGGTGCGGCGGCTAGTAGAGACACGCCTGCGCAACCAGGTCCTGCAGGATACGCGCAACTCGGTGGCGACCTTTCGCAACGCGCAGGCACAACGGGAAGCGGCTTTGCAGAACGCAGCGGCGCTCATGGCGAACCTGCCGATCCTGCGCGCGATGATGACCAGCGCCGACCCGATGACCATCCAGGATGCTTCGGCCGACCTGTTCCGCCTCGCCACGGGACCGGCAGGAGGACCCTCGTCAGCGGACCTGTTCGTTTTGGCAGACCGGACAGGCGTTGTCATGGGCCTGCACACGACGGGATACGATTTCTCGATCCCGCGCGCACACGAGCTGATCATGCCCATGCTGGAACACAACCGCCGTTCGGCATGGTGGTTTGGTGGCAATCGTCTTTTTCAAGTGGCGATGCAGCCGATCTTCTTCGGCGCAGCAGACGATCAGCACTTGCTCGGATACCTATTTCTCGGCGATGAAGTGGATGACGCCACAGTACGAGAATTGAAACAGGTAGCGGCAAGCGAAGTCGGGTTCTTCGCCGGGCCCGACGGACAGCAGATGGTCCGGGCGACATTGCCGGCAAGTTCCAACGAAGCGCTGGAAAGATTGGCGCCACGGATTTTCGATGCCTCTGGGGAAGAGTTCCATGTAGGACAAGAGCCATACCTCATCACGTGCGTCGAGCTTGCCGAAGCGGGCGCGGCACCGGTCCACCTGGTCGTAATGAAGTCGCTGAAAGAAGCACAGATTTTCGTCTCTAATCTAGATCGCGTGCTGGTGGCGCTGGGCATGTTGGCGATCCTGGCCGGCGCCGCGCTGGTTTCTGTAATGTCGCGCACGTTCACGCGCCCACTGGACCGGCTCGTGGCGGGAGTGCGCGCCCTGGGGCGCGGCGACTACGAATATCCGCTCAGCTTACAGGGCAGAGACGAGGTAGCCGAAGTCACGAACGCTTTCGACCGCATGAGGACGAGCCTCCGGCAGAGCCAGCGGGAACTGCTGGAAGCGGAGCGCCTGGTAACCATCGGCAGGATGGCCAGTTCCATCTCGCACGATCTCCGCCATCACTTGGTGGCAATTGTCGCCAATGCCGAGTACTTGAGCGACAGCCGGCGCGAAGCGGAACGCCAGGAGCTATGCGACGAACTGCGCATGTCAGCGCACCAGATGACGGACATGATCGATTCCCTGCTGGAATTGTCGCGCCCGCGGGAGTCGCTGCGCCTTGCCGAAGTCTTGATCCAAGAGGTAATCGGACGGGCGGTGCACACCGTGCAGGCGCATCCCGAGTTTATGCATGTCCAGGTAGACGTCACCGGCGACGATCCGACATGTTACGTCGATCCCGGCAAGCTGCAACGCACCATCCAGAATCTGGTGATCAATGCCTGCGAAGCTATCGCGGGCCAGCCCGATGGGCGCGTTAAGGTGGACGTGCGGGCCGCCGGCGAAGCGCTGGAACTCCGGGTCAGTGACAATGGTCGTGGCATCAACGAAACCGTCCGCAATTCCGCATTCGAACCATTTGTGAGCCATGGTAAGGAAAACGGGACGGGATTGGGCCTCACCGTCGTACAAAAGATCGTCGCCGATCACGGCGGCCAGGTTTCCATCGAAACCACCTCGCAATACGGTACGACCATCCTCATTTGTCTTCCCCTCGCTGTGTCGGCGGCCGCGTCCGGCCCGGCGCCGGCGGCGATGCCCGCGCGCTAAGCCCAAGCAGATTTTGCAATTCGTTGACAAGTTGCTGACAACCGAGACCCGGCCCGGGCTTTACCTTTCGACCACGCTGTTCATTCAGAGGGTGAGGAGCTACACGTGGCCGAATCTGAGTTGGCTTTAGTTTCGGACGAAGAGCTGGTCAGCCGTATCGTCAACGGAGAAAAACACCTGTTTGACGTCGTAGTGCAGCGGTATTCACGCCGGCTGTTGCGTATCGCAGTATCGGTATTGCGCAACGAGGCCGAAGCCGAAGACGTGGTGCAAGACGCGTTCCTCAGCGCGTACCAGCACCTCGCACAATTTGCGGGGCGGGCGAAGTTTTCGACGTGGTTGTCACGGATCGCGCTGCACCGTGCTTTCGCCGTGGTAGCGCACGGCAAGCGCCACGTGTCGCTGGACGATGATGCCGACGGCGAGCATCCGGTTCGCGTCGTTCCCGACCGCAAGCCGACGCCGGAACAGCACCGCTACTTCGAGGAGGTCGCAACGCTGCTCACCACCGCGGTCGCGGAGCTGCCGGAGAGCTACCGCTCCGTGCTTATCATGCGCGAATTCGACGAGGTGGATACGACCGCCACCGCGCGCCGCCTAAATCTCTCGCAGGCTAACGTGAAGGTGCGGCTACACCGGGCGCGTGCCATGGTGCGAGCGCACTATGACCGCGCGCTGGCGACCGGGATTGCGCCGGTGGCGGCGCCCGACAGGTCGGTAGTCGGCCTGGCGATGTAGGAGCAGGATTAGTCGTTGTCGAGGGAGCGGATATGGTTCTCAGAGTCTTAATAGTTATTTCCGCATTGTGCGCCGGGTGCATGTGTCTTCCTGTTCCCCCAACTTCTTCAGCTGGGTCTGTGACGGTTATTCACATGACTGCGAACAAACAATACAGTCCCAAGACTGTCACGATTTCGGTCGGCGACAGCGTGGAATGGGTGAACGACGACCCCGCGAACGTCCACAACGCCACAACTGACAAGGACGCCACTGATATTCCAAAGGCGATCCAGTTGCCGAATGGCGCAAAGCCCTTCAATTCCGGCCTGATACAAGTCGGCAAACGGTATCGATACAAATTTACGGTGCCGGGCACTTACCGGTACGTGTGCGTGCCACACCAGCCCGAGATGGTAGGCACGATCATCGTTCAGCCGAAATGAGGTCAGAACCGTGACATTGCATCGAAATAGCTTGGGCGCGTTGCTCGTCGCTCTTTGCATTTGCCCAACGGCATTCGCTTCCGACACCTCAAGCCGTCCTACGCCTTCGGTGTACGTCGTGTCTCCGGAGTCAAACGCGGTTGTAATTGAACGCGGTGGCAAGACCTACGTCGTTGACCTCGACAGCCGAACCGTTCACGAGGCATCCGGCGAAGAGCGCGCACAGCAAGTCCCGTCGGCATCAGCATCTGCCGACCAAAGTTCTTCGAAGGCTTCGTCGGCAGAGCAGTCCCAACAGACAAGCCCGGACGCCGACGCCACAGTGCCCTACTATCGCAACGGCGACGATCGTCTCGTCATGATTCCCACCGGACAGCGTCTGCAGAAACACGGCATGACAGTGAATTTCACGCACCGCTTTGCCTACACACCGGCATTCAAGGGCGTCGCCAAAGGAAATACGCTCGCAGGCCTGGATGATGTCGCAATCGCATCATTCGGCTTCAAATACGGAATCACGAATCGTTTGGCCGTGAGCGCATTCCGATCGCCGAGCGTCATCGCGCGCCCGATCGAATTGATGGCGTCGTACCTGGTATCGGAGGAACGCACGGGCGCCCCGCTCAACGCGATGATCCGGTTCTCGGTCGATGGCCAGAATGATTTCAGCCGGAACTTCACCACGAACTTCGAAGTCATCCTCTCGCGGAGCATCACTTCGCATGCAGCGTTGTACCTGGTGCCAACCGTGTCTCTGCACAACCGGCCTTTGATCGGATACGGGCTGAGCGCTCCCAGCTACCAACCCTGCCAGCAGGCACTCGCGAACGATCTTCCCGCGTCGTTCAATGTCCGGCCGTGCGCAAACACGTTCTCACTCGGTGTGGGCCTAGCCGTGGATATTCGGCCTACGGTTGCCCTCATCGTCGACGCCAACCCTACGCTCGCGAATGCCCGCGAACTCGGCATTCATCGGGTGCCGTTCTCATTCGGTATCCAGAAAAAGATCTTCCGGCACGCGTTCACCTTCGGTTTCTCTACCGCTCCGGGCGTGACGGTGGCGCAGCGCGCGGGATCACGGGCCACATTCCGCCGAGACCCGCATGCTGATACTCCATCTGGCCTGTTCATCGGCTTCAACCTGTCGCGACAATTGCGCTAGCTTCCGTACCTACCGGAACGTACAGAGAACACACGCAGCGGCGGCAAATCGGATTCCGCGTCACGTCAAGGTTGCCGCGGAATGTTTTTGCTGCGGGACCGTTCACGATGTCCACGAGCGGGGCATCGGCGATATTTCCGACCGGCGGGTGGAAGAAGCACGGCCGCACGTTGCCGTCCGCCTCCACGACCGCGGAAACCCACGGCGCATTACAGCGCGGTGCTTCCGCGGCGACAAGGCCAAGATGAGCGGCGAAATGCAGGACCAGCCTCTGCAGTTTCTCGGGCGACTCGCGTATGAAGCCGGTCGCGATCTCGTGGGAGCACTCTGTGATCAGCCGTTCCACATGGTGTTCAAACTCCTTCAGTTCGTCACCAGTCAACGCCACCCCTTGCTGTTTCTCGGCGCTCCACGGTTCGGCTCGGTTGAAAGCGCTTGATGTGAGGTCTGCCGCCAGAAACGAAATCGAATCCAGCCCGAGTGCTTCCGCGGTACGGACCGTCTCCACCAGCGAACGGAAGTTGTTCTTCTGCACAGTCGTCCGCGCGCTGATCGGGAATCCGGCGCGGGCGTCACGTAAAGCTTCAATACCTTTCGTCAGCCTTGCAAATGCGTTGGGAACGTTTCTCGTTCTGTCGTGGATATCAGGTGGCCCGTCGAGCGAGACGATGACATCGTCCGCCCAGCCCACGAGATCCCCTGCTTGCGACTCAAACAGCAGCCCCGCGGTCAACACGGTGACGCGCACACCTTCGGCTTTGAGCATGGAGGCGAGATGGCCCAATTCGCGATTGAGTTGCGGCTCGCCGCCAGAAAACACGACCCATTGCACTTTCAATCTTCGGATCGAATCAAGATGCGGACGCAGATCGTCCGGCGTGATCTGCCGCACCTGCCGTATCTTCCAGATGTCGCACATCACGCACCGGCAGTTGCAGCGGTTGTGAGGAAACAGGACGAGCACGGGCATCTCACCGATGTCGCTCAATGCGTCACCTGCTTATGCGCCACGTGGACATTTCCCAGGTGCTGGACACTCCGGAGAAGATGTGCGACAGGCGCCTTGACCAGCCGTCGCACCCCGCCGACGCAGATCTCCTCCATGTCGGTGAGCGGCGCCGACCATCGCGCCGCCAGTTCAGGCGAGATCATCCTCACCACGCCTCCGCTAATCACGAGCTCAATTGCGTGATCCGACGCGCATAGCGCTTCGGCCGGCGGGCGACCATCATCCCGCATTGCGATCACGTCCGCAATTCCATCGGCGCCAACGGTCCCTTCACCATCAGACAACCGCAGCACGTCCGCTGCTGACGTAGTCACCATCGCGTACAACCGTGCTGCGGACACCCCGAGCTTCCGCGCCAGTCGCATCTCGTCGCGAAGATCGCCGTCGCCGGTAAGAGCAGAGTCGGTCCCAAGCGCCACTCGGCCGAGCGTGCTGACATCCGCAGCCGACAGCGTTTTGCCCAGCGTGAAAAGGTTCGAAGAGGGACACCAGACCACCGCAGCACCGAGTACCCTTAGCTCTTCACGCTGGCCGGCGGTCAACCCGACGGCGTGTACCAGGACAGTACGGGGGCCGACGAATCCTTGACGATTCAGCGCGCCGAATTCCTCGGCACTGGCCTGATCTGTGCCTTCGGCAACGTGGATGAGAAAAGGAGCGTCAGCCGGCGTGTTCGCATAAGCAGCGCCGATGTCGGTCTGCAGCGGAACCGAATGCGCCCAGCCGAACCTGCGCACCACACGCACAGGAAAATTATTGCCGAAAGTTTCCGGCTCGTACGGATTGTGGTGAGCAACAGTCGTCACCCCGGCGAGCAGGTTCTTGATCGCTCCCCAGTACATGCGTGTGGTCTTATCGACTGCCCGATGCGAGGCGATGAGTTGTGCGTACTTGCAGTGGATGTCGGTGGCCCAATCAAGAAAGTTTCCGTACGGTCCCTCGCCTAGCCTGGGGAACAGATTGAATTCGAGGTGGTCGTGGGCGTTGATCAGGCCGGGAAGAAGGAGATAGCCCGACAGGTCCACAGGCTCGAAACCAGCCTCGAAACCGGCACTGGCGGAAACGATTCGTCCGTCGCAAATGTTCAGAGGGTGTTCTGTGGCCGTGTTCGCGTCAACCGCAACTCGCGCGCAGGCCAGCTGTAGCCCGGTGCGCCGCGTCATCGCGAACGTGCGTTTAGTCCTGCGCCGCCGGAAATGCGCGAGGAAGATGGCCGGCGCCGACGCACTCTGGTCGAACATCTCCGGCTTTCCGGCGCGTACGAAATATTCGCGCTCCGGTTCACCAAAACACGGCTCCTCGATTTCGAGACTGTCAAAGGAGTGCCGACGAAAAGCATGGCTCAATTCGCCGATCGAATGTGCCACGTTCGTGATCTCGACCTGGTCGCCACGATGACGGAAACGCCGTCGCCATCCACGGGCATGTGTATCTGGATGGAATTCGGAGATATAAATATCGCCGCCAGGCCTGCAGATCCGCTCGAGTTCCCGCGCGACGTCGTCTAGAGAATCTGCGTAGCCGATTGTGAATGAGCACAGGATCACATCCGCACATCCGTCGGCCAGCGGGATCGCGGTGCACGTAGACCGGATCAGGATCGATGAGCCGCGCAGCTTTTGTTGTGCACGGCGCAACATTTCCGCAGAGCTGTCGATCCCGAGGAGCCGTTTCGCTCCACGCAGCGCGAGTCGTTCCAGCCACCGCCCTGTGCCGCAGCCGACATCGACAACGCATCGCCCATCCATTTCCGGCAGCTTCGCCACCAGCATCCGCTCTTCGAGCGCAAGCAGCGGATTCGGTACGTCGTCGTACACCTCAGCCCAGCGCCGGAATCCCTCTTCGACGCCAACCCTGACGACCTCTCCCGCCGCACCCATCAGACGCTCTCAAACTTCGGCTTCCGTAATTCGATGAACCGCTGCGCCCATTTCAATTCACGCGGCGCACCGTACACACCCAGGCCGTACCGCCAACTCCCCAGCGTTTTGAGCAGCCGCCGTCCCCATCGCGGCAGGCGAATGTCCTGCACGGTCGGCCAGCGCGAAGCGACCACGACCTCGAAGTTATCGATGAGCGCCTTTGTCCGTCGCGTCAGCCACGGCGTTGCCGGGTCAATCCGGAGGGTAAAGGTCAGCCACTTCTCCGTCGCCCATTCTTCCGGCGTAGTTGGGAACTCGACCTGACCGTTGATGTCGCCATACATCTGCTGGTCACGTTGCGGCACCGGCGTGTAGTGGTAAATGATGATCTCCGACGCAGGATTCAACCGCTTGATCTTGCGGATGAACTGCAGGCACTCCGCGGTGTCGCGCTCCGGGTCGTGCGGGTTGCCGATGACGAAAGAAAACTCTGGGATGATGCCGAAGTGCCTGATTCGTTCGGCGACGGCCAGCGTCTGCGCCGTCGTGATGCCCTTCTTCATCTCCTTCAGGACCCAGTCGGAACCCGATTCGGCACCGAAGAAGATCATCGCGCAACCCGCTCGCCGCAACGCCTCGAGCGTCTGGTCTGAATAGCGGCTTACGATGTCGATGCGCCCCTCGCACCACCAGCGCATTCCCAGAGGGGCCATCCGCTCTGCAAGTTCCCGAGTATGCTCCTCGCGCATGAAGAAGTTCATGTCGTAGAACTGCACCGAGTCCACTGCGTACTCCTTCGCAAGGTGGCGCAAAATAGCTTCGGTGCGCGCGGGGGACTCCATTTTTTCGCGGCTGCCATATGCCGGAACGACGCCGCAGAACGCGCACTTGTAAGGACATCCGATACTCGCGTGGTGCGCAGCCGTGCGTTTTCCGAAGAAACTCGGCAGGGCGTATTTCTCCGCGGGAATGCGGTGGTAGGGATACCAGGGAAAACTGTCGGGACCCTTCATGACGCGTTCGAGACCGTGATGGTGACTTCCGTCCGGTCGCTTGAACGACAAACCACGGATGTTTTCCGGTATTCCGTTTCCGCGCAGCGCGGCCAGCAGTTCGAGCAGCGTGTCTTCGCCCTGACCGCGCACCGCGTAATCCACATACGGAGCATTCAGAGCCGCGTCCGTGTACACCGAAGCGAAATATCCGCCCCACACGATGGGCACATGCGGGAAGCGGGCGCGCACCGTCCGGCAGGGTTCGATCGCTGCGACCATCTGTGGACCCGGCATGACGGTTACGCCGAGCAGTTCCACCCGGTGGCGCGACATCAGGTCGCAGATAGTCGCTGCCGGGTCCGTATCCACGTTGCCGTCGACAATGACGTACTCTTCGCGCCCTTCCAGCACGGCAGCCAACGCCAGCACAGACAGTGGGAACCGCCGGCTGCGCGGCTTCGTTGCGCGAGGATTGAAGAGGATGATCATGATTTTCCCACCGCTGCCCAATAGAGCCGGAACCTTGATGGCGCCCGTTTTCCCTGCAGGGATGCTTTCCAGGGTCGCAGCGCCCATTTCACCCCGTACCAGGGCTCCGCGAAATTCCACTGGATTCCGCACGCACACTCCAACACGTGCAGTCGCTCCGGCGTCAGATACTCCTGGCTCATAATGCTGTCGGACCGCGTACCATGCTGCCGCTCGAAGCTTGTGTGCTTTTCCAGGACCATCGCTCGCCCGCTCTCGTCGCGTTCATACCAGGGCGAATCCATAATCGCGATGCATCCTCCCGCGCGCACGCAGCGAATCGCCTCCGCTAACGTCCTCGTGTAGTTCTCCGAGTAATGGAACGACGCGTTGTAGATCGCGAGATCGAATTGACCATCGGAGAACGGCAGCCGGTCCACTTCCGCCTGGACCGCGGCGAACGCCCAGCCCCGCCAAGACGCATAATGACGCACGGCGCCTAACCCATCGGACTCGTTGTCCAGCAAGTCAACCGCGACGGCTTCATGACCCCGGAGTGCCAGCCGGTAGCTCAACCAGCCATTGCCCGCGCCCAAGTCGAGCACGCGTAGCGATCCGCCCGAACGTGCCTCGCAGACCGGCAGGAGTTTCCGCTCCAGACATCTGAAACTCCGCGCCCGGATCTTCCACTGCCACTCGTTATGTCCGCTCAGGTCCCGGAATGGCAGCGCGAGGTAGTACTCTGCCGATTCCGAGCCTCGTCCTTCCCTGGTTCGAATGTGCTCGTACTCGGTGACGAAGCGCCGGAAATACAGCTCGCGGCGGGACGTCAACGCTCGCCACACCCCGCCGAGATTGCGGATCTCGAACCCGCACCCCCGGCAGCGAGCGCGAGCAGTCGCATCGGACAAAGCCACCCTGCCGATGTCCGCCTGGCACGCCGGACATCGCAGCGCAAACCGCCCCGCCGGGTTCGCCGAGTTCATCGCTGGAGCGGCGCTCATGCCAGCCTCCTCAGCACGAACAGCGCGTGGTCGGCTACCGCCCTGGTCCCGGCAACCCGGCCGAAAAGGCAGTCCAACTTTTCTGCCAGTGCGACGAAAGCGCGTGTGCCGAACACCGACGCCTGTGCGTAAGACGGCGGTACTATCACACCAATGCCGCGCCGCCGCACAAGTCGAAACCAGGGTGAAAACGCTTTTGCTAGTGCTTTTGCCGTTGGATAGTAGACAGGCACTCGCGCGGTTCCAAGCGAGGCTTCCGCGCTGCCTCGCCATCGTCTCGTCGCCCTCGTGAAATCGCAGGAAGCAACGTACCAGGCCAACTCCCACGCACAGAAACGTCCGGCGAGGCAAACGACCAGCGACCCTCCCGGCCTGACCACCCTCGCCAACTCACACGCCACCCGGTTCAAGTGCGGCACGCAATTCAGTCCGCCGAAGTTGGAGAAAGCGCCGTCGTACCGCTCGCGAATCTCGTCCAAGTCCTCGGCCGCTAGCACGCGAAATGACACGCGCTCGCTCACCGCCTGTACAAGTGCACGTCGCCTCGCAACCTCTATCATTCCCGCCGCCACATCGTAGGCGTCTACTGACACTCCGCGTCGCGCGAGCATCAACGCATCCTCACCGGTGCCGCAATTGATTTCGAGCACGCGATCCCCTGCGTGGAACTCGCGGTACAACTCGCTCCACACGGCATTGCGTTGTGCGCGGCCGATCGCCGAATCGGTAAAAACGGCGTCGTAGCGCTCGGCCATGGCACCAAACGCAATCGCGGCTGGGTGCGTGGTCACGCTTCTACCTCCGACGCGGTCGCCAGCATCGCCTGTCGTTCGGCCGCGATCCTTGCCGACAACTCCGGCTGTGCTCCCTGCCGTGCCTGTTCGACCTCATCGCGCAGCAACTGGTCTGCATGCCTGTAGAAGTTGCGCGAATGCCGGCCACGCACTCGGAACTCCCGGTCCGACGACCTCGACCACTCTCCCGCCGCCTCGACTCTCTCTTCCACGCGCGCGAAGTACTCCGTCCCACGAATCGGGTACGACACCGTCGTGAGGAAAATGTCGGGAATGGTTTTCTTGACGTGTGCAATGGTCGCCTCGACGTCCTCGATCTCCTCGCCCTCGTATCCCCACATCAAGAACATGCCGGTCTGAATTCCGCGCGACTTGCACAGCGTGATCGCGTGTTGAACCTGCTCGACGGTGACGCCGCGCTCCATCGCGTCGAGAATCCTTTGCGAGCCGCTCTCGGACCCGATCCACACCCGGAAGCAGCCCATCTCCGCGAGCGTGTCCACCACGCGCTCGCTCATGCGGTCCGCCCGCGAGATGCATTCGAACGGCAGGTGGATCGCGCGTCTCTTCAGCTCGGCGGCGTATTCGAACAGCCACCCGTGATGGATCGTGAAAACATCGTCCGCCATCCACGCCATATCCGGAGAATACTGCTCGACGAGGAACGCCAGCTCCTCAGCCACCGACGCCGGTTTCCGCCGCCTGTGCGTTTTGCCGAACACCTGGTGGCTGCACCAACGGCAGTGGTATGGACACCCGCGGGCAGTGATGATCGATACCGAACCTTTCCCGTGATGCTCGCGCCATGTGTTCACGTATTGCTGTATGTCGACCGCGTCGCGCGCCGGCCACGGCTGCGCGTCGATATCCGGGATCTGCGCTCGCGGGACGGTTTTCCTCATGTTGCCGTCTGCTTCCAGGAACGCGATTCCGGCAATCGACTCCAGGCTCGCGCCCGCCTTGAGCGCCGGCAGTAGCTCCTGCAAGGTCGCTTCGCCCTCGCCGCTCACGGCGGCATCGGCGCCGCTGGCCAGGTACTCCGCCGCATACGTCCCCGCCTCCGGACCGCCTACGACTGTCTTCCACCCGCTCGCTTTCGCCGCCTGGATAATTTCGATCACATTCGGCCGCGTCATCAGGTTCGTATAGATACCGAGCACCGACGGTGGCCCCTGGGAGAGGGCTTCAAACAGTTCCCGCTTCGAACGAAACGTCGAGTCGAATACGTCTACATCGAAGCCGCGCGCCCTCAAGTGCGAGCAGATGTACAAAATCCCGAGCGGGACGTACGGCTTCATGATCTGAAGCTCGCGCGCGTCCTCGCGCAGGAAGTAACCGTGGGTGAGCAGCAAGTCCATATCTACGCCTGTCCTAGGGCGATCCCGGGTTGCAGGACGGGAAGCAGCACCGGGTTTTGTACGCGCGAAGTCTTCTCCAGCGCCTCGACCCTGCGCCACAACTCCGCCGCCCGGCCTGGGGTGGCTGCCATGCTCCACGTCTCCACTTCGGCGTGCAGCGCGTCGTGTAGCGCGCGGTAGAACTCGTCCGTGTAGGCGCCGCGGAACATCACGCAAAGATCTTCACTGTCGGACCAGTTCGTCTTCCCACCGATCTGCTCACGGACGCGCTCGTAGAATCGCGTGCCCGGCAGCGGATATGAAACCGAAACGCCGATGTCATCGGGCCGGGTCCGTCGCACCAACTCGATGGTCTTCTGGATCTCCGTCCAGCCTTCGCCGGGATATCCGAACTGGAGAAAGTAACAGGCGCGGATACCGTGTTTCCGCAGGTTCGTGCGCGCGGTCGCAATCTGCTCCACCCGGGTGTCCTTGTCCATCGCGTCGAGTATCTTTTGCGAGCCGGACTCCGCTCCCATCCACACCTCCGCGCAGCCGGCCCTTCTTAGCGCCGAGACGGTGTCCCGCGTCATCAGGTCGACGCGCGACTGCATCTTGAACGCAATCCGTGCGTCCCGCTGCTCGACCTCGTGTGCCAACTCACCGGCCCAGCTCTGCTTGAGGGCGAAAATGTCATCCGCGAACCAGATATGCTCGGCGCCATATTCTTCTTTCAGCTGCTTCATCTCCTGCGCGACACTTGCCGCCGAGCGGGTGTGGAACGAGTTGCCGTAAATCGGCTTAGCGCACCAGTTGCAACGGTACGGACATCCGCGGCTGCTGACCGCGTTCGTCGAGAAGAACCCATGCGCCTTGGTCCACGCATCGCGGTACGCGCGCATGTCGATCAGGTCGCGCGCGGGGAACGGCAGCGCATCCAAATCGCGCATCAGTCCGCGGGGCGGCGTCCGAACCACTCTTCCAGCCTCTGCGTACGCGATTCCGTCCACGTCCGTTGTTCGCGAGCCCGCCAAAGTGCGCGACACGTACTCCAGCAGCGTGTACTCCGCTTCACCCAGCAACACTGCATGGAAGCCTTTCGACAGGTAGGCCTCCGCGTTATCGTTCGCGTCAGATCCATTCACAACCGCAGGGACACCATTCGCGCAAGCCACATCCAGCATGCCGAATGCGACCTCCCGCATCCGGCTCAGGCACATCTTCGAGAGGTAATTGAAGTTGTCTTCGTAAACGGCGACGATCTTCGGCCGATGTTCCCGCAGCGCGTTCGCGAATTGCGCCGGGTCGGCCAGCATCGTGTCGAACACCGCAACAGAAAATCCGTGCTGTTTCAGCAGCGCCGCCGCGTAGAGAGTTCCCAACGGCGCGTACGGCTGCATCTTCCGGACCTGTTTCCGGTCGTAGAAGAGGTGATACGAATGAGTGAGCAGCACGTCAGCCATGGGTCTCCTCAGCACGCCTCGTTCATGTCTTCGCTCAACGGCACGCCGGTCACGAGAGACCGCCGCGTCACGATCTTCTCCGCCACGCGCGCCACGGCCAGTTCCCATGGCACGAGGAAGAACTTCCTGCGCAAACGCCAACGGACCGGCGCGCCCAGCATTCGCCGGAACCCGCGCCGCAATACCGGCGTCGACTTGGTCGCCTTTCTGATCTGGTTATTCAGCAGGAAGAACTTCAGCATCACGCGCAGCCGCTTCAGTTCGTCGCCTCGCAGCCACGGCAGAATGTTTTCTCCCAGCGGCAGGTCAGCCCACTCCTCCATCGACTGCGGCTCGCGCACGCCCATCTGTCGCAGTTGCGGCCAGATCGGAATCCCAGGGTAGGGCGTGAAGATATTCGGGGAGAAGCTGACGTTCCAGTGGCGCCGCGCGATGTCGCCCATAATGCGCAAGGTTTCCACGCGGTCCGCCTCGCTCTCCCCCGGGTAGCCGAAGATCAGGTTGTACGTGACATGGATTCCCGCCAGTTCGGCCTTCCGAGCGGTTTCGAACATGTCGTCGATTCGCTGGTGTTTCTTGTTCATCAGCGCCAGCACCTCTTGCGAACCTGATTCCGTACCGAATCCCATGTGCGAGAGCCCGCTCTCGGCCATCACCCGGACGTCGTGTTCGCTCATCCGGCAGAGGAAATCGGTCGACGCCTGGAACGTCCACCGGAACCGAACTCCCGAGGCGACGAACGCCTTGGCGATCGCCACCGCTCGCCGCACGTCCACGGGGAAATTTGAATCCAGCAGGGCGACTTCTTCGATGTCGTACCGTTCGACGAGTTCGGGAACTTCGCGCCCAACACGCTCGGCCGTGTACGCGTTAAATCGCCGTTTGTAGAACACCTGGTCGGTGCAGTAATGACACGCGTACGGGCACCCGACGCTCGTCGCGTACGACAACTTCCGTGTTCCGCTCACGCGCGCGTACGCGTTGTAGTCGGCCAGGTGGTACGCCGGCGTGGGCAGTTGGTTCAAGTTCTCCACGGGACGCTCGGACGATTGCGCGTACCGTTCGTCGTCTCGCCACGACGTGCCGCGAACACCCCGTGCTCCCGCACCTGCGACGATGTTCTGCACCAGATCCAGCAACGTCCGCTCACCCTGTCCCCGCACCACGACGTCCACCAGTGGATTCCGCAGCGTCTGCTCCGGCACCAGACTCGGATGCCACCCGCCAAACACGATCGGAAGATCACCCCGAGTGTTGCGCGCGATTTGTGCGGCCCGCAGCGCACCCCGAATCATCGGTCCGGTCAGCACCGACATTCCGAAGCACGTCGCGTCACGCAGTTCGCGCGCCAGTACTGTCGGCCAGGACGGCGTTATCGCCGCATCGATCACTCGCGTCTCGATTCCCGCATCGAGCAGCGTGCCCGCCAACGACAGCAGGCATAGCGGCGCGCTCAGCGGCGGCCCATCATAGGGGGGATAGAACAGCACTACTTTCGGCTTCATGGGCAGCTCGCTTGCGCCGGCTCCAGGCGCTTCGCGTCCACCGTCGGACGCAGCGGCAGGTTCATCTTCTTGAGTTGCCGATTGAGCCACAACTCCCACGGTGCGGTGTACACGTCGTGGTCCAGCCGCCACCGCGCGGGCAGGCTGATAGCTTTCTGGATTGTTCGTGTGACCGGCCCTCGCGTGTCAGCTGCGATCGGAACGCGGTCGAACGCGACGCGCAGGTAGTCCCGCATCGTTTGCAGCCGAGTGTGTTCTTTGCCCTTGAGCCACGGCAGAACGGTGTAGCGGGGGAAGAAATCGGCCCAGCCCTCGAGGGAAGTCGGCGTCTGGATGCCGATCTCCGCTGCCTGCTGCATGATCGGCGACCCGGGATAGGGTGTGAAAATATTCGTCCAGAACTCCGCGCCCGGAAACCGGCGGCAGACGTCCATCATGAACTGTACGGTTTCGCGCCGTTCCTTCGGTCCTTCCCCGGGATACGCAAAAATAATGTTGAATGACGGCCGAATCCCCGCTTCGATGCACCGGTGCGCCGACTCGTAAATCGAAGCGAAGTCCTGGAACTCCTTATTCATGGCGTGCAGGATCGTCGGCGACGCCGAGTCCACACCTTGGCATATCTGTCGCAGGCCGGCGCGTCGCAGCAGCTTCAGGTCTTCAATCGACAGTCGTGCCACCAGGTTCGTCGTGGCCTGGACACTCCACTCGAAGGTCGCGCCCGCTTCCACTAATCCGGCTGCAATCGCATTCGCGCGATCCAGGTCCACAAGGAAGTTGTCGTCCACGACCCAGATCAACTTCAGTCGATACCGCCGCGAAATCTCGACGGTTTCCGTGACTACCTGCTCCGGCGACAGCGCGTTCCACTTGCGCCCGTAAACTCCCGCATTCGTGCAATAGGCGCAGTTGAACGGGCATGCCAGGCTCGACGTGTACATCGCCCAGCGCTTGCCGCACAGCCGTTCGTAGGCATCGAAGTCGGCGAGTTCATACGCCTTCGGCGGCATGTCCGCGAGCGGACGCAGCTCCCGCGTCGGCGAGAAGTGGCACCGCCCGTCGCGCTTATAGCCAATCCCCGCCACATCATCGTACGGCTCACCTGCGCACAGTCGGTCGGCGATTTCGAGCATCGCGGCTTCGCCCTGCCCGCGTACCACGATGTCCACGAAGTCGGCTTCCAGCGTCTGCTGTGGCAACAGAGACGGATGCCACCCTCCCAGGACAATCGGCAGCTCCGGATAAAGCGCTTTCACCGCGCGTCCGATCTGCACCGTCTCCTTGATCATCGGCCCGGTCACCAGCGACACGCCAAGACAAAGCGCGTCGCGGCATTCATCGACGACGGTCCGCTGAAAATTCGGAGTGATCGTTGAGTCGACGATACGGACGTCGTAGCCGGCGCGGAGCAGCGGCGTCGAGATCGCCAGCAAACCGAGTGGCGCCGTCGCCTCCGCACTGGAGAACGAGGGGAAAAAGAAAACGATTTTTCGAGAGCCCCGCACGGCTCCTCCCGGCACGACTACCGTCTTCTGGCCCAAACAATCGAGCTGCAGACTCGAATAGAGGCGTTGCTGCTGGCCGGGTTACAGCACAGGTTTTGTTTTTTGTAACGGCTCAGAGACCGTCAGACTCGATTGCAAGACAATGACGAACGCGACAGACGTGACGGACGCGGGACGTATCGAGCAGGTGTTCCCGTTCGCGGGCTGCGATTGGGTCGTGCGGACGAACAGCAGCGCCGTGGCGTACGCCATACAGCAGTCGATCCCAGCTTCAAAGATCCCTTCCCAGGCAAGATTCTCGATACAAATCGATGTATCACCTGGCGTGACGGCACCATGGGCCAAGCCTTTGTTCCGCGGCCGCGACGGCCTGGTTGTCGCCGCCTACGGGCCTGAAGACGTCATGGTCTTCGATCTGGCGGAGCGCTCAGTGACTGGCACGGTTTCCACCGCTTTGGCAAACGACCCGCAGTTCTGGAGGAGAGTCGTCGTGCCCGTCATCGTGGGGCTGGCAAGCCCCATTGTCGGCATCGCTCCCCTGCATTGCGCCACCCTCGTACGAAAGGGATTGGGACTGCACGTTTCCGGGATGTCGGGAGCCGGTAAATCCACGCTCACGGCCGCTCTCGCAATGCGCGACTTTTCTGTTCTTTCCGATGACTGGACGTTCTTCTCCCACGGCTCCCAGGGATTGTTCGCCAGCGGATTGCCGGTTCCAGTGAAGTTGCTGCATGACAGCCGTAGGTTTTTCCCGTACCTGGGCGCCCTGTCGCCATCGGAGTCGCTGAACGGTGAGTTGGCATATGAATTCGACCCCACCGCAGTACTCGGCGCAGCGCGTGAATTCACCTGTAGGCCCTCGCGGCTGGTCTTCTTTCAGCGTCCGGCAGATGTGGACTGGTGCGTCCGTCGCGTTAGCCCCACCGAAGTGACTCGCCAGTTCGGGCCCGCGCTTGAGCGTATCCCCGATAAGTTTCGTGAAGCCCGCCCGCGTCAGCTCGTCATCATCGATGCTCTGGCCCGTCACCCCGCCTACGTCCTGACCACCAATGGGGATCCTCACCAGATTGCCGATCGCCTCGCCAACTGGTTCGAAAATGGTGCACCTGTCACAGATGACGTAGTTTGCAACCAGCTGCCGGCGCAGTTTGAGGTACCCGACCTGATGCGTCGCTTCGTGCCGGCCAGGGCTCCGAATCGTTTCCCCAGCCGTCTGCTGCATTCCATGGACGCGTCCGGCTGCGAACAGCATTCATGGACCGTGATTGACGACGATGCTCAATGGCACGACTTCGCTTGGCACAGCGAACGCTTCTCGGTCATTGCGAAGGCAAACGTCGGCCTTCTGATTTCCGATCATTCCGCCCGTCGGAGCGTTTTGTACGTTTCTGGGTACTCCGGCGACTAAGTCGCGACCGCTCTTCCCCATCTAAACCGCTTGTCGCACCAGCACGGTTTGTAACCTACGCCGTCCTGGGAGCTCATATCACCTGTGCTGTCCACCTCGCCGGCAGTGACATTGATGTTGGGCGTCGCTTCGTACCAGAACGGCTTGGCCGGTGCGCTGTCGCGCGCGGGTTTCGGGTGTCGAGTGATCCGCTGCGGCGTCCTGATTGACGTCACCGACTATTCGGATCGAGGGTCGCCAGTCACGCGACGTCGTTTCCATGGCCTGGAGTTCTCTCGCCGCGCATTGTGGGCGTCGTGGCGCCGATTACCTCTGACTGGCCGGTCGTGTTATCCGCAAGTCATAACTTCGAGGATGATCGGCCGCGCCGTTGCGCCCCACGCCGACGCCGAGGGCGTCTTCCATGGGCTAACGACGTTCAGTCTCGAAACTCTGAGACGTAAGCGCTCCCGCATGGTCAGCATAATCGAGAACAACGTTCGCCACGCAGAAAGCTGGCAACACGTCGTAGAACAGGAATGCAGGACCTTCGGCGTCACGTATCGACAATGCGACGCAGTGCTGCCGAAAGCTTTGATCCGCCGCATGATCTCCGAATACAACCTGTGCGATGCAGTCATTGTCCCCTCGTCGACCGCGAAAGCCAGCTTTGCGGAGTTCGGATTGGCCGATAAGACGATCATTGTCTGGGCCGGCGTTGATGAGCTGCAGTTCACGCCGGCAGCCGCA
The DNA here is from genome assembly GCA_964559835.1 of uncultured Terriglobales bacterium. Taxonomy (GTDB): domain Bacteria; phylum Acidobacteriota; class Terriglobia; order Terriglobales; family Acidobacteriaceae; genus DAISJI01. Next base: position 28,530 of record CAZLJE010000041.1, read on the forward strand.
CCACCCGAGAAATTCCGCGCCATTTTCGTCGGTCGTCTGGAGCTCGGTAAGGGCATTCCTTACCTGATTGATGCCTGGCGGAGATTAGACCTGAAGAACGCTGAACTACTGCTCGTCGGCGAAGTCCGCCCGGAAATCCGCCGTGTACTCAAGCACAACGCGCATTCCAGTATCCGGGTCGTAGGATTCGTTCCTCCCGATCAAGTAGTCGAGCACATGCGGAGATCGACTGTGATGGTCATGCCTTCGGTCAATGAGGGGCTCGCTCGCACGATGTTGGAAGCTATGTCCTGCGGTATACCAGTGGTCGCGACCGAAATGTCAGGCGCCCAGGACTGCGTTCAACAGGGCGTCACCGGTTTTATAGTTCCTTCACGCGACGTGAACGCTCTTGCGAACGCTATCGATTGGTGCTATCGGCATCCCGCGCAACTCACTGCCATGGGTGCGGCGGGACGACAAGCAGTGTTACGGCGGTTCACCATCAAGCATTACGAAGAACGGCAGATCAGGGTCTACCGAGCACTTCTTTCAGGGACACTCCCACACTCGGTCGACGTGTGCGAACCCGACTGCAACGATGTATGTAGTGCGGCAGGACGGTGAATTTGGCCGATGCGTTCAAATACGCTGTACTCGATTTCCTCGGCGCAGAGTCCTCCAGCACCGCCGATAGATTGGCGTCATTTCACGAACGCGACTGGGGGCGGTACTACCGATGGCTGGATGAGGGTGGAATCGCGCTATATCTCGCTGATCGCTTGCAGCACATGGGCCGATTCAGAGGCTTGCCCCCGCCAGTTCAAGCGCGCCTGGAACAAAACCTCGGCGATTCCCGCGAGAGAGCCCACCTCCTTTTTGAGGAATTCTCCCGGTTAGTTCGTGCATTTTCCGAAACAGGTGCTCCATTCGTCGTGCACAAGGGGTTCGCGCTCGTTCCGGACTATTGCTCTGACGCAGCACTTCGAACACAAGCGGACATCGACTTTCAGATCGGAGTCGAGCACATACCGCTATTCTCGAATGTGCTCTCCTCGTTGGGATATCGGCAAACCGGGGCGGAGGACGGAGAGTTGACGTTCGATACTCGCCCAGAACACACGCCGAACCTCGCAGATATCTACAAGTCACGATCGAGCTTCTGTGTGGAACTGCACTTCGACGGAAGTGAGATGAATCACATTGGAGCTCTCCCTGATCGAGGGTCAATCGAGACCAAAAGATTGTGCGGACTGCTCTTTCCAGTTCTGAACAAACAAGAGGCATTCCTCCACCAAGTGGCGCACATCGCGCAACATTTCCGCTCCGGCTGGCTGCGCCTGTCGATGCTCTACGAACTTCGTCATTTCTTGCGGAAAAACGCCGACGACCTCGAATTCTGGAGTGCCATACGACGGTGTTGCGAATGCGATCAAATCAGCAGCAATGTTGCTTATGCGCTCGCGCTCGTGGCGTGCAGCTTCGGTGAAAGCGAGCGCACAAAAGGTAAGAACCCGGTCGACGGCTTGCCGCCGCACGCGCATTTGTGGATGAAGAACTGGGGCAGGAAGTACCTCGTTGCTCCTTTTCCCGGAAGCAAGCTGCAACTGCTTCTAGGATCGAGATGCCCGGGTGCTCATCACTCGAGCCCCGTTGGATGTCGGCCCGAATTTCGCCGGTTCGTTCCGTGGCACAGCGCAATGCATAGGATCACCGCAGTCATGAGAGCTGTCGCCGAACACCGAGTACCGTCGGATGAGCTTGCTTTCGTACGTTTCCTGCTGATGCACCACGTGCGTACAAATGTCGGATACGCGATTCAGAGAATCACATGGCGACGCGCTCTGCGACGGGCGCAATTATCAAGCTGAACGCCGAAAGCTGGAATTCCGCTGCTGCGCAGGATTCCCATTCGCCCCCTGCCCAAAGAGCCAGGGTGTGTAGGATCATGTCTGCGTTTTGTACGCGCGGACGGCTTGCATGCGACGCGGTTCGTGTTGACCGAGTGTCGCCTGGAGTGATTCAACCTCTTCTTCCAGTTCTTTGATGCGTCGTTTCAGGCGCGTCAACTCGGAAGGATGTTGAATGATAGGACTGGTCCTAATCCAGTCATCGAGCTCTTCTGTTACCGCGACCACCGCGCTGCGCGATTTCCCCGCTGGGTAATGGAGTGGTAGGCCGTAAGCCTTCCACCGTTGTACGGTTCGAACGCCACGGCTCAGGTACCCCGCAACCTCCTTCCATCCGTTCAGAACGGCCATACGCTTGCGTCGTGACCTCGTAAAAAGATCAGATTTGCGAGATGAATTAAGGTTACGCAGCGCTGTCGAGACGCCGACACACGGAGAAGATGAAAAGTAGGTAACTCAAAAGTCGTTCTGTTAGACTTGTAACACAGTATGGCAATGACTGTATCGCCGACTTCCAAATGGTTGTTGCTAGTCTTCAGTCTCCCTGCCAAACGTGCAAGCGAGCGTGTCGAAGTGTGGCGCAAGCTGAAGCGCATCGGCGCTCTTCCGCTTGGATCTTCCGGACACCTGCTGCCGCAAATGCCCGCGAATCACGAACATTTCGAATGGCTTGCTGCGTCAATCCGGAAATACAAGGGGCAGGCGTCGGTAATCCAGGTCGAATCGATTGATGACCTACCATCCGAAGATCTTGCGAAACGTTTTACGGAAGCGCGCTCACGGGATTACGAGTCGCTTGCGGCGGAGATCACGAAGACACTGCGGTCGAAGAATGGCACTGGGCACTTGGGCCGACTGCGCCGGCGCCTCCAGGAGATCATCGATATTGATTTCTTTCGCAGCCCTCTGCGGGGCCGCGTGGAAACCCTGCTCGCTCGTGCCGCTGAACCGCGCCCCGCATCCCCGCCTCGAACCTCGCGTCGAAAGAGGGAGTTTACGGGCAGGACCTGGCTCACTCGTCCTCGTCCTGGCATTGACCGCGTTTCTTCGGCGTGGCTGATCACCAAGTTCATCGATCCGAAAGGTAAATTCGCGTTCGCCGATGACCCCAAGAAGGTCCCTGACGGCGTCCCATTCGACATGTTCCAGGCAGGTGGCTTCGGGCATCGTGGCGATGATTGCACCTTCGAGACCTTGCGTAAGGAGTTCAGTATTCGCGACCGAAAAGTCGGTGTGGTCGCCGAAATCATTCACGACGCAGATTTGGGGGATGCGAAGTTCGGCCGCGGCGAGGGAGAAGGGCTGGACAAAGTGTTGATTGGCTGGGCACAGCTGGGGGTTTCAGACGAGGAACTGCTGCGTCGTGGAATGGAACTGATCGAAGGCCTATATCACTCGATACGGGATTAACGTTTGCAAGCAGATGCCAAGCGCGACCTGACACTCATCATCACCGCAGGTTTTCTGCGCTCGCTGACGGTCGGTTTTATCGGCGTGGTGCTTGCGGTGTATCTCTTCCGGGGCGGATTGTCTTCCCTCCAGATCGGGTTCGTAATCGGCGCCGGCTTGGCGGGGGCTGCCATTGCCACCACCATCTCCGGGTTCCGCGCCGATCGTATTGGCAGGCGGCGCACGCTTTGCGCTCTTACGGTGCTGACCTCGTTGCCCCTGCTCGTCCTCGCCCTTCGACCGTCGTTCTGGACCGTATTGCCTGTCGCGTTCATCGGGATGCTAAACGCGATGGGTACGGATCGCTCAGCGGCGTTCGCCATCGAGCAGGCGATTCTCCCAGGCCTGGTCCACGATTCGAAACGTACGTGGACACTTTCCTGGTACAACGTCGCCCTCGATACCGGTACTGCGGTTGGCTCCCTTCTCGGCGGCTTGCCCGTTCTGCTGGGCACGATGACGGGAACTGGCTTGCTTGGCGGATATCGAGACACCCTCTGTGGCCTGGCGCTGCTGACAATTATCACAACACTCGGGTATTCATTCCTGTCTCCAGCAATCGAAATCAATAACGTAGGGAAGGTGAGGCAGTCCGTCTCGCCGGAAGCCAAACGGACTGTCGCCCGCCTTTCGGCACTCTTCTCGCTCGATGCGTTCGGCGGTGGACTGCTTGCCGACGCCCTGATTTCCTATTGGTTCTTCCGCCGATTCGGCGTCTCGGAGCAGGGACTTGGTCTGCTATTTGCGCTGATTCACGTTCTGAATGCGACATCGCATCTTGGTGCAGCCTGGCTGGCTCGACGCATTGGCCTCGTGAACACGATGGTGTTCACGCACCTGCCGTCCAGTCTGTTCCTGATGGCCGTACCGTTTGCGTCGTCATTCCCCGTGGCAGCCGGACTCCTGTTGTGCCGCGAAGCTCTCGTTGAAATGGATGTACCTACTCGGCAGTCATACACAGCAGCAGTGGTGCGGCCACAGGAGCGCACCTTCGCAGCTTCAGCTACGAACGTAGCACGCAACGCGGGCTGGGCCGCGTCCTCGTCGCTGTCCGGCCTGTTCATGCACTCCCTCTCGCTTGCGGCGCCCATCTTCATCGGAAGCTCGCTCAAAATCGCCTATGACATAGCTCTCTTCTTTTCATTGCGTGCTCTGAAGCCACCGGAAGAGTTGGCAACGCACAATTCGGCACATCCTGCCTTCAACGCTGCGCGACAGCAGACGAAAACGAATGAAGTCTGAAAGGAGTTTCTGCATGTTACGGCAAGTTCGTATCGGTTCAAGTCACTGGGTGACGTTGGTCGTCGTCGCTCTTCTCACGCAGTCTATGGTCGGTCAGCAGCCCAAATCAGATCAGAGCGATGGCGCGTGGAAGCCGGTTGAAGGTGCGCTCGGGCGTAGCGGCAAGTTGCAACCGGACGGCATTTTCAAATTCTCAATGCCGCGCAAGGACATGAACGTGACCGTCAGCGGGACCCACGTCAAGGCGGGCCTTGCTCTCGGTTCCTGGACGGCATTCAAAGGCAGCGGCGCGAATGCGATGGTGATGGGAGACCTCGTACTGTCCGAGTCGGAACTCGAACCCGTCATGCTGAAGCTGGAACAGGGCGGGATTGAGATTACCGCCGTCCATAACCATCTGCTCAATGAATCGCCGCGTGTCATGTACATGCACATCGCCGGTCATGGCGACGCGACGAAGCTCGCGCAAACAATTCATGACGCGCTGGCTCTGACCAAGACGCCAGGGGCGGATTCAGCTCCTGCCGCGGAACAGAACATAGACCTCGACACGGCCCAAATTGATCAGGCGCTAGGGCAGAAGGGCAAGAACAACGGCGGCGTCTACCAGTTCTCAGTCTCGCGCTCTGAGTCGATCACCGACAACGGAATGGCAATACCGCCGTCGATGGGGGTAGCGACAGCGATCAACTTTCAGCCGACCGGCAATGGACGCGCGGCCATCACCGGCGATTTCGTGCTGCTGGGCACCGAAGTGAACTCCGTCATCCGGGCGCTCCGTGACAACGGCATCGAGGTGACCGCCCTGCACAATCACATGCTGACGGACCAGCCTCGGCTCTTCTTCATGCACTTCTGGGCAAACGACGACGCCGTGAAGCTCGCGAAGGGTTTACGTGCGGCGCTCGATCAAACGAAATCCAAGAGATAGAAAACGTGACTGAACAATTGCAAACAGACCATCCAGTCATTGGCGGTGGGTTGCGGTTCACAGGTTTGCTTTCAGTGGTCGCGGTGCTCTCTGCGGGCATCGTGTCGGCACAATCCAGTGCGCCCCAACCGATATCGCGCCTCACACTTGCGCAGGCGATCCAAAGGGCCGAGGCGAACTATCCGCGCATTCTGCGAGCGGCGGAACAGCGGGCCGCAGCAGAAGCGGGCGTAGCCGCGGCGCGAACTGCGTACCTGCCGCGCACGGACCTCCTTTGGCAGACGAACAGGGCTACCGCCAACAACATCTATGATCTCCTGCTCCCGCAGGGTGTGATCACTTCCCTCACCGGTCCTGTAATCCCCGCCGACAACAGCCGATCCGCCTGGAGCAGCGCGGGCGGTGCACTGTTCTCTTGGCAGCCGTTCGATTTCGGCCTCCGGCGGTGTCCTGAAACTCGAAGAAACCAAGGACCTGTTACGTCACGAAAACATGGCGACCGCCGCCCAGTTGTAATCGGGCCTGTCGTTGGACGCGAAGCGTGATGCGTCGCAACGGCTCGTCAACTTCGTGAAAACCTCAGCGGCTCAAGCAAGCGCGCAACATGCGGCGCGAACAGCAACGCCAGGCCGATGTTGCCGGAGAATCGATGTAACGCGCTGTTATCTGTCCCTAGCCGTCCCTCGGAGGGTTGAAGGAAATGCGAGGTAAGCCGCAGAAAAGAATTGGCTCCTCAGGTAGGACTCGAATCCGCCTAGGAGCGTAGATACAACAACATACAGAGCACGGACGGCAACAAAAGTACGTCAAAAGAATGTTGGGACACGTTAACTGATTGCAAAAAATCAGTCGTTCTCCACAGTCCAGCCAAGAAATCTCATCGCCTACGTGAACCAATGGAGAACGGTGCTCCTGTACGACTAGAAGGTGACCTGGGTCAGCGAATCATGGTGCGTATATCAGCCCCCGGCGCGGTGCATGCGGGGGGCCGCGAGGAATTCTAGACGGCGGTTGTAACCTCGGCGCGCCCTTCTGGGGGCACCAATAGAAAGGGCAGCGCCGTCGTCATCATCCAGGCAATGGTCTTCCTCGCATCGAGATTTTGGACCGCAACGCTGCCGAATGGTTGGCACATCCATGTCGCAAAAACGGCGGCGCTGACGATGGAACCGAGAATTCCCGGCGCCAACCCAAACGCACGTGCAATTGCGAAGAGAACAACCGTAAAGAACAATGGGACCCAAGTTGTTTGCGGCGGAGCAACGATTATGACTGCCGCCGGTGCCAAGGCTGTGCAAGCAACGCCCGTCGTCGTTCGGATCGGTGATATTGACGAGTGGCATGACGGCACTGCCTTCTGATGGCTGTCCAAGACTTGCGAAGATGACCCATGCCGCGTGTCACTTTGAAGACCAACACAGAACGCAAGCCATCAATTCGCTAGAATCCGGGACATGGGCGAGAACTACGCCAACGTCAGATGCCGACCCTTGGTGATCACTGGGATTAGCCTTTTCATCGTTTTTGGCACCTTCATGGGTGGACTTGCTGCGATCATGCTGCTGTTTCCGGGTAGCCCGATTGAGCCGCTTTGGCGATTGAATCCGCATGCGCGGGGGGGGTTCTCTTCTATCGGGAAGCCGGCAGTCCTGTTGATGGTCGTCGTGTCCATCTCGTGCTTCGCCGCCGCTTTTGGTCTCTGGCGAATGAAGCGGTGGGGATATTGGACCGCGATTATTATTCTTTCAATCAACTAGGCAGGTGATGCCTTGAACGCTGTGCTTGCCCGCGATTGGCGTACGCTGATCGGCTTGCCGATCGGGCTGACGCTGATCCTGTTGCTTCGACGGATGCGCGAATCTTTTCGCCTGACTCTATGGGCGCTGAAGACCGCGGACGTGTATGGACATGGTTGTCGTACTGAGATAGCTGATGCAGTGGTTGAACGTCCAACGAATTCCGCGCGGAATCGCGCGCGCGATTCGGGAACTGGAGATAATGCCGGTGAGACACGAGGAATCGCACGAGACAGCACTGGGGTCAACCGGGCTCATCGATTCCAAAACGTTCCGCGACCAACTTCTGGCCATCAATGCAGAGGCCAAGGCTCTTTGTGCTGGACTGAGCCCAGATGAATTGGGTATGCGCCCTGCTTTAGAAAAATGGTCGATCGCCGAGAATCTCATTCATCTTTGCACGACTACCGAAGTGTTCATGCCTGTCCTGGATCGGGCGATCGCCGAGAGTCGTCAGCAGGGATTTCTGAGCGCAGGGCCTTTCCGACTTGGGTGGTATGGCCGGGTACTAGTCTGGTATGTACAGCCTCCGCCAGTGATCCGCCTGCCAGCGCCAAAGGCGCTAAGACCACGGCCGGATGGTCCTCCAGAGCACGCCTTGGACCTATTCCTTCAGTCGCAGACTGAATTGCTTCGCCGCGTCGAAGCCGCCAGTGACATAGATCTCACGAGGCTTCGATTCTCGTCGCCGTTGGCAAGCTACATCCGGATGAACCTGCTGGAGTATTTCTCCGTAGGCAACGGGCATTCCCGGCGACACCTGTGGCAGGCGGCGAATGTGCGCCGCATACTCGGTCGCGAACGCCCAGCCGCGTCTCGATCATCGGTCTAAGGCGTCATGAAGACTCGACAGCCGTCGCGGCTGCGGCGTAGGCAGTTGCCGGAGCCGCAGCCAATTAACGGTGTATCTGCGCGTCGATTCACGGTTAAAGGCGTCGCGCAGCGACGCCTTTAACCATTCCGTTACCTGACCTCCCCGGGGAAGTGTAATCGGGGAGATCAGTGGGGATGGGTCATGCCTCCCCATTGGGGACGAGTCGCGTGTTGACGCCGTCGCGCACAGAACCTAAAGGGACTCAAGCTCCTCAATTGAGAAGCGTGAGTTTCTTTAGGGCAAGGGGGGGCACTCGCTAGTGCGCCTCATGGTTGGCAGACATGCCGTCCAGTGCCAGGTTCAGTTGCAAGACATTGACGCGCGGTTCGCCGAGGACTCTCGCCTGACGGTCATGAATATTTTGGGCGAGCACCGCCCGCACCTGTGCCTCCGTCATGCCCCTGGTCCGAGCGACCCTGGGAATCTGGAACTCGGCGGCGGCTGGCGAGATATCGGGATCCAGGCCCGAGGCCGATGTGGTTACCAGATCAATGGGCACTGGCTGGCTGGGATTCTCGTCGGCCAGTCGCTTGGCCTCCACTGTGACGCGGTTCAGCAAGGACGCATTGGTCGGCCCGAGGTTCGTGCCGCCGGAATTTGCCGCGTCATAGCCGCTGCCGGCGGCGGACGGCCGTGAGTGGAAGTATCCAGGGCCGGTGAAAGGCTGACCGATTAGACGCGAACCAACCATCCGCCCGTTTCTCACGATGAGCGAGCCGTTCGCCTGGCTGGGAAACAGCACTTGGGAAACCGCAGTCATCAGCAGCGGGTAAACTAGCCCGAGCAGGACCGTGGTCACAATTGTCATCAGGACAGCAGTCACAAGATTCTTCTTCATAATGACTTCAAGCAAGCCCCACGCGCGTAATCAGCATGTCGATGAGCTTGATCCCGATGAATGGCACCACGATACCGCCAGCCCCATAGATCAGCAGGTTCCGGCGCAGCAGCTCCGCGGCCGGCAATGGCCGGTACTTCACACCGCGCAGAGCGAGCGGGATCAGAGCAATGATGATCAACGCGTTGAAGATCACGGCGGAGAGCACGGCTGATTCAGGCGTCTTCAGCCGCATGATGTTCAGCGCGTTCAGCACGGGAAAAGTCGCCGCGAACATCGCCGGAATAATCGCGAAGTACTTAGCCACGTCATTGGCGATGGAGAACGTCGTCAGCGAACCGCGCGTCATCAGCAGTTGCTTGCCGATCTCGACAATCTCGATCAGCTTCGTCGGGTTCGAATCGAGGTCAACCATGTTCCCGGCTTCCTTGGCGGCCTGGGTGCCGGTGTTCATGGCGACGCCCACATCGGCCTGAGCGAGTGCGGGAGCGTCGTTGGTTCCGTCGCCGGTCATGGCTACGAGCTTTCC
>CAZLJE010000042.1:0-37726 GCA_964559835.1 uncultured Terriglobales bacterium
ACAGCCCCGTCGTGCCATAGCCGAGAGCGGTGACCACTCCGGCCAGTTCGTGTCCGGGGATCGAAGGCGTCCGGTCACGGCCGACGCGATCGATCCAGGTCGAGGGCCACGTCAGCTCATCCCCGGTGAATCCCGACGCATGAATCTGAACAACGACGTCGTTTATCGCTGCCTGCGGCTCGGGTCGCTCCACCAGCTTCACCCCGGCCGTTCCCGCAGCCTGATCTGTCACCACAATCGCCTTCATCGGTCACCTCCCTGTGTCGAGTTCATCTTCACGACGTTCTCCTTCCAGGTGAAAGACGAATGTCGAGATACCCCACATCTGCCGACACCGGGCAGATGTGGGGCACCGGTGTACCTACGACGGACTCACGCCAACAGGTCTTCGATCTTCACGGGCAATTCACGTACCCGGACACCGGTCGCGTGGTGCACTGCGTCGGTGATCGCCGCCGCGATCCCGGCCAGGCCGATCTCGCCGATACCGCGCGCGCCAACCTCATTGATCTCCTTGTCGGGGTAGTCGAGGAAGTGCACCTCGATGGGCGGAGCGTCGGCGTTCACCGCGACAAGGTAGTCGGCCATGCTGCTGCTGATGGGCGCACCGTTCTGCGGGTCGTAGTGAGTTTGTTCCAAGAGCGCCATGCCGATACCCATGACTACGGCGCCCTGGATCTGATTGCGGCCGGCGAGCGTGTTAATGATCCTGCCGGCGTCGATGACGGTTACGACGCGGCTCACCCGCAAGCGCGCGATCTCCGGCTGCCACGTGACCTCGACAAAGTGACAACCAAAGGACTGCGTCGAGAACTTCGGTTCAGGATTTCCGAAGGTCGCCTCGGCTTGGCCACTGCCATTCACCAGCCGCAGGTTGGCGCGGCGAAGCACGTCGGCGAACGGTACGCCGTCCGCAGAACCGTCGGCTTTCAGGAAAACGAGACCGTTCTCGAAGCCCAGATCGTCTGGTTTGCAATTTACGAACGGGGATCCAGGAGTGGACACGGCCACCGTCTTCAGCGATCCAATCGCCTGGTCGGCTGCGGCAAAGACAGCCGGCACTACCGATCCCGTAGTGATCGAGCCACCCGAGAGCGGCCCTTCCGGAAGCGATGTATCGCCGAGCACGACTTCCACCTTTTCGACCGGCACGCCGGTCTTCGCCGAGGCCAGCTGCGCCAGGATGGTGTACGTGCCGGTGCCGATGTCCTGCGTGGCGCTGGCGACGCGGCAGGTGCCGTCGTCGCGCAATTGGACGTAGGCCGCGGCCCCAAAACGGGCAGCGATCCACGAGCATCCGGCCATTCCCCAGCCCAGCGTGAGGCCATCGCGCTGCATCGAGCCGATCGCGGGGTTGCGCTTCGACCAGCCGAACTTCTCTTGCCCGAGCTGAAAGCATTCCAACAAATGGCGTGATGAAAACGGGAGTCCGAGGCTCTCGTCGATCTTGGGCTCGTTCAGGATGCGAAGCTTGACGGGATCGATGTTGAGCTGGCGGGCCAGTTCATTCATGGCCGATTCTGTCGCGTAGAGCCCGGGCACGCGGCCGGGGCCGCGCATATCGGCGCCGCCGCCGACGTTTCGCCTGGCGCGGCCGAAGGTGACGCGCAGGTTGGGCACGCTGTATTGGAAGGGCGTGGCTTCGCCGCAATCTTCGTGGTGACCGTCGAGCATCGAGCGGGTGTAGATGTAATCGTGCTGCAGCGAGACCAGTTTGCCCCCAGGCGTGGCGCCGATACGGACGCGCTGTTGGGTACGCGGCCGGTGACCGACACCGTGGAACATCATCTTGCGCCCGAGCACTATTCTTACGGGCCTGCCGACTTGCCGCGCCGCGGCGGCTGCCAGCGGACATACAGGCCACGGAAATAGCTTGCTGCCGAACCCAGATCCCACGAACCTGGAGATGACCCGCACATTCTCGTTCGGCAAGCCGAACATCTGCGAGATGACACTGCGGAGATTGACGACTCCCTGCGAACTTTCGTACAGCGTGAGGGTTGAACCCTCCCAGACCGCGGTGGTGGAGTGCGGCTCCATCGGGTTGTGTGTCTCGAACGGCGTGACATAGGTATGGTCGAGCTTTACCGGCGCACTGGCGAAGGCGGCGTCGGGATCGCCGCGATGGCTATCCACGCGGTTGCGCGGCATGAACGTGGTCATGACGACATCGGGATCATCGTCGGCTTCAAGACGCAGCTCGACGTTCGGCTTATCAACGGCATAGGTTGCCGTTACCGCGTCGGCAGCGGCTTTGGCCGTTTCGAAAGTGTCAGCCACCGCGAGAGCGATGTACTGCCCGTAGTAGCGAATGACGTCGTCCTCAAAGGGCGGACGCCGTTCTTCGCAGATGCCCGAAAGTCCTGAGCCCAAAGTGGAACGAAAAATCTTGCCAATATTCTGGCGATGGAGAATGGCGCGTACGCCTGGCATCTTCTCCGCGGCAGCGGTATCAAGCTTCACGATCCTGCCGTTGGCGATGGTCGCGCCAACCGGAACGCCATACAGCATGCCCGGAAAATGGAAGTCCGAAGTGTACTGCGCCGTGCCGGTGACTTTGAGCGGGCCATCGACGCGAGGCGTATCGCGGCCGATGGGAGAAGCGGTGGGCGAGGCTTGCGTTTTCGGCATGATCTTCTCCTTCGGCGCAATCAGCCTTGCGCTGCGGTGTGCAAGGCATGCGCCAGGCAGCGCTTCGCCAATTCGATCTTGAAACCATTTTCGCTTTGCGGCTTCGCGCCGCTCAGAGCAGCCTCGGCCGCCTGACGGAAATTCGCCCTGCTCGCAGGCTTGCCGGCCAGAGCAGCTTCCGCTTCCGGGGAACGCCAAGGCTTGGTTCCGACGCCTCCCAGCGCGATGCGCGCGTAGGTCACGTTTCCCCCAGTCAGCTCCAGCACGACGGCCGCCGATGCAAGCGCGAATTCATAGGACGCGCGATCGCGCAGCTTCAGATAAAACTGCCTGCTTCCCGATCGCGGAGGCGGCAGCGTGACATGCGTGATCAGGTCGCCGGGCTCGAGCACCGTCTCGCGATGTGGGGTGTCGCCGGGCAGGAGGTGGAAGTCGCGAAAGGCGACCTCACGCGTACCTTTCGTGCCCTGCACGTGGATGGTCGCCTCCAGTGCGGCCATGGCCACGCACATGTCGGAAGGGTTGGTGGCAATGCAGTGCTCGCTCGTACCCAGGATCGCGAGGCTGCGGTTGTCGCCGGTGATTGCGGCACAGCCGGTGCCGGGTTCGCGTTTGTTGCAGGGCATGGCTGTGTCGCGAAAGTACACGCAGCGCGTTCGCTGGAGTAAGTTGCCGGCAGTGGTTGCCATGTTGCGGAGCTGAGCCGATGCTCCGGAGAGGATGGCTTGCGAGAGCACTGCATAATCGCGCTGCACTCTCGGGTGATTTGCGAGATCGGAATTGCGGACCGTGGCGCCGATCTTCAAACCGCCTCCGGGCAGGTCTTCGATCTTGTCCAGAGGCAGCCGATTGATGTCGAGCAGTCGCGCCGGCGTTTCGACATTCAGCTTCATGAGGTCGACCAGCGTAGTGCCGCCAGCCATGAATCGCACATCAGCACCCTGCTGCGCTGTCGTGGCTTGCGCGGCGTTGGCGACTGCGGCAGAGGCATCCGCGGGGCGGATAAATTCGAAGCTATGCATGGAATCTCGCTCCTCGCCTACGCGCTCTTCCGCACGCGTTGTATGGCAGCGACGATGTTGGGGTAGGCGCCGCAGCGGCAGATATTTCCGCTCATCAGTTCCTTGACGGCCGCGTCGTCAGGGCCGCATGGTTCGTTGAGCAGCGCGACCGCCGACATGATCTGCCCCGAGGTGCAATATCCGCACTGATATCCGTCGCAAGCTAGGAATGCCGCCTGCATCGGATGCAATTCGTCGGGAGAACCGAGGCCTTCGATGGTGGTGACATCTTCTCCGTCGTGCATCAACGCCAGGCTGAGGCATGAAACTACGCGCCGGCCATTCACATGCACCGTGCAGGCGCCGCATTGCCCATGATCGCAACCTTTCTTCGTGCCGGTGAGAACAACGGTCTCGCGGATGCAATCGAGCAAAGTGGTTCTGGGATCGACGCGGAGATTGTGGGCCTCGCCGTTGATGCGGAGCGAGAGTGGAACTGTGCCAGCGATATCAGGTTCGGCTATGGCTGTCGCAACCGAGTCGACCTGGTTGCCGTTCGCGGTTGCGGCAACGGTGCTCCCGGTACTCACAAGAGAGTCGCGGCGGGTGCCGCTCGGCGGGGCTGGTTGTGAACGGTTCTTTCGCATGGGCCCTCCGTTCGCGCTCTAAGATTATTGCGAACGACGGACACCTGTACAACAGGCCCGGTGAATAATTCGCGTGTACCTGCTCATGGATGGCCGGGAGCTGCGATGAAGCTAGCCGGCGCGCTTGCTCGTCGCTCGCTTCGGCTTGCTCTTGCCCTGGAGATTGAGCGCCACGGCGGCGCGGATGAGGTCCTTCAAGGCGGCCTCATCGATCGTGTCACCTTCGTGGATGTCGATGGCGCGACGGACATTCCCGTCGAGGCTGGAGTTGAATAGATGGGAAGGGTCCTTCAACGCGGCTCCTTTGGCAAATGTCATCTTGACGGCGTTCTTGTACGTCTCGCCGGTGCAGACGATGCCGCCGTGCGACCAGACCGGAGTGCCCGGGTTCGTCGGCTTGACCCACTTCCACTCTTCGACGATGTCGGGGTCGGCGTCGTGTACGATCTGGCGCACTTTCGCGAGCGTCTTGCCGCGCCAGTCGCCAAGTTCCTTGATCTTCTTGTCGAGCAATGTAGAGGCGGATTCCATCGGGGCGGACGTTTTCATGTGACGGCTCCAATCGGGCATAGGGCTTACGGCTCTCGGCTTTCGGCTTAATAACCTATTCCGTGATTTACCTGAAGCGCAAAGCGGCGGGTTTGCTCGATCCATGCGGTCGAGGTGGCGTTCGAGAGCGTCGACGTGAGCGGACCAGAAGCGGCGGAACTGGGCCAGCCAGTCATCCACCTCCTGAAGGCGTTCAGGTTTGAGGCGGTAGAGACGGCGCTGTGCGTCGACGGTGGATTCCACGAAACCGGCCTCGCGCAGGACGCGCAGGTGCTTGGACACGGCCGGCTGTGGTATGCGAAGCCGGCGCTCGATGTCTCCCACCGACTGTTGCGACGAGACCAGGAGACGCAATATCGCGCGGCGGTTCGGCTCGGCAATGACTTCGAAGACGGATTCCATACCTCCGAATATGCTCTACTTGACATATACCTGTAAAGGCATATTAAGAATATTTGTGATTGAGTGATTTGTGATTGGTGATTGGGAACAGTCCCCGGCCAGGGAGTTTCACAACCCCCAGGCGAATGACGCCGCTGGATATACCGGCCGAAAGCCTGCTTGATCATAAAAACGGTCATGCTTGGCTGATGGCGCATGGCTCATGGCGCATGGAAATCAAAACCATGAGCCGTGAGCATGCGCCAAAAGCCAAGTTGAAGTTATTGGTTCACGCGCGCCATGGCCTGTTCGGCATAGCGTGGTCCGGCGGCCGCTCCGCGCGGCAGCGCCTGGTTGATACGCTCCAGGTCTTCGCGGGTGAGCTTCACGTTTACAGCCCCAGCGTTCTCCTCCAGGTACTTCACGCGCTTCGTGCCGGGGATCGGCACGATGTCCTCGCCCTGTGCCAGCAGCCACGCCAGTGCGAGCTGCGCGGGCGTGCACTTCTTCTCTTTCGCGATCTCGTCGACGCGCTCGGCCAACGCGAGATTCTGACGCAGGTTCTCCTGCTGCAAGCGCGGCATGTTCTGGCGATAGTCGTTGGGAATGTCTTCGGCGCGCTTGATCTTGCCGGTGAGAAATCCACGCCCGAGCGGACTGTAAGCAACGAACGTGATCCCCAGTTCGCGGCAGGTGGGCAGGATCTCCGTCTCGGGATCGCGCTCCCACAGCGAGTACTCCGTCTGCAGCGCCGCGATGGGATGGACTTTGTGCGCGCGACGGATGGTTGAGGCCGCCGCTTCCGATAAGCCGATGTGCCGCACTTTGCCCTGGTGTACCAGTTCGGCCATCGCGCCGACTGTCTCTTCGATCGGCACATCCGGATCGACGCGGTGCTGATAATAGAGATCGATCACCTCGACGGCCAACCGCTTCAGACTGCCTTCGCAGGATTGCCGGACGTAATCCGGCTTGCCGTTCACGCCGACCCACGAGCCGTCGGGATTGCGCACGTTACCGAACTTCGTTGCCAGGAACACCTCGCCGCGGCGTCCATGGATGGCGCGTCCGACCAGTATTTCGTTATGGCCCATGCCGTAGACATCGGCCGTGTCGAGGAAATTAATGCCGAGATCGAGCGCGCGATGAATGGTCGCGATGCTCTCCTCGTCGTTGCGCTGCCCGTAAAACTCGGACATGCCCATGCAGCCCAGACCGATAGCCGACACGCGGTCGTCCGTCCGGTCCAGCCGGCGGTATTGCATTTTCTGAGAAGTGCTCATGAAGACCCCGTTGTAGGTTGTACGTTGCAGGTTGTACGTTGCCGACGTAAGCAAGAGGCGAAAATGTAACTGATGCGGACGCGCATTCTCGGGATTCGCACAACCTGCAACCCGAAACGTGCAACCTACAACTGCTTTACATCGTTTGCGTGACTTTCTTCAGCGCTCTGGGGCGGTCGGGGTCCAGGCCTTTGACGTGCGCCAGCCAACCCGCGAACAGTTGCGCCGGGACGATGTAGGGGATGGGCGTGAAAATATCCGCTGGGCCGTTCTTGTATGCGAGGTCTACCGGGATGCAGACCCTGTGGGCCAGTGCGTCGCCTACGTGCTTCACTGCGCGCCAGTTGCTCTGGTCGGTGATGATGAGTGTCTCGGTCCTGATCTCCGTCAGCCGCGCGATCAATTGGCGCAGCCCCGTCCAGGTCACTCCGGGAGGAGCGAAAAGGAAGACCGGGAATCCTGCCTCGAGCATGGCGATGGGGCCGTGCAGCAGGTCGGCGGACGAGAAGCGCTCGGCAACGACGTAGCAGGTCTCCATCAGCTTGAGGGCGAATTCGAATGCATTCGAGTAATTCAGCCCGCGCCCGACGACCAGCGCGTGCTCCATGAATCGATATCGCTGCGCCGCTGCCGCGACCTCCGGCTCCAGCTTCAGTGCCGACGCCGTCCACTCGGGCAGCTGTTGCAGGTCGTCGACACGGACCGACCCTCCGAGCGCGTGCGCCAGCAGATATAAGGACAGCAATTGGCCGGTGTACGTCTTTGTGGCGGCGACGCTCTTCTCTTTTCCGGCGCGGACGAGAAACGCGTAATCGGCGATCCGGGCCAGCGTGCTCGACTTTTCGTTCGTGATGCCGACCGTCAGCGCTCCACGCTTGCGCGCCCGCTCCAGGACAAGGTTCGTGTCCGTCGATTCACCCGACTGCGAGATGGCGACCACCAGCGCGTCCGACAGGTCCACGTCGGCCTTGTACAGGGTGAAGATCGACGGCGCCGACAGCGAAACCGGGATCCCGGTCGTGACCTCCAGCAGGTATCGTCCGAATTGCGCAGCGTTGTCGGAGGTCCCGCGCGCAACCAGCACGATTAGCCGCGGCTTCTTCCCTGCCAATAACCGCCGCAGTTCCTTGATCCGCGACAGCTCGCTCTTGAGCGTGCGTTCCAACGCTTCCGGCTGCTGGCGGACTTCCTCGACCATCTTCGAACCAGGCATCAGATCCCCTGCCCACGCACGATCGTCTTCACCACTTCGCCGCGCGGCGTGAGCACAACGATATCAGCATCGGCGCCTTCGACCAGCGCGCCCTTGCGTCCGGAGACGCCCGCAACGCGCGCCGGATTGAAGCTCGCCAGCCGCACCGCTTCCCAGAGGCCGATGGACGCGAACTCCATCACGTTGCGCACCGCGCGGTCGAGCGTCAGCACACTGCCTGCGAGCTTGCCTTCCACTGTACAGGTGTTGCCCTTGACCTCGACCTCGAACCCGCCGAGCTGAAAGCGGCCGTCGCCCATGCCCGTGGCGCTGATCGCGTCCGTCACGAGCACGGCGCGGTCCGGCCCTTTGGCGCGATACCAGACCTTCACCGCGTCGGGATGGACGTGGATACCGTCGCAGATCAACTCTGCCGTCACGCCATCGTCGCTCAGCACCGCGCCGATGATCCCCGGCTCGCGATGGTCGAACGCCCGCATGGCATTGAACGTATGCGTGGCGTGGCGCGCGCCGGCGGTTATGCCCGCCACTGCTTCGTCCGCGGTAGCGTTGCTGTGTCCAACGCTGACGGTAACGCCCCGGTTCGTAGCTTCGCGGATCAGGTAATTCGCTTTCGGGAGCTCCGGCGCGACGGTCATAACCGAGACTCTCCCGCGCGCCGCCTGCCACATGCGGTCGAAGATCTCCAGCGACGGCTCGCGCAAATGTTCCGGCGGATGCACCCCGCGCTTCGCGTGGCTGAGGAACGGTCCCTCCAGGTGCATGCCCAACGGCTGCGCGCGCAAATCTCCGTTGCGCGACAGACGCGCGTCCGCCGTTTCAATCGCTGCTGCCAGACGTTCCAGCGCGATGTAAGTGGCGTCGAGCGGCGCCGTCACGGTCGTCGGGAAATAACTTGTGACGCCGCGCTGCGCGAGAGAACGCTCGACCGCCGCCAGTTCGTCGGCGGACGCGCTCATCACGTCGTATCCAGCACCGCCGTGAATGTGGACGTCGACAAAGCCGGGCGCGAGGATGTTTTCGCCAAAATCGACCGTGCGCGCTCCCGCGGGGATCTCGACCGCCTCGCGCGCTCCCACCGAGACGATGCGCCCGTCCTCGATGGAGACAAAACCGGAATCCGGAATCCAGCTTCCGGCTTCCGGCTTCCGGAGCGTGCAAACTTGTTCGGCAGTGAGCACAGTAATCATGAGAAAAGTTCGAGTAAGTGGGGTAGGGGGCAGGGCGTAGGGCTTAGGGCATACGCTCCTTCGCCACAAGCCGTCCCTCCCCTAAGCCTTCCCCTACGCCCTACGCCCTGAGCCCTACGCCCTCTTCGAGGCGTGTCAGGCGGTTGACGATCTTATACCGGTCGCCTCGATAGACGGACTTCACGAATTCGACGGGCATTCCGCCTGGCACATACGAGGTCCTGGTAAACATGAACATGGGGCTTCGCTTCGGCGCGTCGAGCAGCTTCGCGATCTCAGGACTCGCCAGCCCGGCTTCGATCACTTCCTCCGCAACGTTCATCCGGATGCCGTAATGACGGA
Source organism: uncultured Terriglobales bacterium (assembly GCA_964559835.1). GTDB lineage: Bacteria > Acidobacteriota > Terriglobia > Terriglobales > Acidobacteriaceae > DAISJI01. The sequence continues at coordinate 9,238 of CAZLJE010000042.1, forward strand.
GCAAAGTGTCGTACAGGGAAGCTTCCGGCTCGAATCGCTGTAACAGGTCCGGGCACAGGTGCCGCGGGATCCGGCTCCATTCCACCGCCATGGGAGCGTCGTTCGCATACCGGATGCGCCGGATGCTGACGAGTTCTTCGCCGGGACCCAGGTGCAGAGCCGCGGTGACCTCCTCGTCCGCTCGCACGATCTCGCAGGACAACGTCCGGGACCTCACTCTCAGTCCCAGCGTCTGCATTTCCTCCGTGAATGACGTCACCCGGCGGACGTCTTTTTCCAGTTTTGCGCCGGAAACAAAGGTTCCCTTTCCCCACAGCGTGTAGGTGACGCCCAGGCTGCTCAACGACTTCAGCGCGTGGCGTCCCGTCATTCGGCTGACGCGGAACTGCCGGGCGATCTCATGTTCGGACGGCAGGGTGGCCCCCGGCTTGAGGGCCCCCGACCGTATTTGCTCCAGCAATCGCTGCTGGATCTGGCAATAAAAAGGGACCCCGCTGTGGCGGTCCAGCGGCCGGAAATTTATGGCGGTTTTTACCATCTTAATACTTGTATAGACCACTATACACGTAGTACCCTCCGTCCCGGCTGTCAAGCCGGAAAAAAGAGTTCCGGTTTCGTCTTCAGTTCTGCAGTGGTGATGCTGTCGCTTCTGCGGAGTCTCGAACTGGGATGCGCCGAGTCCAGCGGCTACATAAATTCGCGCAATTACCAACACACGACCCTGTGGGCTTCGGCGCACAGGGCGCGCACACCGTTTTATTTTTGGGAGGCAACATGAGGTTAGCTTCACGTCTGGCATTGCTCGTCCTGTTCGTGTCGTGTTGTACAGCAGGATGGGCTCAAACCGATACCGGTTCCATTGCCGGGACTGTCACCGATAAAACCGGCGCGGTGGTTCCAAATGCCACCATCACGGTCACGGATACTGACAAGAAAATCGTTGTCCGTACCGTTAAGACGAATTCCAGCGGCGACTACTCGATTCCTCTCTTGCCGGTTGGCCATTACAGCTTCGCCATCGAGGCCCCTGCGTTCCAGAAGTACACCCAGACCAACATTGTGCTCAACGTCGGCAACAAGTTGACGTTCAACGCACAACTGCAAGTCGGTACGAACGCGGAACAGGTCACGATCGAGGCCAATGCCACGCAGGTCGAAACACAATCGCCGCAGGCTGCCTCGCTTGTCACCGGCACGCAGGTGCGGGAACTCGCGCTCAACGGCCGTAACTGGGAGCAGTTGGTCACACTGAACCCCGGCGTTTCGCAGGCCGACAACAACGACCAGATCTACGTCGGAGCCTTCGCTCCCCAAGGCACGAACCTCGTCGGATTCTCGATGAATGGTGGTCGCCGCGAACACAACAACTTCATGATCGACGGCGCTGACAATGTGGACCGTGGCTCGAACCTGACGCTGCTCTCATTCCCCAGCGTCGATTCCATCGCCGAATTCCGCGTCGTCCGTGGCCAGTACGATCCCGAGCTGGGTCGCGCCGACAGTGGACAGGTGAACGCAGTCACGCGCTCCGGGACGGCTTCTATCCATGGCAATGCCTACGAGTTCTGGCGCAATGACGCGCTCAATGCCCGTCCCTTCGCCAGCAAATATCCCGTTCTTACGCCGCACATTCCTTATCTCCGCTACCACGATTTTGGCGGTACCATCGGCGGGCCGGTTTGGATTCCCAAGATTTATGAACAGAAGAACAAGACCTTCTTCTTCTTCTCGGAAGAGGCTCGCCGCAACCTGACCTACACCAATGGCTCCGCGACTGTGCCGACCCCGACGATGTTACAAGGCCAGTTTGCGCATCCGGTCTGCGTGGCGTTCAACGCCTCGAATGCATGCACGGCGACCGGCACTTCGATCCCGGTTACTGATCCTGTCGCCAAGGCGTACATCCAGGACGTCTTCTCGAAGTACCCGGCTCCGAACAATGGGGCGTTCGGATACACATCGACCCTGCGGAACGTCTTTAATTTCCGCGAAGAGATCCTCAAGATTGACCAGATCTTCGGCCCCAAGGTGAGTGTCAGCGGCAAGATCGCACGCGACTCGATTCCAACCCAGGAAGCGATTGGGCTGTTCTCTTCCGGCCCGCCGATTCAAGGCATCGGAACCACCTCGACGAACTCACCCGGACATAACTACACGTTACACGGCACGGTCACATTCAGTCCGACACTGCTTCTCGACACCGGCTACTACTATTCGTACGGTGCTATTCTCAGCGACCCGATTGGAGTCATGGCCGCACAGAATTCACCCGATGTAGCAACACTCGCCAAAGGGCTCTTGCCGTACGCTTCCAGTTTGAATCGCATTCCAGCTGTGAGCTTGTCGGGGGGCAGCGGGCCGGGCAGCTATGGGCCTTATCGCGACTTCAACAGCAATCACCAGGTGTTCGGAAATATCACCAAGGTGCATGGCGGCCATACGTTCAAGTTCGGTGGAACGTACTATCACTACAACAAGAGCGAGAATGCCGGCGGCAACAATGCAGCCACGTTCGCGTATAACAACAACGGACTGCCCAGCGGTACGGGGACGATCAGCTTCGAACAGGCCTGGGCCAACTTCCTGCTCGGGCGCATCGGCACCTTCTCGCAGTCGTCGCTCGACTTGGTCGCCGATATCAAGGACAACCAGTTCGAGTACTACGGCCAGGACACCTGGCGTATTCGTCCCAACATAACGATCTCCTACGGCGCTCGACATTCCTTGTTCCGCCAGCCAACCGACGGTAAGGGTTTGCTCGGCCAGTTCGATCCTGCCACCTACGATCCCACCAAGGCTCCGTGTATTCTCTCCAACGGGAACCTCGACCTGACGAGGAACGCCGCAACCGGCGTCATCAGCAGCACCTGCAACCCGAACTACGACCCGCTGAACGGCTACATTTTCCCTGTTCCGCCGGCGGGCGTGACCGGGCACAAGTCGCCCTTCGGTACGAAGTTGGGCAAGGAATACAACTGGGGCATCGCGCCGCGTATCGGTATCGCCTGGGACCCGTGGAGTGACGGCAAAACATCGATTCGCGCCGGCTGGGGGATGTTCTACGACAACGGCATCATTTTTGGAAACGCCGAAAATGACGTCTTCCTCGGCTCCGGTTATCTGACCAACCTCAGCGTGACTAACTCGACCACAGCCGCGCCGACGGGCGGTGCAGTCGGCTTCTCGGCCGCCGCGCCGCAGGTCCAGATGCGCGTTCCCATCAATTACCAATATCCATATACCAGCCAGTGGAGCCTTGACGTCCAGCATCAGATTAGCGGCTGGATCGTGGACATCGGCTACTACGGTAATGTCGGCATTCACCTCCCTGGCTTCTACGACTTCAACGCGCCTGGGATCAACAGCTATAGGAATTGCACCAACGCCAAGCCGTGCTACGCGGGTCCCGGCAGCACCAACGCGGTTAGCTTCGATAACGCGGCCGTGGTCACCAGCGGCAATGTCACCGTGCCGGCTGGCAACTACGTATCCGGCGGCAACACGACCAAGCTGAACGCGCTCCGTCCGTATATCGGGTGGAACGGCGGCAATGCGGTCATCAACGAATACAACTCGAACTATAACGGATTGCAAACGCAGATTACGAAGCAGCTCAAGGGCAACTCGCTGATCAACATTGCCTACACCTGGTCGCATGCGCTGACCAACTACCAGGCGGACCGCAGCACTGGCTCGATCATGCCGCTCCAGGGCAACTTCAAGGGCAACTGGGGCCCCGGAATCGGCGATCGGCGGCACGTGTTCACCGCCAACTTCGTTTGGGACATCCCTGTTTTTGTCGACCAGAAGGGCTTTGCCGGACACGTATTCGGGGGATGGGAATTCTCGGGCATTCAGACTTTCCAGACCGGTCTGCCGAGTACCGTCGCCAGCAATCAGGTGTATGACCCGACGGGCGCCGACTGCCTCGGGCCGTCTCCTTGCTCGCTGCGTGCCAACCAGGTGGGCGATCCCAGCGCGGGCGCGACCCACAGCTACACGGCTTGGTTCAACGGCGCTGCGTTCGCCAGCCCTGGATTGACCTTTGATCCTTCGTGTCCCGCGCTTCCAGCGCCGGCGGCGTCGGTTCCGGCCAGCTGCATTGCCACTCCGCAGTTGACCCAGCCGACGTCCATTCCGGGCGCAGTTCGTCTGCCCGGCTTCTGGCGCACGGACCTGTCGCTGTTCAAGAACATCAAGTTCAGCGAACGCTTTGGCGGGCAGTTCCGTCTGGAGACGTTCAACACCTTTAACCACTTTAACCCGATCGTAAACTCCACGTCGTTGGCCAGTGCAAACTACAACAAGATCCTCTCTGGTCGCGATCCACGCATCGTGCAGCTCGGCATGAAGATCAACTTCTGATCTTCATGAGGGAATCGAAAAGCGGGTCCGCTGCGGCGGGCCCGCTTTTTTTGTGCCCGCGCGCTGCTGTTTCCACGCCAGTTCATCCTGATATCTGCTCGCTCGCTTCCCGCCGAGGACTGCTGGCTTCCATTCGGAAATTCGGCAGTCCTTAGTGCCAATGTACTAGATGGCTCGCCTCACGATATATATCGCCCGTCTTCCGCAATGCCATAGAACAATACGGAAAAACATATCGCGATCCTCGAAACTCGCGGAAGCATGGCGAAAATTTTCCGCCTTTTGGCAAGGTGTGTGCAATTTGTCGTGGGCCGGTGTAGTCACCTCGACCGGCTTAACTCCACCGGCTTAATTCCTGGGCTTTGCCAATGTCAGTGAAAACAAACCGTGCTCTCCGGCGGATGCCGGCGGCAGCAACTTCTCAACACTGCAGTTTGATTGGGGAGGCAACATGCGTTCCACGAACATTCTCGGGATCATTCTTGTTCTCGCCGCCGTGGCGACGGCAGGATGGGCTCAGACAACAGGCGGAGACATTGCGGGGACGGTGACGGACAGCACCGGCGCCGTAGTGCCAAACGCTACCGTAACCATCACCAACACAGACAGGAATTCCGTCGTCCGCACCGTAAAGACGAACCAAACCGGAAACTACTCTGCTCCATTGCTGCCGATCGGAAATTACTCCATCCGGGTCGAGGCTCCCGGATTTCAGAAGTTCCACCAGACGGGCATCATCTTGAATGTGGGCGATAAGCTCACGATCAGCCCGCAAATGAAGGTTGGGTCCACCGGCCAGGAGGTAACGGTCGAGGCGGCAACGGCCGAAGTACAGACGCAGTCGCCGCAGGCATCCACGCTGATCAACGGGACGCAGGTCCGTGAACTCGCTTTGAATGGCCGCAACTGGGAGCAGTTGGTGCTGCTCAGCCCGGGCGTTTCCGATGCCGGTAATTCCGATCAACTGTACGTCGGCGCATTCGCGCCACAGGGCACGAACCTTGTGACGTTCTCGATGAACGGCGGCCGCCGCGAACACAACAACTTCCTGATCGACGGCGCCGACAACGTCGACCGCGGTTCGAACCTCACCCTGTTGTCGTTCCCGAGCGTGGAATCGATCGCGGAGTTCAAAGTCCTGCGCGGGCAATACGATCCCGAGTACGGGCGCGCCGACGCCGGCCAGGTGAACGTGATTACGCGTGGCGGAACCAGCAAGCTGCACGGCAACGCGTACGAGTTCTGGCGAAACGACGCGCTGAATGCCCGGCCTTTCGCCAGCAAGTACCCGGTCCTCACGCCGCACATCCCCTACCTCCGCTACCACGATTTCGGCGGCACCATCGGCGGACCGATTTACATTCCGAAGATCTACGAGCAGACCAATAAGACGTTCTTCTTCTTCTCCGAAGAAGCGCGCCGGAACCTGACCTACACCAACGGCTCGGCCATCGTGGCAACGCCTGGGATGCGGAACGGCCAGTTCCTGCACCCGGTCTGCGTGGCTTTCGACGCCAGCAATACCTGCACCGCAACCGGGACTTCCATCGCAGTAACGAATCCAGTCGCCAGGGCATACATCCAGGATGTGTTCTCGAAGTTCCCAGTACCGAACAACGGGACCTTCGGTTTCACCAGCACGCTGAGAAACGTCTTCAACTTCCGCGAGGAGATTTACCGCATCGACCACATGTTCTCGCAGAGGTTCACGGCCTACGGAAAAGTGCTTCGCGACACGATCCCGACGGAGGAGGCGGTTGGATTGTTTACCGGCGCGGCCACCGACGCCATTGCCGGCGTGAACACGACCTCAACGAACTCGCCCGGACACCAATACAGTGTCCGCGCGACCATCAGCGTCAGTCCCACGCTGCTGATCGAGCCCGGGTACAACTACTCGTATGGTGCGATCACCAGTAATCCGATCGGCCTGATGGCGTCCGCGAACTCCCCGAACGCCGCAGCCGCAGCCAAGGGCGTGCTGCCCTTTCCTTCCACGCTCGCGCGCATCCCGAATGTCACGCTGACAGGAGGGACGGCGGCGCAAAGTTTCGGACCCTACCGCGACTTCAACACCAATCACACGGCGTTTGGCAACGTCACAAAGGTCAAGGGCGCGCACACGCTCAAGTTCGGTGGGACCTACTATCACTACAACAAGAGCGAGAACGCCGGCGGCAATAACGCTGCTACTTTCGCGTTCAACAACAACGGTCTGCCGGGCACGGGTGGGGCGATCAGCTTCGAGCAGGCGTGGGCCAACTTCCTCCTCGGCCGCGTCGGGACGTTTTCGCAGAGCTCGCTCGATCTGGTTGCCGACATCAACGATAACCAGTTCGAGTACTACGGGCAGGACACCTGGCGCATCCGTCCGAACCTGACCTTCACGTTCGGCGCACGGCACTCGCTGTTCCGGCAGCCGACCGACGGCAAGGGCCTGCTCGGACAATTCGACCCGGCGGCTTACGACCCAACCAAGGCGCCTTGCATTACCTCGACCGGCCGCCTCGATTTGATCTTCAGCGGCGGAAAGGTGGTGAGCGCGTGCAACCCCAACTTTGACCCGCTCAATGGCTACATCTACCCGCATCCTCCGGCCGGTGTGACCGGCCACGTCTCTCCTTTCGGATCAAAGATCGGCCAGGAATACAACCGGGGTATTGCGCCTCGCCTCGGTATCGCCTGGGACCCGTGGGGCGACGGTAAGACCTCCTTTCGCGCCGGTTGGGGCATGTTCTTTGACAATGGGATCATTTTCGGGAACGCCGAAAATGACATCTTCCTTGGCAGCGGATTTGTCACGAACGTCAGCGTCACCAACGCATTGTTGACGGCAACCACAGCCGGCTCCTGCGCCGCGGGCAGCGTCGGCACTCCGCCAAACTGCGTATCGACTTCGGCGCCTCAGCTGCAAAGCCGTGTTCCGATCAATTACAAGTATCCGTACACCAGCCAGTGGAGCCTCGACGTGCAGCACGAAGTCGCGTCAGGCTGGGTGATGGACATCGGCTACTACGGGAACATCGGCATCCACCAGCCCGGCTTCCTTGACAACAATCAGCCGGCGATCAACTCATACCTGGGTTGCACCATTACGAGCCCGTGCTTTTCCCCGAACTCGCCTCGCACGCCCATCTACGCTGTGAACTTCACGCAGACCGTCGGCGGGGTCACGTTCCCGGCGCTGGTTTCAACTGCAAACACGAACCTGTTGAACGCTATCCGGCCGTTCATCGGCTGGAACGGCGGCAATCAGGTGATCAACGAATACGCTTCGAACTATCACAGTTTACAGACACAGTTGCAGAAGCAGTTCCGTGGCGGCTCGCTGGTCAACATCTCGTACACCTGGTCGCACGGCCTGACGAACTATCAGGCCGACCGCAGCACGGGCAGCATCATGCCGTTGCAGGGCAACTTCCTGGGCAACTACGGGCCGAGCATCGGCGACCGTCGCCACGTACTGGTTGCGAACTTCGTATGGGAGATTCCCTGGTGGCGCGCGCAGCAGGGCTTTGTCGGCCACGTGATCGGCGGCTGGGAGGTCTCCGGTATCCAGAGCTGGCAAACTGGACTGCCGGCGACCGTCGCCAGCAACCAACTGTTTGACCCAACGGGCGCCGGTTGCCTCGGGCCCTCACCCTGTGCGTTCCGCGCAAACCAGGTGGGCGATCCGACCCTCGGCGAACCGAAGAGCTTCGAGAACTGGTTCAACGCATCGGCATTCCAGGACCCGCGGCCTGGACAAACGTTCCAGCCGACGGAACACCCAGGCGCGCTTCGGCTGCCGGGCTTCTGGCGCACGGACTTGTCGCTGTTCAAGAACCTAAAGTTTACGGAGCGTTTCGCCGGGCAGCTCCGGCTGGAGTCGTTCAACACCTTCAACCACACCAACCCGATCTGCTGCGCGTCGTTCACGACCAGCAGCACGCTTTACAACAAGATCCGTCAAGCTCGTGACCCGCGCATAATGCAGGTCGCAATGAAGGTGAGCTTCTAACCAGAACGCAGCTGATATTCAACGGGCCTGGCATTCGCCGGGCCTTTTTTTGTGCTCGCGCGCGCTGCTTTTTCTCCTCTGGCTTCATCTATATTTTTTGGCCCGTTCCCGCCCGGTGTTAAGCACCGCTGCTTTACCATAGGAATTAAGTGACGCCAGGTGTGAAGGGGAGACGTCGGCTCGCACTGTAAGTAAGCGCTTACTTGTGGCTGTATAATACGCAGACACCGCCGCTTGAACGCGTCACAACTCGGCAGGACGGCGGGGCCAATGCGCGTTGCCGTCTTAATACATTTACCCTGAAGGGCTAGTCTCTGCCGTTCCGCTCCAGCAAGCGGGAGCTGTCGCATCGTTCCGCAATCGCGGGCTTGGACGAGAAAGAGGAAGACTGTTGATCGCTGACGAACTTCATCCATTCCGGCCGTCATCGTTCTCTGTTGTTTTCGCCTCATTGATTTTCGCCGTTTTATTCTGCGTTTTCGGCGCCGTCGCGCACGGCCAGGCGTCGCCGACCGCACCTTCGACCAGTGTTCCGGGATCGTTCAACGCGCCGTCGGCCAGCGCTCCGGCGCCGCTGAGCGGGTCGTCGACTTCCTTCCAGGAATCACAGAACCCGCTCTTTGGCAGCGTGCCGCAGGGGAAGCCGACGGGCGGCGTCATCACCCTCACGCCGCTCGATGCCATCCAGCGCGGCCTCAAGTACAACCTTGCTCTCCTGTTCTCGCGGCAGGCGACGGAGACTGCCGAAGGCGCACGCTGGCGCGCCCTCGGCGACGTACTGCCGAATTTCGATGGCCGTGTCGCCGAAACCTCCCAGCAGATCAATCTTGCAGCCTTCGGACTCTCCGTGCCCGGCTTCCCCAACATCGTCGGTCCCTTTTCGATCTTTGACGCCCGCGTGCTCGGCACCGCTTCCGTCGATCTGAAGAACATCGCGACCTACCGATCGCGCGTCGAGCAACTCGCATCGGCAAAGCTGGACGTGCAGAACGCCCGTGACCTGATCGTGCTGGTGGTCGGCGGCGAGTACATGCAGGTGCTCGCGACTAGCGCGCGCGTGGTCACCACGAGGGCGCAACTTCAGACCGCTCAGACACTCCTCACCCAGGCCCAGGACATGAAGAACGCGGGGATGACCCCGGCCATCGACGTGCTGCGCGCGCAGGTCGAGGTGCAATTCCAGCAGCAGCGCGTCATCGCCGCCATCAACTCATTCGAAACACAGAAGCTGCAGCTCGCTCGCATGATCGGATTGCCCATCGGCCAGCAATTCCAGTTGACCGACAACATCCCGCTCACGCCGTCGCCGCCCATGACGATTGAAGACGCGCTGGACCGCGCGTATCGCGACCGCCCGGATTACCAGAGCGCGAAGGCACAGATGCGCGCGGCGGAGCAGTCGAAGCGTGCCGCGACCGGCGAAGCGTTGCCGTCATTGCAGTTCAACGCCGATTACGGCATCCTCGGGCGCCGCCCGACCGGAGGGCACGGTACCTACACTGCCACTGCCGGGCTTAAGATCCCGATCTTCCAGGGCGGACGCGTGCGCGGCGACATCATGCAGGCCGACGCCCTGCTGAAACGCCGCGGCGACGAAGTCGATGATCTGCGCGGACGCATCGAGTTCGAGGTCCGGTCCGCCTTCCTCGACTTGCAATCCGCCGCCGACCAGGTGAAGGTCGCGCAAAGCAATACTCAACTGGCGCAGCAGACTCTGACCCAGGCGCAAGACCGTTTCCGCGCCGGGGTCACCAACAACATCGAGGTGGTGCAGGCGCAGGAGTCCATCGCCTCGGCCAACGAGAATTTCATCAACAGCACTTTTAGTTACAACATCGCCAAGCTTTCGCTGGCGCGAGCGCTCGGGATCGCCGAGCGCGCCGTGACCGACTTTCTTGGAGGGAAGCCATAATGGCCGATTCATACGAAGAGGGCAGCACCAAGGTCGTTGAAGAGGCCCGGGAGCCGTGGCCGGAGGAGACCGAGGAAGTAGGCGCTCGCCATAAAACAAAGTCCTATTTCCGCGAGCATCCGGGCGCGAAATGGTTTCTGATTTTCCTGGTGGTCGTGGCCGCCACCGCGGCTGTTCTTCTCTGGCACCATTATTCGATCCGCGAAACGACCGACGACGCGCAGGTAGACGCGCACATCGCCAGCATTTCCTCCCGCGTAACCGGCACGGTGGTCAAGGTCAACGTGGACAACAACCAGTTCGTCAAGGCCGGGACCGTGCTGGTCCAGCTTGATCCCAAGGACTACGTGGTCGCTGTGCAGCGCGCGCAAGCCGAACTCGCCGACGCCGCGGCCAGCGAGCGCGCCGCCCGCACGACGGTCCCCATTACAACGACAAGCACCCGCAGCGCCGTCGAGATGGCGCAGGCCAACCTCTCTGCCGCGCAGAAGCAGGTGGCCATGGCGAATGCCCGTCTGCGCGAAGCGGAGGCCAATCATACGAAAGCGGCGCAGGACCTCGAGCGCATGCGCCAGTTGGTCGCAAAGGACGAAGTTTCGCGGCAGCAGTACGACACCGCCGTAGCCGCGGAAAAAGCCGCTCGCGCCAGCGTCGACGCCGCTTCCGCCGCCGTAGCCAGTACGCAGAGCCAGGTTGCACAGGCCGAGGCAGCGGTTCGGCAGGCGCAGACCGCGCCCCAGCAGGTGGCTGTGACCGAAGCCCGCGTGGGGTCGGCCCAGGCAAGCGTAGGCAAATCGCAGGCTAACCTTGCGCAGGCGCAACTCAACGTGCAGTACACGACCATCGTCGCGCCCATCGACGGCATCGTCAGCAAGCGCAGCGTCGAGCTCGGCCAGGTCGTACAGCCCGGGCAGCCGCTGATGGCCATCGTCGATCTGTCCGACATCTGGGTGACTGCGAATTACAAGGAGACCCAACTCGAGCGGATGAAAGTGGGTCAGCCTGCCACCATCCACGTGGACGCCTTTAACCGCGATTACAAGGGACACGTCGACTCCATCGGCGGCGGCACCGGAGCGCGCTTCAGCCTCCTCCCGCCGGAGAACGCGACCGGCAATTACGTGAAAGTGGTGCAACGCGTCCCGGTCAAGGTCGTCTTTGAACCCGGCCAGGACATCAGTTCCCTAAGACCGGGTATGTCGGCGGTTGTGACGGTACTCACGAACAGGTAACCCATGCCGCAGCGCGAACGGTACGTCAACCCGTGGATCATCGCCATCTCGGTGATGCTCGGCACCTTCCTCGAGGTGCTGGACACGACCGTTGTCAACGTGTCGCTGCCGCACATTGCCGGCAACCTGTCGGCGACCGTCGACGAATCCACCTGGGTGCTGACGTCGTACCTTGTGGCCAACGCCATCATCCTGCCGATGACCGGATGGCTGGCGAGCCGCTTCGGCCGCAAGCGCATGCTGATGACGTCAATCACCGGCTTCACCCTGTCGTCGTTCATGTGCGGCTTGGCGCCCAACCTGCCCTTCCTCATCATCTTTCGCGTGATCCAGGGCGCGACCGGCGGCGGACTTCAGCCGCTTTCGCAAGCGATCATGCTCGAGGCGTTCCCGCCCGAGCAGCGCGGCAAAGCGATGGCGTTTTGGGGGCTCGGGATCGTCGTCGCGCCGATGCTCGGGCCCGTGCTCGGCGGTTGGATCACCGATAACTACAGCTGGCGCTGGATCTTCTACATCAACTTGCCCATCGGGATCGCGGCCCTGCTCATGTCGAAGACGTTCATCTTCGATCCCGGCTACATCGCCCGCAAGACCGAGCGCGTCGACTACTGGGGCATTGGCTTTCTCGCCGTCGGCATCGCCGCCCTGCAGATCATGCTCGACAAGGGCCAGGAAGAAGACTGGTTCGGCTCGCACTTCATCATCTGGCTCTGCGTCTTCTGCGTCGTGGGGCTGGTGGCGTTCGTCATACGCGAGCTGACCAACGAACACCCTATCGTCGACCTGCGCGTGTTCCGGGTGCGGACCTATGCCACCGGTGTCTTCATGATGACCGTGCTCGGATACGTGCTCTACGGCAGCACGGTGCTGTTGCCGATCTTCTTGCAGGAAGGACTCGGATATCCATCGTTGCAGGCGGGATTGGCGATGCTGCCGCGCGGCCTCGGATCGTTCATTGCCATGCCTATTGTCGGCGTGCTGATGAGCAAAATAGAGGCGCGCAAGCTGCTGTTCGTCGGGTTCTGCGTGGCCGCGTATGCCATGTGGGACCTCGGGAGGATCAACCTCAACGCAGGCTACTGGGACATTTTCTGGCCCCAGTTCATCCAGGGGACGTCGCTCGGATTTCTGTTCGTGCCCCTGACGACGATCACGCACAGCCCGATCTCGCGCGAGCGCATGGGAAACGCCACCAGTATTTTCAATCTCATGCGTAACATCGGCGGTAGCGTCGGCATTGCCATGGTCACGACGATGGTTGCGCGCGACACCCAGCGCAACATCAACGTGCTTGGCGCCAACGTCACCCCTTTCAATACCGCCGCGCAGCAGATGTATCAAGCCATTCGGGGAGGACTTGCCGCAGCCGGCTCCGATCTGTCGACCGCAGGCCAGCAAGCCTACGCCGCGATCTTCGGGCAGGTCGCCGCGCAGGCGAACATGATCGCCACCGTCAACGCCTTCCGCCTGCTCGGGATCATGTTTCTGTGCTGTGTGCCGCTGATCTTATTGATGAAGTCGGCCAAGGGCGGCGGTGGCGGGGCGATGATGCATTGAGAATTGGGTGAGTTGCTGACTTGCTGATTGGGTGATTTGGGGCGGGGCAGTACCGATATCAGGGATTGCTGCAAATTCAGATTTCCAGATTTCCAGATCTCCAGATGATTACGATTGTCCCGAGATTTTCACCCTGAGTTCTTCCGGGATCCGGTCGCGTACGCGTTCGGGCAGGCGATCGTGAACGACGCGCGCGCCGTGCAGGGCGGCATCCACCATGACCAGCGGAGCTGGGGTCGCGACCGCGACGATCAGCCAAACCAGCGCTGAGAGCGCAAATCCAGCCAGTGCTGCGAGTTCCAGCACCAGCGCGTGTCGCGGCTCGAAGTGGACGATGGCGCCGAAGGCAAGCAGGAAAACGAAGGCGGATACCGCGGTCAGGACGATGAGACCGACGTCGATGGTGCGGTGCAGGCGCTGCCGCGACCGGCAGTGCTCACATTCCGCAAAGTGTTGTTCGTAGTCGCCGCGCATCTCCGGCGTGATGCCGGAAATGTCGTATCGCCAGCCGGCAAGTATGTCGCCGACGATCTTATCGGTACATTGTCCCTTCATCGTTTCACAGCCTGATCGGCGCCAGAGGAGTGTGTTGCGTCGCCAGGCTCAGGCGGTTCCGCAGCAGGTCCTGGCGGTCGGCCAGCGCCTGCTCCGCCGCGTTCCGCGCCAGGTCCGGGTGGTTGTTCGCCTCGGAAAGATGCGCCAATATCAGGAACGCGGCACTCCCATCATAGTCTCTGGAGAAGAATTGCGCGAGAGCGTCATTCGACAGGTGGCCGGTGCGGCTCATCACCCGCTGCTTCACCACCCACGGATACGGCCCGCCGCGCAGCATTTCCACATCGTGGTTCGATTCGATCATTAACCCGTCGCAGCCTCGTATGTTGTCCACAACGCTGCGCGGCATGTATCCCAGGTCGGTCACGATCCCGATCTTCACGCCCTCGGCCCGGAAGGTGAACCCGACAGGATCGACTGCGTCGTGCGGGATGGTGAACGGGCTGACCGTCACGTCGCCGATGGTGAACGCCTTCCCTGCCTGGAATATCTCCACCTTCTTCAGTTGCGGCTTGACACGCGTTTCCTTGTCGCGTGCCCAGTGCTGCCATTCGGCGTACGTCGCGCCGGTCATGTAGACCGGGATGTCCAGCTTCCGCGCGAGCACCCACAGGCCGTTGACGTGGTCGGAATGTTCGTGCGAGATGACGATGGCGCTGATGGCCAGCGGGTCTTCGCCTACGGCAACCATGCGTTTCATGGTCTCGCGGCAGGAAAGCCCGCAGTCGACGAGGATGCGGGTGCTGCTCGTCGCCAGGACAGTGCTGTTCCCCTTGCTTCCGCTGGCCAGCACCGTGAAAGAAACCATACGCGGAGCATAGCGGGAACTCAGGTTGCGCGGGAGTAACTATCTAGTTATCAGACGTGGAAAACGTGCAAAAGCGCTAGGCCGTCTTGCGCTTGCGACCATTGCGCCTTCTCGTGAGTTGCAACACAGCGCGCAACGTGTCGTTCACTTCTTTAGCGTTCGAGAACTCGCTGGCAACGTCGGGATCGAGCAACACAAGGTTTGTCCCAGCCGCGAACTTGGCAGCATGCTTGCCGCGTACACCACCGCTGAAATCGTACTCGTATCTCATCCCGTCGGAATAGCGTTTGACTTTAGTCGTTTTCTTCATACCGTCGGCGCTCAGCGCGAGTGGGTTAGCTGGCTGGTACGGTTGGTACTCCTTCCAAACCCACACCTTGGGGCACTTGAATCTTACCGAATTGGGCTTCGTATTTCTGAACCGACGAAGCGAGAATCAGCGTGACCAGCTTCGCTTCTAGCGGGGCCATTGAAACCCTCGCTTTCATTTCGACCGGTAGTGTTCCGTCAGGAGTTCCGCCGACGGTTTCCCCGAAGCTCAGATAAATGTCGAATGCAGTAAAACCCGACTGAACAAAGTTGCTATAGATCGACTTGAAATCAGGCGAATTCGTAAACACCTGCTTCAGTTGTGCTTGTGTGGGACCGGCTTGTGAGCCGTCCCCACTTCCGGTAGTGCTCTTCTTTGCTTTACGCGGCATATGCTGATTGTCCTATCTCGACAGATCTCGTTATAGCGGCATTAGAGACTTGCTCTTTCGCGTGCGACGCGACAAACGGAACTGATGTTTCTTGTGGTGGTCTGTAGAATCCCCAATTCGGACCAAGAGCAACCGCTTGACCAACGAACTGCACGGGGCTGGCGAAATCAAACATGTCTCGCGGTTGACCAGATTTTTCCCACGATGTGCGAAACACTTCGCCGCCAATGGGTCCGTTCTCGTTATTGGGATCATTGTCGTCATAGGCAACGACGGCGACTTTCATTCCGAGCGCACGTGCACATCGAACCATACTTTCAACGCTGAGATTGCCAGGGTCATTTAGCAATTTTGATACGCGACTCTTCCCCACTCCCAATTTCTTCGCATATTCCTTTCTGTCGAGCGGAATGCCCTCCAGTTTGAGTTCAACCTGCGCGGCAAAATCGGCGGCAATACTATATGCAAAATTGGCAGTGCTGTTTGCCGTCCAATGACGGGTCGATTTGGTCATTGTGCAGTTCTCCCTGTATCTGGATATTCCCTGTTCACCACAGTGATCGCGGCATTTGTTGCTTCCCATTGGATGACGCGCTCAAGTTCAGCGTCATCCGTCGCCCTCTGGTCCTTCTGTGCGCATATACAGAGAACACATGCTTCGAATCGCGGATTTGTTCTCTTCTGCGGATGACAGATGTAGCCGTAGTACCGATCTTGCTTCCGTTCCTTTTTTCCACCACGCGGCTTGAACACTATGCAATCACGGTAGCGCGGTTTGCTTTTGAATTCATGAAATCTTGTGTCAGGGATACGAAGCCCATTTACCCACGATTGTATAAATGTCAGCAGATCATTCCGCGTTTTCCCCGTGAGGGCGTCGAACTCTGGTCCGGCATTAAGTTGCGCATGGCCTTCCAGAAAACCAATGCCACGCCGGGCCGATTGCCTGACGCCAGGTACAACCCGATAGCTGATTCCCGGGGGGGCCATTTCTTGCGCACGTGCTCAGTTTACATATAGGTGAACTGACGTGTCAACCTGCGAGTTTCTATATAAGTGAACTTTTGTGGGTTAATAATTCCAGCGCTAGCTCACTGTCCAATCGACCGGAGAGTTCATATGTCATCCGATTTAGTAGTTGTAGAAACCGCGCCTTGACTTCCTCCCCAGCCAGCCTGCGTCCACCATCTTGATCAGCAGCGGGCATGGCCGGTACTTCGGATCACCGAGTCCGTTCTCCATCACGCGCATGATGTCCAGGCACACATCCAGCCCGATGAAATCCGCCAGCGTCAACGGCCCCATCGGGTGCGCCATGCCGAGCTTGAATACCTCGTCCACGGCTTCCGCCGTCGCCACGCCTTCCATGACGGCGAAGATCGCCTCGTTGATCAGCGGCATCAGCACCCGGTTCGACACGAAGCCCGGGAAGTCGTTCACCTCGACCGGCGTCTTATCGAGTTTGATCGAAAGCTCCTTCACCGCCGCGTACGTCTCGTCCGACGTCGCAATTCCGCGGATCACCTCCACCAGTTTCATCACCGGCACGGGATTGAAGAAGTGCATGCCGATCACCTTGTCCGGCCGCTTCGTCAACGCGCCGATCTTCGTTATCGAGATGGAAGAAGTATTGGTCGCGAGGATCACTTCCGGCCGGCAGACGCGGTCGAGTTCGCGGAACAGGTCGGCCTTGATGTCGAACCTCTCGGTCGCCGCCTCGATGACAAAGTCGCACTCCTCCAACCCGCCGCGTCCCACCGCCGGCTCGATATTGTTCAACGCCGCATCGCGCTGTTCGGCCGTGATCTTCTGCTTCCCGAACTCGCGCTCGAGGTTCTTCGTGATGGTCTGCAGCGCGCGGTCGAGAAACGACTGCTGCACGTCGCGCAGACGCACCTTGAACCCCGATTTCGCGAATACGTGCGCGATGCCGTTGCCCATCGTGCCCGCGCCCACCACTCCGACTGTCTTGATGTCCATAGGAATGCCTCGTGAGGAATAGAAAAACTGGAAAGTGTAACAGGGCGTAGGGCGTTTGGGCGTAGGGCGTAGGGCCCAGGGCGTAGGGCGCAAGGCTCACGGCTCAGGGCATAAGATGGTAGCTCGGGCCAGAGAGGACGCTAAACGAAGCTCGACAATCTTTGTGCCCTACGCCCTATGCCTTAAGCCCTTAGTCGGCGTAGTTGAACGTCGCCTTGATCTTGGCGACTTCGATCATGTCGCCCTCGGCAAGTTCGTGCTGGCCGGAGATGAGCTGGTCGTTCACCTTCACCTTCTGGTCTTTTTCCGATGCGGCGATGAAGTACTTCCCTTCGCGACGATTGATCACCGCCGCCACCTTCGGCGCGAACCAGCCTCTCAGCTTGATCGACGCCATTTCCGACTTGCCGATCACGCTCAGCTTGCCCGACAAGGTGTACTGGCTCTGGTCGGTCTTGCCCGACATGATCATCAGCGAGCCGGTGCGCTCGCGCGCGGGCGCAGGCGGAGGAGGAGGTGCGGGCGCCGCCATCGGAGCGCCGCTCAGCGGAGCCGGAGCGGGAGCAGCCGCTGCCGAAGCCGGCATCTTTCCCGACGCGGCCGCCGCGGCATCGGAAGCGCTGCGCGCCAGCATCTCGCGCGCCTTCTTGGTGTCCAGCACGACCGTCGAATCCAGCGTCGGCACCATCGGCGCCGATTTTTCGACCGGTAACGGTTGCGTCTTGGCCGCGGCATCGTCGTGCCACTCGTCCTTGAGGGCCAGCACGTGCTTGCCGATCGTGACCTCGTCACCGTCCTTGAGCGCCACCTTGCTGACGCGCCGGCCGTTCACGAACGTGCCATTCAGGCTGTTGTTGTCCTCCAGCACGTAGTGGTCGGTCTCCCAGTAGATCTTGGCGTGGTGGCCGGAGACGGCGAGGTTGTCGACCTGGATCAGATTGTCAGGCAGCCGCCCGATCGTCACCACTCCCTGCGCCAGTGCGAATTCTTTCAGTACTGCCTGTTCGAACTTCAAATAGAGTTTTGCCATTTCGGACTCCCTCCACCAAACAACATGCGGAGAATTCTTTTCCACCAGGGCAGCTCGACGAAGCGCAGCAACACCACCGTGACGTTGTCGCTCCCGCCGCCCTCTTTGGCCGCGTCGATCAGACGCTGTGCCATCAACTGTAGCGTGACCGTTCCCTGCACGATCTCGAGGATCGCGTCATCGGCGACATGCCGGATCAAGCCGTCGGAACAGAACAGCAACACGTCCCCGGGCATTGCCATCATGTCATCCAGGTCGGGGACGACTTTCTCCTCCGGCCCCAGCGCGCGGATGATGATGTTCTGCATCTCCGACGCGTTCGCTTCCTCGATCGTGATCAGCCCGCGCCGTACCTGCTCCATCACCAGCGAGTGGTCGCGCGTGAGCTGCTGGATGGCGCCGTTGCGCACGAGATAGATGCGGCTGTCCCCCGCGTGCCCGATGGATACGAACTCCCGTTCCACCTGCGCCGCCACGATCGTCGACCCCATGCCCGATTGCGACGCGTGCGCATTCGCTGCCTGGAAAATCGCCTCATTCGCCAGCCGGATCGCGCTGCCCAGGTGATTGGCCCGCTCGCTGACGCCCTCGACGACATCGCCGATCTGGGGATACATGCCGGTCTTGGACGCCTCGCGGAAGTAAGTCAGGACGGTATCGACCGCCATCTTGCTGGCAACTTCCCCCGCCGCCTGTCCGCCCATGCCGTCGCACACGACGTAGATGCCGTAACGCGAATCGTAACCGAGGTTGTCCTCGTTGTTCTTACGAACGCATCCCACGTCGCTGATCGCGGCTACTTCGACCGTCAGGCTCATGTGAAATTCTGTGTTGCAAGTTTCAAGTTGCAAGTTCGAAGTTGAAAGTCGCAAGTTTGAGTCCCCACGTGCGAGCCTCAACTTGAAACTTACAACTGCTCTTACGCTCCCGCGCCGGCGCTCTTCGCGATCAGTGCGCGCAGGTCCTTCGCCATCTCCCCGCCGTTCTGGTACCGCTGGTCGGGGTTCTTCGCCAGCGCTTTGTCGATCACCGCCGCGATGCCCGGCGGCAGGTCGGCGCGCGCCGCCTCGATCCGCGGGTGCTCGGCGTTGGCGATGCGGAACATCAGCGTCGCCACCGTCTCGCCGGTGAACGGCTTTTCGCCCGTCAGCATCTCGTACAGCGTCACGCCCAGCGAGAACAGGTCGGCGCGTCCATCCACTTTGTTGCCCGCCAACTGTTCCGGCGACATATAGCTCGGGGTTCCCATCACCGTGCCCGTGGCCGTTTTCGACTGCGAGGTGATGCGCGCGATACCGAAATCCGTCACCTTGATCTTGCCGTCGTTCAACTTCATGATGTTCGCCGGCTTGATGTCGCGGTGCACGACGTTCATGGAGTGCGCGTATTCCAGCGCGTCCGCCACTTTCGCCATTGTCTCCAGCGTCTCGTTCACCGGCAGGAGCTTGTCCTTGGTGGTGTAATCCTTCAGGTCGCGGCCGCTGAGCAGTTCCATCGCAATGTAGCTGATGTCGCCGTCGTCGCCCGCGTCATAGATGGTCACGATGTTCGGGTGTACGAGGCGCCCGGCGCTTTCGGCCTCGCGGAAGAAGCGCTCCTTCATCGCCTTCATGTCGTCCGGCTCGAACTCGTCCTCGAAGCGCAGCGTCTTGATCGCGACCTCGCGGTTGATCTTCGGGTCCTTGCCGAGATACACGATGCCCATCGCGCCCTTACCGAGTTCCTTCACCACCTCGTAGCGGCCGAGCGTCGGCTTCACCATCCCTCCGACACCGCCCTGCACCAGCACGGTCGAATCCGCGCCGGCCTTCATGCCCGCGCGCCCGCCGAGGATCACCGTCTCGCCCGCGATCTTCAGCTTCTGCATGCGCTCGCCGATGTCCTTGAAATTCTTATCGACGGTGGCGATGTGCTCGTACACCTGCACCGCCTTGTTGAACTGCCGCTTGCGTTCGAAGTCCAGCGCCAGGCCGTAGAGCGTGTCCTTCATGCCGGCATCGATTGGCACTTTGCGGAATTTCTCGAAGGCCATGTCGAGCATGCCCTGGCCTTGGAACGACAGGCCGAGCATCTTGTTGGTCTCCGCCGATTCGCCTTCCAGCATCTCGGTGCGCTTCTCCTGGAAGAGCAGGCGCTTGGAGACGACCACCGTATATCCCGCCACCAGCATGAGCGCCGGATACGCCATCTTGATCCAGTAGCCGTGCGCGGTGAAGAACCAGATGCCGCCGCCGATCGACGCCGCCAGCAGCACCAGCGCGATAATCGCGCTCAGCCCGGCTTTCATGTGCGGGATCGCCAGCGACACGAACAGCGCGAACAGCACCAGCAGCCCCAATTCGAGCTTGCCCGCCCACTCCGGACGAATGATGTACTGCCCGTTGATCACGTTCTGGATAACGTTGGCGTGAATCGCCATGCCGGGAAAATCGTTGCGCACCGGCGTGGTGTAGCTGTCGCCGCCACCGGTGGCCGCCATCCCGATGATGACGATTTTGCCCTGAAACGCCTCGGGTGGGACCTTGCCGGCCCGCACGTCGCTGAACTTGTACGCCGTCATGTTCTCCAGCTTGGCGTAATCGACCATCAGTCGGCCTTGCGCGTCCATCGGAATGTGAGCGCGGCCGAGTACGAGTTCTTTCGCCGGAGCGAAGCGGTAGTCGTCCATCTCCAGGCTATAAAACGCGCGCAGGCATTGCAGCGCGAACGAAGGGAAGAGCTTCCCGTTGAAGTCCATCACCAGAGGCACGGCGCGCTGCACGCCGTCGGACGCCGGAGTCAGGTTGATCTGCCCGATCGCTTTGGAGACTTTTGCGTAGCGCTCTAACGGCGGCGTGAAATCACTGGTCGGCGTGATGTTGCTGTCCGACTTCACATTGGCAATGAAATTCTTGTCCACCGCTTCGGGGACCTGCTTGTCGACCTTGCCCGGCGGCGCGCCCTCGGTGAAGTACATGGGCAGAACGATGTTCTGCGCGAAAGCCATTTCGTTTTCGAGCTTGGTGTCGTTGTCGAGGCGGTTCTCGGCTTCCGTCAGAATGTTGACGAATTCCTGCTCGGCGCCGGTCTTGGCCTTGGCCGCCGCCATCGCGACCTTGATCGCTTCTGCGTCGTTGCCCTTGGCCGCGACCGGGTTGGTGCGCGCGGCGTATTCCGCCTTGAGCTTGCGGACTTCTTCCAAGCCGGGATTCAGTTCGGCGTTCGAGAGCAGGATGTCGATACCGATGACCTTGGCCTGGTTCTCGGCGAGCTTGTTGACCATCTCGGCCATGTAGGAGCGCGGCCACGGCCAGCGTCCGATCGTCTTGATGCTGTCGTCGTCGATGCCGATCAGGACGACGTTGTCCGCTCCCTTGGCGCCGGCGCGCATGCGGGCGCGCATGTCGTACAGCTTTCCCTCGAGCCCTTCCGCGAGGTTCAGCCAGAAGACACCCAGCACCAGCAGACTGACGACAGCCCCGAGCGCCACATCCGCCCAGGCTAATTTCCTCTTGCCCATGTGATTGCTCCGTCCGTGACCCTGTACAGCTTCGCCCCGGATGCTGCTAGGGACCCCAGCTTGTCCGCGGGACCAGCCACGCTCCTGCACGCGACCAGACGTTTTGGGGGGACAAAAACTCCCCGCGAATACTTGGGAGAGGTGCGGCGCGGATTTTACTCACTAAGTAACACGGAGGCAAGAAATTTTATGGATGCGATACGGGGGATCTTGTGTACTAGCCAGGCTTGCCCGGCGACAGAGACCGGTCGTTGCCCTCTGGGTGGCCCACCCTAGCCGCTTTTGCTAGGGTGGGCAGACCGTAGCACCGGCGTCCCGCCGGTCACCCGTAACGCGGGCGTCTCGCCTGCCACACAGATGCGGTACTGCCGTAGCACCGGCGTCCCGCGGTCACGCGCGCAAACTCTCTCTTGCATTCCTGGAACCGGCAGCACTAATCACCAAAGTAACGACGCCGATAAACGTTTCCATTGCGGACCTGTATCCCAGCTACTAACATGACCGCGTCTTCCACTCCTAATGCGAGGTATCCATGGGACGACTGCGGGCGTCGCTCTGGGCCCTGCTGTTCGCTGTCCTCTTCTTTGATATTCACGCCGCCTCGGCACAGACTACGCTTTCCCCGACAAGCTTGAGCTTCAGTTCGACCGCGCTGGGCAACACCAGCAGCTCGAAAAATGTCACTTTGAAAAATACCCAGACGGTGCCGTTGACCAGCATTGCTGCGTCGACGAGCAGCGATTACGCGGTGCAGGCGACGACTTGCGGATCGAGCCTCGCGCCGGGCGCGAGTTGCACGTTTTCCGTGGTGTTCGCGCCCATTGCAACCGGCACGCGCAACGGTACGCTGACCATCACGCATAGTGCGTCAAATAGCCCGCAGACCGTTGCGCTGAGCGGCACCGGAGTTCTGCCCGTGCTGCTGACACCGACCTCGCTGAGCTTTACCGCGACCGCGGTAGGCAGCTCGAGCACGGCGCAGAGCGTAACCGTAAAAAACAATCAGAGCACCCCGTTGACGTCGCTCATCGTCAGCATCAGCGGCGATTACACGCAGACCAACAACTGCGCAGCCACGCTCAACCCAGGCGCCAGTTGCAAGGTCAACGTCACGTTCACCCCCGCGGCGGGAGGCGCGCGCAACGGTATGCTCGCGTTCAGCGACAGCGCCGTCACCAGCCCGCAGACGGTGGCTCTCGTAGGCACCGGAACCGGCGTGACCATCGGCATTTCGCCGACAGGGTTGGCGTTCGGCAGCCAATTAGTGAACTCGACCAGCGCACCGCAGAACGTAGCGGTTACGAATACCGGTTCGCTGGCGGTAACGATTTCCAGCATCACGATTTCCGGCGAATTTGCGCAGAGCAATAATTGCCCGGCGACGCTGGCCTCCGGAAGTTCGTGCGCGGTCGCGGTAGTATTTGCTCCGCAGAGTGCGGGAGCGAAATCAGGCACGCTGACCATTAGCGACAATGCTAGCGGCGCACCGCACAGCGTATGGCTAAGCGGAACCGGCGACACCCGCACCGTCAGTGTGACGCCCGGCACGCTTGCGTTCGGGAATCAACTGCAGAAGACAACCAGTACGGCGCAGAACGTCACACTCACGAACACCGGCACGCTGGCTGTGACGATTTCAGGCGTCACCATCGGCGGCGAATTCACGCAGAGCAATAACTGCCCCGCCACCCTGACCCCCAGCAGTTCGTGCGTCGTGGCAGTAACCTTCGCGCCGCAGAGCACGGGGGCAAAATCGGCCACGCTCACGATCAACGACAACGGCGGCGGACCGCATACGGTCTCATTGTCAGGAACCGGCACCAGCCTGACCGCTAGCGCGACACCGGCATCGTTGTCGTTCGGCGACCAACTGCAGAACACCACCAGCACGGCGCAGAACGTCACGCTCACGAACACCGGCACGCTTGGCGTGACGATTTCCGGCGTCACGATCAGCGGCGAATTCACGCAGAGCAACAACTGCCCGGCGACACTGGCGTCCGGAAGCTCGTGCGCGGTGGCGGTACTATTCGCTCCACAGAGTGCGGGAACGAAATCGGGCACGCTCACAATCAACGACAACGGCGGCGGACCGCATACGGTCTCGTTGTCGGGCAACGGCACCAGTCTGAACGCCAGCGCGACACCGGGATCGTTGTCGTTCGGCGATCAACTGCAGAACACCACCAGCACCGCGCAGAACGTCACCCTCACGAACACCGGCACGCTGGGTGTCACGATTTCAGGCATCGCCATCAGCGGCGAATTCACTCAGAGCAACAACTGCCCCGCCACGCTGAACCCCAGCAGTTCGTGCGTGGTGGCAGTAACGTTCGCGCCGCAGAGCACTGGGGCAAAATCGGCCACGCTCACGATCAACGACAACGGCGGCGGCCCGCACACGGTGGCGTTGTCGGGCAACGGCACGAGTCTGACCGCCAGCGCCACGCCGGGATCGTTGTCATTCGGCGATCAACTGCAGAACACGACCAGCACGGCACAGAGCGTCACGTTCACCAACACCGGCACCCTGGCTGTAACCGTTTCCGGTGTCACAATCAGCGGGGAATTCACCCAGAGCAACAACTGCCCGGCCATGCTGAACCCCAGCAGCTCCTGCGTGGTCGCCGTGACCTTCGCTCCCCAGAGCACGGGTGCAAAATCCGGCACACTCGCGATCAACGACAACGGCGGCGGGCCGCACAGCATCTCGTTGTCGGGCAATGCGACTAGCCTTACCGCCAGCGCCACGCCGGGATCGTTGTCGTTCGGCGACCAACTACAGAACACGACCAGCACGGCGCAGAACATCACGTTGACGAACACGGGAACGCTCGGTGTGACGATTTCCGGCGTAACGATCAGCGGCGAATTCACACAGCGCAACAACTGCCCGGCGACGCTGCCGGCGGCGGGATCATGCAACATCGCCGTGACGTTTGCCCCCCTGAGTTCGGGCGCAAAATCCGGCACGCTGACGATTTCCGACAATGCCACCGCCGGTCCACAGACACTTGCACTAAGCGGCAATGGAACCAGCAAAACGGTGGCGCTCTCATCCTCCAGCTTGGTGTTTGGCGATCAGGTAGTCGGCACCGGCAGCGCGTGGCAGTCCGTGGTTGTCACCAACACCGGTACGCTGAACGTTTACATCAGCGGAGTTGTCGTGAGCGGCGAATTCCGGCAGAGCACGAATTGCGCCATGATCATTCTCACGCCGGGAGCGTCGTGCGGAGTGTCACTGTCTTTCGCGCCCACCAGCGCCGGAGCAAAGCCGGGCACGCTGACCGTTTCCGACGATGCAACGGGCTCGCCGCAAATCGTCAGTCTTTCCGGCAGTGCGCTGGCGGTCGCTCTTTCGTCAGTTAGGGTGTTGCCGGCGAATGCGTACCTGCTTACGAATGGCATGCAAACGTTCGTGGCCGTAGGCCTTTACAACGACGGCAGCACGCAGGATCTGACGGCTTCGACAACGTGGACCTCGTCGGACCCGGCCGTAGTCACGATGGCGGGGAGTGTCGCGACGGCAGTAGCGAGTGGCACGGCTACGATCACCGCGCAATCGGGCGGGACCACCCTCACGGCGACGGTAACCGTGACCGACACGGGATCCGGTTCTGTCGGCAACATGCAATTCGCGCGGACTGGCCACCAGGCGGTCACGTTGCAGGACGGCACCGTGCTTATCCTGGGTGGACAAGATGCATCCGGGACGATGGTCGCGGCCGCGGAATTGTTCGATCCCGCCACGCGACAGTTCCGCCCGACAGGATCGATGGTGACGCCGCGCCAATCCTTCTCGGCGACGCGCCTGCAGGACGGACGCGTGCTGGTCACGGGTGGCGGTACGAGCGCAGCCGAGATTTACGATCCTGCCGATGGATTGTTCCACCCGACCGGCGACACTTCGGTGGCCGGCACCGCAACCCTGCTGAATGATGGTCGTGTGCTGCTGACCGGCGCCTACTATAACGGGTATCAATGGTCGGGCATCGCCGAATTGTACGATCCTCAATCCGGTACGTTCTCCGCCGTCGGCCCGATGGTGGGCGCCCGCAGCGAGCATTCCTCGACATTGCTGCAGGATGGCCGCGTGCTGATCGTCGGCGGCGACCAAACTACTCAGGATGGAACTGCGGAAATCTTCGATCCTGCGACGATGACGTTCACGCCGACCGGCAGCATTCCGGTGAACCGTTTCGCGCACACCGCGAGCTTGCCGCAGGACGGTCGAGTACTGATTGCCGGCGGTTATGGGGCGGAACTGCTCCCGACTGCCTCTTTTATCTACGATCCCGCGACGGGAACGTTCTCCCAGACCGGATCACTGGCGACCTCGCGCTACAACCACAACGCAACCGTGCTGAATGACGGCAGGGTGCTCATTGCCGCCGGATTTGCCTGGTGGTTCTCGACCGGGAGTGTCGAAATCTTTGATCCGGCGACGGGGGCTTTCACGATCAGCCGAGAGTTGCAATCGCGCCGCGCGTTCAGTCCGGCAGCCATGCTGGCCACGGGCGATATTCTGTTCACGGGCGGGGATACTCGCAGCGACGACCCGGCGCTTCCCGGAGGTCCGACCGCCAGCGCCGAACTGTATAACAATCCCGCGCCACTGACGTCGATGCAGGTTACGCCGGCGAATCCACAATTGCCGGCCGGACAATCGGTCTTCTTCGGGTTGGTGGGCACATTCAGTGATGGCACCATTCAGCCGCTTACGGGTCTAGCGGAATGGACCTCATCGGACACTAACGTGGTCAGCATTGATGCGCACCTTGGATATGCGACCGCGAATGCATCGGGAACGGCGACCGGATCGGCGCAACTGGGCAGTTTCAGCGCAGCAACCACGATCACGGTTCCGTAACGTGCGGAGCGGGTGGGCGGAAACACCCACCCGCCGGGCCCCGGGTAAGCCCGCCCTTGGCTTACCCGGGGATTTCTTCCGCGCACCTCCGGCGTTTGTTTGTCCTCTGCACCCTTTGCGACCTCTGCGTTGAAATCATTTCGTCGATGCAGCCCAAAATCCCCGCTTCCACCACCCGATCACCGACCACTGATCACTGACCACCCGTCTTTTCCTTGTCACGCGACCACGTGACCCACATCACAGACACCATCCGCGGCACCACCTATCCTGAAGATGCGCTAAGGCGCAGGTGGTAGTGTCTCTAGACGCTGCCAGTTACTTCTTTGACAACCTTTCTTCGACAGCGCAACCCCTCTTGGACCGCTTGTGGGATTTCTGCGAGTTTGGCTGATTTTTTGTGGGACGCTTGGGATAAAGGGGGAGGGGTCCTCCTGAGTACCCATGGGTTACCCAATGGGTATCGAACGCGTCTATCCTGCTCTCCTGCAAAGCCTTAGCTCACAAGCGCTGAGAAAAGCAGGGGGAGGTGGTCTCAAACCCAAGAGATTACCAAAAGGTAAACTCAGCGCGTCTGCTTTGAACTGGCGACTAGCGACTGGCTACTTCCCTTCCGCCACCGCGATGCGCGTCTCGGCTCGGGCGAGCTGATTGAGCGCTTTGTCAGTCTCTTCTTCTTCGTTGGCGTTGTGCAGACGCTCTTCCGCCGCCTGCTTCGCCTTCTGCGCGCGCGCAAGGTCGATCTCGTTGGCGCGCTCGGCGGTCTCGGCGAGGATCGTCACTTTATTCGGCAGGACTTCGGCAAATCCCCACGCGACGGCGAGCCGATATTCCATGCCGTCGCCGCGATACTTGATCTCGCCGACGCCGAGTTCGGTGATCAGCGGCGCGTGGCCGGGCAGGATGCCAAGATATCCGTCCTTGCCGGGGATCTGGACTTCGGAGACGGTGTCCTTCTCCACCAGCCGCTCGGGTGTGACGATCTCGAGTTGTAGAGTCTCAGCCATTTCGAACCGGTTGTACGTTGCAGGTTGTACGTTGTCGGTTGCGCGAAACGAACTTGCAACTTACAACGTACAACCTACAACCGTCTTTTACGCTGCTGCCGCTTTCAATTTTTGCCCGGCTTCCAGCACTTCCTCGATCGTGCCCTTCATGTAGAAGGCCTGCTCGGGGATGTCGTCGTGTTTGCCTTCGAGGATCTCCTTGAAGCCCTTCACCGTATCTTCGATCTTCACGAACCGTCCCGCCATGCCGGTGAACTGCTCGGCGACGTGGAACGGTTGCGACAGGAAGCGCTGGATCTTGCGGGCGCGCGCGACCGTCAGCTTGTCGTCTTCGCTCAGCTCGTCGATACCGAGAATGGCGATGATGTCCTGGAGGTCCTTGTAGCGCTGCAGGATCCGCTTCACGCCCTGTGCAACGTCGTAGTGCTCGTCGCCGACGACGTGCGGATCGAGAATGCGCGACGTCGACGCCAGGGGATCGACCGCCGGATAAATACCAAGCTCAGTCAACGCGCGCGACAACACGGTCGTTGCGTCGAGGTGAGCGAATGTGGTTGCCGGCGCGGGATCCGTAAGGTCGTCGGCGGGCACGTAGATCGCCTGCACCGACGTCACCGAACCTTTCTTCGTCGACGTGATGCGCTCCTGCAACTCGCCCATTTCCGTCGCCAGGTTCGGCTGGTATCCGACGGCGCTCGGCATGCGGCCCAAAAGCGTCGACACTTCCGAACCGGCTTGCGTGAAGCGGAAGATGTTGTCGATGAAGAGCAGCGTGTCCGCGCCCTCGCAATCGCGGAAGTACTCGGCGACGGTCAACGCGGTCAGCGCCACGCGCAGACGCGCCCCAGGAGGCTCGGTCATCTGGCCGTAGATGAGCGCGGCTTTGGAATGGTCTGGATCGCCGGGCTTGATCACCCCCGACTCGGACATTTCCAGCCACAGGTCGTTGCCTTCGCGCGTCCGCTCGCCGACG
>CAZLJE010000043.1:0-35958 GCA_964559835.1 uncultured Terriglobales bacterium
GTGGTTTTGCCCAGGTCGATACCAATCGAGGCGATTTCCATGAGATGATCCTCCGTCGTAAGCTGCCGCGCCTTGATGCTACTCGGCGGCGGACCATCTCATTAGCTTTGTTATCGACAACTAACATGCGAGTTAGCAAGCCAATGCAGTGGGCACTGCTAGCGATCGCGGTCATAGGCGTGGCCCTACTCGGCTTCACGATATACATGCGGTGGGAGCTGTCGCGCATGAAGGTGGGTTTCTTTACGCCTAAGGATGTCCGCACGCTAATGACTGCGGCAAACGCAGCTAAGGAAGTAGTCGTGGCAACTCGTCCTGAGCTAAGGGAAACGCAGGCCACCACAATCGAGGTACAAGGCCCCACAATTATTGCTTTTTTCCCGCCGGTGACGCAGGCGGAACTCGATAATGACCGAGAAGGCACGAACGAGGCATTAGCCGATTTCAGCCATTACGCAGCACAGTTTCGGGAAAGGCTCGGAAAAACCCCAATCGCGTTCACAACCCTGTATACAAACTCTTTTCGAGTAAGAATCGGGCAGCGGTCCACCGTGTTCCAGCCTGACAAGGTACGGGTCGGCTACTACTTGATTGCTCCCAAAAAGAGACCGCGTATCGAGTACGGCGTCAGGACAGATGACGACCTGTCGCGTATTGCAGGCGAGTACTTTGGCATTCCGTTGACAACGCCCTACGCCCAATACGTCCTATCCAGCGTACGGTACTGAATGGCCTCCGCGATGTGTTTACTCTCGATCTGCGGCGTGCCCTCCAGGTCGGCAATCGTGCGCGACACCTTCAGGATGCGATCATGCGCCCGCGCGCTGAGGCCCTGCTGGTTGATGGCGCGCTCGAGCAGGCGCTCGCAGTCGGGCGACAGCTCGCAGTGCTTGCGGATCTGGGCCGTCGACATCTGCGCGTTCGAATACAGCTTTTGCCCGGCAAAGCGCTGGAGTTGGACGTCGCGGGCACGAATGACGCGGTCGCGGATCTGGTCGGAATCCTCGGGCGCCGCGCCGCCCCTCAATTCCTTATAGTTCACCGCCGGGACATCGATGTGGATGTCGATGCGGTCCAGCAGCGGCCCGGAGATCTTCGACACGTACCGCTGGATCATCGGCTGCGTACAGTGGCACTCGCGCGTGCGGTCATTGAAATATCCGCAAGGGCACGGGTTCATTGCCGCCGCAAGCATAAAGCGCGCTGGGAAGGTTAGCGTCATCGCGGCGCGCGCGATGCAGACGGTGCCATCCTCCAGCGGCTGCCGCATCACCTCCAGCACGTTGCGCGGAAACTCCGGCAACTCGTCGAGGAACAGCACGCCGTTGTTCGCCAGCGACACCTCGCCCGGTTTCGGCACCGCGCCCCCGCCGATCAATCCCGCGTCGGAGATGGTGTGGTGCGGAGCGCGGAAGGGCCGCACGCCGACCAGTCCTGCGCCGCCGTCGAGCACGCCCGCGACGCTGTGGATCTTGGTCGTTTCCAGCGCTTCCTCAAACGTCAGCGGCGGCATGATGGTCGGCATGCGCTTGGCAAGCATGGTCTTGCCGGAGCCCGGGGGCCCGATCATCAGGATGTTGTGTCCGCCGGCGCAGGCCACCTCGATGGCGCGCTTGGCGGTGCGTTGGCCGCGGACGTCCTTGAAATCGACGCTGTGGCGCTGGTTGCTGCTGAGAAGGGCGTGAGCGTCGACCTTCAGCGGCTGGATCCCGTTTCCCTTGTTGATCAGGTGGACGACGTCGACCAGCGACTGCACCGGAAAAACGTTCACGCCGGATACGACTGCGGCTTCGCGTGCGTTCTCCGCCGGAACGATGAGGTTAGGGATATTTCGGGAGCGCGCGGCAACTGCAATGGGCAGCGCGCCGCGCACGCCTCGAATGCCTCCGTCGAGAGAGAGTTCGCCGACGAAGACAAATTCCGCCAGGTGCTTCGGGGTAATGCCGCCGTAAGCGCCAAGAATGCCCAGCGCCATGGGAAGGTCGAAGCCGGACCCCTCCTTCTTTATATCGGCCGGCGCGAGGTTGACCGTGGTATGGCTGGCAGGGATGTCGTAACCGCAATTGCGCAACGCCGATCGGACGCGTTCCCGGCTCTCGCGCACCGCCGTGTCCGGCAATCCTACCGTCGTGAACGACTCTTCCATGCCTTTGATAGGCGAGAGGTCGACCTCGACCTCGATGATCGAGGCGTCGATGCCGTAAACAGCCGCGCTCAGCGTTTTGTAGAGCACCCGGCGTACATTCCTGAAAACAAAGATGTAAGCCGCAGAGCATAACTCCGGAGTTCACCCGCGCGATGTGACGCACGACACATCGCCGTAGGACATGTTCTGTCGTGCCGCTTAACAAAGTGTGACTTAATGGTTTCTCCCACTTGCCGCGAGCGCAGATTGTGCATACGATTCGCGCAGCGGAATTCCCGTCCAAACATGCCAGAACAAGAGCAGCAGTCGAAGGAACAGGTGTACGAGTGCCTCCAACGCCTGGAGCACGAGGAAGGGCGGTTGTGGCGTATCGTTCTGTTTTTTCTCGCTTTGCTGGCGACCGGACTCGCCGCAACGCAATGGGAGCACATCGATGCGCTCCCGCAACACATCGGAGACCTGCCGGGACTGAAGGCACTCCCGACCGGCACCTTCGTCCTGGTCGTGCTGTTCGCGCTGTACGCCGCTTCGAAGCGGCACCAGATGGCCGAGATGCGGGGCGTGGTGCGCGGCATGCAGGAGCGCGAGAAATCGCCGCCGAGCGAGCAGCAATTGGGCAAGATGCTGGAGATCATCAGCAACTCCCAGCGCAGCTACCGCGAGTTGATCGACAGCCTGGACACGATGGTCATCGGCATCTCCCTCCAGGGCACCATCCACACGCTGAACCGGGCCTGCACCGAACTCCTCCACCAACCCTTTGCCGAAATCGCTGGGAAGAGCCTGGAGGAATTCATCTCGCTGCCGACGCGTGCGCAGGCCGATCAGGCCATGTCGCGTTTTCTCCAGCACCGCCATTGGGCCGGGGTTTTGCGCGTACAACTGAAGATCGAAACCAAACCTCGGTTCTTCGATTGCGTATTTCACCCGATCCTCAACGATGGCGAGATCGTCGGCGTCAGCATCCTGGCGCAGGATGTCACCCGGCAGCGCGAGCGCGAAACGCGCTTCACCGAGCTTTTCGAGACGCTGCAGGAAGGCGTGTACTTCTCCACGCCGGACGGGCGATTGCTCGATTGCAACAACGCGCTGGTGCGCCTCTTCGGGTTCGAGAACAAGGAAGAGCTGCTCGCGATACCGGTGACTCAGCACTACTTCGACCCGTCACAACGGTTGCGCGAAAACCGCGACATGGAGCAAACGGCAGGCGTTCGGCAACGCGAGATCAAGCTCAAGAAGCGTGACGGGACAGTGATCGTCTGCCTGGACAGCGCGCGTGCGGTCTTCGATGAGTTGGGACGCGTCGAGCGCTACCAGGGCGCGCTCATCGATATCACCGAGCTGCGGAACATGCAGGAGCAGCTGCGCGAGCAGGAGGAGTTCCGCCGTCGGCTGGTGGACAGCTTCCCGGATCTGATCCTCGTCTTCGATCACGACGGGAGATACAAGTTCGTCAGCCCTCGCATGCGCGAGCTTCTGGGATACGAGCCCGAGGAATTCGTCGGCCGCAGTCTCATATCGGACCAGACGCCCGCCGCTCTCGACCTTAAGCGCATGTTCCACGAGATTGTCACCGGAAAACAGAAGTTCGACTCCGCCGAATACAACGCGCAGCACCGCGACGGCACGTGGCGTGTTCTGCGCACGACGGCGAGCCCGGTGTACGACGCCAACGGCGGCGTCTCGGGCGTGGTGGCGAGCGTGCGCGACATGACCGACGTCAAACAGATGGAGCAGCAGCTGATCCAAAACGAGCGACTGGCCGCTATGGGGCAGATGATCGACGGATTCGCGCACGAGCTGAACAATCCGCTCACGGCCATTCTGGGTGCTCTCGAGTTGCTGGAGACTTCCTCGCCCGATCCCGCCACGGCGCGCAAGTACGAACTGGTGAAGCAGCAGGCGCGGCGCGCCGCCGAAGTCGTCCAGAACCTGTTGTTCTTCTCGCGTCCTCCGGCGCCGGGAAAAGCGCCGCTGAACGTGAGCGAACTGGTGCAGCGCAGCCTTGCACTCCACGAGCACTCGCTGAAGCTGAGCGGCGTGAGTATCGACTTCCTGCCCGACCTCTCGATGCCAAGCGTAGTCGGCGATCCGCACCAGCTCATGCAGGTGTTCCTGAACCTCATCATCAACGCCGAGCAGGCGATCCGCGAGATACGCCCACGCGGAACCCTGCGCGTGCGCATGGGACGGAAGAATCAGCGGGTGTGGGTGAGTTTCCAGGACGACGGCCCCGGTATTCCCGTCGACCAGATGGACAAGATCTTCGATCCGTTCTTCACGACCAAGCGGCCGGGACGCGGCACCGGCCTCGGTCTCAGCGTCGCCGTGGCGATCCTGAAGAAGTACGACGGAGATATCGAAGTCAGCGCCGCGCCGGGTGGAGGCGCCGTTTTCACCCTCAGCCTGCCCGCAGTGAAGACATTGCCTGTTTCCGCGGTCGCGGCAACAACGGTCGTAGGAAAAGTACAGTAAAAATCGGCGTCAACACGAGCGTGCTATACGGAACCTGCGACGAACCGCGCCTCAACTGACGTCA
Organism: uncultured Terriglobales bacterium; assembly: GCA_964559835.1. GTDB lineage: Bacteria > Acidobacteriota > Terriglobia > Terriglobales > Acidobacteriaceae > DAISJI01. The sequence continues at coordinate 4,686 of CAZLJE010000043.1, forward strand.
CCTTTCTCTCTCCCGGACGAGCCACCGTCGCGAAAAAGATATTCCCCGAACATCAGCCAAAGCGCGAACGCGAGGCCTATTCCCAGCACGGTGAGGAGTGCGGCGGTGAGCATTGCACCGGACGAACACGCTGCTCGCTGCGGACTCTCGCGCCGCCGAGTAAAGTTTTGTGTCTTTACATACCCGGGTGCCGGGTGCCCCGTCGTAGCCCGCGTCCTGGACGCTGTTTCCGATCCTCCGTGCCTCTGTGTCTCTGTGGTGAGGTGTTGGCGGGTGACCTGGGCAAAATGAAGTCTTACGGCGGGTATCCGTCCTTCTGCCAACGGACGAACAACTCGAGTTGTGCAGGCGTCCAATACGGTCCGCCGGGCGGCATCGAGGGCAGCTCACCATCGTGCGGCGAGAGATTCGCGAGCACACTATTAGCATTGCTCGGATTCGACATGTAGGTGTAATCGTCCAACTGTACGCCGTAGCTTTTCATGTGCGAAATGTCGACGCTGCGGAACAATGGTTTGATATCGGCTGCAAAAGAAATCTGCGGCATACGTCCTCTCTGCAATTGTCGACCGTTAAAACCGCCACGCAGCAGTAGGCGAGACACTTCCGATGCGCGATTTCGTGAACCGACCGCCTGTTATAGCGAAAATACTCGCCAACAACCGCGCTGAAGAAAGCCGGTTGTGATCGTCGGGTTGCTCGAGTACAAACCGTGCGACCCGTGTGTTACGCGGCTATCTTGGTCGCTTTTGCCGGCTCCGTGCTCGTCGCGATATTACCGTTGAGGCCGGTCGGGAAGAAGCCACCTTGTTTCGCTCCTGCCTTCCCTCCAAGTGCAAGATAAAGCACCTGTCCAGGCGTCCTCGTTGCGACCAGCCCATTGCTGGCGTCGATCGAGAAAACCTGCCTCGCCTGTCCGCTGGGTGGAGGAACCATGTCTACACCGTCCACAGCTGTTGTCGGTATCTGCAGCCGTGCGATTTGTGTCCTTATACCGGCAGCGTGCTCCGCCTCGGCCCCCAGCAGTCCTGCCGCCGCGGTGATGATCTCCGGAGTCTTAAGGAAACCGGCCGCGCCCGCGTATGCCGTTACGCCGATGTCCTCCAGGATACGTGCCGCTCGGAGGAAGTCGTTCTGATTATCGAAGCCGAAACCAAGAGCACTCAGGTCGATGTTGGGCATTGCAACCGCAGCCGAGCCTAGTGCTCCACGGAGCAGCACTACATGGGCTCGTTCAGTCGCGCCGATCTCTGCAGCCATGTCATGAATGAAACTGTCGGAGAAGGTGACCTGTTTGCATTCCGCTGTATGACCGCCGTCCGTCGGATTCGCTCCGTTCGCCCGCCCTTTGGTTCCAATACCGAAGGTCGTGATCGACTTGCCCGTGACAGCGCACGTGTAAAACTCAGCCTCCAGATATTCCAGGTTGAGCGCGAAGTTCAAGACATCCTGTTCGTCGATTTTGTTCTCAGGCATCGAAGTCCTCCAATGTCGGGTTCGTCGTTCAGTTGAGCTATTCACGGTTATCGCGGAGCAGGTGCACGTTTGGCCCCCATTTGGCGAATAGCGTATTCACTATGAAATATTCTGTGACGCGGCAGAAATCCATTAGTGATCGCCTGATCACCAACTCGTCCGATCACCAGATCACCAGATTTTTCTTGTCACGTTCATATGTGACCTACAGTACATACACCCCTGCGCCTCGCGTTTATTCTGACCTTGCGCGCACAACGCGTGCAGGAATTGTTGTCCCTTGTTCCTCTATTGAGTTCTTTGACAACTTCGCTGGGTGGCTCACGCTGGCCCCTTTCCCAAAGTGGGGCTGTGGGACAGCCCTTGGGATATATGCGAGTTTGGCCGACTTCCTGTGGGACACACGGGACAAGGGGGGAGGGGGTCTTCGGGACCCTAAGGTTTACCGAAAAGTAATAACGGCCGCCAGTTCGCGGTAACGCGGAGCCTGCCCTGAGCGAAATCGAAGGGTGTCCCGCCTGCCACCGTGCTCGCTGGGACTGGCGTTGCCGGCGAGACGCCTGCGTTACCGCTTCCAACATTAGGAGTCCTGACTCGGCCGAGAACTGTCGCCTCCCGACGGTTCCAGATTCGTCGGAATACAGGGCGTGTCGTCGGAAGGGTTGATCATGCCGCAGCGGCTGCACACGAACACGCCGTCATCTTCCCGGAGCGTTGCCTGGTGATGCAGTAATTCCATATGCCCTGTGCTCCCAGTCAATGAGATAGAGCCCATCGGCGATGATAGGGATGGCTGCAATCGCAAGTTGCTATTGTGCAACTTCGCGAGCGCGTTCTCGTCCGCCGCTGAGTGCGGCAATGAGATCGGCGAGAGCTTTGCGGAATTGCTCGGGGCTGTGCACGTCAATGCGGTGCGCGTTCGCCGGCTTGAGGAACTTGTCAATGTCGTCCAAGCCGCGACTTGCGACGCGCAGATAAATGAAGCGGCAAGTACACTGGAAGTCGGGCGCGCGGTCTGCATGGCTGCCGGACGGAAACTGGAAATCATGGCTGACCAGCACCACGACACGTTCGGGTTTGTCGCTTCCGCCGCACGCCGAGTTATCGGCCGCGAGCTTGCTCAAGTGTTCAGCCAAAAATCCGGGCGTCGATTTGCGGTTCCCGAGTACATCCACGCTAACCGTGTTGTGATCGATCCGGTGGGCCTGTTCCTCGAGCTTGTCCCAATCGGCGGAGCGGCCATCCACTGGTTCGAAGGGAACGCTAAGTTTCGACAGGTCGATTGCGCTGACCCGCACGCAACCGCCGGCTAGGTCGAGGTGCGAGAGCACCGAACCGATCTGGAGGATCCTGCCAACCGCGGACCGCGACTGGGTCGGGGTTGTGCGGGCCAGGAAGCTGGGATCGACAAACGGCGACAGGTTCAGCACGATATCGACGCGCATAGGCCGCGGCGCGGCAACTGGGAGGACCTCGACCCCGTGTCCGAGCGGCCATTCCGGGTCAACAACTTCGGATCGGACCGCAACTGGCCCGACAACGCGGCGTGAACGGAACGTGATCACGCGGTGCTCTGGAGTGGGTAGCGCGTCGCCGGGAACTTCGTTGATGAACTCGACCTCGGGAATGTTGCGGTCCATCCCGGGCAGTGCGTCGTCCTTCGGCGGCTTTACCTCGAAGTGCTTCCGCCAGAGGTTCCCCTTCGACGTCGTAGCGTCATACAGGATGAGCGCGGCTGTGTACTTGCCCGGCTTGGCGTAGAACCCGGTGCTGTACTGGATCTCGTTGTCCTTGTTGACGCCGGGAGGCAACGGATAGTGGTTGTAGGAGTCGCGGGGCAGCCAGTTCCCTTTCTCATCGGCTACCTTGAGAACGAAGTAGAGGTCATGGTGGGTGTCGTCCTTCTTGGAAACCACGTCTGCAACTGCGGTCACCTGCAGCAGGTTTCGCTGCTGAAATGTAAGACGCGGCGCGGAAAGCTCGACTTTCCACTTGAAGTCCTGGCGATCGGGACCGCCGAGCCACTGCTCGATGGGGAGATCAGGACGAGGCTCGTCGTTGGCCTTCTTCTGCTGCGCTGCGAGCGGCAGCAAAGCGAGCGCCAGAAACGTGATGCCGATGCGTAGGGAGCGACAGAGCATCTGCTACTTGTGTAACACAAAAGGCGCGCAAACGAAGGCCCCGGCTGAAGGGCAGCCGGGGCTGAGGACACCGTTGGAGTCGAGACCCTTCGACTTACGCGCGTTCGACGGCGAGGCCGACGGCATTCCCACCACCGAGACAGAGTGCCGCGATGCCTTTCTTCACGTCGCGACGCTGCATCTCGTACAGGAGCGTGACCAGGATGCGAGCGCCGCTCGCGCCGATCGGGTGACCGAGCGCAACCGCACCGCCGTTGACGTTGACCTTGTTGAGATCGAGGCCAAGTTCCCGCGTAACCGCGATGGCAGCGACCGCGAACGCTTCGTTGATCTCGTACAGATCGACTTCGTCTTTGCTCCATCCGGTCTTCTTCCAGAGCAGGCGGATGGCATCCACAGGGGCCATCATGACCCACGCCGGATCCACGCCGCTGGTCGCCTGTGCCACAATGCGGGCCATCGGCTTCTTGCCCAGTTTCTCGGCCATGCGTGCGCTCGTGACGACAACGGCCGCCGCGCCGTCATTCACGCTCGGAGCGTTTCCGGCAGTGACTGTCCCGTCCTTCTTGAAAGCGGGTTTCAACTTACGGAGCACTTCGATGTCCGTGTCCTCGCGCGGACCTTCGTCCTTGTCGAACAGAACGACTTCGCCCTTTTTCTTGCCGGGGATCTCGACCGGGATGATCTGGTCCTTGAACCGGCACTCCTTGATGGCGGAGACGGCCTTGCGATGCGACTTGACGGAGTACTCGTCCTGCTCCTCGCGGGTGATCTGGTATTTGTCGGCGACGTTCTCGCCGGTGTTGCCCATGTGGTAGTCGTTGTAAACGTCCCACAGGCCATCGTGGACCATGGAATCGATCAGCGTGCCGTTGCCAAGACGGTAGCCCTTGCGCGCGTTGGGAAGCAGGTACGGAGCATTCGTCATCGACTCGCAGCCGCCGGCGACGACGATCTGGCTGTTGTTCGTCATGATCGCCTGCGCGGCGAGACCGACCGCCTTCAGACCCGAACCGCAGACCTTGTTGATGGTCATGGCGCCGACGGAAGGCGGGATTCCTGCCCCGAGCGCTGCTTGGCGCGCAGGGTTCTGGCCGAGACCAGCGCTGACGACGTTTCCCATGATGACTTCGTCGACCGATGCGGGATCGACTCCGGCGCGCCGCACCGCTTCCTTGACCGCAATGGCGCCGAGTTTCGGGGCCGGGATGTCGGAGAGTGAGCCCTGGAATTTACCGATCGGCGTGCGCACGCCGGAGAGGATCACGATATCGTCGGGCGAGAACATAAGAGAACTCCTGATGAGAGTACCGAGTAACAAGTACTGAGTACCGAGTTAACCGCGTGGCCCTGATGATTGGGCAGATGAAATAAAACTGCTCATTATAAGATGACCGCAGGCGGGCATCCGACTTTTTCGTAAGGACGGCAGCTTGGCAACCAATCCTCCGACCACCCCTGAGACCATCGTGCGACCGGAAACGATATCGGCCCAACGCCGTCCGATCGCGCCGGCATGGCACACCATCGTTTTCATGTTCATCATCGTCGTGTTCTCGGTGCTCGGGGCGCGCGACCACGCCAAGGCGATGGAGCGTCACGGACGAGAGCTAACGTACCTGATCACCATGGCGTGGGAGTGGCTGCTCGTCCTGTATATCGTCTGGGGAGTGAGAAAGCGCGGATTGGGTCTGCGCGACTTGATCGGCGGCCGCTGGAAGACACCGGAAGATTTTCTGATCGACGTCGGCATCGCCGTCGGGTTCTGGATCGCCGCGCTGCTCATCCTGGCGCTCGCTGCGTACGCCGCAAACCTTGCCGACCTGTCGAAGCTCGAGACAGCGAAAAAAACGATCGACGCGATCCGGCCGCAGGGGCGTACCGAGATCATCACGTGGTTATTCCTCGCCAGTACAGCGGGTTTCTGCGAGGAAGTGATGTTCCGCGGATACCTCATGAAGCAGTTCGCGGCGTGGACGCGCATCGATCTCGCCGCCGTCATTCTCCAAACGCTTTTCTTCGGCGTCGCGCACGGATACCAGGGACCACGGCTGATGTTCGTCATCACGGTTTATGGAATGCTCTTCGGCGTCCTCGCTATGTTGCGGTGCAGCCTGCGGCCGGGAATGATCGCGCACACGCTGCAAGATACGCTCAGCGGACTCGCCGGCAACCTTCCGATGAAGTGAACGCGCGTTGCCGGGGAGGATGCGAGCGAGTGGTCAAGCTCTTTTTTGCTTGACTTCATTTCCGAATGACTCTATACATCAACCAATTAGCAACGAACGTTGTTGCGAATCGATGAAAAATCGAAGGGAGAATAGATCCAATGGCAACTAAGAAAAAGGGTGGCGCGAAGAAGAAATCCAGCAAGAAGCACTAAGCTTCCTGCTCAGGCAACCGGGGGACGCGAAAAGCGTCCCCTAAACTTTTAGCAACGCGCATCGCAAGATGCGCGTTTTTGCATTTGTGATTTGGTGATTGAGTGATTTGTGATTGCGGTAAGTAGCTGCGCGGCAGGCGGGACGCCCGCGCCACTTCAGTTCGCGGCGGCTGTACGCGTGATCGAATAGAGGCGCTGCTCGCGCGCCGGACACACGTTACGGAAGTCGCACCACTTGCAGTGGAATTCCGGCCGCGCCTCAAAAACGCCATCCGCGAGCGATTGCCGAATCCCCTCTGCGACCTCCTGCACCGTGGCTTCGAGCGAACCGAGGGCCCCCGAGGTGCGCGCCGATACCGTCTCGCTGTTGTCCTCGAGGTTGTAGATCACCAGCGCCTGCGGCACCTCGCCCCACAACTCGCGCGCGGCGAGCGCGTAGATGCCGAGCTGGATGCTTTCATCGGCCTTGCGTTGGTCGTAAGCCTTGCCGGTCTTGAAGTCGACGATGCGGCGCCGCCCGCCGTCATCGTCCACGCGGTCCATGCGTCCACGCACGCGAACGCCGGAGATCTTCACTTCGAAATTCTGCTCGGCATGCAAGACTGGCAGCTTGATTCCACTGTTGCGAAGCTGGACGTACTCGGACAACTGGCGCGCACCCTGCGCCTGGTAGAGCCGGGCCTGCACGGGATCGTCGAAGCGGGTTTCGGCCATCATCTGCTGGAACAGCTGCAGGACAAATGCTTCGTCGCGGGGGCGTCCCTGTTTTTCGGCCTCATGAAAATCTCGAAGGACCGCGTGCATGACATTTCCGTAGAGCATCGCCGCCGACACCGGCCCCGGAATGCGCCATTCGCGTGAGAGCTTGAATTTCAGCGGACAAGTCGCGTAGGCCTCGATGGCGGTCGCGCTCAGGGTCGCATCTGGCACGATCCGCAGCGGCGCCGCCAGCATCCACGACGCAACCCCGCTTTGAGGCGCCCCGGCTTCGATACGCCCTACGCTTGCCGGACGTGCTTCGCTTTGGATCCATGCTTCTTTCAGCGCGGGCGAGGTCAGGATGTCGCGGGTGTACCCCGTGGGCAGGTTCTTCCGGTTGATGCTGGGCTTGACGTAAATGGAAAGCCGGTCCTTCGCGCGGGTCATAGCGACGTAAAACAAGCGTCGCTCCTCCTGGCTGTGAAGCTCCTTCGTGTTGTCGGCGGAGGGCATTTCGCGGAGCGCCTGCGGGAATTCGAAGATGTTTTCGCGGAAGCTGGCGGGAAACGATGGCGAGTTTGCCCGCAGGATGAAGGCGTGGTCGAACTCGCGCCCTTTTGCGGCGTGCGCGGTCATGAGCTGCACCGGGTCGGTGACGTCCTCGGTCGGCTCGGGCGTGAGCTCCAGCTTCCCCGCCGCATCGAGGAAGTACCGCATGTAATCGACGAACTCCTCCAGTGTGCCCTTTTCCGTGATTGCCTTCTTGCGCCAATCCTCGACAAATTTACAAATGCGAGCGACTGGTCCGGAGCTGACATTGAATTGAAACTCGCGCACTACATACTTCGACAGCGGCACGGCCTGCCATTCGACTGTCGCGCCGAAAATGCGCGCGGCTTCGATCTTCTGCACGACGCGCCCGCCACCCGGAATTTTCGCCAGCAGCGTGGCATATGACGCTTCCCTTCCGCCCTCGACCAATTGCCGCGAGACCTCGGCGGCATCCAGCCCGAACATCGGGAATGCGGAGACGCGAAATATGTCGTCCACGTTCGACAACGACGCCACTGCGCCGAGTGCCGCGAGCAGGTCCCGGCCCTCGGGCGTTTCCAGGGCGTCGATGCCCTTTACGACAGCGGGTATGCCACGCGCGGCCAGTTCGTAGGCGATCTCCGTCGCGTGCGAGTGCTGGCGATAGATCACGGCAATGCTGCCCGGTTTTCCGGAATCGACGAGAGCCTGGATCTTCTCGGCGACGTCGGTCGCTTCCTGGTATTTGTCGCCAAGCAAAATCGAAACCGGCTGCGCCGTGACCGTGAACAGATCGGGATCGGCGTTGTCCGGAAACAGCGGCAGAGTGCTCGATGACTTACGCGACTTGCGGCCGACCGGCACGGGCGCGACGCGTTCAGCGGCAGCGCGCTGCTGACGAGCCGAGACTAATCGTTGGCGCCGGAAATCCACACCCGCGGAGAGACTGCGGTCCACCTCGGGGTTCTTGCAGATTACCGCGTGCGCGCAGGCGAGGATGTGCGACGTGGAGCGCTGGTTCTCGTTGAGGACCACGCCCTTCGCATTCGGGAAGCGTCGCAGGAACTCGTCAAAGGCAGCGCTGGACGCGCCGCGGAAGCGATAGATCGCCTGGTCGGGATCGCCGACGGCGAACACGTTGCGGTCTTCGCCTGCGACCAGACGCGCCAGTTCGATGAGCGCGACGTTGGCGTCCTGGAATTCGTCGATCAGCAAGAACCGAGCGCGCTTCTGCGCCTGCGCGAGCACCTGGGCGTCTTCACGCAGCAGGCGGACGGCGCCGGTGATCATGTCGCCGAAGGTGCCGAATGGGCCTTTTTCGTTTCCGGCAACGAAGATCTCTTCGACCTTGCGAAAGACCGCGGCAATCTCCTCGCAACGTGCCAACTTTTCAGCGGCCGAAAGCGTGTCGTCGATCTTCGCCGGCGCCACGCGGGGCAAAAGACATTTGCCGGCGCGGAGATCTTCAACGTACTTGCCGTAGCGCACGGAATCGACGAGTTCGTCCTGGCAGCGGCTGAAGAACTGCATCAGCGCGTCGAAAAATTCGGCAGGATCGCGCGGCGGCTGGTAATACTTCAGCGGAAGGTCACCAATGCGGCGGCGCAGCAGCACCCACACATCTTTGTCGTCGAGGACGCCGAACCCGCGCCCGGCAGTGATCAGCAGATTGTTGCCGTAGGCGTGGAAGGTGGAAGCTTGCAGGCCCGCTGCGTCGCGGCCCAGCACTTCCGCTACGCGTTTCTTCAGGTGCGCCGCGGCAGCGTCGGTGTAGGTGAGCGCGACGATCTCATCGGGACGGGCGTGGCGATTCGCAATCAGGTGCGCGATGCGGTGGGCGAGGACGGTGGTCTTGCCGGTGCCCGCGCCGGCGACGACCAGCATGGGGCCGTGCACGTGCTCGATTGCCTGCCGCTGCCGGTCGTTCGGGATGAAGCCCATGGCCCGCGCCGCCTCCTTCGGCGGCGAACCGGCATTATGACATTTCTGATTTTCGATTTTTGATTTTTGATTTGCACTGGTAATGTGGTGCCCGGTGGCAACCGCGTCGGAGACGAGCGGGATGGGGGCAACAGCGTAAACAATGCCTGGTGGTGCGCGCATTCCCGCTCCCTATCCGTCCAAGGGGACCATACTTGTGTTTGTAGTGCTGTTTATCCTGATCCTGGTGTTTGGTTTCGGCCGGTCCTGTTGATTGTCGATAATCTTTCGATTGGGGAGCGAGCATGCGTCGCCTTCGATACCTCGTGGTCGCTATCGCCCTACTAGTTTGTAGCGCCGTTGCGCAGGAGCCGACGTTCCTTTATCGCGCCAGCCTGGTGCAGGCGGCGCCGGAAAAAATGGTTGAACTGATCGACCTGTACAAGACGCACGCTGGGCAACACGCGCCGCTGTGGATGCGGCACAGCCAGGGCGACCGCTGGGACTTGCTCATTCTTACTCCGATGGGCAGCTACGCTGAGTATTTCAGTCCGCAGGCGATTGCGGCGCGGCAGAAGCAGGACGCCGGCTGGGAGGCGCGCCGCAAGCCACTCGTCGCGTGGGAAGAAGATGTGTTCGTTTACGGCCCACCGGAGGCGACTCTGCGCAAGGCGTTCGCCGACTCCGGGTTCTTCCACGTCGAGATGTTCCGGTCGCTGCCGGGAATGCGCGCGGACCTGCTCAAGGAGCGCGAGATGGAAAACGCGTACGCGCGAGCGGTCAAGCAGCCGGACAACTTCATCTTCGTGCGTGACCAGGGCGCGTCGTGGGACGTGTTCACCATCGGGTGCTTCCGTAATTTGAAGCACTACGCGGAATCGGCGGACGTGCCGAAGGAAACGTCGGACGCGGCAGCGAAGGCGGCGGGCTTCGATTCGGCGGCGGCGATCGGCCCGTACCTGCGACGGTTCATCTCCGACCACCACGACACGCTGGCGGTGGCGATCCGGTGATCCCAGATATCGCGCTCAAGACTTGCGTGAGTGCACGACCTTCGAAGCGCGATGTGTGGGGCACGCCGATTCTTTCTTTAACCTCTGCCGCGGAACTGGATGATGCGGCGACGGTCGCGCTTGGAAGGCCTGCCGGCGGGTAACTGCTCGTACTGATGCATGGCCTTGCGCTCGGCAGCGGCCTTGGCGCGCTGTTCCTTGCTCTCCTCAGTCTCGCGGTACAGCGTTTGCGCGACGGCGGCGGGGCCGCGAACGTCGCTGAGCTGCAACACTTCGACGTCGAAATCTCCGCTATCGGTGGTCACGCGCAGCATGTCGCCGGCGTGAAGCTCGCGCGCAGCTTTGACGGGCTGACCTTTGAGCAGGACGCGGCCCAATTCGCATGCCTTTGCGGCCAACGCGCGAGTCTTAAAGAACCGCGCGGCCCAAAGCCACTTGTCGATGCGCACGCCGGTCATAGTGTCTCCATGATAGCGATCGCCAGCGCCGCGATGGCTGCGGTCTCGGCGCGAAGGATGGTGGGGCCAAGCGACGCTGCGGTCCAGCCGGCGTCGGCGAACAGCCTAAGTTCGTCGTCGGTCCAGCCGCCTTCGGGACCGACTGCGAGAATCGTCGCTAGTCGTTGGTCGCTAGTCGCTGGCGGAACCAGAGCGTCTTTAAGCGTCAGTCCGCGCTCAGTCTCGGCGAGAACAATCTTAAAGTCAGCCTCGACGGCGAGCGCATCCTTCAACTTCACTGGATCGGCTATCTCGGGCACGACGGCGCGGCGGGATTGTTGGGCAGCTTCGCGCGCGATCCGGCGCCAGCGCTCGACACGCTTCGCCGAAGCCGACGCGAGGTGCGTCTCCGTGCGGCGGGCGATGACGGGCTGGATCGAAGCCACACCCAACTCAGTCGCCTTCTCGATCGCCCACTCCATCCGGTCGAACTTAAACACGGCGAGCAAGAGCGAGACACGTCCGTGCTCTGTCTGTGCCACCGCGTCGCCAAGTTCGAATTCGACCGCTTCGTCGGAAACCGTGGTAATTCGACCGATGCGTACCGAGTCCCCGGTCGCGATGTCGAACTCCTGGCCCAAGCGGGCACGCAGCACGCGCGCCAGGTGCTCGGCGTTCTTCCCAGTCAGAAATGCCCGGTTGCCTTCGACGCGGTCGGCGATCCAGCGGCGGCGGGTCATAGCGATTGGTAATTTGTAATCGGTATTCGAGGAATTGAAAAGCCAGAACGCCCTGTATCAATGGCGGTAAAGCACGTAGAAGTACGTGAAAATCGCGCAGAGGACATACACGATGCCGAACGTGCGCGATTGACCGACCAGGCTCTCGCGATCGGAGCGGCGGGCGTTGGCGATCATCTCCACGCCGGTGATGATGCCGATGAGGAACGCAACCACAAGCCAGCGCTGCTGCGAGTAGAACAGGTACACGGGGATGAGGACGAACGAACCCGCAAACGAGATCCATCCGAGCATGCGATACCGGTTGCGCTTGCGGGCGTCGGAGAGCCGCTCGGCGGTCATCATGGCGAATTGCGAAGGCGCGGCCAGGCGCACCAGCGCGGGCAGTCCGGTTGCTATCAGCAGAAACCAGGCGTAATAGCGGCCGAACTTATCCAAAGATGTCCTTAACTTTGCTGAGCAGTGTGCGGCGCTCGGGTTTGTTCTCGACGCCGTCCAGCACCGCCAGTTCGTTCAGCAGCTCGCGCTGTCGCTTGGTGAGCTTGTTGGGCGTGTGGACCTTCAGCGCGACGTAGAGGTCGCCCTTGCCGCGTCCGTTGAGCACCGGGACGCCTTTGCCGCGAATGCGCAACACGGTCCCGCTCTGCGTTGCTTCCGGCACACGCAACTTGTGGGGGCCGTCGAGGGTCGGGATCTCGATCTCCGAGCCAAGCACCGCTTGCGAATACGAGATCGGTACGGCGCAATGCAGGTCGTTGCCCTCGCGCTCAAAGAAAGCGTGTTCCTTGACGTGCAGCACGACGTACAGGTCGCCGGCCGGGCCGCCGTGCGTACCTGCCTCGCCCTCGGTTCCGTAACGAATGCGCGTGCCGTCCTCCACACCGGCGGGGACTTTGACCTGCTTCGTTTCTTCGCGCAGTTCGCGGCCGTCGCCGCGGCAAGCCGGACACGGGTCGGTGATGACGCTGCCCCGTCCCTGGCAGGTACTGCAGGTGCGCGCAATCGCGAAGAACCCCTGCTGGTAACGCACTTGTCCGCGACCGCCGCACGTCCGGCATGTCGTAGGACCTTTGCCCGGCGCCGCGCCCGACCCGTTGCACTTCTGGCACGTGTCGTGACGCCGGACTTTCACCGTTTTCTCGGTACCAAATACGGCTTCTTCGAAACCGAGGGTCAGGTCGACGCGGAGATCGCCGCCGCGTTGCGACCAGCTCTGGCGTCCGCGGCCACCGCCGAAGATGTCGCCCATACCGCCCATGCCGCCGAAGATGCTGCCCAGGATGTCGCCAAGGTCGCCGAAGTCCTGGAAGATGGTGGGGTCGAATCCGCCGGCTCCCGCGCCCGCTCCGCCGACGGCCGCATGACCGAAGCGGTCGTACGCGGCGCGCTTGTTCGAGTCCATCAGCACCGTGTAGGCCTCGGTGATCTCCTTGAATTTTTCGGAGGCGCCGTCGGGATCGTCGGGATTGCGGTCGGGATGGAATTGGAGCGCGAGCTTCCGGTAAGCGGCCTTGATCTCCTGCTCGCTGCACGTGCGCTGCACGCCGAGTACTTCGTAATAATCGCGTTTCGTTTTCACTGCCAGTGGTGTACCCGGACCCTTCTACTTCTTGTTTGGATTGGTGGCGACACGGACCATCGCCGGACGCAATAGCCGGTCTTTCAATCTGTACCCGCGCTGCAACTCGTCGATCACGTGATGGTCTTCCACCTCGTCGGTCTCGACCATCTGCACGGCCTGGTGCTGGTTCGGATCGAAAGGCTGTCCCTTCGCCTCGATCGGCTGCAGGCCAAGCTTCGCCAGCGTGTCGTGGAACTGGCGATTGATCAGCTGCACGCCATTGACGAACTCGGGCCCGCTCTCGCCGCTCGCCAGCGCCCGATCGAAGCTGTCCACGATCGGCAGCAGCGAGCGCAGCGCTTCAGTCAGGGCGTAGTCCCTGAAATCCTGTTGCTCGCGCGCGCTGCGTTTGCGCGCATTATCGAACTCCGCCTGCAGGCGTGCCAGGCGGTCCAGCAGCGCGTCGCGCTCCTGGCGCAGCTTCTCTGTTTCGGCCGCCTCTGCGGCTACATCACGTTCGTCGGCGGGAGGGAGCTCGTGCTCGACATCCAGTGCCTGCGGCGTCTCCTCCGCTTTTCCATTTTTTCCTGCCATAACTGGTTCTTCCCGGGCGGTGCGGCGTTTTCTCCACATGGATCGCACCAGCCTTCCTGAAATATCTACTCGGAATCGTTTAGAACTTCGTCGAAGAGCTTCGCGATGTATGCCACGGCATTAATCGTGTGCTGGTAATCGATGCGCGTCGGCCCGAGCACCGCCAGCGACCCCATGACCTCGCCCCCTACACGGGCAGGCGCTCCGATCAACACGAAATTTCTCAAATACGGCGCCGCTTCCTGCAATCCGATCACGACCCTTACCGCTTCCTGCCTCGTGTCGAGGTAAGCGCCCAAGAGCTGCGCGACCCGCTCCTTCTCCTCGAGCGTCTTCAGCAATTGCTGGAGGCGTTCGCGGTCGGCTTCGTTCGCGACCAGGTTCGCCGCACCTTCCAGGTACACGCCCGCACCGGTGCCCTCGGACGACAATGCTCCTTGTTTGCAGAGCTGGTCGATCGAGTTCATCAGGCGGTCGTATTCGCTACGCTCAGCCTGGACCCGGCGGTCGATCTCGTTCCGAACATCGGTGAGCGTCCAGCCGCGGAAGTTCTCATTGATGTAGCGCGCCGCGACCTCGAGGTCCTGCTGCGTCAGCTCGGTGCTCATGCGCAAAACGCGATCGCGAACCACACCTGATTTCATGACGACTACGGCGAGGATCTTCTTGTCCCCCAGGCGCGAGAAGTACACGTGGTCGAGAGCGTTCTTCGGCCCGCCGACCGTGACCGCCACTCCAACATTGTGCGAGATCAGCGACAATACGTGCGAGGTGCGTTCCATGAATTCCTGCACGTCGCTGACGCCTTGCAGCGACTCGCGCACGACACTCTCATCTGCAGGCGACAACTCGGCCCGTCCGCTGAGATGGTCGACGTAATACTGGTACGCTGCGGGTGTCGGGACCCTGCCCGCCGAAGTGTGCGGCTGTTCGAGAAACCCCGAGTCCACCAGGTCGGACATGACATTGCGGATCGAGGCGGGGCTCAGCCCTTCGCTGCTCATCCGGGCGAGCACACGTGAGCCGACCGGCTCACCTGTGGAAATGTAACTTTCCACGATGGCCGTCAGAATCTCGTGTTCGCGTTGACCGATCTGTCCTTGGCTTGCCATACCCTAGAGAGCCTAATTCCTTTAGATGCAGCCGCTTAGCTTTCGATTCGGGGTCACTTCCGATTTTAGGAAGGTAAGGGCGGGAAGTCAATGGCACTCCGGCATCCGGAGTGCCAAGTGGCTGAGATTACTGGATTTCAATGACGCTGTCGGGAGCCGCGGCGCGGATCTCCTGGACGCGGTCGCGAACACGGCGGGCGAATTCGTAGAGAGACTTCGAATGCGCTCCCTTTTCGCCCTCGAGAGCGACCGGATGGCCCGAGTCGCCGCCCTTGCGGATATCTGGATCCACCTCGATCTGCCCCAGGAATGCCAGACCAAACTGCTCCGCGGTGCGCTGCCCGCCACCCTTCGAGAAAAGATCGATCTCGTGACGGCAATGCGGGCAGGTGAGGAAGCTCATGTTCTCCGCAATTCCGACCAGGTCCACCTTCACCTGCTTGAACATCTCGATCGCCTTGCGCGCATCCTGAAGCGAAACGTCCGAGGGCGTGGTGACAACGATCGCTCCGGTAAGCGGGACAGTCTGGATGAGCGAAATGGCGACATCACCGGTGCCGGGCGGGAGATCGACGACAAGGTAGTCCAGCGTTCCCCAGTCGACGCGCTGCATGAACTCGCGCATGATCTGGTGCAGCATGGGCCCGCGCCAGATGAGCGGCTTATCGCCCGGGTTCATGAATCCTACGGACATCACCTTGAGTCCGTAACGCTCGACGGGGATGATGCGGCTTTCGGGTGAGAGTTCCGGGGTCACGCTGCTGCCCAGCATCAACGGGACGTTCGGGCCGTAAACATCGGCGTCAAGCAGCCCGACCTTGTGGCCGAGTTTCGCCAACGCCAACGCTAGATTGACGGCGAGCGTGGTCTTGCCGACGCCGCCCTTGCCGGAACCGACGGCGATGATCGCGTCCACGCCGGGTAGTGGCTGCGGACCCTGGGGAGCTTGTGCGTGCGAGTGGGACAAATGCGAATCCCTCAAGTGAAGTAACCTTCGATTATATCTGGCGAACTTACGATCTGGTGATCTGGTGATCGCGCCACGCGAAAACAAAAATGCCGCAGCCTTGCCTTTCGGGGCCGAAAGACAAGGCCGGGCTGTCGGCTGACCGCAGCTATGCCGCGATCTGACCCGCGCGCTGCAAGAACGCGAGCAGGTCGGTGTTGATTTGGTCCGCGTGAGTGGTCGGCATTCCATGTGGGAAGCCGGGATAGAACCTCGTCGTGGCATTCTTAAGCAGCTTGGCTGTAAGCGGTCCGGAATCTGCGAAGGGAACGATCTGGTCGTCCTCGCCATGCATCACGAGTGTGGGCACATCGATCTTCTTCAGGTCCTCGGTAAAGTCGGTCTCGGAAAAAGCCTTGATGCAGTCGTATTGGGCCTTGATCCCGCCCATCATTGCCTGCCTCCACCAGTTATCTTTCACACCTTGGGATACCTTCGCTCCCGGCCGGTTGTAGCCGTAGAAGGGGAGGGTGAAGTCCTGGTAGAACTGCGGCCGGTTGTTGGCTGTTTCCTCGCGAATCTTGTCGAAGACCTCGATCGGCAGACCGCCCGGATTCTTGGCGGACTTCACCATGACCGGTGGAACGGAACTGATCAGTACTGCCCTAGCGACGCGTCCTTTGCCATATTGAGCGACGTAGCGCGCAACTTCTCCGCCGCCGGTCGAATGGCCGATGTGAATGGCATCGCGAAGGTCGAGCTTTTCGACCAGCTCTTTGACGTCAGCCGCGTATGTGTCCATTTCGTTGCCGGTGTCGGTTTGGGTGGAGCGCCCATGTCCGCGGCGGTCATGCGCGATCACCCGGTATCCATGACCGAGAAAGAACATCATCTGGACATCCCAGTCGTCTGCTGAGAGTGGCCAGCCGTGGTGAAAGAACACAGGCTGGCCCTTACCCCAGTCCTTGTAGTAGATCGTCGTGCCATCCTTTGTGGTGAAAGTCGGCATAAATACTCCTTCGGGGTTCGGGGTTGGAAGCGGGTGGACGATGCAATGAACGGGCCGTGCAAATCGCCGAAGGCGAAAGCTTAGTGGATAGATGTGTGGCGCACGAACAGGGCGCATTATTCTTCGCAGGTAAAACGATTCAAGACAGGACACGCGCGCAGTGGTATCTTGCGCGCATGAACCTCGGCAAAAATGCGGTACTGATCGTCATTGACGTGCAGAACGCATTCGATGACCCGCGCATGGGCAGGCGGAACAATCCAGACGCGGAGAAGAACATCGCGCGCCTGCTGCAGGCATGGCGCGGGAGCGGGCGGCCCATTATCCACGTTCGCCATGATTCGGTTGAGCCGCAGTCGATCCTCCGGCCCGGGCAGCCGGGAAATGCGATCAAGAAGGAAGCGCAGCCGCTCGAAGGAGAGCGGGTCATCGGCAAACATGTGAACAGCGCGTTCATCGGAACCGATCTTGAACAGCGCCTACGCGGCTCGGGACAAAATACTGTCGTGTGCGTGGGCCTGACGACCGATCATTGCGTTTCCACGACCGCCAGAATGGCGGGCAATCTGGGTTTCAACACGGTGGTAGTCGCAGATGCGACCGCCGCGTTCGAGCGCAAGAACTTCGATGGGACGATAGTCCCAGCAGAAGAGATCTACCGCGGCGCGCTGGCTAGTCTGCATGGAGAGTTCGCGGAGGTCACGAACACCGACGTCGTGCTGGAAGGACTGGCTGGGGCGTGATGGTAGTTCGGTAGATCGACTCCTTCACGTCGAATGTTCAGTATTCCGCGAACGCGTCGTCCGGATAGCAATACAGCCAGCGTTCTCCAGTCTCGGCGGAAGCGATGACGGGATGTCCGGTGGCGTGCGCGTGCTTGCTGGCGTGCCGGTTGGGCGAGCTATCGCAACAACGCGTGCCGCCGCACTCCTGGCACGTACGCAGGTGGACCCAGCGACCGCCGATCTTCACGCACTCTTCGCACTCGCGCTTCTTCGGATGTTTTACGGTATGGACGGCGCCGATGTGCGCACAAGCCGCGGCTGACATAGTTCCCCCCTTGTTTATTCGTGGTTTATTCGTGCAATACCTGATGGACGAAGGAGACAGCGATCGAACCTTCTCCTACCGCGGAGGCCACCCGCTTCACGTTGCCCGACCGGACGTCGCCCACGGCGAATACGCCGGGCAGAGTGGTCTCGAGCAGGTGGGGCGGACGCGTGAGAGGCCAGCGTGCCGCCGTGAGTTCCTCCTGCGACAAAGCGGGTCCCGTTTTGATGAAACCTTTATCGTCAAGCGCGATGCAGTGGTCGAGCCAGCGGGTGTTCGGAGCTGCGCCGGTCATCAGGAACACGTGACGAATGGACTTTATCTGGATCTGACCGGACTGGCTGTTGCGCCAACGGACACATTCGAGGTGGCTCTGTCCTTCGAGCGCTTCGATCGCGGTATACGGCAGCAAGGTGATATTCGGTGTCTCTTCGATCCTGCGGATCAGGTATCGCGACATGGTATCGGCCAATCCACTGCCGCGAACGAGCACATGCACGTGCTTCGCCGTTTGCGAGAGGAATACAGCCGCCTGCCCGGCTGAGTTTCCGCCGCCGACTACGATCACTTCCTGATCGCTGCAGAGCTGCGCCTCCATCGGGGTTGCGCCGTAGTAGACACCTGCGCCTTCGAAGCGCGCCAGGTTGTCCAGCGGCAAGCGACGGTATTGCGCGCCGGTGGCAATGACCACCGACCGCGCCGGAACGCGCGAAGCGTTCTCCAATTCAACGGCGTAGGGCTTGTGATCGCAGGCGAGGCGGGTGGCGCCCCGTGCGATAGTGACCTGGGCGCCGAACTTCTGCGCCTGGTGGTATGCGCGCGCCGCGAGCTCCTGGCCCGGGATCCCCGTAGGAAATCCAAGATAGTTCTCGATCTTCGAACTCGAACCGGCTTGACCGCCGAACGCGTTCGTCTCCAGCACGAGCACGTCGAGTCCCTCCGACGCTCCATAGACGGCAGCGGCCAATCCGGCGGGACCTGCGCCGACGACGACCAGGTCGCGGACATGCGTCTGGTCGATCGCATCGTTGAACCCGAGACAATCCGCAACCTCCTGATTGCTGGGGTTGCGCAAAACGGTAGTGCCCTGGCAGATCAATACCGGAACATCCGCGGCGGAAATATGGAACCGGTCGAGCAGCGCCTGCACGTCGGAGTCGCGGTCGAGATCGATGTACGAATACGGATGCCCGTTGCGCATGAGGAATTCCTTGATGCGCAGCGTTGTGGCAGAGTACGCGGAGCCGACCAGCACGACGTCGCCCCAACCTTGCGCTATCAGTTCGACGCGGCGCAGGATGAAAGCGCGCAGCAGGATCTCGCTGAGTTCGGGGTCGGTCTGCACCAACGCCAGCAGGCGTTCGCGATCGACCTCGATCACTTCGCCGGACTGGCTGACTCGCATCCGGACCAGTGTCCGCCGGCCGGAGAGCATGTTGACTTCGCCCGTAAAGTGCCCGACGCCATGCGTGGTCACCAAGGTGTCGGCGGAGGTGGAAGGGCGGATGATCTCCAACTCGCCGGACGTAACAACAAACAACGGTATGTTCTCAGCGCCCTGCTCGACAAGAACGTCGCCCTGGCGAATGGAGCGACGGCGTCCGTGCGCAGCGATGCGCGCAATCTGCGACGCAGTCAGTTTCGGGAAAATGTGCTCGAGACGCGAGCGCATCGGCTGGAAAGGAGCGGGCATGACGAAATATGGATGCGCTCAAGTCCACCGGCGGCTCACGCTAAATGACGCGGCCTTAACCCTTGCCCGCCAGATAGCCGCCGTCGACCGGGATGGCAGCGCCGGTCATCCATTTGGATTCGTCGCTGGCAAGAAACACTGCGCACCCGGCGATCTCGTCTGGCTGGCCGAAGCGATTCATGGCATGAAGCGATTCGCGGGCGCGGCGAGCGGCTTCTGGATCCGGCGCCTTGCGGACGAAATCGGCGACCAGTTCGGTCTCCACTATGCCCGGGCAGATGCAGTTCACGCGGATGTTCTCTGTTCCCAAGTCCATCGCCATGGCCTTCGTCATGATAGTGACGGCGCCTTTCGACGCGGCGTAGCCGAGGCGGTTGCGCAGGCCGATCAATCCCAGCACGGAAGAGATGTTGATGATCGATCCGCCTTTCCGCGCTCGCAGGCGCGGTAAGGCGGCGCGGGTCAGCAACCACACGCCTTTGACGTTCACATCCATCATCTCGTCGAAATCCGCTTCCTTCTGGTTATCGACGGTACCGGCAATCAGTGCACCGGCATTGTTGACGACGATGTCGAGCGCGCCGAAGCGATCGACCGTCTCTTTGACGACGTGTTCAATATGCCGGTGATTGCGCAGGTCGGCCGGTACTACCAGCCGGTTGAGCCCGCAATCGCGCGCGGTTTCAGTCAGCGGGTCGCGACGCCGTCCGACAAGTGCGACGTTGGCGCCTTCCTTTGCGAAAGCAATGGCGATGGCACGTCCGATGCCGGAACCGGCGCCGGTAACGATGGCGGTCTTATCTTTGAGTCTCAAGGCCGAAACATTTCACCACAAAAAGGTAATCGGTGATCGGTAATCGGTGATCGGTAATTCGTACTCAGTAATTGGTTGTCGGCGATTCCGATGAAAAAAGCTCCCTTGCAAAACTAAAACTCCAGTTCAACGCCCGGTCATCGATTACCGATTACCAATTACCGATTACCGGTTTTCAGTGATATCCCTCGCCGAGTAACGTCACCTTGCCGCGGAACATGCGGTAGACGAACACGAAGTAGCCGATGGCGATGATCATGCCGATCGTCCACCATACTAGTCCCCACGAGAGTGAATAAGGCCCCGATGCGGCGTTGTAGATCGTGATGTTATAGGCCGGATCGGTGCTCGAAGGCAGAACGTTCGGGTACAGCGCGAACGCCGCGCCGCCCAGCATGCTGGTCAGGTATACGCATGACGACAGAAACGCTTCACCGTCTCTTTGCTGCCGGTGGAACAGGAAGATACACACCAGGCTGGCGATCACGACGAGCGGGATGACGTAGCCGATCGGCCACTTCGAGTAATTCCTCAGGATCCCCGGCACGGCGAAAACCGTCGCGGGAAGACTGATGATCGTCAGCGCGAGCATCGCCGGCCAAATGCGAGAGACCAGCTTCCCTGCGCGCGCGCTGAGATCGCCTGCGGTTTTCAGCGCGACGTACAGGCTGCCGTGCAACATCAGCGCGACGAGTGCGACCACGCCCGCCAGCACCGTGTACCAGTCGAGAATCCCGTTCTCGGCGCCCACGCGCCAGTTGGTCCACAGGGGCTCGAAGAAGAAACCGTTCGGCCCGAGCGGGACGCCGCGGATGACATTCCCGAGCGCCGCGCCGAAGAATATGGCGAGCAAGGTGCTGGCGAGCACGAAGATAAAGTCGAAGAAGCCCTTCCAGACCGGCTCGTCCAGGTGCGAGCGGAATTCGATGCCGATGGCGCGCAGGATCAGCAGCCAGAGCACCATGTTCAACGGCAGGTAAAACCCGCTGAATGCCGACGCATACAGCAGCGGGAATGCGAAATACAGCGTCCCACCCGCCGCGAGCAGCCAGACTTCATTGCCGTCCCATACGGGACCGATGGTGCGCAGGATAAGACGTTTGTCGTCATCGGAGCGCGCCAGCAGCGGCGACACGATGCCGGAGCCGATATCGAAACCATCGAGCACGACATACGCAACGAGCATGAAAGCGACGAGCATGAACCAGATGGTCGGCATTAGCGCCTCCCCGTATGCGCGACTTCGGGCGTAGTCCACGGTGTTCCCTTCGGCGGTGCCACCGGCGGTTGTCCCGGTCCGGCCGCGATCACCCGGTAGACAAGAAACAGGAACAGGATGGACAGGACCGTGTACATCCCCATGAACCCCAACAGGGTGAACCATCCGTTGCCGGCCGACACGTTGCTGGAAAATCCGTGCGCTGTACGCAAAATCCCGTAAACCAGCCAGGGCTGACGACCCAGTTCAGCGGTCATCCAGCCGGCGGTGTTCGCGATGTACGGGAAAGGCATCGCCAGCATGACGATCCACAGAGCCCATCGCGCACGGTAGAGTTCGCCCCGCCAGAGCAGGAGCGCAGCCATCAGCATGACCGCGATGAAAATCGTCCCCAGTCCGACCATCACGTGATAGCTGTAATAAAGCAGCTCGATGTTCGTCGGCCACTGGTCGGGCGGGAAGGAATCCAATCCCTTCACTTCGGCCCGCGTCGTCCCGTATACGAGGAAACTGAGGACCTTATTCACCACCAGCGGATTGTCGATCTTCCTCTGCTGAACGTCGGGCTGTCCCATGATGACCAGCGGCGCACCGGGCTGCGTGGTGAACAGGGCTTCCATTGCTGCCATGGTGGCCGGTTGGTGACGCGCCAGTATCTTGCCGTGCAGGTCGCCGGTCGGGAACAACTGGATGACCGAGAACCCCAGGCCGGTGATGATGCCGACCTTGAGGAAGAGGCGTCCGTATTCGATATCACGGCGATTGAGCAGGTAGAACGCTCCGATACACGCGACAAAGAATGACCCGGTGATCATGGCGCCGCTCATGTTGTGCGCGTACTGGATCACGGCCCACGGATTCAGCAGCAGCCCCCAGAAGCTCGTCACCTGGAACGAACCGTTCGCGGCCCGATCGAAGGCGACCGGGTGCTGCATCCAGGCGTTGGTGACGATGATGAAGTAGCCGGAGATCCACGAACCGAGGGCGACCATGAAGCCGCTGAACCAGTGCATCTTGGGGCTGAGCCGCTTCTCGCCGAACAAAAACAGTCCGAGGAACGCGGACTCGAGGAAGAAGGCGAACACGCCCTCCATCACCAGCGGCTGGCCGATGACGCCTCCGGTCACGCGAGAGAACTGCGACCAGTTGGTGCCGAACTGGAATTCCATCGGAATCCCGGTCACGACACCGATCACGAAGTTGATGCCGAAGATCTTGGCCCAGAAGCGGGCGGCATCGTTGTAGCGCTCATCGTGCGTGCGCAACGCGATGGTTTTCATCAAGACGATCAGAGGCCCCAGTCCCATCGTGAGCTGCGGAAACAAATAGTGATAAGTGATCGTAAAGGCGAAGTGGAGGCGGTGAACCAGTAGTGCGGCGTCCATGAACACCTCGGATGAAGGTACCCGTTGGAACACAACATCATAGGCCCCGGCACACTGATCCGGAGCAGATTGAGTAGTGGTCCGCGTCGGAGTGATTATTCGTTCTGGGACGAACAGTGCGCAGTGATGGAAGTCACAAAGGGCACAGGGCTCAGGGCATAGGGTTAGGGCGTAGGGCATAGGGCGTAGGGCTCGGGGCACATGGCAGATCGGTGATGGCGTGTGGACGTACAACAACGGTGTGGGAGTGCCTTGTGCCTTGCGCCGTAGGCCCTACGCCCTGAGCCCTTAAGCCCTATTGGCGGCTTTCCGCTTGCGCTCGGATTCGCGCATCTCGCGGCGGCGCAGCGCGTCTTCGTAGCGGCGCTTCTCCTCGTCGGACTCGGGAACGACTGGCGGCACGGGGAGGCGTCTCCCGTGTTGATCGACAGCGACGAACGTCAGATAGGCCGAGCTGACATTGGTGCGCGTGCCCGCAATGTAGTTCTCCACCAGCACCTGGACGCCGACCTCCATCGAAGTGTGGAAGGCGCGGTTCACCGACGAGCGCAGGATCACCATGTCGCCCACGTGCACCGGCACCAGGAAATCCAGGTGGTCGATGGAGGCGGTGACAACGTGTTTGCGCGAGTGGCGGTGCGCCGCGAGCGCGCCGGCGAGATCGATCCAGTGCATCAGGCGTCCGCCGAGTAAGGCGCCGAGAGGGTTGGCGTCATTAGGAAGGACGAGCTGGATCATTTCGGATTGCGATTCGCGAACGGTGCGCGGAATCAATTCTGCGTCTTGCATTCTTTCATTGTTGCTTGCGGAACGATTCGACGCAACATTCGGCCATGCGCTGGAGGCGAGGGTCGGCGTGGCGCTCGCGCCATTGCGCCGCTCTCGGATCAAAAACGAGCAGGCCGTTCGATACCGGAGCGTGTGCCGCTTCGCACAGGTATTGGACCGCAACCAGGCCGTGCGCGTCGCAGCGGATCGAGAAGCGTACCGCGTCGGCAGGGCGGTCCGCCGGTAGATGCGCACAGCCGGCGTAGCCGAGATTGCAGTCATGGAGCATCTCGATGGTTGGCGTCAGGTTCGCCGCAGTGCACGCGCCCGCAAAGGCAGCGCCGAGGGGAAGCCGTTCGGGATGCGGCAGAGCGTCGACCGTCGTGCGCTCAGCCGGCATAAAGTAGGGACAAGCCATGGATCGGGCATTGTAGTCATTTTTGATTTTTGATTTTCGATTTTTCATTGTGGAAACGGTGGAAATCATTGCTGGCGGCAGAAGTGATAGATTCCTTCCATGGACAGAGTCACAATGCTGAAGGAGATTCTCGCGGAGAATCCGAACGATGCGTTCGCGCGGTACGGATTGGCGATGGAGTACGCAAACACCGGCGACACGGCGACTGCGCTCGCCGAATACGAGAAGATCGTCGAACTGAACCCCGAGTACGTGCCCGCCTACCAGATGGCAGGGCAGCTACTCGTGAACCTGGGACGCGACTCTGACGCACGCGCCTGGTTCGAGCGCGGTATTGCCGCTGCACGGCGAGCCGGAAATCAGCACGCCATGTCGGAGATGCAGGGGATGCTGGACACGCTGCCGGAGTAGCTAGTCCGGACGCTTCAGTTGTCGGCCGTTGTACTGGAGGATGGATGCCACCATGCGCTCGACCTGGGCGTCGACCGTGGCTGGAACCTCTTCCGTTCGCCCGATAGCCTTTCGGGCGAGAGCGACAGCCTTCTTCAAGCATGGATCGTGGTGCTCTCGCAGGTCGCTCTCCGTCGGCAGACACGGATAATCGGGTACCAGCGGATGACCTTCCAGTACCTCACCGTCCTCCAGAACAACGAGTGCCACGGAGATCTGAAGGCCAAAGGTCAACAAGTGAGAAGCGCCGATCTTCTCCGGATAATAAAGCGCGTCGTTAACACGGCCGGCACTCACATCACCAATGATTTGCGCGCGGCCTTTTTTCTGGAAGTAGCGCGCGAACATCTCGGCCGCTGATGCAGTGCGACTGTCGACCAGGATCACCATGGGTATGTCCAGAGCCGGTCGATGCGGTTTGATCTTGAGCAAGGTTGTCCGTTTGCGGCCAATCAATCTGGCGAGAACAGCCCGCTCGGGTTCAAAGTGCCCAGCCAGTTCGGCGACTGTATCGATGCGGCCTCCGGGGTTTCCGCGGAGATCGATCACCACTGCCTTTGGGTCCTTCAAAGTATGCACTGCGCCGATCTCTTCCGGGGCGAAGTTTGGCGCCTGGAAGAATCCAATGTTGTCGTCCAGCATTCCATGGAATGATTTTTGCTTCTCGCCGCTCTCGAGTGCCGAGCGGTAAGCGTCCTCGTCTGGTATGGAATCCTCCAGCATCGGACCGGTTTTCATCCTCGCTGTGACAATGACCGTTTGCACAGCGCCCGCATCGCGCTGGTAGGTGATCTGGAGCTCTGGCAGAGAACGAATCGAGAAGCAGTGGAGGATTGCCTCATCGAAGCTGCGGCGGTCCACGCGATAATCGAATATCTGCAGGATGCGGTCGCCCGGTTGCAGCCCGGCCTTGTCGGCCGCACCTCCAGGTTTGACTTCGTAAATTCGCGCTTCATCACCGAACATCTTTGCCGCAAAACCAAACAGCGGCCTGGATACCCGATTCGGTGGGACGAACCGGGTGTGGGAATCATGCAATTCGCCGACGAGACTGGAAACCACGACGATAGCCTCGTCATGCATCTTGGCCGCTACGATCCTCTCTTTCGCTTTCGCTGTGAGCCCTCTCCAGTCGAGCCCTTTCAAATCGGGATCGTAGAAATTCTGTTCCACCTCTTTGGAAACGAGGTTGAGCATGTAAACCATTTCGGCGCGTTCATTGCCGTCCATGTCCTGGCCAAGTGCCAAAACGAAGGAGCCGAAAGTCATGGCAAGCAGAACAAAAAAGGTGAGGTGCCGCATCCGGGCTCTTCCGATTAACGAAAAAGTTTAAACGCGGCGGCACAAGTACGAGCACGGAATATGCGTTTTCGGATCTGGTCTCTTCCCAAATTGGGACTAGCGGGTGCGGTTGGTTTCGGCCTCGGCGATGACCTAGTCGCGGGGGCGGACGCCGCAACGGGATGTCACTGACAACTGCTAACGTTTGGGTTACACTCCGTCCCATGCCTTGGGGGCCTCCATCTTTAACGTGCGGCATGCACGGTTGGACTTGGTCATGAAAAACAAAGCCAATGGGCACGGCATCCGTCAGAACAGAAAGTTTTCCTTTCGCTTGATCCTATGTGTCTGCACAGGATTCCTGTTGCTGCGTGTGGGCGCAACAGCGCAGACGGAGACTCCGCGCATTCCTCCGTTCAAGAGTGAGACGACTCTCGTTCTTGTTCCCGCATACGTGACCGAGCACGGGCACGCAGTTCGCGGTCTGGTCAAAGATGATTTCGTCGTGCGTACCGACCAAGGGGAGGTGCCAATCGCGACATTCGAGGAGATTGAAAGTGCTCCGGCAAGTGCAGCGCTCTCCAACCTGCCTCCACGAACAGCGCGGAACTACGCTCCGGGAAGCGCACAACAGGACGTAGCCATCCTCCTGCTCGATTATCTGAACGGGAGCTGGTCTTCGCGCGCTCGGATTCGCGCCTTCCTGATAAGGATTGCCAGGCAACTGGAGGCCTCCCATACCGCAGTAACCGTCCTTGTTCTTACCCCAAGTGGGTCGCTGCTGCAGTTGCTTTCATTCACGTCCGATATCAGGGACCTGGAAAAGGTACTTGAGAGGATGACTAGCGACATTTTGCCCAAAGATGTCGGTGACCGCGTCTATCTGCCGTCGAGCACATTCAGTGCCCTTACCCCGCGTGACATCAAAACTTCGGTTTACGATTTCTGGGCGCATTCCACAATGTGGCTTAGCTTGCTCAAAGATCGCGCAAGATGGACTGCGATCGCATTCGAGCAGATTGCGGAATCCTACCGCGGAGTGCCGGGCCGAAAGAAATTGTTGTGGTTGTCTACCGGATTCCCCGATTTGACTCCCGTCGTGGAAGTAGGGAGCGAAGATCCGGCGCCGCCACCGCTCACCGGTGACGAGAGTGCGACGTTAGATCTTTACGATATTGAAAAGAGAGCATGGGTCGCGCTGAGCGGCTCTAACATCGCCGTTTATCCGATCGATTCGAACGGTGTGAGACTTCCTCCGGATATGGCAAAGTTCAACGCGGAGTACGAGAGTAGAACCTCCAACAACATACCCGATGTTGCAACCAACACGCCTTCTTTGCTGACGATTGCCAGCAAGACGGGCGGAACTGTCTGCGTGAATGACTTATCGGATTGCGTCAAGCGCGCCGTCGCCGACGCGCCGCACTACTATCTTTTGGGGTTCTATCTGCGGGGCGACGAGCGTTCCGGCTGGCATGATCTGAATGTCAAAGTGATGCGATCGGGAATGCACGTGCGGGCACGACGGGGGTACCTGGTCATGAACCACTCAGGGAAGCCGATCACCGCAGACAGCAATCAGTTCGTTGTGGCCATGGAATCTCCGCTCGACTATACATCGGTACCCATGCAACTGTCGTGGAGCCTGGCAGGAAAGAGCGGTACTGAGCGCAACGTAGCTCTCGTTATCGACTCACCACCCGCAGGGGTGATGCCCCGGGATAAGACGGGCGAGGTTGACGTAAACATTCTGGGTTTAGCACGGCCGGTCGGTAGCAAAACCGGTCTGTCGTTCTCGGCAAGCAAAACCGGTCTGTCGTTCTCGGCAAAACAGAACAGTACGCTCACTGCAACAGAAAAACGAAAGCTGGCGTCCGGCGGCTTTCGCTATAGGACAAATGTCTCGCTGAAACCGGGCCGCTACGCAGTTCGTGTGTTCTTGCACGACAACGTGTCGGGCAAAGTCGGAACCGTATCGACATTAGTTGACATTCCGAAGGAGTAACAGGGCGAACTCGCGCGTCGCGGAGCAATCAGCGGGTGCGCTTGGCCTCGGCTTCGGCCATGACCTGGTCGGCGGGGCGCAACCGGTCTCCCATGAAGTTCTCAAGAATGCCGGGGAAGGTCTGATAGAGCTTGATCGGGATCTTGTACCACCAGGGCACGATGACCTCCCTTTTTTGCTTCAAGTAACCATTGAGCAATGCGCGGGCAACATCTTCATTGGTCGCACCCTTGCGAGCGGCCTCGCCGATGCGTTTGCGGTCCACCCCTTTGACCGCATTCCTGGCAAAGTCGTTGCCAATGTAGCCCGGGCAGACCGTCATCACGTGGATGTTGTCGCGTCTAAGCTCGGCGCGCGCGGCCTTGCCGATGGCGTTCATGGCGAACTTCGTCGCCGAGTAGGCGGCCGAACCGGGTAGCGGAATGTGTCCGGCGACGCTGGAGACGTTGATGATCGTCCCTCCGCCCTGTCGCTTCATCGCCGCGGCGGCAACCTGCAGGCCGTGGATCGCGCCGAAGAGATTCGTTTCGAACATCGACTTGCACTGCGCCATGTCCATGGTGGCGACGGCATCGATCAGTCCATGACCGGCGTTGTTGATCCAGATATCCACCCGCCCGAAATTGTGCAGCGTAAGCGAGAGGACGCGGTCGATCTCCTCGCGGTTGCGGACGTCGCAATGGAGGGCAAGCGTGCGCGACGAGGCCTCGGGAACCGCGGCGATGATCCTCGAACGAGCCGCTTCGGCCCGCGCCTGGTCGCGCGAACTGAGCACGACCGACGCGCCTTCTTCTACAAACAGCCGCGCCACGGCTTCGCCGATTCCCATGGATGAGCCGGTGATGACTGCGACTTTGCCGGACAGGCGGGAGGGCATAACTGCTTGTAACGGAGTTCGGGAGCACGAGTCAAGGCATCAAACCATTGCGAAGTGCACAGTGCTCGGTGCTCCAGCACGCGCGGCCGTCAATTCCGAGCACTGAGCACTCTGCACTGAGCACTTTCGCGGGTGTAGAATCCGCTTAATAGTGTGGGGGCTGTTGCATTTCCCCAGAGAGGTTCCGCATCGCATGAATCTTCCCCGGTCGTTGGGACAACTACGGCAGCAACCTGAATTCTCCGAACAGAAGCTGTGCGCGCGGCACGTCAAGGACGAGTTGCGCGAGAACCTCATCTGCAAGCTGCGGCGGAGAGAGACGCTCTTTCCCGGCATCATGGGCTACGACGACACCGTCGTGCCGCAGATCGTGAACGCGGTCCTGTCGCGGCACAATTTCATCCTCCTCGGATTGCGTGGGCAAGCCAAGAGCCGCATCCTGCGCGCGCTCGCTTCCCTGCTCGATCCGCACACACCCTACGTCGCCGGCTGCGAGATCCACGACAGCCCGTACGCGCCCATCTGCCGTCGCTGCCGCGAACTGATCGCCGCCAAGGGCGACGAGACGCCGATCGCCTGGCTCGCGCCGGACGACCGCTACGTCGAGAAGCTGGCCACGCCGGATGTCACCATCGCCGATCTGATCGGCGACATCGATCCGATCAAGGCTGCCAAGGGCGGGCACGAACTCTCGAGCGAGATGACGGTGCACTACGGCCTGCTTCCGCGCGCCAACCGCGGGATCTTCGCCATCAACGAATTGCCGGACCTGGCGGGCAAGATCCAGGTCGGTCTGTTCAACATCATGCAGGAAGGCGACGTGCAGATTAAGGGCTACCCCATCCGCCTGCCGCTGGATGTGGCGCTCGTCTTCAGCGCGAATCCGGAGGACTACACAGCGCGCGGCAAGATCATCACCCCGCTGAAAGACCGCATAGGGAGCGAGATCCGCACACACTATCCCGCGACCGTGGAAGAAGGCATCGCGATCACCGAGCAGGAGGCGTGGGCGAAGCGCGATGGCTACCAGTTACACGTTCCCAAATATGTGCGCGAGGTGATCGAGCGTATCGCGTTCGTCGCGCGCGAAGACAAGAAGGTCGATAAGCGGAGCGGTGTCAGCCAGCGCCTGCCGATCTCAGCGATGGAAAACGTCGTATCGAATGCCGAGCGCCGCGCCATCACGCACGACGAGCAGATCGTAGTCCCGCGCATCGGCGATATCTACGCCGCGCTGCCGGCGATCACGGGCAAGCTGGAACTGGAGTACGAAGGCGAGATGAAAGGCGCGGACTTCGTCGGGCGCGAGATCATCCGCACAGCCATCGCCAACACCTTCGACCAGTATTACGGCGGGGTGAACCTGTCGCAGGTCGTGCAGTGGTTTGACCTGGGCGGGAGCATCAAAGTGCCCGACACGGCTGCCGCATCCGAGGTCCTGGAGGAACTGAAGCCGATCCAGGGACTCATGGACAAGCTGGGCGCCGTCGGCGTCAAAACAAAAGACGCGCCGGAGATGCAGGTATCCGCGGCGGAATTTCTGCTCGAGGGATTGCACGCGCACAAGAAGATCGGCCGCAACGAAGAGCGCGTATTCACAGCGGGCGAGAAGCCGGCGCGCCGCGCGGAAGCCGGCGTCGGACGCGACCGCGAAGAACCGCCGTACGGTAGATCGCGGCGAGGGTTTAACTGAGGAGAATTGGTGATTGAGTGATTTGTGATTTACGCCGCCTGACGGTCTTTTTCAATCACAAATCACCAAATCACTCAATCACCAATTCTCGACTGTTTTATGAAAAGAGTCATCTACTCAAAATACGTGCCCGATCCGGCCGGCGAGATGAGCATGGAAGACCTGCTCAACGCGCTCTCCGATTATCTTCTGCAGAGCGGTTTCCAGAACTCGTGGGGCATGTACGATATGCGCGACGCCGAGCAGACGCTCGAAGACCTGCGGCGCGCCATCGAAGAAGCGCTGATGAACAGCGACATGCTCAGCGAACAACTGCGCGAACAGCTCGAACAAATGCAGCAGGACGGCACCTTCGAGCAGATGGTCGAGCAGATCATCGAACGCATGGAGCAGGAAGGCTACGTCACCATCGACAAGCCGCACGACCCGTCGCAGCAGCCATCCGTCGGCGGCCAGGTCGGGCAGGCGCGTGAGCAGGCGAAGTTCGAGATCACCGACAAGAGCCTCGACTTCCTCGGCTACAAGACATTGAAGGACCTGCTCGGCTCCGTAGGCAAATCGAATTTCGGACGCCACGACACGCGGGACATGGCGACCGGTGTCGAAGCGAGCGGCGCGTCGAAGACATACGAATTCGGCGACACGCTGAACCTGGACATCACCGCGACGCTGTCGTCGGCTATCCAGCGCGAAGGCTTGCAGGTGCCGCTCAACCTGGAATACTCCGACCTGCAGGTGCACCAGTGCGAATACCAGTCTTCGTGCGCGACCGTGCTCATGCTGGACTGCTCGCATTCGATGATCCTGTACGGCGAGGACCGCTTCACCCCGGCGAAGAAAGTCGCGATGGCCCTCTCGCACCTGATCCGCACGCAATACCCGGGCGACACGCTCTCGCTCATTCTCTTCCACGATTCCGCCGAAGAGGTGCCTTTATCGCAACTGGCGCGGGTGAAGGTCGGGCCGTACTACACAAACACGCGGGAAGGCCTGCGGCTGGCGCAACGCATCCTGCAACGCCAGCGCAAAGACATGAAACAGATCGTCATGATCACCGA
>CAZLJE010000044.1:0-35165 GCA_964559835.1 uncultured Terriglobales bacterium
CTTGGTACTTGGTACTTGGTACTTGGTACTTGGTACTTGGTACTTGGTACTTGGTCCTCGGTACTCGTTTTACTTTCCGCCGGCCGCGTCCTTGGGCATGGCGAAGCGGCTGTCCTCAACCGGGACGTTCAGCTTCATCTCGGTCACTTGGATGGTCTGAATGACATCCGGCGTCGAGACCAGCACCTTGAAGGGGACCTTGATGCCGTTCACGTCGCGATAATCGCTGAAGTCGGTGGTTGAGGGCAGCGGACCAAGCGAGGTGCGACGCAGTGTCGTGCGGCGCAGCAGCAGGCCGTTTTCGACGTCGAAGTAGAGCACGTCCTGGAACGGTGAGTCCGGGATGCGCACCATCACGACCCATGCGTCGCGCTCGCCGACTTTCTCTTTGCGGAAGACGCGCGCGCCCTTGTAGCGGTCCGTGAATTTGAAGCTGCGATAGAAATCGGAATTGGCCTTGATCTCGACGGTGTCGCGCATCGGTTCGACGCGCCCTGCCTGCGTCCAGCCCTGTGTGCCGTCCCACGCCGTGATGCGCGGGCCGCGCGGAGTGCTGGTCGAGAGCCACGTTTTGTCGGGCGCCTTGTTGTACTGCTCGAAGTCCTGGTTGCCGAAGGGCGAGCTGATCGTGCCCTTCACGTACCGGCTGGTGATCTTGTTGATGGCATCGGCACCGCCGATCGCCTGCTCATACTTCTGGAAGAGCGATTCCACGCTCGGGCGCTGCTCGCGCGGCGGAGCTTGCTGCTGCCCTTGTCCCGGCTGGCCTTGCGCCGGCTGACGAGCCGCGCGGGCGGCAATGCGCTCCTTGATCGCCGCTTCGGTGATTGACGGCGGGATCGTCTGCGGACGGTTGCGGCCATTGTGGCAGGAGTTGCAGGAGACTTCCTGGCGGCCCTCAAAGTTCTCCTGGTTGATGGTCATGACCATCTTGATCATCTCGCGCGCGGTCTGCTTTTCCTTCTTATCGTCTTTTTCGGGCTGGAATTCGGTCGTCCGCACGTGGCAGAAATCGCACTCCACACCGAGCGCTCCGCTCATATAACGCATGGTCGGAACCAAGTCTTCGGCGGGCACGGTCTTCAGCACCTGGATATTCTTGAACGCTTCCGCGGCAGTCTTCTGGGCTGCAGTCTGGCCTTGCTGCTGATTGCCAGCGCCCGGTGTTTCCGCGGGCTTCTGGGCAGTGGCTGGCGCCTGCGCGAATGCCGCTGAAACCGCGACCGCACAGGCAGATACGACGACAAGACTTCTGAAACCGTTCACGCGATCCCCCACAAGGCCGTTCGGCCGCTTTCTGAAAAGTGTTGGAATTCTAACTGAGCGGTCAAGACGAGCGGCAGTACTCGCGCGAGTATTTCCGATTCTTCCCTTCTGCTATACGATGAGCATGAATGTCGCCTTCCCGCGGAAAAACCAGCAAACCAAAAGTTCGCGCACCGCGCGCGGGCCGGGAAGACCATCGTCCCGAACTGGTTGTCATCACCGGTCTCAGCGGATCTGGTAAAGCGAGCGTCCTGAAAGTGTTCGAGGACCTCGGTTACTACGCCGTCGACAATATGCCCGTCGAGTTGATCCCGCGCTTCGCCGAACTGGTACGCACGTCGGAGATCGAACGCACGGCGCTGGTAGTCGATGTCCGCGAAGGCTCGCGCCTCGACCGTCTGCCGCAGATACTGAACAGCATCAAGCGGCAACTGCGGGTGAACGTCATCTTTCTCGAGGCGACAGACGAAGCGCTGCTGCGGCGATTCAGCGAGACGCGGCGGCCGCATCCGCTGGGCACGTCGGCGCCGGTGAAGTCGTCGATCACGGCCGAGCGCCGGCGGCTGCGGCCTATCTCGGCGCTGGCCGACATCAGCATCGATACCAGCAAGTTCAACGTCCACGAGCTGCGCCACTACATCGAGCAGCGCTTTCACCGCGAGAAGTCGAGAGACAAGAATATTCTCGTGTCGTGCGTCAGCTTCGGCTTCCGTCACGGCGTGCCCGAAGAAGCGGACCTGGTTTTCGACGTGCGCTTCCTGCCGAACCCGCATTTCATTCCGAAATTCCGGCCGTACACGGGAAAGCATCCGCAGGTCGCGAAATATATCCGCTCGTTCCCGCAGACGCAGGAGTTCATCAACCGCATCTCGGACCTGCTGCTCTACCTGCTGCCGCACTACATCAAAGAGGGCAAGAGCTACCTGACGATCGCGTTCGGCTGCACCGGGGGCCAGCACCGCTCGGTCATGATCGCCGAGGACGTCGCCAAGGCGCTGAAAAAGGGCGCATGGCCAGTCAAGGTGCTGCACCGCGACAGTCCGAGATAGTCGCCACCTGCCAGTCGCCAGTTGGAAACAATCAGCCGCTGATGAACGCTGATACACGCTGATCAAACGAGTCTTTAGCAGCGCCATAACTGGCCCTCCACGCCCCACGCCCCCACCAACATATTTGCCTTGACACATGTGTTCTCGCTCGATATAATTCGCATATATTCGCCTAGGCGGATACGATGAAGAACAATGGTGATGACAAACAAGGGCGCAGTTGCGGAGATGGAGAAACTGTTCCAAGGTCTCGCGGATCGTACGCGGCTTCGGCTGCTGAGTCTCATGGCCGACCAGGAGGTTTGTGTCTGCTACTTCGTGGAGATTCTCGGCCTTCCGCAGCCGACGATCTCGCGCCACCTGGCTTACCTCCGGCGCGCGGGGCTGGTCGCCGCTCGTCGCGAGGGTAAGTGGATGCATTACCGCATCGTGGCGCCCAAAGACCCGCTTGCCCGCCAGTTGCTGACCGACACTCTCCGTTGGCTCGCAACGGACAAAGAGATGCAACGTGACTCTGCGCGTTTGAATCGCGCGTGCTGTGCACCTGAGAAGTTTGTGAAGCTTCAAGGGGCGCCGGCTCCCACGCCGTTGGCCGAGCTGGCATTGGAAAGAAAGTGAAGGAGGATCGAATGAAGAACGAAACTATTACCGTCGCCGTCCAGGACCACTATGCGGCCGTGGCGCGTGGCGAGGCTTCCTGTTGTGGCGCGCCTGCCGAGGATGTCGCGCGTTCCATCGGATACACCGAGGAAGAATTAGCTCTTGGCGGTGATGCCAATCTCGGCCTCGGGTGCGGCAACCCGCTTGCCCTGACCGAGATCAAGCAAGGGATGACAGTGCTGGACTTGGGGTCTGGCGCCGGTTTCGACGCGTTTCTTGCCTGGAACCAGGTGGGGCCGACAGGCCATGTTATCGGCGTTGATATGACGGACGACATGCTCGCACTGGCTCGTCAAAACGCGTCTAAACGCGGTGCCACGAATGTAGAGTTCCGAAAGGGGATGATCGAGAATCTTCCGGTCGAGAGCGGCACGGTCGATTACGTCATCAGCAACTGCGTCATCAATCTTTCTCCAGACAAGCCCGCCGTCTTCCGCGAGATGGCGCGCGTACTGAAACCGGGTGGCCATTTCGCGGTCAGCGACATCGTGCTGCTCAAAGCCCTTCCGGAAGCGCTCGCGCGCGACATCAGTGCATACGTCGGGTGCATCTCCGGCGCCAGCCTTCTCACCGATTACATCCAGGCGGTCCTTGCCGCCGGATTACGCGACCTCAGCATCCCGCGCATCGCCTACGGCCCAGACCTGATCAAGGTCCTTACGCCCGAGGTCGTCGCCTCCGGCGGAAGTTCGTGCTGCGGGACAACCTCGTGTTGCGGTTCCACCGTTGCTGTGACAGAGATCGAGGGCGCCGGCTCGATCGTGAAGTCAGCGGCTGAAGCGGTCGCATCGATCAAGCTGCACGGAAGAAGGTGACCGTGACCACGAGACGTCGTCTCAGCTTTCTAGACCGTTACTTGACTGCCTGGATCTTTGGCGGGATGGCGGTGGGCGTTATTGCGGGGTGGCTCGCCCCTGGCATCGTTCCGTTCCTCAACCGTTTCAGTGTCGGCACCACGTCGATCCCCATCGCCATAGGCCTGATCGTCATGATGTATCCGCCTTTCACCAAGGTGCGCTACGAGGAGCTGCACGAAGTCCTTCATAACAAGCGCGTGCTCGGGCTGTCACTGGTGCAGAACTGGCTAATCGGGCCGGTGTTAATGTTCGTCCTCGCCATCGCCTTCCTGCGTAGTTACCCGGAATATATGGCCGGGCTCATCATGATCGGCATGGCTCGCTGCATTGCGATGGTGATCGTCTGGAATGAGCTGGCGAAGGGCGACACGCAATACGCTGCCGGTCTGGTCGCCTTCAACTCCCTCTTTCAAGTCTTCTTCTACTCTGTTTATGCGTGGTTGTTCATCACCGTGTTGCCACCTCTGGTTGGGCTGCACGGGATGGTCGTGCACGTCTCCATCGCCGAGATCGCCAAAAGCGTGTTCATCTATTTGGGCATTCCTTTTCTGGCTGGATTTCTTACGCGGACCGTATTGCTCCGCGCTAAGGGCCGCGACTGGTACGACCGCAGCTTTGTCCCGCGCGTGAGCCCGCTTACGCTGATCGCGCTGTTGTTCACCATCGTGATCATGTTCTCGTTGAAGGGCGAGTACATCGTGCGGCTGCCACTTGACGTCGTCCGCATCGCTATGCCGCTGCTGATCTATTTCGCAGTCATGTTCCTGGTGTCCTTCTACATGGGACGCAAGCTGGGCGCGGACTATTCCAAGACGACGACCCTCGCCTTCACCGCTGCTTCGAACAACTTCGAGCTTGCGATCGCCGTCGCCGTTGCCGTCTTCGGCATCAATTCGGGCGCAGCGTTCGCGGCTGTCATCGGGCCGCTGGTCGAGGTGCCGGCCATGATCGGTCTGGTCAACGTCGCGTTCTACTTTCAGCGCAAGTACTTTACGAATCCACAACCCTTCGCGGCCGAGCCCGTCTGTCCTCGCTCGGTCAGGGGTTAGGAAGGGAGCACCGAATGCACGGGCAGTACAACGTTCTGTTTCTGTGTACGGGCAACTCAGCGC
This sequence comes from uncultured Terriglobales bacterium, assembly GCA_964559835.1. GTDB lineage: Bacteria > Acidobacteriota > Terriglobia > Terriglobales > Acidobacteriaceae > DAISJI01. The sequence continues at coordinate 4,945 of CAZLJE010000044.1, forward strand.
GTTCGATCATGGCTGAGGCGATTCTGAACTTTAAAGGCCGTCCGAACTTTGCCGCGTACAGCGCCGGAAGCCACCCGACAGGCGCCGTGCGGCCCGAAGCACTACAACAAATCGAAGCGGCACGTCTGTCGACGAAGGATCTCCGGAGCAAGTCATGGGAAGAGTTTGCTCGGCCCGGCGCTCCGAAGCTCGACTTCGTCTTCACGGTTTGCGACAACGCCGCCAAGGAGGTCTGCCCAATTTGGCCGGGACAACCGATGACGGCGCACTGGGGTATTCCCGACCCAGCCTCAGTCCGCGGCAGCCATGAGGAAGTGGCACGGGCATTCAGGGACGCCTTCGTGATGCTCGACCGAAGAATCAGCTTGTTTCTTTGCCTGCCGATCAGGAGTCTCGACAACCTCGCGCTTCAGAAAGAACTCGACAAGATCGGCCAATCCCCAGGAGTTTCTTTGGAGCGAAGCTGAGCAGGTGTTCTACGCCGGCCGTGGCCTAATGCGACAAACTCGCTGAACATCTGTGGCAGGGTCCAGCAGTTCGGATGCGCGGTGGTGGCCCACTACTTCATGTAGCTCTTGACGATGTCGAGGACTTCCTGGACGGCCTTCGATTTTGCGGAAGTCGGGTTGTGGTCGGGGTCGGCGACATGGAAGCGTATGTGGCCGTCGACCAACTCGTTCATCAGCGCATTGATGGCGCCGCGGCAGGCGGAGACGGAATGCAGGATCTCGCTGCAATCGCGCTCCTCGAGCAGGCCTTTTTCCACAGCGTTGAGCTGCCCGCGCAGCCGGCGCACGCGGTTCAACAGCTTCTCCTTGTCCCTGACGGTATGCGCCATTCATCCCTCCGGATAGGATATCCCCCCAGGTATTTGACAGGCCGCCTGTTCTGCCGCCATAGTAACAGCCGCGAGGGGACTCCATGCCAGTATTGCACGCCGATGAGGCAAGGCCAGCGCTCGACATGCAGGAGAAGACAAACGACACAGAGCGCCTGATCCACACCGGCGATATCCTGCGCATTGCCCTGGTGGGGATCAGCGCGGTCGTAGTGTGGTTCCGGCCTGGTCCCTGGCTGCTGCAAACGGCGATCACCGTGCTGGCCCTGGCGATCGGCGGGTTCCCGATCTTCGAGGAGGCGTGGGAGAACATCGTCCAGCGCCGGATGACGATGGAACTCTCGATGGCCCTCGCTGTCGTAGCGGCTGCAGGGATCGGCGAATACTTTACCGCACTGATCATTGCTCTCTTTGTGCTGGTGGCGGAAGTATTGGAAGAGTTGACGGTCGATCGGGGCCGGAAGGCCGTGGCGCACCTGCTTGGTTATCTGCCCGACGAGGTTGACCTCAAGGTCCCGGGCGGAGTCATCGAGAAGCACCCGGCATCGGAGTTGATGGCGAGCGACATCATCCTCGTGCGCCCGGGAGGACGGATCCCGGTCGACGGCATAGTGGTTGCGGGCAACTCGACGGTGGACGAATCCACGATCACCGGCGAACCGCTTCCAGCTACCAAGCAGGAAGGCAGCACGGTACTGGCGGGCACGTTCAACCAATCGGGCGCCATCGAGGTGCAGGTGGTTGCTGTCGGCAAAGACACCACGTTCGCCAAGATCATCGAGGCGGTCGAACAGGCGGACCGGACGCGCGCGCCGATCCAGAAGACCGCCGACCGGCTTGCCGGCTACCTCGTGTATTTTGCGTTCGGCGCCGCAGCACTGACCTTCCTGATCACCCGCCAGATCCGTCCCACGATTTCCGTTGTGATCGTGGCCGGCGCGTGCGGAGTGGCGGCCGGCACGCCCCTGGCGGTGCTGGGCGCCATCGGGCGATGCGCGCGACAGGGGCTCATCCTGAAGGGTGGCATTTACCTGGAAGCGCTGTGGGATGTGGATACGGTCGTGCTGGACAAGACCGGCACGGTGACGTTCGGTTCGACGGAGGTCGTGGAGATACATGCTGCTCCCGGGGTCGCGGACGATCGGGTCGTTGCTGCGGCGGCACTGGCGGAGCACAACTCCGAACACCCGTTGGCGCGCGCGATCGTGGAACACGCAAGAGCGCGGAAGATCGAGACAGTTTCTCCGAATCGATTCGTCTATCACCCCGGGAAAGGGGTATTCGCGGCGCATGGCTCGCAGACCGCATTGGCCGGAACGGCTGAATGGCTGAGCGAGAACGGCATTGACAGCCCGGTGAACCAGTCAAATAGTACGGGCACGCACGTGCTGGTGGCCGAAAACGGCAAGTATCTCGGCCAAGTCGTGGTTGCGGACCGCGTCCGCCACGAGGCGCAGGAAGCGATCAAGAACTTACACGACCTTGGACTGAAGACATTCCTGCTGACGGGGGATTCGGAAGAGGTCGCACGCAGTGTCGGGTCGAGCTTGGCGATCCAGTCGTCGGTCGGACGCCTGTTGCCGCACCAGAAGTCCGAATACGTGCGCAAACTCGCCAACAAGGGCCGCAAGGTCGCAATGGTAGGCGATGGCGTGAACGACGCGCCCGCGCTGGCGGAAGCCGCGGTCGGCATCGCCATGGGTTCCGGCACCGACGTAGCGCGGGAAACCGCCGACGCGCTGCTGATCGGTAACGACCTGCTGAAACTGGTAGCGGCGTTCCGGACATCGCGTTGGTGCCGGCGCATCATCATGCAGAACTTCTATGGCACGGTACTGGTCGACCTGATCGGAATCACCTTCGCCGCGATGGGAATGATCAACCCGCTCACGGCCGCCTTCATCCACGTCAGCTCGGAGCTCACGTTTATCCTGAATTCGACACGACTGCTTTCACGGCGCGCGTAGGGCGATACCGGCGACCGTCCCCTCAATGTTTTCTACCGACCGGCCGCAAGCGTAGGAATACCGCCGCGCCCACGGGATGGGCTCCATACAGCGCTTGCAGCGTGCCTGGGGTGGAATAGACAGTGATCTGTGCGCCGGGAGCAATGGCCAGGTGCGGAATGAGATTCAAGTTGCGGTCGTATCCGGCCGTGTAGGCCTGCACGCGACCGACGATGCTCTCCTGGAAATTCGGCGGCTCCGGAGTGTTACGGAACAGCAATTCGTTCGTCCGATCGACGTTCTCGATCCGCGCCCAAACGTAGTTACGTTCGGCGAATCGCAAGGTTGATTCCGCCAGATATCCGTTCCAGACCAGTCCATGGGACGTGCGGTTGCGGCCCCAAAGCAGGGTGCTGGCCCAGTTTCCACGCGCAAATGGCAGGTTGTACATGACCGAGGCCGTCATTCGGTCCACATCCTCGTTCGGATGAAGGGCCTCGGGGCTGGTGAGATGGGCGAAGGAGTACTGGGCGCTCCAGTTCCGCGCTGGATTCACAGTCGCACGCACCGACCAGGAATCGATCCTGCCCGAGTCGATGTCCCAGCGATATTCATCGGGCTCGCGCCCATGAAAGCCCGACGCTTCGAAGCGCGCGATTTTATAAGTCAGACCGGTTGTGACCACATCGCTGGCAATGTGCGTCGAATCTTCGAGGTGATGGCCCAGGGTTGCGATTGGATTTTCGGAAGCTGACAAGCGGTGCGGATAAGCAGTCGGCCCCATGGCGGGATCGCCCATGGGGGCAACGTAGAAAGACAGCAACCCATGTTCTCCGAGCCTCAGATCGTACAGCGCGGCCACTTCCATAAAGAAGTCGTGCGGGTGCTGGCCGTCGACGATCGGCTTGCCAAACGCGGTTTCGCCTTGTTGGAACAACTCGGGATAGAAGCGGTTGGTCACCGTCGCCGCTTCGAGGCTCAACATAACCCGTGCCGTGAATGTTCCGGGGCCGAGTCGACGCTGGGCCATAGGCATGAACCAGTTGGTTGAGAAGAGTTTGTCCGAACCGCGCGGCCCGCTCTGCTGCACGTCATTCAGGAAGGCGACGCCGTGAAACATCAGCGTCCACTGGCCTTTCAGGGTCATGAGCATCGGGACGGGGGTGGAATCCGGTTCCGCGCTGGTGCCGGACGTTCCGTGTTGCGTGATCGCCTCGATGAAGCCCTGCGAACTTTCGTTCATGTTCATGCCGTGCATCTGGGTGTGATCCATGCCGGGCATGCCGTCATGCTGATCGGAGGGGCTGGGCTGTTGCCCCCAAGAGGGTACGACTGCCGCAAAGGCAAGTATGAAGATCCAAACAGAGACGGTTTTTCGCGCCGACATACAATTCCTCGAACTACAGGTGCCAACCTCAATGAAGAGAGAGCGCCGCGCACGATTCCACGCGCGCAGAACTCACGAGGAAAATGGAATGGGAATCAGATGCGAAGAACGGAGTAGTACGGCGGCGAAGAATCGCAGCGCTCGATGGGAACAGCAGCCATCGATTGGGAGCAACCGGCAGCGGGAATCGTGATCGAACCAACTACAAGATCCAGAGCCACAGGGGACAACGCCATTTGCGCGGGCGCGGGCGCTTGATTTCCGGCATGGCAGCACTCAGGCGTCGGTCGTGGCAGAGGACCATGATCGTGGCCGTGGCATCCTCCCGGCATGCCGCCGGAAGTCCGCACCGGCGCTGTGGTTGGAGCGACAGCGGCAGAACACAGTGGGCACAAAGCAGACGCCAGCATCAGCACAAGTGCAAGAACCGTCACTGGCAGCGATCTGCGCATAAGAAATTCGTTCGACCGCCGGGCACACCGCTCACATGTTTCCAAGTGGCGGTGTTGCCCGGCAGTCTGTTTCTCTCTCAACCAGGTCTAACAAGGAGCCTGTAGTTGACGGCATGTCATCTGCAGACTCCGACTCTCCTAGAAGTGGAGACCCAAAGATACCGTCACAGTTCGCGGCGTTACGTAATGGGTGCCGCTGAACGTGGACAGAAAGTTGTATAGCGCGTACTTATTGGTCACGTTGATGGCCACAATCTGCGCGCTGATCTTGTACCGATCGCCGTTGAATAAGTTGTCGTGGCCGAGAGAAAGGTCGAAGAGGTTGCGCGGAGAAATGCGCGCCGGATTCTTGTCAGCATTGTCGGTGCCTGCCCTCGGTATGGAGATGAGGCTGGAACCATACTGGGAAGCCGGGCACAGGCCACTGGCACTGATCGGAGTGGTGGGTGTTGCGTGCACGCCTCCGCAGAAGAGCCCCGCTTGGAATTGCTGGTCCGGCGTGAGGCCCGATACATCGACAACGGTATCGGTCCCGTTCGGACCATTGTTGCAATCACCACCGGCGCAGGGCACGGGTCCCGCGACCAGGCCGCTGTCATAACGCCAGTTGAATCCCAGCCAGGGGCCGCGCCTGCCCATCTGGTATTGCAGGTGGGTGGTCTGGTTGAACTTCTCGTCGTGATCGATGCGGAACACGTTGCCGAGAGGCCCAGGCTGAGCCCCGGCGCCACCGATCTGCGGATTGAAGAAGCGGGCCGCGACGCTGGAAAACACCATGAACGCCGTCAGTCCGTGGAAGTTCGTCAGGCTGACACGCCCGGCGACGCCCGGAATCTTCGATTTCGTCCACTCGATCGGGAACGTGATCGGCGTGTTGCCCAGGATGCTGAAATCGTACGCGTGATTTGTGTACTTCCAGACGTACTCGCCGGAGAACACGATGTGTTTGCCGAAAGCCTGCTGCAAGCCGGCGTGGAATTCGTTCCGGTGCCCCGGGCTGATCGGCTGCGGAGTCGTGAAGTTGCATGCCAACAGCGGGTTGAGCACCGCATTCGCGCAGCCCAACGTCGACAGCACCAGGTTTTCATTGAATGGCGTCTCCATGATCCGAGCGTAGGAGAGCTGGAGAACAGTGCCTGTGCGCTTGATGTTGTATGCCAGTCCGACGCGAGGCTCCGCCATCCTGTCGGTGACTTGTAAACCGTTATACAAGTCGCCTCGAATGCCGAGACTCACCGACCAGTTTCCCTTCGTGATCTGGTCCTGAACATACAGGGCCAGTTCCTTGATGTCGGCATGACCGTGAAATGGGAAGAGCGTGCCGCCCGTGGTGAGGTCGAACGGCGCGAGATCGCTGCAAGGGGATCCAATGGGGTTCCCGGATGCATCCACGCAGGGATTGCCATTTGCATCGGAGAGCCCGCCGATGAACGTTGGGTCCACGATGCCGAGACGATCGTTCTCGTTCAGGAAGGTGTGCCCATAGGTCACACCCGCTTTAATGTTGTGGATACCCTTGACGTAAGTGATATCCGACCGGACTCCGGCATTCAGCAACGTCCGGTCCTGGCCGATGGTCTGAGATTGCAGATTCGGAACGAAGTCGGCGAATGGGTTTCCGCTGGGATAGTAGTTGTAGTGGTCGCGCCGCACCCATCCGCCCAAAGTGAAGACGGCGTCATTGCTCAGCAGCCGTGTCCACGAAGGCGCGATGTTGAAGGTCTGGATCTGCGCGCGCTGGTCCGTCGGGCCGACCGGAACCCCGTTCGGACCGAGTCCGCCGTTGGCGACCACCAGTCCATTCCACGCGTCCGCCGTCTGCATGTCGAAGGAGTTGGGGACCTGGAACCATGAGCGCGTATATCCCAGGTTCAGATGCAGTGAGTCCGCACTGCTCAATTGGAAGTCCAGGCGGTCCCAGAGATTTTCCTGATTGCCCTTGTCGTGGACGACCTGGAACTCGGGCGGATCGAGGAAGCGACCCGTGTTGAGGCCGTTGGCAGAGATGAAATTGCCCCACTTCTTTCCGCCGTAACCGAGGGTGAAGTCGGCGCTTTCAGTTCCGAAGCTTCCATAAGAAGCGATGAGACTGCCGGTCGGTCTTGTCAGCCCCTGTCCGGAGCGTGTCGTAACGTTGATGACCACGCTGGTCTTGTCGCCGTATTGGGCCGGGGGCGCGCCGGGAATCACCTCCAGCGACTCAATCGAATCCACGGGTATCTGGTTCGAGAATACCTTGCTTTGCTGGTCAGTGATCGGCTGGCCGTCGACGGAGAACGAATTCTCGGCGTGATCGCCCATGCCGTGGAACAGGCCGTTGGAATCGGCGGCGATGCCCGGCGTCGTCTGGGTGACAAGCGCGCTTACAGACGAGGACTGGCTTTCCAGGGGGACCTTATCAAATAAACCGCGATCCACATCGGTATGAAACGTGGGAGTGTTCTCTAACAGGTCTTCCGCTGCGCCTTCCACCGTTACGCTGGTGCCTGCGGCCTCGCCCACGGTCAGGGTGGCAGCGACGGTTACGGGTACCACCGACCGTACGTCAACGTCCTGGGCGTAGGATGCAAATCCAGGCGCAGTTACGGATACGTGATAGTTGTTGTACGGGACGTTCGGGATGGTGAAAGTCCCTGACGTGTCTGTGGCCGCGGACCGGTCATAGCCGCTGACGGGGTTGTGAATCTCGACTTTCGCTCCCGGCACCACTGCGCCGGTCGGATCTTTCACAGTACCCGTTACCGTCCCCGACCCCGCTTGTTGTGCGAACGACAACGGCGCTACCGCCACCGCCAAACAGCAGACCAACATGATTGCGAGTTTTCCATTCCACATCGAAACCCATTCTCCAAGAACATCCACGCGCATTGCTCATCCTCGTCCGCCTGTCGCCGCGCGGCGACTTGGCTGCTGTCTACAAAGGAGTTTGGATCCGCCTCAGATGACGGACGCACAGACATGCTCGATGGAAGTTAAATCGTCGCGGGAGGCGGACGGATAAAGGCGGGTTCTACGTTGAGGCGGCTCCGGGTTTGTGCCTGCGGTACTGCCTCCGCAATTTCGGCGGACAAAACGATCGGCTGCACCAGGACTACCGACGGCCTCGCTGCCGAATGGGAGACCTGGCACAAGGAACAATGAGAGGTCGTGAGCGGATCGCTGTCCGAGGAGGCATGGACGTGCAGGACCTGGACGGCACTGAACAGCACAAGCGCGAACAAAGCCATCCAAGCTGCGGACTTCCTCACCGGCTTTGGCGTCGTATTTCGTTCGCCCTTCATAATTCTCAGTCGCGCTAGAACTCTGCCTTGGATGAACACACAACAACACGAGTTACAAAACTTTGTTGCCGTAAAACGGCGACGACGCGAGAGATATGCGCCCGCTGCTAGCCCCAACACTACCTGCTTCCCGGATTGTACGCCGGTGCGCGACGCTCTCCCAGCATGTGGACTCTTACCTTAAACCTTCGCCGGTATAACACACATGGAATTTTTGGGTCCATGCGAACAGCGCTTCACACGATGGCGCACGATGGCGCTCACGGCGACCGGTTATCATTCGTTGCGCAGGGCGACGATGGGGTCGACGCGGGTGGCGCGCCGTGCCGGCAAATAGCTGGCGAGCAGCGCGACCACGGTGAGTAAGAGAGCCACGCCCGCGAAGGTCAGCGGATCGCTGGGACTCAGGCCAAAGAGAAGAGAGCGGATGGTCCGGGTGACCGCGAGAGAAGCCATCAGCCCGACGCCGACGCCAACGGCTGCGGTCAGCAGACCCTGCCCAAGCACCATGCGCAGGATGCTGGCGCGCGTAGCGCCGAGTGCCATGCGCACGCCGATCTCGCTGGTCCGACGCGTGACGGAATGAGCCATCACTCCGTACATCCCCGCGAGAGCAAGGAAAAGCGCGGTCGCGGCAAACACCCCGACGAGGATCACATTGAAGCGGCGAGGCTGGAGCGAGCCGGAGACGAGCTGCTCAAACGTCGCGAAGACGGGCGGGACGTTCGGGTCGAGGCCGCGCAGGACCTGGCGTGCCGCCTCGATGACTGCTGGCGCGTCACCGGCGGTGCGGATGACGATCTTGAAATCAGAGGTCGCTTGCGGACGCTGGCGGTAGTCGACGTAGATGGTCGGCGACGCCTTCTGTTCGAGATTGTCGGCGCGCAGGTCGCCTACGACACCGACAACGGTGAGCAGGCGCAGGTCGCCATCCATGTTGCCGAATTCGATCTGGCGGCCGAGCGGATCTTCCTTCGACCATTTCTCGCGCGCGAGCGATTCGCTGATGACCGCGACGTGAGGAGAATCCATCGTGTCGGAAGGCTGGAAAAATCGGCCGCGGAGTAACGGAACGCCGAGCACGCGAAGATAGTCGTCACTCACGGCGGCGTATTCCGCTTCGCCGGTACGAGACTTGTCGTGGAACATCTGTTCCAGCGCCGGCTCCGATGAGGGAAGAGCTTGTCCGGGATTCATCAGGACATAGGTGCCGTCGGGATGAAAGCCGGCCATCGGCAGATTGCTGGTGCCGCCGACGTCGGTGACCCCGGGAACGGCGCGAAGGCGCGCGAATAGGTCGTCGAGGAATGCGATGCGGCGGACCTTGTCGCGGTTCTGATCGGGCGAAGGCAGGGCCAGGCCCATGGTGAGGACGCGCTCGGTGCGGAAACCGGGATCGACCGAAAGAACATGGAGGAGGCTGCGGCCCAGCAGGGCGGCCCCGGCCACTAACGCCAGCGTGATGGCAAGTTGTCCGGCGACGATGCCGCGGCCGACGCGTTGCGAGACGAATTCGCCAGTTTGCGAACGGCCTCCGGAGGCGAGCGACTGCTGCACACCCGAACTGGAACGCAGACCGCTGAAAATCCCTAGCGCCACGGCGATCAGCAAGCAGAGAAGCAGAGAAAATGCGAGTACGGGACTATTGATGGCGACTTCCCGGGTCACCGGCAGGACGCCGGGGAAGACCGCGAGCAGCGCGCGCAACGCCCAAAATGCGGCCAGCACGCCGAGCGCTCCACCGGCGGCCGAGAGCATAAGCGTCTCGGCGACCAACTGGCGAACGACGCGGACGCGGCTCGCGCCAAGAGCGAAGCGGATGGCGATCTCGCGCTGGCGCGCCGCCGACTGCACCAGCAGCAGGTTGGCGACGTTGGCGCACGCGATCAGCAGAAGAAATCCGACGGCGCCGAGAAGGACCCAGAGCGCGGGGCGCACATCGCGGGTCATGGCGTCGAGCAGAGGCCGGATGGCGACACCCGTCATCCACGTGTCGTCACCGTACTGCTGCTTCAGGCGTGTGGCAATGCTCTGCAGTTCGGCGCGCGCCTGTGGCAAAGAGACGCCGTCGCGCAGGCGTGCGACAACGCGCCAGTTATGCGCGGTGCGGCTTGGGTAGCGCTCCAGGATTTCGCGGGGCATCCAGAGCTCGGCTGCCGGAGGAAAATCGAATTGCGGCGGAAGCACGCCGATGATCGAGACCGGCTTATCTTCCACGATGAGCTTCTTCGACGCGAGATCGGCCGTAGAGCCCAGGAAATTCTTCCAGTAGGCGTAGCCGACAAGCGCGACCGGGGCTGCACCGAAACGCTGGTCTTCTGCGGCGAAGCCGCGCCCCATCAATGGGTGGACGCGAAGAATTGGAAAAAAATCGCGCGAAACATACGCGGCCGTCGTGCGGACGGGTTCGGCGCCGCCCGAGACCGCCACCTGCCACGCCGCGTATTCCGCAGCGCCTTGCAGGGAAGAACTCTGGGCGCGGACGTCTTCGAAATTGGGATCGGCGAATGCGGCTTCGCGGCCGCTCTGGTTGCGTTGCAGGAGCTGAACGATCTGCTCCGGGCGGTCGTAGCGGAGAGGCCGGAGAAGAACGCCATACACCACGCTGAAGATGGCTGTCGTCATGCCGATGCCCAACGCCAGCGTGATCACCGCGATCGCCGTAAAACCAGGCGATTTGAGTAGCACGCGGACACCGTAGCGAAGATCTTGCAGGAATGTACCCATGTGCCTCCTCACTCCAGTGTTATGTACGCATTCGATGTGCCGGAGGTTCAGACTCGGAAATCGTTAAACAGTAAGCAGGAGGAGGTGGTCGAGGAGTTGATCGGGCTCGAAGGTGTCCGGTTCCGGACAGGAGTGTCTGGGAACGAACAACATTTTCGATTTTTGATTGAAGCAAGACCCTGGGTAAGCCAACGGAGGGCTTACCCCGGGCACCCGCTCGTTACTGGTTATTCGACTTCGTGCTTCGCGGTGTATCCCTCGCGGGCGATGATCTGGAACTTCAGGTCCTTGCCTTTCTGGTCGCGGACCTTGAGCGGGCCTCCGTCGGGGGCGACGACTTCCACCTTCAGCTTGCGGTAAGTGCCGTCGAGCTTCGGGTTCGTCGGATGGTAGGAAAGGACGTACTGGTTACGGATGTCGCCGGCGATGTCCTGGAAGATGCCGGGCAGTTCGCCCTCGAAACGGGGCTTAAACCAGCGGCCGCCGGTCATCTTGGCGAAGGTGTTCATCTCGTTATCGGCCTGGAGGAAGTCCATCATGGCCACGCGGACGCTCTGGTTGTTACCGTAATTGGCGTCCATCCACATGCGCCAGATCTCGCCCGTGCTGATGGTGAAGATAGTGACGTCGGGCGTTTCCTTGACCTTCTTGAGGATCTTGTCGTACGTGATCCTGCTGAAGGTGTCGCGGCCGCTGGAGATGAGAATGACGTATTTGTGGCCCTCGAGGGCGGCGACGCGGTCCAGCGTGTCGTAGAGAGCGTCGAAGACGTTGGTCTCGCTGAAACCGGGAATGCGGAGCTGGTTGAGCGCCTCGAAGACCTGGCGCTTATCCTGCGTGAAGTCGCTCAGGATGTAGCTGCGCATGTCGAAGGAGATCACGGCGACCCAGTCATTCTTTTTGAGCGAATCGGCGAACGTATAGGACGCGCGCAGGGCGTCGTACATGAACTGGTAGTTCGTGTTGGCGAACTCGACCAGGAGCACCGCCGTGATGGGCGCTTCGGAGACCTCGAACTTAGTGACCTTCTGCTCAACTCCGTCCTCGAAAACCTTAAAGTTGCCCTGCTTGAGCCCGGGGATGAACTGGCCGTCCTTGGTGGTGACCATGACCGGCACGGCGACCAGTGAGGTATCGACGTGGATGGAGTACTCGGGCATGCCCTCGATCTTCTGGCCCTTCTGTGGCTTCGGCTCGGGCGGCGCTTCGCCCTTCTTGGGGAGCGCCATGGGGCCAGTGTCGCCGGTGGGACCGCCGGCTTCCGGCGGCGCGGCTTGCGGTTTGGTGGTTGACGGAGGCGGCGGAGCACTCTGCTGCTGCGCCGTCAATGACGCCGCGAACACAAGGACAACTAAGGCGAACACCGCAACTTTGGCCCGTCGGAAGCATTGGAGGTAAGACAACATGGGAATTCCCTTCAGAGACTCTCTACAGTAGTATAGATGCGCAAACACGTATTGTGACGTTTCCACTCGCTGCCCTGCCACGCCGCCAAACCCGGCTTGGATGGCCCCCCGACCGGGGAAGGCAACTTGGGTGGGCCACTCAGGATTGGGTCGGGTCACGATGCGGTTTGGGATTCTTACTCAGCAGTTATGCATAAAGTAGTTTCGCGCTTCGCCGCCCTCCTGCTCGTGTCTCTGGTCACGCTTGCGTCCTTTGCCACCGAGCCCGCGTCCACTGCCGCTCCAAAGATTATGCCCGTCAGCGAAATCAAGACGGGAATGAAGGGCGTCGCCTACACCGTATTCGAAGGTGTGAAGCCCGAGCCCATGGATGTCGAGGTGCTCGGCATCTTGAAGGACAGCAATGGTCCCAAGGGCGACATCATCCTGGTCCGCCTCGGTGGGAAGAAGGCGGAGTACACGGGTGTGGTCGCCGGCATGAGCGGCAGCCCGGTTTACATCGACGGAAAGCTCGTAGGCGCGATCGCGTTCCGCATCGGCGAATTCTCGAAAGAGCCGATCGCCGGGGTGACGCCGATCGAGCAGATGCTCGAGATCAACGCGCTCGACAAATCGCAGCTGTTCGATGTCAGCACGGCCACACCCGACGCGAAGACCGAAACGACGCGGACGAGCGGGCCCGGCGTCGCGCCGAATGTCGCGCAATTCTCGAACCTGCTGAAGCCGATCGAGACCCCGCTGGTGTTTTCGGGCTTTACGGCGGACGCGGTCCAGCGTTTCGCGCCGCAATTCGCGGCGGCAGGCGTGACTCCGGTCATGGGCGCGGGTTCCGTGTCCGATGAAAAACAGCCGGAGCCGATCGAGCCCGGTTCGGCAGTCAGCATGGTGCTGGTGCGCGGCGACATGAATATCGCAGCGACGTGCACGGTGACGTATATCGATCCGCAGCGGCTGCTGGCGTGCGGACATCCGGTGCTGCAATTCGGCAACGTCGATATCCCGATGACGAAGGCGCGCGTGCTGGCTACCCTGGCCTCGCCCGCGAACGCGTTCAAGATCGTCAACGCGACGGAGCAGGTCGGCGCATTCGTGCAGGACCGCCATACCGGCATTCTCGGCAAAATGGGCGTCGAGCCGCAAATGATCCCGGTCACGTTGCGCATCCACGGAACCAGCAAGCCGAAAGAGTTCCACTTCGAGGTGTTGAACAACGCCAAGCTGACGCCGGTAGCAGTGATGAGCACCGTCTTCAGCGCGCTGCAAGGGACGAACGAAGCGGGCGAAGACGTGACCTATCGCATGGCCGGGAAGATCGACGTCAACGGCTACCCTGAAGTCCACATGCAGAACATGTTCGCGCCAAACGACGCGGGCTTACCTGCAGCGTTATCGCCGGCAATGGCGTTGGGCGACCGCTTCGGGCGCATCTACCAGAATCCGTACGAGACGCCGAAGATCAAGGGCGTCGAACTGGATTTCGACATGGTGCGGGAGCGGAAGGCCGCGCAACTGGAGAGCGCGCGTACGGACGTGACCGAAGCGCGTCCGGGTGATGACATCATGATCGAGGCGGTGCTGCGGCCATATCGCGGCGACCGCATCGTCCGGCAGATCCCGGTGAAGATCCCGACCTCGACGCCGAAGGGGACGCTGCGCATCCTGGTCAGCGACGGCCAGACGCTCGATCGCATGCGCGGCATGGCCGGCAACTTCGCACGCAAGCTCGACCTGGGGTCGACGATCGCGTTGCTCAACAAAGACCATTCGAACGACCACCTGTACGTGTCGCTGATGGAGGCGAACCCGCAGGCGATGGTGCAGGACAAGGTCATGCCCACGCTGCCGCTGTCCGTGATGAACGTCATGGAAGGCATGCGCGGCACGCAGGACATGGTGGTGACGGGCGAGTCGTCGGTGAACGAATCGTCCACCCCGCTGGATTACGTCGTCAGTGGAGCGCAGTTGATCACGGTGACGGTGAAGTAGTACCAAGTAACAAGTACGAAGAAAAAAGCCCCAAGCGAGTGGGGCTTTTTGTTCTCTGATCGTCATGAGCATGTGATGCAGTGCTGAATTCGGCGTTCGCCCTTTGTTCGGCCGTTGCGCTACACTTTGACCCCGCGTCGGGGGTGGGGTCCACGATCGTTTCATAATCCATCACCGGCGCTCGCCATCTCATTCGGCCCGGCTCGGCCATGCGGCTTCCTTATTTGTCTTAGGAAGATCGGTTGCTGTTACGCGAATCCGAGTGCACTTGAAGGAGGATTATGGCGAACAAGACCATTATCCAGAGCAAGGGCGACTATCTCGACGACATCATGACTCTGGTGGTGGCGAAGAACCCCGCCGAACCGGAGTTTCACCAGGCTGTGGCGGAGGTGCTGGACTCTCTTCGCCCCGCGTTGCAGCGGCATCCAGAATACCAGGAGGCACGCTTGCTGGAGCGCCTCGTGGAGCCGGAGCGGGTCATCATGTTCCGCGTGCCGTGGTTCGACGATGCCGGCGAAATGCGCGTGAACCGCGGGTTTCGCATCGAGATGAATAGCGCGATCGGCCCGTACAAGGGCGGGCTGCGCTTCCATCGCAGCGTCAATCTCTCCATCCTCAAGTTCCTCGCATTCGAGCAGGTGTTCAAGAACTCGCTGACGACGCTTTCGATGGGCGGAGGCAAGGGCGGCTCCGATTTCGATCCCAAGGGAAAGAGCGACGGCGAGGTGATGCGCTTCTGCCAGAGCTTCATGACGGAGCTGTGCCGTCACATCGGACCGAATACCGACGTGCCGGCAGGGGATATTGGCGTGGGCGGGCGCGAGATCGGCTACCTTTTCGGCCAGTACAAGCGCATCAAGAACGAATTCACCTGCGTTCTGACCGGCAAGGGTCTGACTTATGGCGGCTCGCTGGTCCGTCCGGAGGCGACCGGGTACGGATCCGTATACTTCGCCGCCGAGATGCTGAAGACGCGGAACGAGTCGCTTGAGGGCAAAACGTGCTTGATCTCCGGCAGCGGCAACGTCTCTCAGTACACCGTCGAGAAGCTGATCGACATGGGCGCGAAGTCCCTCACGCTCTCGGACTCGGACGGCGCCATCTACGATCCAGATGGGATCGATCGCGAAAAGCTGAATTGGGTGATGGAGCTGAAGAACGTGCGCCGCGGCCGCATCCGGGAGTACGCCGACCAGTTCCGTCGCGCCGTGTACATGCCAACCAACCCTTCGCAGGATTGCAACCCGTTGTGGAAGATCAAAGCGGACTGCGCCTTCCCCAGCGCCACGCAGAACGAAATCAACGCGAAAGACGCGGCGAACCTGGGAATGAACGGAGTTACTCTCGTCTGCGAGGGCGCAAACATGCCGTGCACGGCCGAGGCGACAAAGATGTTCCTCGACGCGCATATCCTGTACGGTCCGGCGAAGGCGGCGAACGCGGGCGGCGTG
Source organism: uncultured Terriglobales bacterium (assembly GCA_964559835.1). Taxonomy (GTDB): domain Bacteria; phylum Acidobacteriota; class Terriglobia; order Terriglobales; family Acidobacteriaceae; genus DAISJI01. The sequence continues at coordinate 20,422 of CAZLJE010000044.1, forward strand.
GCCACCTCCGGTCTGGAGATGGCGCAGAACAGCATGCGTTTGGCGTGGACGCGCGAAGAGGTGGACCGGCGGCTCCAGAACATCATGGCCGCAATCCACAAGAACTGCTATGAGACCGCCGAGAAGTACGGCACGCCGGGAAACCTGTTCAACGGAGCGAACATCGGCGGTTTCCTGAAAGTTGCAAACGCCATGCTCGAGCAGGGCCTGGTGTAGGCGAGCGAGAACGTTTTCGTTACCCGCAAGGGGACAAGGCAGCGAACACGTAACCGGGAGTCCCACCCTGGCTGGTTGTCGCCGGGGTGGGCCTCCCTGCGCGTGATAGCTGAACCGATGGATTGCAAAACTTTGCGGATTACCACGAAGGTTACCAAGAGCATATTGCGCTGGCGTTAAGTCCGTCGTAACTTCCCTGCCCAATCACGACCTATCACTCAACTGGGGGAACATACATGACGAAACTGGGGATCGCCCTGGCCGCCGTCGCTGCAACTCTGTTCATCGCCGCGCAACCGGCGCAGGCAGAGGCGTTCAAGTCGGCGAAGGAATGTACCGTCGGCAAACGGGTGATCGATGGACTCAACCGCGCCGGCACCATAGTCGGCGTGCGAGAAGGCACGATGTGCGACGTGAAGTTCGACAAGGCGGGAAAGGAAAGCCTTCTCTTCTGGATGCTGCACGCCGAGGGCGGTAGCGCCGAAACGAACGACAAACTTGTTCCGGGCGTATATGAGTGTTTCGCCAACGGACGCTACACGTTCATGGACATGAAGATCCTGAACGCGAATACGTATGAGGCCGCTGGGATTACGGGGAAGTTCCACGTCGAACCGTCGCGCAAGATCGTCTTCGAGAGCGGATCACTCTCCAAGTACCATTCGAAGCTGCTGGCAGGGCCGGCCATCGGCCTGAACTCGAACGGCGACAGCTTCTACGGGACAACGTGCGAGTTGCGGAAGGGTAAGAAGTAAAAGACGGCGATTGGTTATTGGTAGTTGGTTAGCGGCGATTGGCGTGAGCGAAAGGAACCCTCACAATGGAAGAACCAATCACCAACAACCTACCACCGTCTTAGTGCGCGAATTCACACACACCGTGTGCGCCCAATCACACTTGTGTGTGAGCAAGCCCGGGCGGTTATCGCCGTAACCGATTGATTCCGCACGATGAGCGTTTTCGCACGATGTGGTGCGGGCCGTGCACATTGCGATCTATGGCTTTCTGCCATCGAGGTGCCGCGATGAGCGTTGCGACCCGTACCCCCTACAACCTGGGCCATGCTGAGAATTGTCATAGCTGCGGCCGCCGTGAGAACGGATTTTTTTGCCAGCTTTCGCCGCGCAGCCTGGCGGCGCTTGACCACGTTTCTTTCGTACATTCCTACCCAGCGGGCGCGGTGCTGTTCGTCGAAGGGCAGGCGTCACGCGGCGTCTTCGTGATCTGCAAGGGACAAGCGAAGCTGTCGGTCGTGTCGGAAGAGGGACGTACGCTGATCCTCAAGATCGCCGGTCCCGGAGAAGTACTCGGGTTGGGCTCCGCCGTGTCAGGCAGGCCGTACGAAGCGACGGTCGAGACGCTCGGCCCGTGCGAAGTGAACTTCATCAAGACTCACGATTTCCGCCACCTGCTTCAGGGCGATTCCGACATCTGCATGCACGCGGCCCTGCAAATGAGCCAGCAATACAACAATGCCTGCCGCGAGTTGCGCTGGGTGGGACTATCGCGCTCGGCGGACTGGCGCGTCGCCTGCCTGCTGCTGAATTGGGTGGAGGAGCGCGGAACTCCGGGCCCGATTCCGGGTTTCAAGATGTCATTGACGCACGAAGAACTGGCGCAGATGGTGGGTACGACCCGGGAGACGGTCACCCGGGTGCTGGCCCGTTTCCGCAAGCAAGGATTTATTCAGGTGCGGGGCGCGACGATTTTGGTGTACAACATGGCCGCCCTGCAGGACATCGCAGGTAAAGCAGGAACGGTACACGCACCCGCACCCGTTCCGGTAACCAAGTTGAGCATTTTGCGTCCAATGTATGCGGGTGCAGGATTGGTGTAGCCCGGCCGCTGGGTAGCCCGTTCGCCCACGACCGGAAATTCCAGGAGGTAAAGCGGTGAACTCACTCGGTCTGTGCGTTTGCGAGGTCTGTGGCACGCAATCGGCGGACCACGCCGGCTGGTTCGCGGTCACCGGCGCGGGGAACCTCATCGAGATCCTCCCCTGGCAAGACGAACTCAGTACACGCACGGACTGCCATTACTCCTGCTGCGGCGACCACCTCCAGCAATTGATCTTCTCCACGGCCGCGCGTGAACTCTCGAAACCAGCTCTGCCTTTGACCGTACACCGCGGAGGATGGAACCCCGCGACGCTCGTGCCGCCGCCTGCCGACGCCAAGCCGGGGGCCTCGAGCGAGGAAGCGATCCTCAATGTGCTGAGCGAGATCGATTCCGTTCTGCAAGGGCCGACAGAGGACGAAGAAGACGCGCCGGCCTCGTTCGACGCCTGAGGGTTTTTCAACGCAAAGGGCGCAAAGAACGCAAAGAGGTGTCTCTCTTTGCGTCCTTTGCCGTTGAGTCTCTCTGTGGCACCCGACCTACGACCTACCGCCTACGACCTACCGGCCTGCAACGTGGTAGGCTAAAAGACAGCCCCCAATCAGGAATACCGATGCGTAAATTGCTCGCCGCTTTATTTTTCGTTATCACCATTCTCATCACATTTGGTCTCGCCGAAGGCACGCGCTCCTGGGAGCAGCGGAAATTCGAGGACTTTGAAAAAGGTACCGCGCGTGGGGTCGCGATCCGCAGCGATGGCGCACTCGAACTCGCCCCATCGTTCAAGGCGATCTACACCACGCCGTCCACGTACATCTGGTCGATCGCCGCCGATGCGCAAGGTAACGTGTACGCCGCGACCGGAGCTCCGGGACGCGTATATCGCATCACGCCGCAGGGTCAGGCGACGGTCATCTTCCAGCCGCAGGAGTTGCAGGTACAGGCGCTGCTCGTGGATGCAAAGGGCGCGATCTACGCCGCGACCTCGCCCGATGGTAAGGTGTACAAGATCGAACGGAAAACTTCTACCACAAAGGACGCGAAGGAACGCGAAGGAAAAGCCGCCGAAGAAAAGCCCACCACAAAGGGCACGAAGGAACACGAAGGCAAAACCGAAGCGGCCCAGGAAGACAAGGCGAACGTTCCCGTCGATCCGAACTACAGCTCGTCCGTCTTTTTTGATCCGCAATCGAAGTACATCTGGGACCTGGCGCAGGACGCGCAGGGGAGGATGTACGTCGCGACAGGCGATCGCGGGCAGATCTTCCGCGTCGAACCAGACGGCAAGAGTTCGCTTTTCTTCCAGAGCGACGAGGCGCACATTCGCGCGCTTGCGCTGGATGCCAAGGGAAATCTGATCGCCGGGTCCGACGGCAGCGGGCTCGTGTACCGCATCTCGCCCTCGGGCGAGGCGTTCGTCCTGTACAGCGCGCCGAAGAAGGAGATTACGGCGCTCGCGATCGACGGGCAGGGGAACATCTATGCGGCCGGAGTCGGCGAAAAGACACCGCGCTCCACGACCAATGCTCCCAACACGCAGTTCTCGATGCCCACACCGGTGTTGAGCGTGAATCCAGGGGCAGCGGCGGCGCTCGCCCAGGGACCGCAGACGCAGGCATCGAACATCTCGATGATCCCGTTTCCCGCGAGCAGCGCAACGGGCGGGTCGGAGATCTACCAGATCGCGCCCGATGGCTCGCCGCAGCGCATCTGGAACTCGCGTGAAGAAGTCGTCTACGCGCTCAGCTTCGACGCACGGGGACACCTGCTCGCCGCCAGCGGCAATCACGGCAAGATCTTCGAGATCAACGGCAACGAGCAGTTTACCGATCTCGTTAAGGCGAGCGCGACCCAGGTCACAGCGCTGGCGAAGTCGCCGACCGGCGGCGTATACGCAGCGACCAGCAACCTGGGGAAGGTCTTCCTTCTCGGCGGCGCGCCGGATGCGCAGGGCGAATATGAAAGCGACGTTTACGATGCCAAGATATTCTCGCGCTGGGGGCGGGCGGAAGTCCGCGGCCGGGGCGCCTTCGACATATTCGCGCGCAGCGGCAACGTCGACAATCCCGACCGCAATTGGAGCCCGTGGAAGAAGATCGATTTCACCAAGGGCGGCGAACTCGATGTCCCAGCGGCACGCTTCGTGCAGTGGAAGGCGGTGCTGAAGGCGGGCAATCCGGGCGCGATCATCGACAGCGTGCTGGTGAATTACCTGCCGAAGAACGTGGCGCCCGTAGTGGACGACGTCGTGGTGCAGACGGGCGCGCGGTTCAACCCGATGCCGCGGCCGACGGTCGAGAGCGTCAGCGTCGGCGGCAACGCTTCCCAGAAGTTCGACGCTCCTATCCCCGCCGTCAAGGACCGCAACTCCATCGCAGTACGATGGACCGCGCACGACGACAACGATGATGATCTGACCTATTCGCTGTATTACCGCGGCGACGGAGAGAGCGACTGGAAGTTGCTCAAGAGCGACCTGGACGAGAAGTACTACTCGTTCGACGCTTCCCTGCTGCCCGACGGCGGTTACACGTTCAAGGTGATCGCGTCGGATGCGCCATCGCATTCTCCGGAGGACGCGCTGACCGCGTCCAGGGAAAGCGCGCGTTTCGAGATCGATACCACGCCGCCGCAGGTGCAGAACCTGAACGCCGCGGTGGACAATGCCGCGCTGCACATCACATTCCGCGCCTTGGATGGCTTCTCGCCGATCAAGCGTGCCGAGTATTCGATCGACGCCGGCGACTGGCAATACGTCGAGCCAGTGGGCGGATTGTCGGACTACCGGGTGGAAAACTACGACTTCTCGGTACCGCTGCCGCGGGCGAGGAGCGAGTCGGGAACGGACGGAACTGCGCGCAACGCAGCGGCCGTAGCCTTGCCCGGTGAACACGTTGTGGTGGTCCGCGTCTATGACCGCTACGACAATCTCGGCTCGGCGAAGTACGTGGTCCGGGCACACTGAAACCGGCTTAGGGCGCATGGTTCAGGGCTCATGGCAGGACTCATCAGCTTCTTGCCTCCGCGCCGGATATTTAACCGATGATCATTCTGCGCACCATCGCGTGGATCTTGGGCGTGATCTACGCGTCCGTGCCGCCGTATTGGCTCGTGGTCCATCCGTTCGCGGAGCGCTGGCGCGAGCGCCGCGCCAAACTCAAGCACGTCGGGCCAATCTGGATCCTCATGTGGCTGGTGATCGGCGCCGCGACGTGGAAGTGGCGCACGGTCGCGCTGTACACGTCCTGGTGGGCGTGGGTCCCCGGCGCAGTGCTGATGGCGATCGCTTACTCGATCTACGCGCCCGCGATGAAGGACTTCACGCATGACCAGGTTGTCGGTCGCAGCGAGATCGAACCCGACAAACACGAGCAGCGGCTGAACACGCGGGGTATTCGCGGTCGCCTGCGTCATCCCTTGTACCTGGGGCATCTTCTCCACATGGCGGGTTGGACGGTCGGAAGCGGATCGGCGGTGATGTATGGCCTGCTGCCGTTCGCCATCATCACAGGGGCGCTGATGATCCGAACGGAGGAGCGGGAACTGCTGAGTCGTTTCGGCGACGCATATCGCGACTATCAGCGGCGCGTACCCGCTATTTTCCCGCGGATGCCTGGCGGGACTTCGTATTAGCGCCGGCCCGGGCCTGGACGATCTTTTCCAGCGCCTTGAGGTTGACGTCCGCTTCTTTCTTGAACCGAATGCAGCCTTTGCCGAAATCGGCTTTCGGCAACTCGCGCTGGAGGTCCTTACCGTTCTCCGCGCCGCATCCGTAGATGGAAATGTAGTTCTTCTGGCTGGCGAGCGCGACGATCGGCGCATCCCCTTCTCGTCCACTGTCGTACTTGTGGATTGCCTTGATCGCGGCGCGGCGTGGCTCTTCGATCTGCGCGATGTACTCGGCGACGGTGACCGCTTTTTCCGGCTTCGGCATGGCCGGGGATTCTATCCAAATCCTGTCCGGCAGGCCAATCATTTAGGATTAGCGCGGACAATGCGTTTCGAACTGTTCGTTGCCACGCGCTATCTGCGGGCGAAAAGACGGCAGGCATTCATCGGCGTCATCACTGGCATCTCTATCGTCGGGGTGACGGCGGGCGTGGCGTCGCTGATCGTGGCGCTCGCCATCAACAACGGTTTCCGCCAGGATCTGCAGGACCGCCTGCTCGGGTCGTCGGCGCATGTGCGGCTGATGCGCGTGGAGAACGACGGCATCCGCGACTACCAGCAAATGCTCGACAAATTGCAGAAACTGCCGCACGTGGCCGCGGGCGCGCCGGCGATCTATGACCCGGTAATGATCTCGCGCGGCGCGCGGGCCCGAGGCGGAATGCTGAAGGGCATCGTTCCGTCGCAGGAGCGGAAGATCAGCGACATGCTGAACACGGTGAGGCAGGGTTCGGTGGCGCCGCTGGAGCAGAACCCGGCCGAGGGCGGCGGGGCTGTATCATCTTTCGCTACCTCATCCTCGCCCGACGCGTTGGAGCGGACGCAGACACTCCCGCCGATCATCCTTGGGAAAGACCTGGCGGATTCGCTGGGCGCGACGGTCGGGTCGGTCGTTCTCGTCACCAGCCCACAAGGTGAGCTGACGCCGTTCGGGCTCGTGCCGAAGTACGCGCGGTTCAAAGTGGTCGGGATCTTCAATTCCGGTTTCTACGATTACGACGCGACGTGGGCGTTCACGCGCCTGGAAGACGCGCAGAAGCTGTTCGCACTGGGCGACATCGTTTCGGTATTGGAATTCAAGATCGACAACATCTACCAGGCGGACGAGGTGGGCAACGAGATCCAACAGGCGGCCGGCAAGGGCTTCATGGCGACCAATTGGATGGAGGAGAACAAGGCGCTGTTCCGGGCGTTGCGCCTGGAGCGCGTGGTCACGTTCATCACCATCGGGCTGATCGTGTTCGTCGCCGCGCTGAACATCCTTATTTCTCTCATCATGATGGTGATGGAAAAGACCAAGGACATCGCGGTGCTGATGTCGATGGGAGCGAAAAAGCGGCAGGTGCGGCGGATCTTTATCGCGCAAGGAATGCTCGTGGGAGTGATCGGGACCGTGCTGGGACTGGCGGTCGGGTACCTGCTCGCATACTTTGGCGGGCGTTATCACCTGATTTCGTTGTCGGCGGAGGTGTATTCGATCGACTACGTGCCCTTCGCCGCGAGAGCGGTCGATGGATTGTGGGTTGCGGCGGTGTCGTTGGGCGTCTCGTTCATTGCGACGATGTATCCGTCATGGTCGGCGGCTCGGGTGCTGCCCGCGGAGGCGCTGAGGTATGAATGAATAGTGCTAAGAGAGAAGTGCCAACTGCAAAGAAACACAGACTGGCTCGCCCCCTACGGAATTCCGTAGGTACTCATAGTCGCGATTACCGGCGTGTGGGATTTTCTCTTGTCAGAAGTGGGAAGATCGAGGGCTGGGGCACTGTAAATGGGGGCGAGTGCCCCGAATCTGAAGCGTAGGTAAACGCAATTGCATCCAATGGAACATACGGAGATCCTGCGGGCTGAGAGCGTAAAAAAAGTATTTCGTTCCGGGTCCACGGACCTCGTGCTCTTTGAAAACCTGTCCTTCCGGGTGGGAAGGGGCGAGATGGTCGGGATCGTCGGGCAATCGGGCGCTGGAAAAAGCACACTTTTGCACATCCTGGGAGCGCTTGATAGGCCTTCGGCGGGTGACGTATACTGCGCCGAAATCAAGCTGCAATCGCTATCCGACGAGGCGGCGGCTGAGTTCCGCAACCGCGAGATCGGGTTTGTCTGGCAGTTCCACTACCTGCTCCCCGAATTCACGGCGCTGGAAAACGTAGCTATGCCGCTGCTGGTACGCGGCGAAGACCGCGAGAAGGCAGAGGCCGAAGCCATGCGGTGGTTGCGCGAGGTCGGATTGGAAGACCGGTCGCACCATCGGTCGGGCGAACTGTCCGGCGGCGAACAGCAGCGGGTTGCACTGGCGCGGGCGCTGGTCACGGGGCCGAAAGTCCTGTTGGCCGATGAGCCGACGGGCGACCTCGATACGAAGACGTCCGCTGCGGTATTTGATTTGATCGCTCGTTTACATAGCGACCACCGGCTTACCTCCCTCATTGCCACCCACAGCCTTGCGTTCGCGCGCCGCTGCCACCGCGTTTTGCGACTGGAAAATGGGCGGCTCGAGGAGATCGCGCCGGAGTCGCTGAACTGACTGTTTGCGTTTCCGTTTCTGTTTCAGAACGGTTACAGAATTTACTTGAAGTGAGCGCAAAACGGGCCGAAACTCAGGGCAGGCAGGCAAATGTTCCGCGTGCAGTTCGGGGCAGGCGGGTCAACAGGGTGAGGACGACGGGCCGTCCGTGAGGGTGACGGTCTATCGGAGAGAGAACACAAATGTTTGAACGGTACACGGAAAAAGCCAGGCGAGTGATCTTTTTCGCGCGCTACGAGGCCAGCCAGTTCGGCTCTCCCTACATCGAGACCGAGCACCTGCTGCTGGGCTTGCTGCGCGAAGACAAGGCGCTGACCAACCGGTTCCTGCGCTCGCACGCCTCGGTAGAATCGATCCGGAAACAGATCGAAGGCCACACCACTATCCGGGAGAAGGTGTCGACGTCGGTCGACCTGCCGCTGAGCAACGAGTGCAAGCGCGTGCTCGCCTACGCGGCGGAAGAAGCCGAACGGCTGTCGCACAAGCACATCGGGACCGAGCACCTGCTTTTGGGCCTGCTGCGCGAAGAGAAGTGCTTCGCGGCGGAGATCCTGCACGAGCGGGGCCTGCGCCTGACCACCATCCGGGAAGAATTGCAGCGCACCACGCAGGAGAAGCAGCCGCAGCAGCGGTCGCGCGAAAGTTCTCTGCTGGCTGAGTTCAGCCGCGACCTGACTCAGGCCGCCATGGACAACCAGCTCGATCCGCTGGTCGGACGTGACCAGGAACTGGAGCGCGTCGTACAGATCCTGTGCCGCCGCACCAAGAACAATCCGGTGCTGATCGGCGAACCCGGCGTGGGCAAGACCGCCATCGTCGAGGGACTGGCGCAGCGTATCGCCGATGGCGAAGTTCCGTCCTTCCTGTCGGACAAGCGGATCCTGGCGCTGGACCTCTCGCTGATCGTCGCCGGCACGAAATACCGCGGCCAGTTCGAAGAGCGCTTGAAGACGATCATGAAGGAATTGATGGAGTCGCAGAACGCCATCATCTTCATCGACGAGTTGCATACGCTCGTGGGCGCGGGTTCGGCCGAAGGCTCGCTCGATGCGGCCAACATCCTGAAGCCCGCGCTGTCGCGCGGCGAGCTGCAGTGCATCGGCGCGACCACCCCGGGCGAATACCGCAAGTCGATCGAGAAGGACCGGTCGCTGGAGCGGCGCTTCCAGTCGGTCAAGGTTCCTCCCCCGGACGAGACCGACGCGGTCAAGATCCTCAACGGGATCAAAGACCGCTACGAGAAGTTCCACGCGGTCACGTACACGGACGAGGCGATCGGGTTCGCGGTGTCGCATTCGAACCGCTACATCCCGGATCGCTTCCTTCCGGACAAGGCGATCGACCTTCTCGACGAAGCGGGTGCGCGCGTGAAGCTGCGCCAGACGTCGCTTCCCGAAGAGATCACCGAGGTCCAGAAGCGGATCAAGTTCATCGTCCACCGGATGGAGAACGCCATCGCGAACCACGAGTTCGAGAAGGCGCGCTTCTACTCGGACGAAGAACGCAAGGAGCGCGAGAACCTGCGCGGATTGCGCGAGAAGTATCACCTCGATGAATCGAGCACCGGCGTAGTCGGGCGTGAGGACATCGAAGACGTGGTGTCGCGCTGGACCGGCGTGCCGATCACGTCGATCAAGGAAGAGGAATCGCAGAAGCTGCTGCGCATTGAGGAAGAGCTGCACAAGCGGGTCATCTCGCAGGAGGCATCGATCTCGGCGTTGGCCCGGGCGATTCGCCGCAGCCGCGCGGGCTTGAAGTCGCCGAACCGTCCCATCGGCTCGTTCCTGTTCCTGGGGCCGACGGGCGTCGGCAAGACGGAAGTCGCGCGTACCCTGGCGCAGTTCATGTTCGGGACGGAGAAGGCGCTAGTCCGCTTCGATATGTCGGAATTCATGGAGAAGCATTCGGTCAGCAAACTGATCGGTTCGCCTCCGGGATATGTCGGCTACGAAGAGGGCGGTCAGTTGACCGAGCGCGTGAAGCGCGCCCCGTATTCGGTGGTGCTGCTGGATGAGATCGAGAAGGCGCACCCGGATGTGTTCAACATCCTGTTGCAGGTCTTCGAAGACGGCCAGCTCACCGACGGCCTGGGCAACACGGTCGACTTCAAGAACGCGATCATCATCATGACGTCGAACATCGGCGCCCGTCACCTACAGAAGAAGAAGGGACTGGGCTTCGAAGCGGTGAGCGAGGAAGCCACGTCGAAGACGGTCGAGGATTTGGTGAAGGGCGAGGTGAAGCGCACCTTCAACCCCGAGTTCTTGAACCGCCTGGACGAAGTCATCATCTTCAACTCGCTTACCGAGAACGACCTGATCGCGATCGTCGAGTTGATGGTCAACCAGTTGAACGCCAACCTGGCGCAGAAGGCGATCACCGTCACGGTGAACGAAGATGCGCGCAAGTGGATCCTGGCAAAGACGCTGGTGGACCGCAGCTACGGTGCGCGTCCGTTGCGCCGGGCCTTGCAGAAGTACATCGAGGACCCGCTCAGCGAGGCGCTCATCCAGGGGTCGATCAACACCCGGCCCGCGTTCCTGGAGGTCTATCTCGACGGCGACAAGCTGTTCTACCGGCAGGTCGGCGAAGAGAAGCAGGAAGGCGTACTGCTGTACTCGAACTAGCCTTCAGGCATCAGCATTCAGCCATCAGCCACCGAGAGATCGGTGGCTGATTTGTTTTTGCGTATTGCCCGAAGCACTCCTTGAAGGATTGGGGGTCTGATCGTGCGGACAACCATCAGCGGTGGGCGAATTCATCCGCTGAAGTTCTTATCGATGTTCCGCAGTGCCTGTCTCAATCCTCGGTCGCGAATCTGGCGCAGCGCCCGGTTTACGGTTGCCTGCGTCATGGGCGACACTTTCTCCAATGGGATGGCCACGGCCCACTGCCCCTGCCTAACTATTTTGATCTTCAGGTACTGATCCTTTTTCTGCATGCCGGGCACTCCTGTTTAAATCGTAGCACTTTTGCACTCCTGATCCGCGTTGATCCTGCGGCTGGTTGTGTAGCTCCTAACAGCGCCGGCTTGCGCTGCGGGCTACAATGTCCGGCTTCTACTTACGCCGGAGAAACCGACATGAAACCTCGCGCGCTCGTGCTGGCGCTGTTGCTCGTTGTTTGTTCGCTGACAGCTGTCGCCGCTGACACCATCCCCACACCCTCGCAATTTCTTGGCTTCCAGGTTGGCGCCGACCGTCAGCTCGCCGACTATCACCAGATCGTCAGCTACTTCAACGAATTGGCAAAGCGCTCGGGCAGGATCCAAATCGAGAACCTTGGGAAGACGACTGAGGGGAACGACTTGATCCTGGCGGCGATCTCCAGCGAGGCGAACCTGAAGAACAAGAAGCGCTATCAGGAGATCGCGCGTAAGCTGCCCGACCCGCGCGGGCTTTCGCAAAAGCAGATCGACGAGCTGGCGCACGAGGGCAAGGCGATCCTGATCATCACGTGCAATATCCATTCGACCGAGATCGGCTCCAGCCAGATGGCTATGGAGTGGGCGCACGCGCTGGTCACGTCGGACGATCCGGCGATCGTGCAGCGGCTGAACAACGTCATCCTGTTGCTGGTGCCGTCCCTCAATCCCGACGGCGAGATCATGGAGACGGAGTGGTATCGCAAGAACCTGGGCACCAAGTACGAGGGCTCGCGTATGCCGTGGCTCTATCACAAGTATGTCGGCCACGACGACAATCGCGACTGGTACATGCTGACGCAGAAGGAATCGCAGGTGCTGACCAGGGCCGTATACCACGAGTGGTTCCCGCAGGTCTGGCTCGACGAGCACCAGATGGGTTCCACCGGACCGCGCATCTTCACGCCACCCTATGCCGATCCCGTCGCCAAGAACATCCATCCGATGGTCTTCCGCGGCACGAACCTGATCGGTACGACCATGGCGTACCGGCTCGAAGAGCAGAAGAAGAGCGGCGTCATCTACGGCGCGATGTACGACGCGTACTGGCCCGGCGGAACGAAGAACACGGCGTGGTTCAAGAACGTCGTCGGCCTGCTGACGGAAGTGGCGAGCGCGAAGCTGGCGACGCCGATCACGGTCTCGCCGACGGAACTCACCGGCGCCAGCAAGGGCCTGGTCGACTACGTCCAGACAACCAATTACCTGAACCCGTGGCCAGGCGGCGTGTGGCGTCTGCGCGACATCATGGATTACGAGCGCATCGTCAGCGACGCCATACTCGAGTCGGTCAGCGACCACGCCTTCGACTTCCAGCGCAATGAAGCGATGATGGCATTGGATGCCGTCAAAGCGGGCGCGCAGGACGCCTACCGCGTCCCGAAGGACCAGCGCGACCGTACGGCCGCCATGCGTCTGGTGCAACTCATGCGCGACCACGGGGTCGAGATATTCGCGAGCAAAGACGCGTACTGGCTGCCGCTTGACCAGCCGTACGGAAAGTTCGTCGACGAGATGTTGGCGCCGACGCACTATCCGAAGGTCAAGGCCGTGCAGGGGCCGAACATCATCGCACCCTATGACGTGGCGGCGTGGTCCTTGCCGCTGATGATGGGTGTTACAGCCACAAAAACACCCGCCACCGCCGACGAGCGCAAAGCCAACTGGCATTCGCTCGCCGACACCGACTTTCCGCAGGGTGGCGCTACGGGCAGCGGCAGCCTTTACGCGCTCCGCCATGACGAGAACAGCGCGTTCAAGCTGGTGAATGCCACGCTGAAAGCGAACGGCAAAGTCAGTGTCGCGAGCAAACCGTTTGCGAATTACCCGGCCGGGACGTTCCTGATCGAGTCGCCGGAAGCGGCGGCGATGGCGAAGAAGTACCAGCTCACACTCACCGCCGTCCCGCAGCTTCCCGAGGGCGCGACGGCGATGAAAGCCTTGCGCGTCGGCCTGTTGAAGCCGTGGACGGCACAGCTCGACGAGGGCTGGACGCGCTTCCTGCTCGAGCAGTACGGATTCGATCCGAAGTCGCTCGACAACAAGGCCGTCCGTGCCGGGAACCTGAAGAGCAGCTTTGACGTGATCGTCATTCCCGACATGCCGAAGGACTCGATCGTCGAGGGGCGGCCCAGCCAGCGCGGCGACGGAGCAATGCGCTACTTCGTCGATCTCCCGCCCGAGTACGCCGGCGGCATCGGTAACGAAGGCGTTAGCGCGTTGAAGAAGTTCGTGGACGAGGGCGGGACCATCGTGTCCTGGGGCGCGGGCGGCGACCTGCTGGCGGACGACTTCAACATCCCGGTGGTGAACGAACTGCGAACGGCGAAGCCGGAGGAGTTCCTCTGCCCCGGGTCGCTGCTGAAGATCGAACTCGACAACTCGCACCCGGTGAATTGGGGCATGCCGAGCGATACCGCCGCGTTCGTCGATCGCGGCATCGCCTACCGCACCACGATCCCGGGCGCGGAGATGGACCGCACTGTTCTCGCCTGGTATCCGGCCGACGCCGAGGACATCCTGCTGTCCGGCTGGATCCGCGGCGCCGATCGCTTGCAGCGTAAAGCTGCGGCGGTAGCGTTCACGCGCGGCAAGGGGAAGCTGGTGATGATCGGCTTCCGCCCGCAGTTCCGTGCCCAGACCGAGGCGACGTACAAAATGGTGTTCAACGCGATCTACTGGGGAGGAATGTAGGACGGCTTTGGGCGTTGGGGTCTTGAGCCCGGTGTTTACCGTAGCGGTATAGTCGCGGGAGTTAGTAACTGCTAGTTTTTTCTGCGGCTCTTTGGAATCAATGAGTTCTGCCTGGGTTACTTGGGAAAAAACGGTTGTAAGTTGTACGTTGAAAGTTACAAGGTGGTAAACGGAGGGGGTGGCCCCCCTGGGATCTCGGAGGTAAATCGCCGGGTTGAAAGGAGTTACTTGTAAAATCGCCGCCGGTAACGAGTTACGGGCCAACATGGGGAGCTTGCGGACATGAGGGACACCACTCCCTCGATGTCACGAGGAGAGTTTAGAGGAAAGGGGCGGGCTTGTATGTGACGTGGGTCACAGATCAGCGCGACAAGACATTTTCGATTTTCGATTTCTGATTTCTGATTGAAGAACAGCCCCGGGATGAGATGTGCGCCTTGCCCACGGCCCTTGCTCTCCCTTCTCGCTCAGCGAGCGGCGCGCTCGCGACGTTGTCCACATCGTTGACGCCCGCTTCATACCGGCCCGCGGCGCGTGCCAGCCAATAAAATCACTTCACCGTGTCATTGATGATGCGCAGCGGACTGAGCGGACCTAGCGGGATATAGTCAAAGGCCATCAAACCGGCCTGCCCCAGCGGGAATTTCTCCAAAATGTTTTTCGCCTCTTCGGGTGTGCTTGCGTTGACGATGAAAACCACACCTTTGCCGTCGGTCCGGAAATACCACTGGTCTATCTTGCCCGCGAGATAAGCATTCACCGTGTCATGCACTTCGTGCGGCATGATCTGGGCGCGCTGGGCGGGTGTCATGGGCGTGCCCATGAAATGGGAGATCGCCAGGATCTTCGTGGTGGGCACAGGCGGCAGCGGGTTCTGCGCTGAAG
>CAZLJE010000045.1:0-33592 GCA_964559835.1 uncultured Terriglobales bacterium
TGAACCGCATTATCCGTCGCCGGTCACCACGCCGGCGCCCGCTGTCGCGGCCGCGGAAGGCGAAGCCGGACTCCATTACGTGAAATCTCCCATCGTCGGCACCTACTACGAATCGCCTTCGCCGGGCTCGCCCCCCTTCATCAAAGTCGGCGACACCGTGACCGACGGCCAAGTCCTCTGCATCATCGAAGCCATGAAGCTGATGAACGAGATCGAGAGCGATTTCGCCGGCGAATTGGCGAAGAGGTTCGTCAGCAACGGGCAGCCCGTGGAATACGGCCAGCCCCTGTTCGCGGTGCGCGCCAGTTAGCGGATGAATAAACAGTTCAACAAGATCCTGATCGCCAACCGCGGTGAGATCGCCTTGCGCGTCATCTGCGCCTGCAAGGAGCTCGGCATCCGCACGGTCGCCATCTACAGCGAGGCCGATCGGAACTCGCTGCACGTCAAGTTCGCCGACGACGCCATCTGCATCGGCCCGCCACGCCCGGGGGACAGCTACCTCAATATCCCGGCCGTGATCAGCGCGGCGGAGATCGCGAACGTCGACGCCATCCATCCCGGTTACGGGCTGCTCAGCGAGAACGCGAACTTCGCTGAAGTGTGCGAGACGTGCGGGATCACGTTCATCGGCCCGCCGCCGGAGATCATGCGGCTGATGGGCGAGAAGGAGAAGGCGCGCCAGGCCATGAAACAGGCGGGCGTTCCCATCCTTCCAGGCTCTGACGGCATCGTCCAGAGCGCCGAGGAAGCGCTGGAATGGGCGAAGCAGATCGGGTTTCCGGTGATCGTGAAAGCCGTTGCCGGCGGTGGTGGACGAGGTATGCGCGTGATCCGGACGCCGGAAGAGTTACCCAACGCGTTCGGTTCGGCGCAATCGGAGGCCGCGGCTGCGTTCGGCAACGGCGACCTCTACATGGAGAAGTTCATCGAGCGCCCGCGCCACATCGAGTTCCAGGTGCTGGCCGATGCTTACGGCAACGTGGTCTCGCTGGGCGAGCGCGAGTGCTCGATCCAGCGACGTCACCAGAAGCTGCTGGAAGAATCGCCTTCGGTACGCGTCACGCCGGAAATGCGAGCGAAGATCGGCGGGATGTTGTCTTCCACGCTGGGCAAGATCGGCTACGTCAACGCGGGCACGGTCGAGTTTCTGATGGACGAAGACGGGTCGCTGTACTTCATCGAGATGAACACCCGCATCCAGGTGGAACATCCAGTGACGGAGATGGTGACGGATGTGGACATGGTGAAAAGCCAGGTGCTGATCGCGATGGGCGCGAAAATGGACGAGGTGCTGCACGGGCCGATCGTGCATCGCGGCCACGCCATCGAGTGCCGCATCAACGCCGAGCATCCGGAAAAGTTCACTCCGTCGGCAGGGAAGATCACGGTGTGGAACCCGCCGGGGGGGACGGGCGTACGCGTGGATACGTTCGTCTACGCCGAAGCGACGGTCCCTCCTTATTACGACTCGCTCATCGCCAAGCTGATCGTGCGCGGCAAGGACCGCGATGAGGCCATCCAGCGCATGCGGCGCGCGCTCGACATGTTCATCGTCGAGGGCATTTACACGTCGATCCCGCTGCACCAGAAGATCCTCGCGCATCCGGACTTCGTGTCGGGCAATACCGACACGAAGTTCATGGAGCGGATGTTGGCGAAGTAAAACCGTTATTGGTTTTTGGTTCTTGGTTGTTGGTTTTTACGCTTACTCACACCGATCACCAATAACCAACAACCAATAACCCCAATAACCAACAACGTGATTCTTCCTAAGCTCTACGCCATCGCCGACCGTTCCTGCTTCGAGGATTCGAACGCTCTGTACCGCTTCGTCGAGGAACTGCTGGTCGCGGGCGTCACGCTGATCCAATATCGCAATAAGCAGGGAAGCGCGCGCGAACTGCTGCAGGAAGCGCGCGAGCTGAGGCGGATTGTCGGCCGTCCCACCTTAGCAAAACCGGCTAGGGTGGGACACCCGGTGCTTATCATGAACGATCGCGCGGACCTGGCTGTGGCTGCCGATTTCGACGGAGTGCATGTCGGGCAGGACGACCTGTCGGCAGAGTCCGTGCGGAAGATCATCGGACCGGACAGGCTGCTCGGGGTTTCTACGCACAATTCGGAACAACTCGGGTTGGCGGACAAGACCAGCGCGAATTACCTCGCCATCGGGCCTGTCTTCGAGACCAGCAGCAAAGCGAACCCCGATCCGATCGTAGGACTGGATGGCGTTCACCGCGCGCGCCTGCTGACCCGAAAGCCGCTGGTCGCTATCGGCGGCATACGGTGCGACCTTGCGCCCGAGGTGATCGCGGCAGGGGCCGATTCGGTGGCGGTGATCTCCGCTCTCGTCCGCGATCCGCGACGCGCTGCCGAGGAATTCCTGTCCTGTTTGCCTTGAATCTCAGCCGCCAGGCCAAGACCCTCGATGTCGCACAGCGATGTAATTAAGGTGCGTTGCGTAACCCCAAAACAGCACATTGTGGGAAAGAATTAATTCGCAGTTAACGACCGGTTAACCGGCTGGCAACGCACCGACTGTAGTCTGCCCTCGCCTCTTGGAGGGGGCAACCTCATGGCGTTCAGGTACGTTGTTCCGCAGATTCGGCGGACTTCAGCCCTTGTCAGCGTCGTCACTCTGTTGGCCCAAATGATCTTGCCGGCACTCGCATCCGCGCAACGCGGCGATAGCGCAACCGCCAGTCCCATCAAACACGTGATCGTCATCGTGGGAGAGAACCGCACGTTCGACCACATCTATGGCACCTACAAACCGAAGGCCGGCGAGACGGTGAACAATCTCCTATCCCAGGGGATCGTCAAAGAGGACGGAACTCCCGGGCCGAACTTCGCCCGCGGCCAGCAGTATTCCGCCGACGTCACCGGCAGCGCCACTTTCCAACTCAGTCCGGCAAACAAGACGCTTTACTCTGTTCTTCCGGCGCCGCTGAATGGCGGACCGACGAACGTCTGCACCGACAATGGTATGTGCAATTTCGGTGATGCCATCTCTTCCGAAGACGGACTCTCGATGTTTCCCGTCAACTACTACGGTTTTCTGCTGACCGGCGGCACGGGTCTCTCGGGGCGCGTTCCCGACAGCCGTATCAAGGGTGTGCACAGCTCAGCGCCCTACTCGACGCTTGCGCCAGGTCCTTTCCAGGTCACGAACTCTTCTTCGTTCACTGACGACTCGTATGCCAACAGCCCCGTCCACCGCTTCTACCAGATGTGGCAGCAGGAGGATTGCAACGTCGCTCACGCCACAACCACAAATCCCAGCGGCTGCCTGGCGGACCTGTTCACTTGGACCGAGGTGACTGTAGGTTCGAACGTGAACGGTATCCCGCAGCCGGCTACCTTCAGCACCGATTACGCTCCCGGCAAAGTGACGACTCGCGAAGGCGCGACTGCCATGGAGTTCTACAACGTGCTCCAGGGCGACGCGAAGTACTCGAAGTTCCTCGCCGACAACTACGCGATGAGCGACAACTACCACCAGCCAGTGATGGGAGGTACCGGCGCCAACAGCATCATGCTCGGCTTCGGCGACGTAATCTGGTTCAGCGACGAGAATGGAAACGCGCTCACACCTCCGCACAATCAATTGGTCTTCGCGGGCACGGCCAATGCCGGCGTGGTCGACGAGATCGAGAATCCAAATCCCCAGCCGGGCACGAACAATTGGTGGATCCAGGACGGTTACGGCGGAGGCGGATACGGCTCGCCCGTGTACGGTGGAGGCAGTTACAGCGCCTGCGCCGACACCACGCAGCCTGGCGTGAAACCGGTCGTGGATTATCTCAGCTCATTGACTCCACCGATCAAGCCGAACTGCGATGCCGGCCATTACTACCTGCTCAACAATTACAACCCCGGTTATTTCGGTGACGGTTCCGACGCCTACACGGATCACAACGTCAACAACACGCCGTTCACGATCCCCGGTACTACTCAGCGCAGCATTGCCGATGTTCTGCTGGAGAACAACATCTCCTGGAAGAGCTATAACGACCAGTGGGACCGCTACCTCGGCGACAAATACGAACTCAACTACGGGACAGTCGGCGCTCTGAGCGACCAGTACTGCAATATCTGCAACCCTTTCCAGTACCAGAAGCAGATCATGACCAACGCCGCCGTGCGCACCGCGCACATCACCGATACCGACTATTTGTATAAGGACATCGAGAACGGCAAGCTGCCCGCGGTGTCGTTCGTGAAGCCCAGCGGATGGGTCGACGGACATCCGGCGTCATCGAAGTGGAATCTGTTCGAAGGTTTCGTCGCCAAGATCGTGGACGCCGTGAAGTCGAAACCGGAGCTTTGGGCGAGCACCGCTATCTTCGTCACCGTGGATGAAGGCGGCGGTTATTACGATTCCGGCTACATCCAACCGCTCGACTTCTTCGGTGACGGCACGCGCATCCCCTTGATCGTCGTTTCGCCGTACACGAAACCGGGCCACATCTCGCACACTTATGCCGACCACGTCTCGATCCTGAAGTTCATCGAACGGAACTGGAATCTCGGTAAGATCACGAACCGCAGCCGGGACAACTTCCCCAACCCTGTTTCAGTGCCTGCCAATCCATACGTTCCAACCAACAGCCCTGCCATCAGCGACCTGTTCGATCTGTTCAATTTTTAGCGGACAGGTCTTGGGTAGCGCGTAGTTACCGGGCGGCACGAACAAGGCCGCCCGGTGTTTTTTGATCGCTTCGGCAATATGCTGATGCTGGTCACGAACTGAACGAGCGGGCTGAAGTGGCGCGCCAGATCAAATCATCTCCAGCCAGAACGAGTTGCCGCGGAAGGCGACGCCGGGAAGCTGCAACCAGAGCGGGTTTATGAGACCGAGCATCTCCTGCTCGCGGCTGACATAGGCGTTCGGCAGCACAACCCGGTAGTTCCGGTGGCCGCTGAGGAGCGAAGCGGCGAGCATGTACTGTTCGGAGTAGTACCAGTGCGCGCGCTCGGGCAGGTAGTCGTAGGGAAGTTCGATGTCGTGGATGTGGACGAGCACGCCGGGCTTTAATCGCGGCAGTACTTCCAGGAAAAACACAGTGACGTCGGAGTTCATGAACACGCGGTGCGAGCCGTCGAAGAACAGGATGTCGCCGGCGGCGAGCTGCTCGAAACGAGAGAGGTCCGTCTCTTCCAGCCGCTGACGGATCACTTCATCGCAAAGCTTGTCGATTTCGGCACGAGGACAGGGGTCGACGGAGATGAGGCGCGTTGGAAGGGAATGGTCGCGGATGGCTCGGCGCACCAGCCTGGTCGAGTAGCCGGAGCCGATCTCGAGGTAGGTCGGTGGTTTGCGGGACGCGACGAATCCGTAGAGCGCGAGAGTGTCGAAGCCGTCGAGCCACTTGTTGATCCAGGAGGGCTGGTCGGAATGCTTCGGCTGGCGCAGCGGGATGGCGAGCAGGTACGCAGTGTAGTTCAGGAACTCACGGAGCAGTTGTGCGTACGATTCGCGGTCGCGCGCGAACATCTCGTAGAGCTGCGGGTGCGGCGGCTTGCCGTACCCCCACCGCGGGACCGGTTGCGGCGCGTAATCCAGAAAGATGGGAAAGTAGCCCTTGAACAGGCGCGGGATACCGTAGAGAAGCGCGAGGAAACGGTTGGACTGCGCTAATCGACGGAGCGGTTTAGACATTCGGGGGAATGTTAACACCCGGCTCTCGGCTTTCGGCCGTCGGCTCTCGGGCGCTCACCCCAAAGCCGGAAGCCGATAGCCGATAGCCCGCACCCGCATAAACACTGCGTTCCCGTTTGCCTAAGCTGCTCGCGCCGATGTAAAGTCACACATCTCGTCGAAGGAGGGCCGTGAGCACAACCGCGAACCAGGTAAACCGCGTACCCGCCGACACCGACCAGGGGATGGTCAAGGGCATCGGGCTGACCAGCGCCACGACGCTGGTGATGGGGTCGATGATCGGCTCGGGCGTGTTCATCGTCGCCGCCGACATTGCCCGCCAGACCGACTCGCCGGCGTTGCTCATCGGGGCGTGGCTGGTTACAGGGTTCATGACCATCGTGGCCGCGCTCAGCTACGGCGAACTGGCGGCGATGTTCCCGCACGCCGGCGGCCCCTACGTTTTCCTGCGCGAATCGCTTGGCCCACTGCCGGGGTTTCTCTACGGCTGGACGTTCTTCCTCGTCATTCAATGCGGCACGATCGCCGCCGTAGGCGTGGCTTTCGGAAAATTTCTGGGCGTTTTCTTCCCGTCGGTATCGTCGACGAAGTGGATCATCCACCTCTGGAAAGCGCCGCCCATCCATGTTGGCCCGATGGTGCTCGGGAACATGGACGTCGGGCTGAATACGCAGAACCTGGCGGGCATCATCACCATTGTCGTGCTGTCGCTGATCAACATCTTCGGCGTGCGCACGGGCGCGATGGTGCAGAACGTGTTTACCTTCGCCAAGACAGCGTCGCTGCTGGCGCTGGTGCTGCTAGGGCTGGCGATCGGTCGTAACGCCGCGGCGCTCGCAGCCAATTTCAACGGCCACTTCTGGGACAACGCCGGATGGAGCGCGTTGCACCCGGTGGAAGTCGGCGTCGGCGGCTCGATCGCGATGGTCGGCATGTTGACTATCCTGGCGGTCTCGCAGGTAGGTTCGCTGTTCTCGGCTGACGCGTGGCATAGCGTCACCTCGGCGGCGGGGGAAGTGAAGAACCCGAACCGGACGCTGCCCTTGTCGCTCGCAATCGGCACCAGCGCGGTGATCCTGCTCTACGTCGCCGCCAACTTTGTTTACCTGCTGGTGTTACCACTGCATGGAGACCCGCACGGGACGACGGTCATCGCGCGCGGCATCCAGTACGCCGCGGAAGACCGGGTGGCGACGGCGGTCATGCAATCGATGTTCGGAGCGGCAGGCGCCTCGCTGATGGCGGGAGCGATCCTGATCTCGGCATTCGGATGCAACAACGGGCTTATCCTGGCGGGTGCGCGCGTGTATTACGCAATGGCCAAAGACGGGCTGTTCTTCCGTTCGGTGGCGCGGCTCCATCCGGAGTACAAGACGCCGCACATCTCGCTGCTCGTGCAGATGGTGTGGTGCTCGGTGCTGTGCCTGTCGGGGACATATGGGCAGCTGTTGGACTACATCGTCTTCGCGGTCCTGCTCTTTTATATCCTGACGATCGTGGGATTGTTCGTGCTGCGGCGGACGCGGCCGGATGCGATTCGTCCCTACCGGGCGGTGGGATATCCCGTGCTACCCGCCATTTATGTGCTGATGGCCATCTTTATTGATATAGTTCTGCTGCGCTACAAGCCCCAATACACATGGCCTGGACTCATCATTGTCCTATTGGGGATTCCGGTGTACTTCCTGCGTTCCCGCCGGACGGTACCCGCAGAAGAGAGTTGAGATACAGCCCCGCATAAGCCAACAGAGGGCTTACCCGGGGCACCCGATTTTACGGGCGGAGACTACTGAATGACAGATCTGCTGGCGAAAAAACCCTTAAGGGTCATTCTTGGAGAGGCGTCGGAAACGGGCGAGCATGCGCTGAAACGCGCGCTCGGGCCGACGAACCTCATTTCACTCGGCATCGGCGCCATTATCGGCACCGGGATTTTCGTGCTGACGGGTGCTGCGGCGGCCCAGTATGCGGGGCCGGCCATCGTGATCTCGTTCATCGTCGCGGCCGTTGCCTGCGTCTTCGCGGGACTGTGCTACGCCGAATTCGCGGCGATGATCCCCGTCGCTGGATCTGCGTATACATACGGGTACGCAACCCTGGGCGAAATCTTCGCCTGGATTATCGGCTGGGACCTGATCCTGGAGTACGCATTTGGCGCGGCCACGGTCGCCAGCGGGTGGAGCGGCTACGTGCTCAGCTTCCTCGGCGACTTCGGCATCGTGATCGGTCCCAAGTGGGCAGGCGCGCCCGGTACCCAATTCGTCTTCTGGCAGAACCACTGGGCGAACTTGAGCAAGAATCTCGAGGCCATCCAGCAGGCGGGTGTGGATCCGGCAACGCTGCCGCACATGACGTCGTCGTTCAACCTGTTCGGGTTTCTCGGCATATGCGTGGTCACCGTCATCCTGGTGATCGGCATCAAGGAGTCGGCGAACTTCAACTCCTTCATCGTCATCGTCAAGGTCTGCGTTCTCCTGATCTTCCTCGGGCTCGGCATCATGTTCCTGTCGTCCCATCCCGAGCGCATTGCGCAAAACTGGCATCCATTCATCCCGCCCAACACCGGGAAGTTCGGCCAGTTCGGATGGTCAGGCATCTTGCGTGCTGCGGGTGTGATCTTCTTTGCCTACATCGGATTCGACGCGGTTTCGACGGCGGCGCAGGAAGCGAAGAACCCGAAGCGCGACATGCCGATCGGCATCCTCGGGTCGCTGGTGATCTGCACCATCCTCTACATCCTCGTGGCCGGCGTGCTGACGGGGCTGGTCAACTACAAGCAGCTCAACATCTCCGACCCCATCGCGCTGGGCATCGACCAGACCGGCGTGCGCTGGGGCAGCATCCTGGTGAAGCTGGGCGCGATCTGCGGACTGAGTTCGACCATGGTCGTGATGTTGCTCGGGCAGTCGCGCGTGTTCTTCTCGATGTCGAAGGACGGCCTTTTGCCCACGTTGTTCAGTCGCGTACATCCGCGGTTCCGGACGCCGTACCTGTCGTCGATCTTCGTCGGCATCTTCGTCGCGTTCTTCGCAGCGCTGATCCCGATCGCGGTGCTGGGCGAACTAGTGAGCATCGGGACGCTGCTGGCGTTCGTGATCGTGTGCGCCGGCGTCTGGGCTTTGCGCGTAAAGAACCCCGAACAACCGCGGCCGTTCAAGACGCCGTGGGTGCCCTTTACCCCGATCATCGGCGCGGTCGTCTCGCTGGCGATGATGGCTGGTCTGCCGCGTGATACTTGGCTCCGGCTGGTGGTGTGGCTCGTCATGGGCATGGCGGTCTACTTCTTCTACGGACGCCACCATAGCCGTGTGCAGAGGGGCGAGTACGTCGTTGCACCGGTGCCCGAAGGCAACACCTACACCGAGCCTGTAAAACGTTAGTATCTGAACAGAGTCGCAAAAGGCCCTCGACACTGAAGTCGAGGGCATTTTGCTTTACAATCGCGGGTCGAAAAAGCGGCGCATGGCGCATGGCGTTCGAACCGCGGGCCTTGCGCCATGAGCCATGAGCCCATGAGCCGTCTTAGAAACTTGCGATGGATCGTCCTCGCGCTGGCCGCGCTGTTCGTCATCGGCATAGTCGGGTTCCACTTCATCGAAGGCTGGGGATGGTTCGACGCGTTCTACATGGTGCTGATCACGGTCACCACCATCGGCTACAGCGAGGTCCATCCGCTGTCGCAAGCCGGGCGGATATTCAATGTCGCGATCATCATCGGCGGGGTCGGGCTGCTGTTCCTGGCCATCGGGGCACTCGCCCAACTGCTGCTAGAATTCGAACTTCTCAACGTATTCGGAAGGCGTCGTATGGAGCGCGAGATCGACCGCCTGCGGGACCACTACATCATCTGCGGCGCGGGGCGCGTGGGGCTTAGCACGGCACGCGAGTTGGCGCGGCGTCCGGTACCGTTCGTCGTCGTTGAGACCAGCCAGGCGAAACTGGACGGCCTCCCTCCGGAGTGGCTGACGCTGGTCGGCGATGCGACACAGGAATCGACGCTGCGGCAGGCCAAGGTGGAACGTGCGCGCGGCCTGGTGGCTGCAACCACGACCGACGCGACCAACCTCTACATCGTCATGACCGCGCGCGGGCTGAACGGGAAATTGAAGATCATCGCTCGCGCCAGTGAGGAAGACGCCGAGAAGCATCTGAAGACCGCGGGTGCGGACGCCGTCATTTCGCCATATCATTTCGCCGGACACCGGATCGCGCAGTCGTTCCTGCGTCCAAACGTGCTCGACTTTCTGGATTCGGCGACGGTGAAGATCGGCGTGGACCTGGAGATCGCCGAAGTGCAGATCGGAGCGGGGTCGCGCTACGTCGGGCAGTCCTTCCGGGAATCCAAGATGCGCGGCGACTTCGGGCTGATCGTGCTGGCGGTGAAGCGCAACGGCGACATGCAGTTCAATCCCGGTCCGGATGACCGGATCGCCGCCGGCGACTACCTGATCGCTATCGGAGAATCGGCGGGGCTGAGGAAGCTGGAAGAAGCGGCTTCGACATAGAAATGAAGAATTAAGAATTAAGAATGAAGAATGAGATCCAAAGCCGTGCGATCAAACATTCTTCATTCTTAATTCTTCATTCTTCATTCGCGTTATGAAAATCACCACCGCACAAGAAATGCGCGAGATCGACCGGCGCACGACCGCCGAGTTCGGAATTCCGTCGCTCACGTTGATGGAGAACGCGGGTACCGGAGTAGCGGAATTCGTGCTGCGGAGGTATCCGCGCGCGGAGAAGATCGGGGTCATCTGCGGGAAGGGGAACAACGGCGGGGACGGGTTTGTTGCCGCGCGCAAGCTGGTGCAGGCAGGGAAGCTGGTTTCGGTAGTGCTACTGGCGGACCCGGCGGAGGTGAAGGGCGACGCGGCGGCAATGCTGGAAAGGCTGCCTATTAGGCCGATCGTGGTGCGGTCGGCGGCGGAATTGGACGGGGAAGAGGCGCGGGAGTGCTTCGGTGCAGGCTTGTTGTTGGACGCCATCTTAGGGACAGGATTTAAACCTCCGGTTGAAGGTTTGTACGCGGCGGCGATCGAGCGGATCAATGCCGCGCGGGCGCCGGTGTTCGCGGTGGACATTCCCAGTGGGGCGAATGCCGATGCGTTCATGCCGGAAGAACACCTGCGGTGCCGGGCGGATGCGATCGTCACGTTCACCGCGCCGCGTCCCGCACACGTTTTCGGCGAGCTCACGCGCGGCGAGATCGTGGTGGTGCCGATCGGGTCGCCGCCCGAAGCGATCCAGTCGTCGCTGAACCTGGATGTGATCTCGTGGCCGGACATCGCGTCGTGCTTCGCACTCCGCTCTCCCGAAGCCAACAAGGGCAATTTCGGCCATGTGCTGGTGGTCGGCGGATCGGTGGGGAAGTCGGGCGCGGCGGCGATGGCGGGGATGGGAGCGCTGAAGGTTGGCGCGGGATTGAGCACGGTCGCAACGCCGCGGCCGGTGCTGCCGCTGGTGGCGGGATATGCGCCCGAGTTGATGACCGAACCGCTGGCCGAGACGGATGCGGGCACGATCTCGGCCGGCCAGTTTGCGCGGTTGGATCTAATCGCAGGCGAGAAGACGGTCATGGCGGTAGGGCCGGGAATCTCGCGTAACGCGGAGACGGTGGAGTTCATTCGCGCGGTCGTCGCGAAATACGAACTGCCGCTGGTGCTTGATGCGGACGGGCTGAATGCCTTCGAGGGCTGCGCGGACAAGCTGAACGGCAGCAAGCGGCCGCTGGTATTGACGCCGCATCCGGGCGAGATGTCGCGCCTGACCGGGCTTTCGACGAAGCTGATCCAGCACGACCGAATCGGCGTTGCTCGTAGATTCACCCGCGAGCATCAGTGCATCCTTGTGCTGAAGGGACACCGGACGCTGATCGCCGAGCCGGATGGTCATGTGTGGGTCAACACCACAGGCAATCCGGGCATGGCGACTGGCGGGACCGGCGATGTGCTGACGGGATTCACCGCGGGCCTGATCGCGCAGTTTCCGAACGAGTTGGTGAAAGCGGTGTGCGCTGCCGTGTGGCTGCACGGGTACGCGGGGGATGTGGTTGTCTCGTATTCGTCGGAACAGGCACTAACGGCGACGGATTTGTTGCATCACACAAACATCGATACCCCTACGCGTGATTGGATGACCCAATTCAACAGTATTCATGACTTTGGCGGACGCAAGCAGTCTCTGGGGCTGAGATGGTCGGGAATCGAGGATTAGCATAGCGCGGCGTGTGTCCCTCCGGGACTCGGAGTTTGAGTGCGATCATTACCCGGGACTTACGTCTCGCGCTATGAACTGTCGCGCTCCGCGCTCGTAAATCAAAAATCGAAAATCAAAACTCAAAAATGGCTTCCGTGTCTCCGTGCCTCCGTGGTGATTCGGTACACTTAGCCGTGCACGAAGTAATCACTCATTCCGCCGACGAAACGATCGCCTTCGGTCTCAAGCTGGCCGCGCAGCTTGCGCCGCCGAAGACCGTGTTGTTGCGCGGCGATCTCGGCGCAGGCAAGACGACGATGGTGAAGGGCGTTGCCGAGGCGTTCGAGGCGGCGTGGCAGGACGACGTCACCAGCCCCACGTTCACGCTCGTCCACGAATATCGCGGGCCGAAGGTGACCGTGATCCACATCGATCTATACCGCATCGACACCGAGAAGGAACTAGCGACGCTTGGGCTCGACGACTACATGCGCGACGACACGGTGCTGCTGATCGAGTGGGGAGAGAAGTTTCCGCGGCTGGTGCGCGAGTGCGATCTTCAGGTGATGTTTGAGCGGCTGGACGAAAATGAGCGACGGATCAAAGTCATTTCCGATTTTTGATTTCTGATTTTTGATTGCACGGCTCCCGACGTTGCACGAATCAATCAAGAATCAAAAATCAAAAATCTAAAATCAAAAATTTCAGAATCCCATGATGTTGTAGCCGCAGTCGACGTAGATGGTCTCGCCCGTCACCCCGCTGGATAAGCTCGAAGCCAGATAGAGCGCCGTCTTGCCCACTTCGGCGGTTTCGACGTTACGCCCGAGCGGCGAGCGCTCGACGTGGGACTTCAGCATATCGCTCAGGCCGGAGATGCCGCGTGCTGCCAGCGTCTTGATCGGGCCGGCCGAGATGGCGTTGACGCGGATGTTTTTCTTCCCGAGGTCCCATGCAAGATAGCGCACACTGCATTCCAGCGCTGCCTTGGCGACGCCCATGACGTTGTAGTTGGGGACGACCTTTTCCGCGCCGTAGTAGGTCATCGTAATGACCGAGCCGCCGTCGGTCATGAGCGGTACCGCGGCACGGCAGAGCGCGATGAGCGAATAGACGCTGACGTCGTGCGCGATACGGAAGCCCTCGCGCGAAGTCTCCACGAACGGTTTCTTCAACTCATCGGCCGGGGCGAATGCGACGGAGTGGACCAGCACGTCGAGTTTTCCATAGCGCTCACGCAGCTTGGCGAAGAGGACGTCGATCTCGCCTTCGACCGAGACGTCGCACTGGAAGCCCTCGGCATTCGGCAGGTCTTTGATCAGGTCGGCGGCTTCCTGGGCGAGGCGTTCGTTCTGGTAGGTTATGGCCAGCCGGGCGCCGGCTTTTTGCAGTTCCTGGGCGATGCCCCAGGCTATGGAACGTTTATTGGCGACGCCGAAGACGACAGCGACTTTTCCGTCGAGATTCATGCGGCGAAAAGAATAACAGACGGGCCGCGGGCCGCAACTCGATCGCGTTCAAGGATGCTGACGTTCTTGCCGCGCCCCGCGTTCCGCGTCCCTCGACCCGCCTGCCGCATCTAATGTGTTAGCCTAAACTGTTGGCCGTGGTGTCTGCGGCCGGGAACCTGTCTTGTTTAATACCATTGCAGCCAAGATATTCGGGACGAGGAACGAGCGCGAGGTGAAGCGCCTGACGCCGCGCGTCGGGGAGATCAATGCGCTTGAACCGCAGATCAAGGCGCTGTCGGACGAGCAACTGCGCGCCAAGACCGAGGAATTCCGCCAGCGCATCCGGGAGCGTGTGGCGCAGGTCGCCGACGAGCCGGAGGCGACCTCCGAGCGCCTGAAGGAGATCGACGACGAGCGCCGTAAGGCCGAGAACCAAGTCCTCGACGAGATCCTGCCGGAAGCGTTTGCGGTCGTGCGCGAGGCCGGCCGCCGCGTGCTCAACATGCGCCATTTCGACGTGCAGTTGATCGGCGGCATGGTGCTGCACGAGGGCAAGATCGCGGAAATGAAGACCGGCGAAGGCAAGACGCTGGTCGCGACCCTTCCGGTGTATCTGAACGCGCTGCCCGGGCGCGGCGTACACGTGGTCACGGTGAACGACTACCTGGCCAAGCGCGACTCGGAGTGGATGGGCAAGATCTACAGCTTCCTCGGCCTCACTGTCGGCGTCATCGTGCACGACCTGGATGATAACGAGCGCCGCGAAGCGTACGCGGCCGACGTCACCTACGGAACGAACAACGAGTACGGCTTCGACTACCTGCGCGACAACATGAAGTTCGACCTGCGCGAGTGCGTGCAGCGCGGACACAATTTCAGCATCGTCGACGAGGTCGACTCGATCCTGATCGACGAAGCGCGCACGCCGCTCATCATCAGCGGCGCCAGCGAGGAGTCGACCGACAAATACACGAAAGTGGACCGCATCATCCCGCAGCTCAAGCAGGGCGAGGAGATCGACACCGCGCCGGGCGAGCCAAAAGAGTTGACGGGCGATTTCGTCGTGGACGAGAAACACAAGACCATCACGGTGACCGACGAGGGTTGGGAGCACGTCGAGAAGCTGCTCGGAATCAGCGGCAGCATCGCCGACCCGGAGAACTGGGACCTGAAGCACCACGTCGAGACGGCGATCAAGGCGCACACGCTGTACCGGAAGGACGTCGAGTACGTGGTGAAGGACGGCGAGGTGCTGATCGTCGACGAGTTCACCGGGCGCCTCATGCCGGGGCGCCGTTGGAGCGATGGCCTGCACCAGGCGGTGGAGGCGAAAGAGAAGGTGAAGGTCGAGCGCGAGAACCAGACGCTGGCTACCATTACCTTCCAGAATTACTTCCGCATGTACAAGAAGCTGGCCGGCATGACCGGCACGGCCGAGACGGAAGCGTCCGAGTTCGACAAGATCTACAAGCTGGAAGTGACGGTCATCCCGACGAACCGGCAACTGGTGCGCGTCGAATTTCCGGACGTGGTGTATCGCACCGAGCCGGAGAAGTACGTCGCCGCGGCGGAGGAGATCGAGAAGCTCCACGAAAAAGGCCAGCCGGTGCTGGTGGGCACGACGTCGATCGAGAAGTCCGAGCGCTTGAGCGAACTGCTGAAGAAGCGCGGCGTGCGTCACGTTGTGCTGAATGCGAAATACCACGAGCGCGAGGCGGAGATCGTCGCCCAGGCCGGACGCAAGGGCATGGTCACGATCGCAACGAACATGGCCGGCCGCGGCACGGACATCCTCCTTGGTGGCAACGCCGAGTTCATGGCGAAGCAGGAGTTGATGAAGAAGGGCGTGGCCAAGCCGCTCCAGGAAGTCGGCGGCGAAGTGGAAGCTCGGGCGCAGAGCGAAGATTTCTACCGTTTCTACTACCAGGGCACGGAGTTCGAGGTGCCGGTGGCGCAGTGGAACGAGGCGTTCGCGCGCTACCAGGTCGATACCGAGCAGGAGCACAAGGACGTCATCGCCGCGGGTGGGCTGTTCATTCTCGGTACCGAACGTCACGAGGCGCGGCGCATCGATAACCAGCTTCGCGGACGCGCCGGACGCCAGGGCGATCCGGGCGCATCAAGGTTCTACCTGTCGTTGCAAGACGACCTGATGCGCATCTTCATGAAGGACTGGATCTCGGGCGTGCTGCAACGGCTCGGGATGGAAGAAGGCGTTCCGGTCGAGTCGAAGATGCTGTCGGGACGCATCGAGAAGGCGCAGCAGGCGGTGGAAGCGCAGAACTTCGAAGCCCGCAAACACCTGCTCGAGTACGACGACGTCATGAACAAGCAGCGCGAGGCGGTGTACGGCCTGCGCCGGCAGTTGCTGGAGGGCGTCGACCAGAAGGAACTCATCGTCGAGGACTACGTCGCGGACATCCTGAGCGACCTGATCGACAAGCACGCTCCGAAAGAAGCGCATCCGGAAGACTGGGACATCAAGGGTCTGAAAAACTCGCTATTCACTCGCTTCGGCGTGGATATCGTCGCCGAGGGCGTCAAAGCGGAAGAGTTGAACCGCGCCGAACTGGGCGACGCGATCTTCGACAAACTGAAGCAGCGTTACGACGCGAAAGAGAACCTCATCGGCCCCGAGCAGATGCGCTATCACGAGCGCATGATCATGTTGAGCGTGCTCGACCAGCAGTGGAAAGACCACCTGCTCAACATGGACCACCTGAAGGAAGGCATCGGTCTGCGCGGCTACGGGCAACACGATCCGCTGGTGGAATATAAGCGCGAGAGCTTCGATATGTTCGAAGCGATGATGCGCCGCTTCGAGGAGGAGACGGTCCGGTACTTGTACCTGATGCAGATCATCGGGGCAGACCAGGCGCCGCCGCAGCGCGGACCGGAGATGGTCATCGACGGCGACCACACCCGGATGAGCGAGGACGGCAACGGCCATGGCCGGCGGGCGCAGACGTCGGTCGACGACCTGGAAGAGGCGTTCCTGCGCAAGAAGAAGCGCGAGCTGGAGCAGGCGCGCATGGCCGGCGCGGGCGATGCGGCGCCAGTGCAGCAGGTGAAGCGCGCGGGCGATAAAGTCGGCCGCAACGATCCCTGTCCCTGCGGGAGCGGTAAGAAATATAAGAAGTGCTGCGGAGCGTAAAGCAGTTGTAAGTTGCTAGTTGTCAGTTGACAGTTGAAATCAGGTAGCCCGGCCGTCCTCGGCCGGGTTATTGTTTTGCGCCCAAGCCGCCAATCGAAATGCGCCTGGAAAGTACATTCACGCTGCTGATCGTTCTCCAGTTCCTGGTAGTCGTGTCGCACGACCTGATCGACGTCCCTGGTTGGACACACGGCAGCCAGGTGCAGGCGGCGATCGGGCGCCGAAAGCTGTGGATCGCAACCATCATCAATTCCTTGTTCCCGGGCGCCGCGGTCGCGTTCGGGATCTACTTCTGGAACAGACCGGCGCCGCACTTCGCGCAGAACTACTGGGTGTTGTACACGGCAATCACTGTCATTTCGGCGATTGCGATGTGGTATGTGCCGTACGTGTGTGGAGCATCTGAGAAGACGAAGCGGCTTTACGGGGAGATGTACGCGGGTACGCGACAGGTACTGCCGGCGCGCGGCGATAATCCACGGCCGAATTTATTGCACATGTGCTTTCACGGGTTGTTCGTGGTGACGCTGGCGCTCGCGTTGGTGCTGCGGATCCAGAGCCCGTGAGCAGTCGAACGCCGGGTTCGCACGAAGGCCACGAAGGCCTCACGAAGGACCTTCCCCGATCACCTTCGTGAAACCTTCGTGTCCTTCGTGTGAACGGTTTGCTTTGCCGCCCTGCGCGCGTTCTCCCGCACACCTGCCGTCCATTGCAACAGCTCATCCTTCGACATGAAATTCAGGATTCGGTCGGGACGGATGCCTGCCCTGAGCGCGGCTGCGGCGGAATATTCGATGAAGCGCAGTTGCGAGGGGCCGTGCGAATCCGTGCCGAGCGAGATACGGCATCCGGCACTCTTCGCGAGCTTCAGCAGGTCGACGTTGAGGTCCTGGCGATCGGGATAGCCGTCGATCTCAACCGCTTTGTCGAGCTCTGCGGCCAAGTCGAAGACGCGCGGCCAGTCTGCGCTCAGGCCGAGGCGGAAGTTGTAGATCCGTCCGCGCGGATGGCCGACGATGTGGATCGTCGGATTGCGCAGTGCGGCAAGATAGCGCTCGGTCTGTTCTTCTTTGCCGCGCAGAGCGGAATGAAAGCAGCCGAGGACGATGTCGAGCTGGTGCAGGCAGCGAGGGTCCATGTCGCCTTCGCCGCGCGGGTTCAGGTTCAGCTCGCAGGAGCGCAGCACGGTTAGCTTCGATCCGTGGCCGAGCACGGCTTCCATGCAACCATTGCCACAGCGGTCGTTCACGATGGCGATCTCGTCGGCCTGTTCGCGAAGCTGCTCTTCGTTAATACCGCCGGCGATCTTCAAGCCTTTGGTGTGGTCAGTGATGGCAATGTACTCGTAACCACGCTCGATCGCCGCGTCGGCCATCTCGGCGATCGATCCCTCGCCGTCGCTCCAAGTTGTGTGCATCTGCAGGTCGCCTTTGACGGAGCGCAGCCAGTCCGGTTTCCTGGCCAGGATCGCCCGGGCTTGGGTGATGGTAAGGAACTGGCGGCGGATCTCCGGCGGCTTGGGGACCGCGGGCGGTTTCTCCATCCAGCGCGTAATCAGCTTTTCGATGTACGGACCGACGGCAGTGAGTTCTGTCAGGGAACGGCCTTGCCGAAAGAGCGAAGACGCTTGCTCATCCCACATCAATGCGCGGCGGGAGGCGCGGCGCAGCGCCTTCTGCGTCGGCATTTTCGCCGATTGCGCTTCGACGGCGAGCAGTTCAGCGATCTCAGCGTTGGTGAGCGGTTCGCGCGGCATCTGGGGAACTTAGATGCGAGTTCGAATACTACTCGTAGCGCAACGCCACCATGGGATCGACCTTCGTGGCGCGGCGAGCCGGTAGCCAGGCCGCGAACGCTGCCACTCCCGACAGCACGAGAGCAGTCGCGATGAGCGAGATCGGGTCAACGGGCGTGACTTCGTAGAGCATCGAATGCAGGCCTCGGCTGACGATGACGGCAACCGGAACGCCAACCACGACCCCGGCAACTACCATGGTCATCGCTTCGCGAAGGACCAGCCAAACGAGCGTGTTGCGCGTGGCGCCCCGCGCCATGCGGACACCGATCTCGCGCGTGCGTCCGGCGACGGAATACGACATCAGCCCGTACAGTCCGATGCACGCCAGCAGCAGAGCCAAGGCGGCAAAGAGACCTGACAAGTCGGCCACGACGATCTGGTCCATGAGGCTCTGGTCGACGAGCTGGTTTGCCGTATTCGATCCGATGACCTGCAAGTTGGGATCGAAGTCGCGCACGACCTGGCGCGCAGAATCCAACAGCGCAGCCGGCATGCCGGACGCGTGAATGATGTAGTTGGGCTGGCCGACGGCTTCGTACGCCTGCGTCGCCGGCATGTAGAAACGGCGATGGACGACAGAGCGGATGCCGTGATCGTGAACGTCCCTGGCCACGCCGATGATCTCGTACGGTTTGTCGCGCGTCTTGTCATCGTCAATGGCGATGTGGTGGCCGATCGGATTCGAATCCTTGAAATAGAAATTCGCCATCGTCTCGTTGATGACAACAACGCGAGGAGAAGTGGCGGTGTCCTGGGGACCGATATCGCGCCCGAGCAGCAGGGGAACGCCGACGGTGGCGAAGTAGTTGGGCCCGACGGTGTCGTTCCACGCAACCTTGTCGTCATCATTGGCGGGCGTATGTCCCTCGACAATGATGCCGTCGGCGGACTCGGTCCCGCTGAACAGACCGTTCGCGGAGAACGTTGCCCCGCTTGCGCCGGGGACGTGGCGGAAGCGTTCGAGCAGATCGTTGCTGGCCTGGTTCAGCCGGTTGTCCTTGTAGCCGGCGGCGGTGAAATCCGCGCGCAGGAGCAGAAGGTTGTCGCGCTGATACCCGGTGTCGAAGCGTTGGAGATTTTTCATGCTGCGCACGAGAATCGCCGAAGTGAACAGTACCATCACCGACAACGCTACTTGCGCGGCTACCAGGTAGCGGCTGGCGCTGGGTCG
This sequence comes from uncultured Terriglobales bacterium, assembly GCA_964559835.1. Classification (GTDB taxonomy): domain Bacteria; phylum Acidobacteriota; class Terriglobia; order Terriglobales; family Acidobacteriaceae; genus DAISJI01. Next base: position 19,435 of record CAZLJE010000045.1, read on the forward strand.
AGGAGCGCTCCCCGACGCAGCCGAGCGTCCGCCCTCTTTCAGGACAGACGATAGCTGCATGCGCCGGGCGCGCATCGCCGGGGCGAGGCCGAACAGCACGCCAGTCAGCAGCGATACGCCGGCGGTAAAGGCGAGCACGCGCGCGTCGGGCGTGACGTCGAATTTGAAGAATCGCGATCCGGTGATGAGCCAGACAAGAGCGCGTGAGGTCCACAGCGAGGCAAGCAGTCCGAGGCCGCCGCCGATGACGGCGAGCAGCATGCACTCGGTCAGCATCTGCCGCGCCACGCGCCCGGCGGAGGCCCCGATCGCCAAGCGCACTGCCATCTCCGTCTGGCGCGCTGAGGAGCGCGCCAGCAGCAGGTTTGCGACGTTCACGCAGGCGATCAGCAGCACCAGGCCGACGATCCCGAGCAGGAACCAGAGCGGCTTTTCCATGTCCTTGCGGATCGAGGAGAGGCCGCGGCCGCCGGGAGTGACTTCCACCTTCAACTTCGCGAGCTGGTCTTTGTTGTCTTTGTCGAAGCGCTCGATGAAGGTGGAATGCGCGATCTGCTGGAAAGTGACATTCAGGCTCGCGTTTGCCTGCTGGATCGTAAACCCCTGCTTCACGCGGCCGATGAGGACCAGCGTCGCGATATCCACCTTGTTGAGGTAGTCGCGGCCAGACACGACCTGCGGCTCCATCATCAACGGGACCCAAAGGTCCTGCATATCGCCGACGACCTCGCCGTAAAACCCGGGCGCGGCGACGCCGACGACGGTGAGCGGATAACCGTTGACGCGGATCGTCTTGCCGACGATCAGTGGGTCTTCATGGAAGCGGCGCTTCCAATACCCGTAGCTGAGGACCGCGTAGGGGTCCGCGCCAGCAGCTTTGTCGTCGTCGGCGGTGAAGGTGCGGCCGAGAGCTGGACGGACGCCGAGCAGGTCGAAGTAGTTTCCGGTCACGAGACGCGCCGAGACCTTCTCCGGCTGCGAGTCTTTTCCGTTCTCTGCAATGCGCACTCGCGCATTCGGGACGTCGGTTACCGCCGCGAGCGCACTGAACACTTGGTTGGTTCGCGCCAGTTCCTGATACAGCGGGACGGAGAAGATGTCGGTGCGCGGCGAGCCATTCGACCACGAGTGCACGCGCGACGGATCGCCGACGATCGCCAACTGCTCAGGCTGCTGCACAGGAATGCTGCGGAGAAGAAGCGCATTGACGATGCTGAAGATGGCGGAGTTCACGCCGATGCCGAGCGCCAGAGTGAGGGCAGCGACGACGGTGAAACCGGGCGCTTTGCGCAACATGCGAGCGCCGAAACGGAGATCCTGGAGAAGGCCGTCGATCATGAGAGCCTTTATAGCACTCGGGTTACCAGCGTAAGCTGCTGTCTGTCAGAGACTTGCCGCGGGCGGTCGTCCGCTGATGGGAAGCGGGTGTGCGGAAGTGAACGATTGTTAACTGCGATGTCAACAACCCGGCGGAGCGGATGAGCGTCGAAGATATTAACCCCTGGCCAGTTCAATATGGCCGCTGTTCGCGAATTCGTGTTTGTGCGTTCGGCGCGGGAGACAGAGATGCATCGGATAGAGAGCTCGGACAACATAACTGACGTGATGGAGCGGATCGTGGGGCGAGGGATCGTGGTGGATCCGTGGGCGTCGGTGTGCCTGGCCGAACCGGGGCGGCTGAAGCGGTACCGGTGGGTGGTGGACGGCGGGGCGACAGGAGTCCAGGAGCTCAAGGCCGCGTAAACAGGTGAGTTAGTAGCAGCCGGGTTATTACCTTCCAGTTTTTTCTCCGACCTTTTGGAATCAGTGAATTCTGCCTGGGTTACCCGGGGAGAGCCGGTTGTAAGTTGTACTTTGAAAGTTACAAGTTGGTAAACCGGTGGGGTGGCCCCCCTGGGATCTCGGAGGTAAATCGCCGGGGATAAAGGAGTTACTTGTAAAATCGCCGCCGGTAAAGGGTTACGGGCCGACATGGGTGAGTCGCGTACATGAGGGACACTACACCCTCGATGTCACGAAGAGAGTTTAGAGAATGGGGAGGGGCTTGTATGTGACATGCGTCACAAATCATTGTGACGATGAAAAGGTCCCAAGAATATAATCGGTCGAAGCGAATCGGGGCGAATCAACGCCCATCTTCAGAAAAAATCGTCGCTCGTGGGCAGCCGCAAAGCCCTGGATGCTGACGCCGCTTCCCGCCAGACGCGTACTCACACGCCCGTTGCCCAAACGGAGGATGCCATGGATCTCACTAATGATAATGCCCAGGTTCCTAGAGAGATGGCCGGTGAGAGCGACCCGCCTATCCGCCTCGCCGGCTCTGTTCTCGCGGCTAAACGTCACGTCTGCGCCTTCTTTCACAGTGCCGACGAGGAGTATCGGGTGCTCCTGCCATTCATCAAGGAAGGTTTTGATCGCGGTGAGAAGGCTTTCCATATTGTCGATCCGAAGCTGCGCGACGACCACCTAAAACGCTTGAGCTCGGCGGGCATCGATGTGACCGCCGCAGAACAGTCCGGCCGCTTCGAGCTGCGCAACTGGGCTGATGCCTACCTACGTGAAGGTCATTTCGATCAGGACAGGATGCTTGCATTGATCCAAGAGGTGCTTGAGGGCGGCAGACAGCAGGGTTTCGATCTGACACGGCTGGTTGCGCACATGGAATGGGCCCTGGAAGACTTTCCAGGAGTTGACGATCTCGTCGAATACGAAACACGGCTGAACTATATTTTGCCGAGGTATAAAGACCCCGTTATATGAACGTACGACCTCGCCAAGTTTGGCGGGAACATCGTCATCGAGATTATGCGCACCCATCCGATGATCATCGTCGGGGGGATCCTCCAAGAGAACCCATTCTTCGTCCCGCCGGACGAGTTCCTACGGCAACTGCGGGTACGCCGCACCGCAGAGACGGCGTCGGCGGATTAGTCAGCAGACTATGGACGTAACGGAACATACAGTCGACGAGATAAACCGCCTCAGGGCTTGTATCAACGATTTAGTTAGTGTGTTGGCCCTTCCCGCGATCTGGAGTGGCCATGAGCCATCGCAGATCGGACGGACCCTGCTAGACGCGCTGGTAAGCATGCTGCGCCTGGACTTCGCGTATTTCCGATTGCTTGATTCCATCGGCGGCGCGCCGATCGAGATGGTCCACGTGGCTCAGCGTCGAGATTTGAACGCTCGGCCGGAGGAGATTGGCCGGGTCCTCAAGCCTTGCTTGACGGGCCAGCCACCCGCATCTTCTTTCCTGATCCCGAATCCTGTGGGACAAGGGAAGGCGTCGATCGCTCAACGGTGTCTAGGGCTACGGGATGAAATGGGGGTCCTGGTAGCGGGTTCCACGCGGGCGGATTTTCCAACAGAGACCGAGAGGCTCCTCCTTGATGTCGCAGCAAACCAGGCGGTGATCGGGCTGGAGGAGGCTCGGCGCTTAAACGAACAGAGGCGGCTGGCGCAGGAACTCGATCGTCGGGTTGCCGAAAGGACTAGAGAACTCACCGAGCGCGAAGCCAAGATCCGGCGCTTATTCGATGCCAACATTATCGGAATCATGATTGCGAAGCTCGAAGGCGAGATCGTCGATGCAAATGAGGCTTTTCTGCGGATGGTGGGATACGGCCGCGAAGATCTTGTATCGGGGCGCATTCTCTGGCCGGACCTGACGCCGCCGGAATGGCGCGACACCGATGCGAGGATGTGGGCCGAGTTACGAGCGAACGGGGTCTTGCAACCGATCGAGAAGGAGCTGTTTCGCAAAGATGGGAGCCGGGTGCCCGTGTTGAGCGGGGCCACGCTGTTCGAAGAAGGCGGGAATGAGGGTGTGGCTTTCGTGCTCGATTTGAGCGAACAAAAGCGCGCCGAGAAGGCTGCCGGAAGGAGTGAAAAAGAGCTACGCGGTGTCATCGACTCCGTTCCGGCAAATGTCTGGAGCACCTCGCCCGATGGCGCCGTCGATTTCATCAATCAACGTTGGCAGGAGTTCACAGGCTTACCTCCAACGAACGCATTGGGATGGAATTGGGAAACCGCAGTCCATCCCGATGACCGGGGCAGGTTCGTCGCCAATTGGCAGGCAGCGCTGAAGAATGGGCAAGCAATGGAGAGCGAAGTGCGGGTGCGGCGGGCGGATGGGGAATATCGGTGGTTGTTTGTGCGAAATGTGCCGCTGCTAGATGAAGTGGGAAACCTCGTCAAATGGTATGGAACCGGTATCGATGTCGAGGAGCGAAGACGTGCCGAACAGGCGCTACATGCGGCTATGTCCGAACGAATGCGGCTCACTGCGTTCCGAGGGGAAGTCGGGACGGTCCTGGCGCACGAAGAGGATTTGAGAGGAACCCTGCACAAGTGTGCTGAGGCAATGGTTCGCCATCTCGATGGAGCGTTTGCTCGTTTCTGGACGCTCAGCAGCGACGGCCGAGAGCTAGAATTGCAAGCCAGCGCCGGAATGTACACTCGCCTGGATGGTTCCCACAGTCGAATCCCGTTCGGACAGCTCAAGATCGGCCTTATTGCTCAAGAACGAAAACCACACCTGACCAATAACGTTCAAAACGATCCGCGGGTCAACGACAAGGAATGGGCACGACGGGAAAAAATGATCTCGTTTGCCGGCTATCCACTCCTGGTTGAGGACCGGGTCGTGGGCGTGATGGGGATGTTCTCGCAGAAACCGCTCACCGACGGCACGCTGGAGGCTCTGTCGTTCGTGGCTGACTCTGTGGCACAGGTCATTGATCGCAAGCGCGCCGAGGAAGCGTTACGGCGCAGCGAAGCTTATCTGGCCGAAGCACAGAGGCTGACTCACACCGGCAGTTGGGCCTGGAGTCCGATCACCGGCGAGCCGTTGTACTGGTCCGAGGAAATGTTCCGAATTTTTGCATTCGATGCCCAGCGGAGCGGCCCGCCCACAAACGAAATGTTGTGGGAGCGAGTGCACCCAGAGGACCGCGACGGCATGCACGAACTGATGTTGAGGGCAGTGCATGAAAAAACAGAATACGTGTACGACCACAGGATCGTGCTGCCCGATGGAACCGTCAAACACATCCACGCCATCGGCCATCCGGTCGTGAATGCGGCGGGAGAGGTCGTTGAATTCCTGGGCACATCCATAGACGTGACGGAGCGCAAAGGCGCAGAGAAAGAGCGCGAACGATTGCGCAAATTGGAGGCAGATCTGGCGCATATGAATCGCGTGAGCGTGATGGGAGAATTGGCGGCGTCGCTCGCTCACGAGATCAAGCAGCCGATCGCTGCCGCAGGCATTAACGCCCAAACTTGCCTGCGGTGGCTGCAGCGCGAATCCCCTGAGATTGGAGAGGCATGCGAGACCGTAACGAGAATCCTTAAAGACGTAAATCGCGCCTCCGAGATCGTCGACAGAAATCGCTCACTCTACGGACGAGGTACGCCCCAAGGGGAAGTAGTTGACGTGAATAAACTCGTTCGAGAGATGATAGGTCTGCTACACGATGCGGCGGACCGGCACTCTATTTCGATCCGTGCCCAGCTTGACGGAGCCCTTCCGGCGATCACTGCAGATCGTGTGCAGATCCAGCAGGTCCTGATGAACCTCATGGTCAACGGCATCGAGGCGATGAAAGATACGAGCGGTGAACTGACCATCACATCGAAGAAAACCGAGGATGATCAGATACTGCTCTCAGTGAGCGATTTGGGCATCGGTCTCTCCAACGAGGATGCCGAGCGTATTTTCGACGCGTTCTTCACCACGAAAGCGCAGGGGACCGGCATGGGTCTGTGCATCAGCCGGAGAATTATCGAGTCTCACGGCGGCCGCCTGTGGGCATCTGTCAATAGGGGACGCGGCGCAACCTTTCACTTCACCCTGCCCAGGGACGCGGCGCCGCCCTCACGGGAACGTGTTTCCGCGTGACATCCCCTTCTATAGAACCCGCCATCCGGTAAGCCTGATTTTCTTAAATAGACGAGTCTCAAGGCGTGCAAGGGTGGGCCACCCGCCGAGACCCGGGACTCACGTCCCCGGGCTATGAACTGGTGGCGCCCCTCCGGGGCTCGGAAGATTAGCACGAAGCTGCCCCCGGGACTCACGTCCCCAGGCTATGAACTCGTGCGCCTGTGCTACAGGCAGCTAGCTTCGTTGCGGATGAGGTCATCGAAGGTTTCTCGGCGGCGGATGGGGCGGGCTTTCTTGCCGTCAACGAGGACTTCGGCGGCGCGGCCGCGGGTGTTGTAGTTCGAAGAGATCGACATGCCGTAGGCGCCGGTATCGAGGATGGCGAGCAGGTCATCGTCGTCGAAGGGCGGAAGCTGGCGATCGCGGGCGAAGAAGTCGCCGGTCTCGCAGATCGGGCCGACGATGTCAACGGGATCCGGGGTCCGGGATCCGGACTCAGGATTCCGGATTCCGGATTCCGACACGGGAACGATCTCGTGATAGGCCCCATACAGCGCAGGGCGAATCAGGTCGTTCATGGCGGCGTCGACGATCACGAAGCGTTTGCCGTTGTTGCTCTTCTGGTAGAGCACGCGGGTAACGAGAGCACCCGCCGGGCCGACGATGGAGCGGCCGGGTTCGAGCAGCAGGTGGAGGTCGAGGCCGCTGAGCGCACGGATGACTGATTTCGCGTAAGTCATGGCGCGGCGCGGAAATTCCGAGAGGTCACCGCGTTCGTAGTCGATGCCGAGGCCGCCACCGGCGTCGACGTAACGGATATTGTGGCCGTCGGCGCGCAACTCGCGGACGAGATCGCCGACACGCTGCAGGGCTTCACCAAAAGGCTTAACGTCAGTGATCTGCGAACCGATGTGGACGCTGACGCCGGCGACATCGAGCCACGGATGCGTTGAAGCCGCGGCATAAATGGCGCGCGCGTCCAGCATTGGCACGCCGAACTTGTGCTTGTGCAGGCCAGTGGATATATAGGGATGCGTTTCGGCAGCGACGTCGGGATTCACGCGCAAGGCAATGCGCGCTTCGCGCTTCATCCTGGCAGCACGCTCGCCGAGGAGCGCCAACTCCTGCGCGCTCTCGACGTTGAACATGAGGATGTCGGATTTGAGTGCGAGATCGAGCTCTTCCGCGGTCTTGCCTACGCCGGAGAAGACGACGGGAAGCGGGGCGCGGGACGCGGGGTGCGGGACGCGGGGCGAATTCGAGTGATGCGTGACCGGCGGGACGCCGATGTTCCGCGTGGCAGGCGAGACGCCCGCGTTACGAGTGACCGGCGAGACGCCGATGATCCGCGTGGCAGGCGAGACGCCCGCGTTACGAGTGACCGGCGAGACGCCGGTGCTACGAAGGACGCGGAGGAGTTCGCCGCCGGAGACTACGTCGAAGCCGCATCCCATGCCGGCAAGCATCTTCAGGAGGGCGAGGTTGGAATTGGCTTTGACGGAGTAGCAGATCGTGTGGGGAACGCCGCGGAATGCCTGGTCGAAGCTGCGAACCCGGTCACGGACGGTGTTCTGCGAATAGACGTAAAGAGGCGTGCCGAATTTCGCGGCCAGATCCGACAATGACACGTCTTCACAGTGCAGCTCGCCATCGCGGTAGTCAAACGCAGGAGGGCGAGCCCCACCCTTCCAAAGGCGGTCAGGGTGGGGCACCCGAGGCAGCCGTTTCTTTGTGGTCTTCATTTCGGCGCGACCGGGAGGACTTTCAGCGCGACCACGGTCTGATCGTCATAGGGATCTTCGCCGGCGCTGAAATCGGCGACGGCATTGAAGAGCGCGTCAACGAGGCCTGCGGCGGTCTTATCGCAATTGGCGGCAACGACCTTTTCGATACGAGGGCGACCAAACATGGCGTCGTTGCGGTCGGTGGCGTCGATGATGCCGTCGCTGAAGAAGACGAAGAAGTCGCCGGGATGAGCGCGGTAGGTGACCTCGTCGTACTCGGCGGTCGGGAACAGGCCGAGTGGAAGGCCGGTGGCCTCGATGCGCTCGATCTTGCCGTTGTGGCAGTAGATCGGACGCGGGAGGCCGGAATTGGAGATGCGCAGCACGTGAGTCTTCTCGTCCCAGACGGCGTAAATGACGCAGAGGAACTGGCCTTCGATGTGTCGGTCGGCAAGAGACGCGTTGGTCTTGGCCAGCATCTCGGCGGGACCGGGCAATCCGATGGCGTGAGAGCGAAGGTAGCCGCTGGAAAGTGCGGCGTAGAGCGCCGCGGGCGCACCTTTGCCGCTGACGTCGCCGACGGCGATCCCGAGCGAGCCGACAGGATCGGTCTTGCGGGCGTAGCGGAAAAAGTCGTAGAGGTCGCCGCCGATCTGGCGGGCCGGTACAAACTTGGCCGCCAACTCAGCCGTCGCCAGCACAGGGAGGGACTGCGGCAGGAGACGTACCTGGACTTCGCGCGCCAACTCCAGATCGGCCTCGAGACGCTGTTCCTGCTGGTGAACGCGTTCGTAGAGTTGCGCGTTCTCGATGGCGATGGCGACCTGGGCTGCAAGGATCGAGAGGTTGCGAACGTGTTCGTCGGTGAAGTAGCCGCGGCGAGTGTGTTCGATGTCGAGCACGCCTACGAGCGCGTCCTTGTAGATCAGCGGAATGACAAGTTCCGAGCGGGTCTCGGGATTGAGGGCGATGTAACGGGGGTCCTTGGTGACGTCGGGTACCAGCACCGGCGTTTTATTCGCGGCGGCGTAGCCGACCAGACCCTTGCCAATGGGGATGTCGTGTTTGAGCTGGATCGCCTCGTTGAAGCGGATCGAGAAGCGGTGGACCAGCTTCTGGCCGTCTTTATCGAGCAGAAGCACGCTGAACATCTGGTAATCGATGAGGCGGCGGAGGAGTTCGCCGACGCGCTCCAGCAGCTTGTCGACATCGAGGATGGAGGTAATGTCGCGGCTGACCTCGTTGAGAACGGCGAGCGTGCGGGCCTGCCGCGCGACACGCGTATACAGCCTGGCGTTCTCAATGCCGATGGCGATGCGGGAGGCGACGATCGACAGCAGCCGCTGATGGCCTTCATTGAAGTAACCGGGCTGAGGCGCTTCGATGTCGATGACGCCGATGACGCGATTCTTGATGATGAGCGGCACCGCGAGTTCGGAGCGGACGTGCGGCACGGCTTCGATGTAAAAGGGGCTGTCCTGGACGTCGTTGACGAGAACGGCCTCGCGGCGCTTGGCGGCTTGGCCGGTGACGCCTTCGCCGACGGGGACGCGGACTTTGTCGGCAATCTCGGGCGGATGTCCGATGGAGAAGCGGATGCGCATCTCCTGCGTCTTTTCGTTCAGCAGAAGGATGGCAAAGATCTCGAAATCGATGACGCGGCGGACCAACTCGGCAACGCGGCGCAGGATGGTGTCGAGGTCGAGCGTGGTGTTGACCACGTCGGCGACCTCAAGGAGCAGGGACTCAACCTGCACCTGCGCGGGAGCTGGAGCTTCAGTCGGGGTCATGGTGGAACTCACGAACCAGTTTAACAGCGGTTGTAAGTTGTACGTTGTAAGTTGATGCGATGACGGATTTTGGGGCGGCCAAGTGCTACCCAACGTGGAACTTACAACCTGGAACGTGCAACCGTCATTCGGCGCCGAGTTCCTTCAGGATTGCAAGCGAGGCGCTGGCGCCGATGCGGTTGGCGCCGGCGGCAACCATGGCCTTCAGGTCGGCGGCGGTGCGGATGCCTCCGGCGGCCTTCACGCCGGCGCGATTTCCGACCGTGGCGCGCATCAGGGCGACGTCTTCGGCCGTGGCGCCAGCAGAGGCAAAGCCGGTGGAGGTCTTGACGAAATCGGCGTGGGCAGCGACGCAGATCTCGCAGGCAGCCACTTTCTCTTCGCGCGTTAGGAGCACATTCTCAAGTATCACTTTAAGGCTGCCGCCGCCGTCGTGGACGACTTCGCAGACGCCGCGGATGTCGGTTTCAACGCGGGCGCGATCGCCGGATTTCATGGCGCCAACGTTCATGACCATGTCGAGTTCCTGGGCGCCGAGGCGGAGGCATTCAACGGCTTCGCAACGCTTGACGCTAGTGAGCGTCGCGCCGAGGGGAAACCCGATCACGGTACAAACTTTGACGGGCGTCCCGCTCAGCATTTGAGCTGCGACCGATACCCAGGTCGGGTTCACGCAGACGGAGGCGAACTCGTATTGCGCGGCTTCACGACAAAGCTTCTCGATCTGTTCGTGCGTGCCTTCGGGCTTGAGCAGCGTGTGGTCGATCATGCGCGCAGCAGTTTGCCATGTGAGGGAAGAAGGTGACGAGGTCGCCATAACCGTTTAACGTACCACGAAGCATAAGCATTGCCGATTGATGATTGATGATTGCCGATTGAAAAGCGTTCACACGATGGTCACGAAGGAATCACGAAGGATTCACGAAGGCATGCGATCGGAAATCGGCAATCGGAAATCAGCGATCGGCAATCGGAAATGGTTTTCGGACTTACTGCAATTCCGGCGGGAGCACACAGATGTCGGGCAAGTTGCGGTAGCGTTCCGCGTAATCCATGCCGTAGCCGACGACGAATTCGTCGGGAATGGTGAAGCCGACGTAATCGGCGGCGACAGGTTCGATGCGGCGGCAGGCCTTGTCGAGCAGCGCGGCCACTTTGAGGGCGCGCGGGTTGTGGGCAAGGAAGAGCTTGCGGAGGAAGCCCATCGTGAGGCCGGTGTCGAGGATGTCCTCGACGATGATGATGTTCTTGGCGGCCATGGAGGAGTCCACGTCTTTGTTCAGCCGCACCTCGCCGCTGGAGCGCGTGCCGTTGCCGTAGCTGGCGACGCTGATGAAGTCGAAGGTGGCGTCGAGGTTCACGTTCCGCGCCAGGTCGCTCAGGAAGATCGAAGCGCCCTTGAGGACGCCGACGAAGAGGATCGACTGGCCGGCGAAATCGACGGTGATCTGCTCGGCGATCTCGCGGACACGCTGCTGGATCTGCTCGCGGGAAAAGAGGACACGAAGTCCGGACGCGACGGCGGCGGTGGAGTCCATGATCCATGGTAGCCGAACGCAGCGCGCGGTCCAAGCTGTTCAGTTCACCGATTTCCGGGAATCAGGTTTCGCTGTCCGGCGCCCCGGAACTCAGAACTGAGAGCTGGTTTCCCGGTAGAATGCAAAACCGCGAGGTTTATATGGACCTGAAAGGCGCGAAGTTGACGTGGCTGGGACACGCATCGTTCCGGCTGGAGACGGGCAGCAAGACGATCTACATCGATCCGTGGGTGATGCAAAACCCGATGTGCCCGGAGCAGGAAAAGAAGGTCAAGAAGATTGATGCGATGCTGTGCACGCACGGGCATTTCGACCACATCGGCGATGCCGTGAGCATCGCGAAGGAGCACAACCCGACGGTGGTCGGCATCTTCGAACTGGCGACGTGGGTGGGGAAAAAGGGCGCGAAGACGATCTCGCCGATGAACAAGGGCGGCTCGCAGACAGTGGCGGGAGTGCGCGTGACCATGACCCACGCGGTACACTCGTGCGGTATCCAGGAGGACGACGGGACGATCGTGTACGGCGGCGAGGCGTGCGGGTACGTCATCGAGCTGGAGAGCGGGTTGAGGTTGTATCACGCCGGCGATACGGCGGCGTTCAGCGACATGGCGATCATCCGCGACCTGTATTCGCCGGACATCGCGATGCTGCCGATCGGCGACCACTTCACGATGGGTCCGAAGGAGGCGGCGTATGCGTGCAGCCTGCTGCGCCCGAAATTCGTCATCCCGATGCACTTCGGGACGTTTCCCATGCTGACGGGCACGCCTCGCGAGTTGCAGAGACTCGTCGGAGATAGCGGAGCGGAGGTCATGGAACTGAAGCCCGGGGAAACGGTAGGCGAGTTGGCGCCGGCGCACCAGTAAGCTGGGCGATGGGCATGAGGCGTTAGGGAACGGGAGTTCTATGTCTGAGACGCGGCCGTCGTGGAAGATGGGTGGGATCACGAACGAAGCGGTCGACAACTACATGTACTCGCTGCTGCCGGCGCGCGATGAGGTGCTGGCGGAGATGGAAGCGCAGGCGGCGAAGCGGAATATCCCGATCGTCGGGCCGCTTGTCGGGAGGCTGCTCCACCAGATCGCCGCAATAAGTGGAGCACGGCAGGTGTTCGAGATGGGATCGGCGATCGGATATTCGACCCTCTGGTGGGCGCGCGCTGTCGGTTCGTATGGAAAGGTGATGTATACGGATGGCGACACGAATAACGCAATCGAGGCGCGCGGCTACTTCGAACGCGCGGGTGTCGGTGACCGGATCCAGATCCATACCGGGGACGCGCTGGAGATATTGTCGGAACAGACGCAGGAGTTCGACATCGTGTTCTGCGACATCGACAAGGAGGAATATCCGCGCGCGCTGAAGCTGGCGCTGCCGCGCGTGCGGAAGGGCGGGCTGTTCGTCGCGGACAACGTGCTCTACAAGGGGACGGTGGCCGACCCCGGAAACGGGGATGCGCGGACGACGGCGATCCGTGAGTTCAACCGGATGTTGTACGCGTCGGACGAAATGGAGCCGGTGATCTTGCCGTTGCGGGATGGGGTGGTGGTGGCGAGAAAGGTCTAGTACCAATTTAGGAATCGGTCACTGCTCCATGTGATGGGCAGCACACGCAAGTGTCGCTCTTGTCCGCGACAATCGCACGCGGTGGGCCTGTGGTGTAATGGCAGCACGGCGCCGTGCGAAGGCTGCGGGTGCGGGTTCGACTCCCGCCAGGTCCACTCGCCTTGATCTATCTGATCAGCGAAACGGCAAGCTGCCGGAGTGGAACGCACGGATACACTCCGGCATAACCGCTCTTGACAATGCGTACGGCGGCGATACGATAGAGGTGCCTTCGCACGGTGCCGAAGCGGCCCTCGAAACAGGCCTCGCTCATGCGAGGCCGTTTCATTTTTGCGCGGGTCCGAGCGCTTTCAATGCGGTTTCGATGCTGATCTTCTCGCCGGGATCGGTAGCGGTCTTCTGCTTCGCGTGGAGCCATTGAATGGCCGTTTGTTTTGAGATCTGCGGCTCAAGGACATCGGGATCCGTCTCGTCAATGCGCCACTGCCCATCCGTTTCCTTCAGCCTGAACTCGGCTTCCTCGGTCTCGTCGGCCGGAGCGTAACCGACGCCCAACTCGAATCGCCCCAGGGACATGTACTTCACGCCAACGCGGGCGGTGTGAAATCCCGCCGTGACCGAGGTTTGTTCGTAGCGCGCGATGACGCGGAAGCTCTTCCAGGCCGGGTTGTCCTTCCAGGTGGTGAGCGGCTTGATGCGCGTCCATCCGTCGGGCGAGAGGCGGGCGCCGAGAAAATCCTGGCGGCAGAATTCGCGAACCGCAATCTGTACCTGGTCAGTCTTGGGTATGCCGGAAGAGTGCAATCGAGCGACGAAAGCGAATGAGCAGAGGAGTAGTGCCGCGAACGCGATATGGAAACGCATGACCAAGTTTCAACCCCAGACTTCCAGGTATGTTGCCACGAACATTCCGATACCGAAAACCCCTCTGCCAAAGGGGGCGGAAGGGTGGGGCAACCGGGGATTGTTTTTTAGGCTTTGACGCTGCCTCTGGGGTTGCGGACGTCGCCGGAGACCACCCCGTCTTTCAGATGAATGACGCGATGGGCGTATTCGGCGATATCGTGCTCGTGGGTGACCAGGACGATGGTGTTGCCCTCGGAATGCAAGCGGTCAAAGAGGGCCATGATCTCGTTACCGGTCTGCGAGTCCAGGTTTCCGGTTGGTTCGTCGGCGAGGATGATGGAAGGATTGTTCACCAGCGCGCGGGCGATGGCGACGCGCTGGCGCTGGCCACCCGAAAGCTCGTTGGGCTTGTGCATCATGCGATGGCCCATGCCGACAGCTTCCAGCGACCGCTTCGCCTTCTCAATGCGTTCTTCGGCGGGAATACCGGCATAGATCAGCGGAAGCTCTACGTTGTGCAGGGCGGTGGCGCGGGCGAGCAGGTTGAACGTCTGGAAGACGAAGCCGATCTCCTTGTTGCGGATGCGGGCCAGTTCGTCATCATCGAGTTCGCTGACCTGCTGGCTGTTGAGCCAGTAGCGGCCTTTGCTGGGCGTATCGAGGCAGCCGATGAGGTTCATCAGGGTGGATTTGCCGGAGCCGGAGGGGCCCATGATGGCGATGTACTGGCCGCGCGGGATCGTGACGTTGACGCCGCGCAACGCGTGCACCTGCTGTTCCGACCCCATGTCGTAAGTCTTCCAA